>NZ_CAXWGX010000012.1:0-645391 GCF_964266745.1 Propionicimonas sp. T2.31MG-18
CCCAACCCACCCAACCCACCCCACCACCCGTTCCTGCTGCCGAGTGCAACTCCCGCTACCGGAATTCCGGTAGCGGGAGTTGCACTCGGCAGCGACCGCGGGGTGGGGTGCGGTGGGGGTGGGGAGCCGCAGGGGGAGTGGGGAGGTGGGTGGGGTGGGACGGGGGTTTGCGAGGGAGGGCCCGGGAGGGGCTCGCGCGGCCTAGGATGCGGCCGTGAGGCTGCTCGGACGCCCGAAGGGCGCCGCCCCCGCAAGAAGGGCTCTGGCCAGCCGGCCCGTCCTGGGCTGGCTGCTGGCGGTCGTCGCGCTGGCCCTCATCGGCGCCCTCGGCTACATGGTGCTGGAGGGCTGGACGTTCCTCGACGGGCTCTACATGGCGGTCACCACGATGACCACGGTGGGCTTCCGCGAGGTGCACGAGCTCGACCTGGCCGGCCGGGTGTGGACCATGCTCATGGCGTTGTCTGCGATCGGCGTCATCTTCGGGACGGTGGGCGTCGTCGCGGAGAACGTGATCACCGACGTCGCGAGCGGCAGGAGGAAGGCGAAGCGGATGAGCCGGATGATCGACGGGCTCCGGGGCCACTGGGTGGTCTGCGGCTACGGCCGGGTGGGCTCCATGGTGGCCAGCGACCTGCTGGCGGACGGGCACCAGGTGGTGGTCATCGACGTCCGCGAGGACTCGCTGCAGCGGGCGGAAGCCGCCGGCTACCTCGTGGTGCACGGTGACGGGGCCACCGAGGAGGTCCTGCGCCAGGCAGGGGTCGAGCGCGCCAGGGGACTGGTGGCGGCGATCGACTCCGACGCACAGAACGTCTACGTCACCCTGACGGCCCGATCACTGAACCCCGGGCTGTTCATCGTCGGACGGGCCGGTGCGGAGACGGTGATCTCGAAGCTCATCCAGGCCGGTGCCGACCGTGCGGTCTCTCCCTACACGATGGCCGGACGCCGGATCGTGAACCTGGCGCTGCGTCCCGGCGTGATCGAGTTCATCGACGCGGCCCTGACCCGCGCCGAGGTCGCCTTCAGCATGGAGGAGGTGGCCGCGGAGCCCGGCGGCCGCCTGGCCGGGCGCACGATCGGCGAGCTGCGTGCCGAGGGCATCCTCACCCTGGCCGTGCTGCACGCGCCGGGGGAGTACGAGCCCACCCCGCCGGACGGACGCCTGGTGCAGCCGGGCGAGCACCTGATCGTCTCGGGCGCCACCGAGGTGCTGGACCAGTTCGCGGCCGGCGACGGCTTCGCCGGGTCCCGGTCGTGGCAGGCGCAGGCCTGACGGCGGCTGCTCAGACGCCCAGCTCGCGCCGCAGCTTCGCCACGTGGCCGGTCGCGCGAACGTTGTACTGCGCCATGTCGATGCGTCCCTCGCCGTCGTCGTCGACGTCGACGATGAAGGTGGAGCGGATGACGCCCTCCACCTTCTTGCCGTAGAGCGTCTTCTCCCCGAAGGCCCCGTACGCGCTGAGGACATCGCGCTGCGGGTCGGCGAGGAGCGGGAACCGGAGGTTGTCCCGCGCGGCGAACCGGGCGAGCTTCTCCGCGCTGTCCGGCGAGATGCCGACGACGTGGTAGCCGGCGGCGGAGAGGTCGCCCATCGCCGCGTCGAAGTCCATCGCCTCGAGGGAGCAGCCCGGCGTCATGGCGGCGGGGAAGAAGTAGACGATGACCCGTCCGCCGGCGTAGTCGGAGAGGGAGACAGCGCCGTCGGACGCGGTCGGGAGGGTGAAGGCGGGCGCGGGATCGCCCGGCTGCAGCTGGCTCATGCCGACACCCTAGCGAGCGGGCTGGCATAGGCTGGTGCGGACCCGACACGCCGTCCGCTGGGAGGACACATGACACAGGCAACCCGCACGCGCGAGGAGATCGAGGCCGAGCTCGACGCGGCCCGCCAGCGCCTCGCGGCCAGCGTCGAGGGCCTGATCAACCAGGTGCACCCGAAGGCGATCGTCGCCAACACCGTCGCCGACGCCCGGCAGTTCGCCCAGGGCACCTTCGAGCAGGCACGCTCCCAGGTCGTGGACGAACGGGGGAACCTGCGCACCGAGCGGGTCGCCCTGCTGGCCGCCGCCGTCGGCGGCGCGGTGACGTTCGCACTGATCGTCCGGTCGATCCTTCGCGGTCGCTGACCGACCCCTTCCCCCGGGTCTCCGGGCCGGCACGCCACGCCCCGGCGACCGGGCTCTCCGACCCTGCCGAGGCATGGGTGCACCGGGTCCGAGAGCGCTCTGATCACGGCTTGTTTTCGACTCAGGTCACTCGTTTTACCTTCTTCGACGCGCCAATTTTGAATCGATAAACCCCAACTGAATCCATTCAGATCCCACAACATCGCGGTGGGGTGGTTGGAGTTCCATAACAATCCGGGAAAGGCCCTGCCCACAGGCGGCCCGTCGTGCCTAGAGTGCTCTCAGGGTTGCCAACGTGGGCGCCCAGATTCTTCAGAAGCGAGGACTGAATGTCACAAGCACGAATCGCACGCGGGCTGGTTGTCGCCGCGTCGGCGACTGCGCTCCTTACGCTCGCCGCCTGCAGCGGTGGCACCCCGGCCCCGTCCGGCAGCGCCAGCTCTGCAGCGACGGACGAGAAGTGCGCCGCGTTCAAGGACTACGGCGACCTGACCGGCAAGACCGTCACGATCTTCACCTCGATCGCCAGCGACTCGGAGGCGAAGCCGCACATCGACTCCTACAAGCCGTTCGAAGAGTGCACCGGCGCCACGATCAAGTACGAGGGCTCGCGTGACTTCGAGGCCCAGCTCCCCGTCCGCATCAAGGCCGGCAACGCTCCCGATGTCGCCTACATCCCGCAGCCGGGCCTCCTGCAGACCCTCGTGCGCGACAACGCGGGCAAGGTCATCGAGGCCGGCGACCTGGCCGTGAAGAACGTCGAGACCTACTACGACCCGGCCTGGAAGGGCTACGGCTCCGTCGACGGCAAGTTCTACGCCGTGCCGGTGGGCGCCAACGTGAAGTCCTTCGTGTGGTACTCCCCGAAGATGTTCGCCGACAAGGGCTACACCATCCCCACCACGTGGGACGAGATGATCGCCCTGTCCGACAAGATCGTCGCGGACAACCCCAGCGGTGACGTCAAGCCGTGGTGCGCGGGCATCGAGTCCGGCGGCGCGACCGGCTGGCCGGCCACCGACTGGATCGAGGACATCATGCTCCGCGTGAACGGTCCCGAGGTCTACGACCAGTGGGTCGACCACTCCATCGCCTTCAACGACGCGAAGGTCGTCGCGGCGATCGACAAGGCCGGCACTATCCTGCGCAACGACAAGTACGTCAACGGCGGACTGGGCGGCGTGAAGACCATCGCTACCACCTCCTTCACCGAGGCCGGCCTGCCGATCCTCGACGGCGCCTGCTACATGCACCGCCAGGCGTCCTTCTACCAGGCCAACTGGGGCGAGGGCGTGAAGGTCGGCGAGGACGGCGACGTCTGGGCCTTCTACCTGCCGAGCATCAACGCCGACCAGAAGCCGGTCCTCGGCGGTGGCGAGTTCGCAGCGATCTTCGCCGATCGTCCCGAGGTCAAGGCCTTCCAGGCGTACCTGGCCAGCCCCGAGTGGAGCAACGCGAAGGCTGACGCCACCCCCAACGGTGGCTGGCTGTCCGCCAACAAGAAGCTCGACATCAACAAGCTGGTGCAGCCGGTCGACAAGCTGTCCTACCAGATCCTCTCCGACCCGAAGGCCGTGTTCCGCTTCGACGGTTCCGACCTCATGCCGTCCGCTGTCGGCGCCGGGTCGTTCTGGAAGCAGATGACCGACTGGATCGCCCTGGGCAAGAGCAGCCAGGACGTGGCCGACGCCATCGAGAAGTCCTGGCCGGCCAAGTAATCCGGCCATAGGCTGACATCGAGGGGTCCGGGCTCGTCGCCGAGCCCGGACCCTCCGCTCTCCGCTCGAGAGGAAAGGCAACGATGCTTTGGTTACTCAAGCCGGAGACATTGCCCGAGAAATTCGCGGTGATGATCCTGGCCATCCTGCTCTTCGCCCTGGTGATGGGCCTGGTCCTCGCCGTGGTGGACCGTCCCAAGCTGCCGAAGTGGGTCCCGGTCGCCGGCTATCTCGGCCCCGCCGTGCTGCTGATCACGTTCGGCCTGCTGTGGCCCGGCATGCTGACGATCAAGAACTCGTTCTTCAGCCGAACCGGTGCCGATTTCGTCGGACTGGAGAACTACGTCCGCATCTTCACTGACGAGACCTTCGTCACGGTCATCATCAACACCCTGCTGTGGGTGGCCTTCGTGCCGACGATCGCCACCGCCCTCGGCCTGGTCTACGCGGTGCTGGTCGACCGCACCCGGGTCGAGAAGTTTGCCAAGACGCTGATCTTCCTGCCGATGGCGATCTCGATGGTGGGCGCCTCGATCATCTGGAAGTTCGTCTACGAGTACAAGCCCGCCTCGCAGCCGCAGATCGGCCTGATGAACCAGGTCATGGTGTGGCTGGGGCTGGAGCCCCAGCAGTGGCTGCTGAACCCGCCGCTGAACACCTTCATGCTGATCATGGTGATGATCTGGATCCAGGCAGGCTTTGCGATGACCGTGCTGTCCGCGGCGATCAAGGCCATCCCGGACGAGATCATCGAGGCCGCCAAGGTCGACGGCGTCACCGGGATGAAGCTGTTCTGGTGGGTCACCGTGCCGAGCGTCCGCCCGGCCATCGTCGTGGTGCTGACCACGATCGCGATGGGCACCCTGAAGGCCTTCGATGTCGTGTACACGATGACCGGCGGCAACTTCAACACCTCGATCATCGCGAACGAGTTCTACATCCAGAGCTTCAACCAGGGGCAGCCGCAGATCGGTGCGGCGCTCGCCGTCATCCTGTTCGTGATGATCGCGCCGATCATCATCTACAACGTCCGTCAGATGCGGATCTCGGAGGGGGAGCGATGAGCCTCGACACCCGCGTGGAGACCCCGCGCAAGCTGACCCGCAAGGAGCAGCGTGCCGTCGACGCCAAGACCCGGCTGAGCTCGCCCGCCGCCTCGATCATCGCGGTGCTGATCGCGATCTTCTGGACGGTCCCCACCGCAGGCCTGCTGATCACGTCCTTCCGCCCGGCGGCGGACGTGCGGCGGACAGGCTGGTGGACGGTGTTCGCCGATCCCGAGTTCACCACGAAGAACTACGTCGACGTCCTGGGTACCAGCAACGTCGCCGACTCGTTCTTCAACTCCTTCATCATCACGATCCCGGCGGTGCTGATCCCGATCATGCTCGCGCTGCTCGCGGCGTACGCCTTCGCCTGGATCGACTTCCGGGGGCGCAACGCGCTGTTCGCGTTCGTGTTCGCGCTGCAGGTGGTGCCCATCCAGGTCACCCTGATCCCGCTGCTCAGCCAGTACGTGCAGTGGGGCCTGGACGGCACGTTCTGGACGGTGTGGCTGTCGCACACCATCTTCGGACTGCCGCTGGCGATCTTCCTTCTGCACAACTTCATGAAGGAGATCCCGCGCTCGCTCATCGAGGCGGCACGGGTGGACGGCGCCGGCCACGTGCGGGTGTTCTTCCAGGTGCTGCTGCCCCTGCTGGTGCCGGCGATCGCGTCGTTCGCGATCTTCCAGTTCCTCTGGGTGTGGAACGACCTGCTCGTCGCGCTGGTGTTCGCCGGTCCCGAGTACTCGCCGATCACCCGGGTGATCGCGACGCTGTCGGGCAGCTTCGGCAGCCGGTGGTACCTGCTGGCGGCAGGTGCGTTCGTGTCGATGGTCGTGCCGATGGTCGTGTTCCTCTCGCTCCAGCGCTACTTCGTCCGCGGCCTGCTGGCCGGTGGCGTGAAGGGCTGAGCGTCCGGCACAGTGCCGTACCCAGGGGCCCCGCGGAGGCGGGGCCCCTGGTGCTTTCCGGTGCCCGCCCCGCCGTTCGGCCTAGGCTGGGTCCGGACACGGCGCAGGGAGGGCACACGGTGGGGATGACGGCAGGACGACGCCTGCTGGCCTTCTGCGCGCTCGCCGCCCTGGTCGCGAGCGGCTGCACGACACCCGAACCCCCCACCCCGAGCCCGGTGGCCGACGCCGGCTGGAGCGAGCGGGGCCCGGTGAGCCTCGCCGTCGGCAGCGGGGAGGGGGAACGCTTCGCCCGGGTCGTCGCGGACTGGAACGAGGCCCACCCCGACGAGCCCGTGACCGTCGTGGAGCTGCCCACCCGCGACGGGCAGCGGGCTGCCGACCAGGCCGCGCGGGCGCAGGCCGGCAGCGGTGAGTACACCGTCGAGCTGCTGGAGCCGGCGGCGACCGCGGAGTTCGCGGCCAACGGCTGGCTGGCCACGCTTCCCGCCGCGGCGTTCCCGACCGACGGGCTGGCCCCCGCTGCGGTCGCCTCCGCCACCCACGAGGGACAGCTGGCCGCCTACCCCGTCCTGCTCGATGCGGGCGTCCTGTACTACCGCACCGACCTGCTGGACCGCCTCGACGCACCCCCGCCGACAACCTGGACGCAGCTGCGCGCGGCGTGCAGCCGGCTCATGGCACGCGGACCGGCCCGCTGGTGCTACGCCGGGCAGCTCGGGCCGCACCCGGACCTCACCAGCAACCTCGCCGAGGCGATCTGGTCGGGCGGGGGGTCGCTGGTGACCGCGGACGGGACGCCGTCGGTGAACACGCCCGCGGCGGCCGCAGGCCTGTCCTGGCTCGCAGCGGACGTGTCGTCCGGGGCGACGCCGGAGGCGGCGCTGACCTGGTCGGGCGACGGTGCCCGTCGTGCCTTCGCCTCCGGCTCGCTGGTGTTCCTCCGCGACTGGTGGAGCGCGGGCGCTTCGATCGAGGCCGGGGCCTCCGCGGTTGTCGGGACGGGCAGCGCACCGCTGCCGGGACGCGACGGCGAGGGGGTGGCCGTCCTCGGCGGACGGAACCTCGGCATCTCCGCCCAGGCGCGGAACAAGGGCACCGCCGGGGAGTTCGTCCGGTACCTTGCGTCCCCGCCGGTCCAGCGCGAACTCGTCCTGGAAGGGGCCGGCGGGCCGGTGCTGACCGAGCTCGCCACGGATGCGGCCCTGCTGAAGGAGGTGCCGCGGCTCAAGACGCTGAACGCGGTGCTCGCCACGGCCCGCCCGCTGCCGGTGACCACGAAGTACCGCCAGTTCACCAAGGACGTGCAGGAGACCTGCCTGCCCGCCCTCAGGGGGGAGCGGGCACCGGCCGACGCGCTCGCCGACCTCGAGGAGCGGATGGGCCGCACCTTCGGCTGATCAGGCTCCCGCCGCGCCGGGAGGCACCGGTCGTCCACCCCCGGACGCAGCGATCCCCGGCGGTTACCCGCCGGGGACCTGTTGTGCGCCGCCAGGGACTCGAACCCCGAACCCGCTAGTTAAGAGCCAGCTGCTCTGCCAGTTGAGCTAGCGGCGCGCAGGCAGAGACTCTACCCCACGCGCGCGGCAAGAACGAAATCGGGCGCCCCGCCCGGACCGGCGCACTGTCAGCGGCCCGTGCCATGATGTCGGCTCCACCAGGAGGGAGCCGCCGATGGACCACACCCGCAGCTTCTACGGCGTGCTCGTGAACACCCTGATCGCCAACGTGACGACGAGCTTCCTGTGGTTCGCGCTCACGTTCTGGGTGTACCTCGAGACGCGGTCCGTGGTCGCGACCGCGACCATCGGCGGCGCGTACATGCTCATGGTCGCGGTGGTCGGCGTGCCGTTCGGCACCTGGGTCGACCGGTGGCGCAAGAAGCGGGTGATGGTGGTCGCCACCACCGTCACGGCGGTCGCCTACACCGCGGCCTTCGCGTTCTTCCTGCTCGTGCCCACCCGCTCGCTGCTCGAGATCGGGAGCCTCGCGTTCTGGGGCTTCGTCCTGCTGATCCTTCTCGGCGCGATCGTCGAGAGCGCCCGAGGGATCGCGCTGTCGACCTGCGTGACGCTGCTCGTCCCCGAGGGGCGCCGGGCGAACATGAACGGCATGGTCGGCATGGTCAACGGCCTGGGCTTCGCGATCACGTCCGTGTTCTCCGGGCTCGCCGTCGGCCGGCTGGGCATGACGTGGACGATGGCCATCGCCGTGGCCTTCACGGTGGTGTCGCTGCTCCACCTGCTCACGGTGTCGATCCCCGAGCCCGAGATCGTCCACGCCGAGGGCGCGCCGCACGCCGTGGACTTCCCCGGTGCGTTCCGGGCGGTGCTCGCCGTCCCCGGCCTGATGGGCCTGGTGCTCTTCGCCACCTTCAACAACCTGCTCGGCGGGGTCTTCATGGCGCTGATGGACCCCTACGGCCTGAACCTGGTCTCCGTGGAGGTCTGGGGACTGCTGTGGGGCGTGCTCAGCTTCGGGTTCATGATCGGCGCGGCGTGGGTGGCGAGGATGGGCCTGGGTACCCGTCCGTTGCGTGCCCTGCTGCTGGCCAACGTGGTGATGTGGACGGTGTCGATCCTGTTCACCATCCGCGAGAACATCTGGCTGACCGCCGTCGGCATCCTGGCCTACATGGCGCTGATCCCCGTGGCGGAGGCGGCCGAGCAGACCGTGCTGCAGAAGGTCGTGCCGTACGAGAAGCAGGGACGCGTGTTCGGCCTCGCCCAGACCGTGGAGGTGGCCGCCGCCCCGGTGAGTGCCTTCATCATCGGGCCGGTCGCCCAGTACGGGCTCATCCCCTACGCCAACTCCGAGCAGGGCCGGGAGACGCTCGGGCCGCTGCTGGGGGAGGGCAACGCCCGCGGGATCGCCCTCGTCTTCGTGCTGGCGGGCGTCCTGGGGCTGGCCCTCACCGGTGGGGCCTTCCTCACCCGCTCCTACCGGCTGCTCAGCCGCCGCTACTCCCGGATCGAGCCGGAGGCGGCACCGGCGGCCTGAGCGACGCGCGCCGCCCCTAAGGTGGGGCGCGGAGGACACGATGCGCAGCGCGACCCGCACCCTGGGGGCGATCGCCGGTGCCGTCCTGCTCACCGGCTGCTCGCTCTTCGCCCGCCCGCTGCTGCCCGTCGTCCCCGTCGAGGGGTCCGCCTTCGCCCCGGTGCTGCCGGCGGCGTCCGCCTCGGTGGGTCGGGTGCTCGGCACCTCCTGCGCGGGCCGTCCGCTGTCCGGCTCCGGCTTCGTGGTCGGCGAGCGCCTGGTGCTCACCGCGGCGCACGTGGTCGCCGGGGCGCACCAGGTCAGCCTGCGCCTGTCCGGCCGGGCACCGGTGCTCGCGGACGTCGTCGGCCTCGACGCGGCCCGCGACACCGCGCTGCTGCGCACCGCCGCGGTCCTGCCCGTCGCGCCGCTCGTCCTCGCCGGCCCGGCCGTCGCGGCTCCGGGAACCGAAGTCGCGACGCTGGGACTCCCGCTCGGCGAGTCGGAACCGGGCGTCGCGCTGACCCGGATCACCTCGGTCACCGACCGGGCCGTCGTGAACGACCACCCGTTGCGCGACCTGGTCACGGTCGACACGACGCTGGCGCCCGGCAGCAGCGGCGGTCCGGCGATCGCCCCGGACGGGCGGGTCCTCGGCATGGTGGTCGCGACCATCGGTGGGCGAGGCGGCCGGGACAGTGCCGCCACCGTGACGCTCGCGATCGACACGGCATCGCTGGCGCAGAGCGTGGCGCAGTGGAGTTCGCAGGCCCCGCTTCCTGTGGCGCCCTGCGACGGGGACCGCCCGGCTCCCGGCCCGGGGCCGGCCATCGTGCTCGCCGACGGTGCGGTGCCGGAGCCAGCCCACAGCCTGTGGCTCTACGGCGAGAGCGTCAGCAGCGGCCGGCTCGGGGCGGCCTGGGGCCTGCTCACGCCTGCGGCCCAGGCCCGTGAGGGTGGACGGGAGCGCTGGGCGGCGGCGAACAGTGCCGTGGCATGGCAGCGGCTGGAGGTCGCGTCCTCGCTCCGGGACGGCGACACCGCCACCGTGCGGGCACGCCTGCGCAGTGCCGGGCCCGGAGCCTGCGCGGAGGCGGAAGCCGCCTATCGCCTCGCGCTGGTCGGGGGAGTCTGGTTGCTCGAGTCGACCTCGCCGACCGGGACGCCGACGCCCTGCGGCTGACCCGGCTCAGAACGTGCGGTGCAGGGGGCGGCCGGCCACCCACGTGGCCGCGACCGGCATCGCGCGCAGCGCCCGGGCCACTTCCGCCGGGGCGCCGGGGGCGAGCGGGTCGGCGTCCAGCAGGACGAGGTCGGCTGGCGCCCCGGGCGCGACCTCGTCCCGGCCGCCCGTGCTCGCGCGCAGCGCTTCGGCCGGCCGCAGTGCCTGTGCGGGGAACCAGGGCGGGTCGTCGGGGTCGCCGCGGTGCACGGCCGCGGCCACTGCCAGCCACGGGTCCAGTGGTGCCACCGGCGCGTCGGAGCCCATCAGGAGCTCCACGCCGGCGTCGGCCAGGTCGCGCAGCGGGAAGCTGCGCCGGGCGCGGTCGGGTCCCCACACGGACGCGGTCACGTGGCGGTCGTCGAGCAGGTGGGCGGGCTGGACGCTCGCGGCGAGCCCCAGCGTTGCCATCCGTCCCGGTGCCCCGGCGGGCAGCAGCTGGGCGTGCTCGATGGTGCCCTCGGCGCCGGTGGTGGCGAAGGCGTCGAGCGCCGCCGCGGCCGCGGCGTCGCCGATGGCGTGCAGCGCCACGGTGAGGCCGTGCGCGCGTGCCCGCCCCAACAGGTCGCGGAGGTCGGCGGGGGAGACGTTCTGCACGCCGTGGCCGCCCGTGGGATAGGGGTCGGCGCATGCGGCCGTGCGGGTGTTCAGCGACCCGTCGCTGATGATCTTCAGCGAGCCCATCGTGACCATCGGCACGCCCTCCACCGTGGCGAGGGCGTCGCCGGTGCGGACGCCACCGGCGATCGCCGCGTCCAGGTCGCGGGGATAGGTCGAGGTGCGGACGCGGACCCCGACGCCGACAGTGGCGTACCGTCGTGGCCAGGCGGCGAACCCGGGCTCGAACTCGTAGTCGACGACGCCCACGATCCCTCGCGCCGCCGCGGCGCGCAGCGCGTCCGTGTACGCCCCCGGCCCGACGAGCTCGTCCTCCGCGGCCAGGATCGCGGGGAGGGCGTCGAACCATTCGGCCTCCACCACGGGGCTGTCGCGCCACGGCAGGCCGAAGCGGCCCAGCGCCGCCGAGTTCAGCCAGCCGCCGTGGGCGTCGCCGCTCACCAGCACGACCGGCAGGGGACCGGTGGCCTCGTCCAGCGCGCTCACGGTGGGTGGTTCGGCCCAGGTGGCCGGACGGTGGCCGACGCCGACCAGCACGGTCGCGGCGACCGGGGACGCCGCGACGGCCCCGCGGACCCTGTTCAGCGCCTCGGCGGCACTCGCCGTGCCGGCGAGGTCGAGCCGCGTCCGGCGCCGCGCCCACTGCCCGAGGTGGACGTGCGCGTCCCACAGGCCCGGCAGCAGCCAGCGTCCCGCGGCGTCCACCAGCTCCTCGCCGGGCTCGCGCCGCAGGTGCGCGCCGACGGCGACGACGCGCCCGCCACGAGTCCGGACGGAAACGGGCGCGCCCGGCCCCGTCGCGCCGAGGCGGACGGGCCGGGCGTTGGCGAGCAGCACCGCCGGGATCAGTCGAGCACGTCGTCCACGCGGGTGTACGGCAGCCCGAAGGCGTCCGCGACAGCGGGGTAGGTGATCTGCCCGGCGTGGGTGTTCAGGCCGAGCGCCAGCGGGTGGTTCTCCTTCAGCGCCCGCTTCCAGCCCTTGTCCGCGAGCTGGAGCACGTAGGACAGCGTGGCGTTGGTGAGGGCCCAGGTGGAGGTGTTCGGCACCGCGCCGGGCATGTTCGCGACGCAGTAGAAGACCGAGTCGTGGACCATGAAGGTCGGGTCGGAGTGCGTGGTCGGACGGGAGTCCTCGAAGCAGCCGCCCTGGTCGATCGCCACGTCCACGAGCACCGAGCCGGGCTTCATCTGAGCGACCATCTCGTTGGTGACGAGCTTGGGGGCCTTCGCGCCGGGGATCAGCACGGTTCCGATCACCATGTCGGCGGCCAGCACCTGCTCGCGGATCGCCAGCCGGGAGGACACGATGCCGTGCACCCGGTTCTCGTAGCGCCAGAAGGTCGTGCGCAGCTTGTCGAGGTCGGTGTCGAGGATCGTCACGTCCGCGCCCATGCCGAGGGCGACGTTCGCCGCGTTCTGGCCGGCCGTGCCGCCGCCGAGCACGACCACCTTGGCGTTGGCGACGCCGCCGACGCACCCCATCAGCACACCCCGCCCGCCCTGGGCCTTCATCATCGCGTGGGCGCCGACCTGGGGCGCCAGGCAGCCGGCGACCTCGGACATCGGGTAGAGCAGGGGCAGCAGGCCGGACGGCAGCTGCACGGTCTCGTACGCGATGGCCGTCGTGCCCGCGCCGAGCAGCGCGTCGGTGCCCGCGCGGTCCGCGGCGAGGTGGAGGTAGGTGAACAGGAGCAGGTCCTCCCGCAAGTGCCCGAACTCGGCGGCGACCGGTTCCTTCACCTTCAGCACCATCTCGCCGGCGGCCCAGGTCTCCTCGGCGGTCGGCAGGATGGTGGCGCCCTGCGCCACGTACTCGGCGTCGGAGATGGACGACCCGAGCCCTGCTCCGGCCTGGACGAACACCTCGTGGCCGTGGGCGACCAGTTCGGCGACCCCCACCGGCGTGATGGCGACGCGGTACTCGTGGTTCTTGATCTCGGACGGGACGGCGACGCGCATTGGCGATCCCTTTCTGCGCACAGGCGCGGCCCTCCTCGGCCGCGGACGGCACAAGTCTCCTACACCGGGGCCCCCGGCGTGGCGTGGCGCACGCGCGTGGATGGACGCCGTGGCGCGGCCGGACCTCCGCGGGTAATAGACTGTCCACGAACGTGCTCCGGGGTCGGTGTAATTCCGAACCGGCGGTGACAGTCCGCGACCCGGCCCCGCTTGCGGGACCGGTTGACCTGGTGGAACTCCAGGACCGACGGTGAAAGTCCGGATGGGAGGCAGCACGCGGTCGCCGCGCGGTTTCCGCGCGCGGTGGCCCGTTCGCGCATCCCGCCTGCCCCGGTGAACGCTGGATCGGTTACCGGGTCGGAGGTCGGATGAGGCGCGAGGTGCTCGCTCCCGTGCTGCTGGGCGTCGTGCTGCTCTGCGGCTGGGCCGCGCTCGCCGGCGGGGGATCCCTGTTGCTGCCCACGCCGGGCGCCGTCGCCGCCAGCCTCGCGTCCAACCTCTCCGACCCCGCCTACTGGGGCTACGTCTGGCTCACCCTCGTCGAGGCGTTCGGCGGTGCGCTGCTCGGCACAGCCGTCGCGCTGCCCCTGGCCGTGCTCATCCACCGCTCCCGCTGGGCGGCCGCGGCGGTGAACCCGTTCCTCGGCGCCACCCAGGCCATCCCCGCGATCGCCCTCGCCCCCCTGCTGGTGCTGTGGCTGGGTTTCGGACTGGTGCCCGTGGTGGTGCTCTGCGCGCTGATCGTCTTCTTCCCGATCCTGATCTCCGCTGTGGTCGGCCTTCGCCACGTGGACGGTGACGTCGTCGACGCCGGTCGCATCGACGGCGCCTCCAGCGCGCGGCTCCTGCTCCACGTCGAGCTTCCGATGGCACTGCCCTCGATCCTCGGCGGCGTCCGCAACGGCGTCACGCTCGCCGTCACCGGCGCGATCGTCGGCGAGATGGTGATGGGTGGTGTCGGCCTGGGCACGGTGCTCACCGTCCAGCGGCAGTCCTCCGACACCGCCGGCATGTTCGCCACGATCCTCGTGCTGGCCGTCATCGCCTCGGCCGCCTACGCCCTGATCCACCTCTGGGAGCGCAACTCCCGCATCATCGAATCCCTGCAGAGAACCCGAGAGGCCAGCTGACATGAGACGACGACACTTCCTCGCGGGCGCTGCGGCCGCGGCCCTGCTGCTGGCCGGGTGCGCCCAGCCCGCGCCCGTGGCGAGCTCCCCGTCCGGAACGCCGGAGCTGCCGGCCCCGGTGATCGGGCTCACCTACATCCCCAACGTGCAGTTCAGCCCCTTCTACGTCGCCGAGGCGGACGGGGACTTCGCCGCTGCCGGCGTGCGGCCGACCCTGCGCCACCACGGCACGTCGGAGGGACTGTTCACCGCGATCGCCGCGGGGCAGGAGGACTTCGTGGTCGCCGGGGGTGACGAGCTGCTCCAGGCGCGCGGTGAGGGCGTGGACCTGGTGGCCGTCGCCGCCTACTACCGCAGCTACCCGGTGCAGGTCATCGTGCCCGACGGTTCGCCGATCACGACCCTCGCCGATCTCAAGGGCCACTCCATCGGCATCCCCGGCCGGTACGGCGAGAACTGGTTCGGCCTCCAGGTGGCGCTCCGCTCTGCGGGGCTGGCCGAGTCCGACGTCCAGGTGCAGGAGATCGGCTACACCCAGCAGGCGGCCCTCTCCACCGGCAAGGTGGACGCGATCGTCGGCTTCAGCAACAACGAGGCGGTGCAGTTCGCGCTGGCCGGCTTCGCCACCCGCAGCCTCGCCATCGCCCCCGGGCAGGTGCCCCTCGTCGGCATCTGCGTGGCCACCACCCGCGCCTACGCCGAGGCCCACCCCGACGTCGTGAAGGCGGTCGTCGCCGGCACCCTCGCCGGGATCCGCACGGCCGTCACCGACCAGGCCCACGCGCTGGAGGTGTCGGCGACCTACGTCCCGGGCCTGTCCGCCGCCTCGGCGCAGGAGTCCGCGAAGGCCACCCTCGCGGCCACCGCGCCCCTGTGGACCGGCGGGGGCAGCGTGGACGGCACCCTCGACGCCGCCCAGTGGACGGCGATGGCCGACTTCATGGCGGCACAGGGGCTCACCAAGGGCCGAGTCGACCCGACACCCGCCTTCTCGAACGCGTACCTGGGCTAGAACGGGCGCGGCGGCCGATACCCTCTGGACATCGTTGGGAGAATGACCCTCGACGAAGGAGGCTGATGAGCGAGCACCGGGTACCGGGATGGGACGAGTACTTCCTCACCATCGCGAGCGCCGTCGCCGGCCGCGCGAAGTGCACCCGCCGCAAGGTGGGGGCCGTCCTTGTGCTCGACCGCAGGATCATCGCCACCGGCTACAACGGTGCCGCCCCTGGGCGTCCCGACTGCCTGGAGGGGGCGTGCCCGCGCGGGCAGCTCGGCTACGACGAGGTCCCCGGACTGGGCGACTACGACCGGCCCGGGACCCCGGGCTTCTGCATCGCCATCCACGCAGAGGTGAACGCGCTGCTGTTCTCCACCCGTGACACCAAGGGCGCCACGGCCTACATCACCGACCCGCCCTGCCCCGGGTGCCGGAAGGCGCTCGCCGCCGCGGGCATCGTCCGGGCCGTCTGGCCGGACGGGGAGCACGACGCCGACGGACTGGTGGACTGGAGCCGGTAGTGGTGAACGCCAAGCCGAAGACCTCACAGCTGTCCGCCTGGGTCGACCGGGGCGTGGCGCTGTTCTGTCTCGGCACGCTCATCCCCGCCTCGCTGGCCGCCGTCGGCCAGATCCCCGACCTCGCGCTGTGGTGGACGGTCATCGTCGGCGGCGGCATCATCGCGGCCAGCATCGGCATGATGGTCGCCAGCTTCCTCGGCTGGCAGCTCCGTTCCTTCGCCCTCTCCTACGTGACCGTGGTCACCTTCGGCCTGATCACCTGGCCGGCAGCGTGGCAGTCCGACGAGGTCGCCCAGAGCAGCCCGTGGCTGTGGATGACCCTCGGCGTCGCCGCGATCTGCCTGGCCGTCACGACCGGCACGGGCTGGGGCTTCGCGTACGCGATCGCGTCCGGCCTGCTCTTCGCCGTGGTGCGGATGACGCCGTCGGGCCAGGGCGCGTCCCTGCTCGGCGCCTTCCAGGACATGATCAACCTGGTGATGAACGCTTCGGTGGTGATCGTCGCCCTCGGCGTGGTCAGCAACGCCTTCAAGGAGCTGGACGAGGCGGAGGCCGCCACCCGCAAGGAGGCCACGGACGCCGCGATCGAGGAGGCCCTCCTCGAGGAGCGGCACCGCCTCGACGGCATCGTCCACGACGAGGTGATGACCACCCTCGTCGCTGCCGCGCACGCTCCCGGCGACGCCCACGTGGCCGCGCAGGCCCAGCGGGCCGTCGACCGGCTCGCCCAGGCGGAGGCCCCGACGGAGACCCGGCTCCCGGTGACCGGCGACCAGCTCACCTGGCTGGTCACAGACGTGGTGAGCGCGCTGGTGCCGCAGGCACGATTCGTCTCCCAGGTGTCCGAACTCGCCGTCCCCCAGCAGGTGGCCAGCACCCTCGGCATGGTCGTGCGCGAGGTGGCCCTCAACGTCGCCAAGCATTCGGGCGCCGAGGAGGTCGAGGTCACGCTGACCAGCCCGCAGAAGGGCGCGATCAGTATCTCCATCGCCGACAACGGCGTCGGCTTCGACCCCGACCTCGTGCCCAAGCGCCGGCTCGGCCTCCAGGTCTCTGTGGTCTACCGGATGTGGGCGATCGGCGGCAAGGCGGAGATCCACTCCTCACCCGGGCACGGCACCGTCGTCAATCTGAGCTGGGTGCCGGACGAGACCACGGTCACCGGCGAGACGGAGCTGCCCAAGCGCAAGCGCGCGGGACGCGTCCTCGCCGACATCCCCGACCTCTCCCGGCCCCTGCTCGTGCGGCTGGTCTGGGTGCTCGTGGGCCTGCAGTTCCTGCTGGGCTGGACGAGCCTCGACCAGGTGACGTCGATCTGGCCCGTCTTCGCCGCCCAGGGCCTCGCCGCCCTGGCGACCTGGCTCACCCTGTCCCGCACCGACGAGAACCCGATGAAGGCCAGGGACGCGATCCTCGTGGTGGTGCTGCTCGTCGCGGTGACCCTGATCGTGCAGGCCGTCCTCCCCAACGGGCACTGGCCGGGCTACGCCACCTGGCACAGCAGCGTGGTGATGGTGCTGCTGGTGACCGTCCTCGTGCGGGGGCAGGAACGCGTCGCCTGGACCGGCGTGGGGTTGTTCGCGGTGATCTCCGCGGTCTGGGCGGTCACCCACGACATGGGCGTCGGCGACACGCTGCGGGTGGGCTTCACGCCCTTCTCGTGGATGCTGGTCGCGCAGCTCCTCCAGACCTGGCTGATCGACATGGCCGACCGGCTCAACGCGTCCCGCCGGTCGTCGGCCGCGGCGAACAAGGCGATCGCCCAGAGCTTCTCCAAGCTCGTGCTGCGCGACGTCTGGCTGACCCAGCTCCGTGCCCAGGTGGGCCCGCTGCTGACCCGCATCGCCGACGCCGACCACGAGCTCTCCGACGAGGAGCGCGCCGCCTGCCTCGCGCAGGAGAGCCGGCTGCGGGATGCCATGCGCGCCGGCAACCTCGTGACCGAGCTCACCTCCGACGCCATCGAGGTCGCCCGTGGCCGCGGGGTGGACGTGCGGCTCGTCGACAGCCGGGGCACCCGGCTGCCGGAGGACGTCCGGGCGGCCCTCACCCGCCACCTGGGGCGGCTCCTCACCGACTCCAGCACCAAGCGCGTCGTCGCCCGTGCGGCGCCCGAGGGCTACGAGGACGTCGTGACGGTGCTGGCCGTCCGCGATGACGGGACAAGCGAATTGGTCGGACTCGATGCCAGTGGCCGGGTCAGTACACGTTAGGCTGGGAAACGATGATCACCACCGCAGTCATTGACGACCACGAAGCCATCCGCCTCGGCATGTCCGTGGCGCTGCAGAACCACCCCGGTCATCAGGTCACGCTTGTGGACGGGGCGGGCACGGTACCCGAGTTCCTGGAGAAGGGGGTGCAGGCCGACGTCGTGCTGCTCGACCTGCAGCTCGACGACGGCTCGGATCCCCTGGACAACACCGAGCGGCTCATCGAGTCCGGCTACAAGGTGCTCGTCTACTCCATCGCCGACAACGTCCGGCTGCTGCGCCGCGCGCTCGCCGGCGGTGCCGCGGGCGTGTGCCGCAAGGCCGAGCCGATCTCGGTGACGCTCGCCTCCATCGAGGCGGTCGCCGAGGGACAGGTGGTGATCAGCCAGGAGATCCTGGCCGCCATCGAGGGTGACGCGTCCTACGTGGCGGCGAACCTCGGCCCCCGCGAGCGCGAGGTGCTGGCGCTCTACGCCGGCGGCTTCGAGGTGCCCGAGGTGGCCGAGCGGCTGACGATCACCGAGAACAGCGTGAAGGAGTACCTCAAGCGCATCCGCGTGAAGTACACCAACGTGAACCGCCCCGCGGCCAGCAAGCTCGACCTGTTCCGCCGGGCGATCGAGGACGGCATCGTCCCGCCCGTCGAACCGCACCAGTGACGCGGACGCCCTGACAGCAGCGAACCCCCGGCCACGGCCGGGGGTTCGTTTCGTCGTCGGGGACGGAGGGCCTTCCTGGACCTCAGTACCAGCCGTGGCCGCGCTTGAACGACCAGGCGCCGCACGGCGTGCCGTAGCGCTGGTCGACGTAGTCCAGCCCCCACCGGATCTGGGTGGCCGGGTTGGTGCGCCAGTCGGCGCCGAAGGCCGCCATCCGGCTGCCGGGCAGCGCCTGGGGGATGCCGTAGGCGCTGGAGTGCGGGTTGTCCGCGTACGGGTTCCATCTGCTCTCGCGCATGATGACCGCGTCGTAGCAGGCGAACTGGTCCTCGCCCCAGCCGTAGAGGTTGCGCATCATCTGGCGTGCCATCTCGCGCGGGTCGGTGATCGAGGGTTCGTAGCCGAGTTCCTTCACCTTCTGCTCATACAGCGCCTTGATGGTCGCGTTGCGGATGCCGATCGCAGAGCTCTGCTTGCTCATCAGCGCCCGACGGTAGGCCGCGAGGTCATCGGTGCGGGTGCTGCGGGTGCCGGGGTCGCTGTACGCGGCCGCGACGGGGGCGGCGGAGGCCGCCACGAGACCACTGGGCACGGCCGGTGTCAGCCCGACCAGCGTCCCGACCACCACCAGGGCCAGCCGGACGACGCGGGAACTCAGCACGGCGAGGAGTCTTTCATAAGAAACCTCTCAGGTGAACTTCAGGCTCGCCAGGTGGATGCGGCGATTGGCGTTGCGCGGGGCGGAAAGGGGTTCGGCAGATCCTGAGAGGGGGCGCGCCGGCTGGTTAGGGTGGGGCCGTGCACCTGCGCCTGTTGAGCGGTCCCGACCTGGTCGGCGGCCTCGCGGACGCGCTGGAGGGTGGCGCCCCGGTCGCCCCGGTGCCGGACGCCCGGCTCCTGCCCGCGCTGGCGGTGGACCGGCCGGTCACCGAGCCCGGCGCCGCGGTCGTGGTCACCACCTCCGGCTCCACCGGCGAGCCCAAGGCCGTCGTGCTGGGCGCGGACGCCATCCGGTTCGCCGCCGGCGCGACCCACGACCGCCTCGGCGGCCCGGGGGAGTGGGTCTGCGCGCTGCCCACCCAGCACGTGGCCGGCGTGATGACGATCGCCCGGGCGGTCGTGGCGGGGACGCGGGTGCGCTTCGCCCGGACCGACCTCGCCGACCTGCCGCGTCCCGAGGACCGCACGTACCTCTCCCTGGTGTCCGCCCAGCTCGACCGTGCCCTCGACCGCCCCGACCTCGTGGCGGCGCTCGGCCGCTACGCCGCCGTGCTCGTCGGGGGCGGGGCGGTGCCGCCGCACGTGCGCGAGCGGGCCACGGACGCGGGTGTCCCGGTGGTGGTCACCTACGGGATGAGCGAGACCTGCGGAGGTTGCGTCTACGACGGGCTCCCGCTCGACGGGGTCCGCGTCGCGTTCGAGGGCGAGCGGGTGCTGCTCGGGGGCCCGATGGCCTTCCTCGGCTACCGCCTGCGGCCCGACCTCACCGCGGAGGTCCTGCGCGGCGACGTCGTGCGCACCACCGACCGTGGCGAGTGGCGCGACGGGCGGCTCCGCGTGCTCGGTCGGCTCGACGACGTGGTGGTCACCGGTGGCCACAAGGTCGACCTCGCGGCGGCACAGGCCGCCTGCGACGCGGCGTTCGGAGCCGGCGCGGTGGCCGTCCTCGCCGTCCCCGACCCGCGCTGGGGCGTCCGCATCGTCGCGGTGACGGCCGGCCGGCTCGGCCTCGACGAGGTGCGCGGTGCCCTGTCCGCACGCGTGGGCGCGGCGGCGCTGCCGCGCGAATTGCGGCACGTCCCCACGGTGGCGTACACATCGGTTGGCAAGATCGACCGGACGGCACTGCTCCGGTCCTGGCAGGAGGCGGACGGCGATGGCGACACTGGCTGAGTGGGTGGAGGGGGCCCGTCCGCGCACCCTTCCCGCAGCGCTGGCCCCGGTGCTGGCCGGCAGCGCCGTGGCCTGGTTCGAGGACTCCTTCTCGCCCCTGCTGGCCGGGCTCGCGCTGGTCGTGGCGCTCGCGCTCCAGGTGGGCGTCAACTTCGCCAACGACTACTCCGACGGCATCCGGGGCACGGACGCCGCCCGCGTCGGGCCCCTGCGGCTGGTGGGCGCGGGCCTGGTCGACCCCCTCCGCGTGCGCGCGGCGGCGTTCGCGTGCTTCGGCCTCGCGGCCGTCGCCGGCCTCGCCGTCGTGGTGATCACCGGGTACTGGTGGCTGCTCGCGGTCGGTGCGGCGGCCATCGCCGCCGCCTGGTACTACACCGGCGGCAGCCGTCCCTACGGCTACCTGGGCCTGGGCGAGCTGTTCGTCTTCGTCTTCTTCGGCCTGGTCGCGGTCACCGGGACGGTGTTCATCCAGGTCGGCGCGGTCTCTGCCGCGACCTGGTGGACCGCCGTGGCGATCGGCGCCCTGGCCTGCGCGATCCTGGTCGCCAACAACCTCCGCGACCTCGAGGGCGACCGCGCCGCGGGGAAGCGGACGCTCGCCACGCGGTTGGGGGACGCGGGGACGCGGCGCTTCTTCGTCGGCCTGCTCGGCCTCGCCGCCGTCGGCGTCTTCGGGGTGGCCGCGACCAGTTCGTGGTGGGCGCTGCTCGGGTGGTTCATGCTGGTCGCCCTGGTCGGCCCGGTCCGGGAGGTGCTCCGCGGCGTCACGGGCCGCGGGCTGATCCCCGTCCTCAAGCGCACGGGGCTCGCGGAACTCGCCTGCGCCGCCGGGCTGCTCGTCGGGCTGATGATCGCCCGCTGACGTGTTCACCCCGCTCGAGGCCGTCGCCTACGCGCTGCCGCTCCGCCACCGGTTCCGGGGGATCACCGTGCGGGAGGGCCTGCTCGTCCGCGGGTCGCGCGGCTGGGCGGAGTGGAGCCCGTTCGCGGAGTACCTGGCCCCGGAGATCGACCCCTGGTGGGGCGCGGCGGTCGAGGCGGCCGAGGTCGGCTTCCCCGCGCCCGTCCGTGACCGGGTCCCGGTGAACGCGACGGTGCCCGCGATCGGGCCCGAGCAGGCGCACGCCCTCGTCACCGCGTCCGGCTGCCGGACGGCCAAGGTGAAGGTCGCCGAGCCCGGCCAGGCCTTCGCCGACGACCTGGCCCGCGTGGAGGCCGTCCGCGACGCCCTCGGGCCGTCCGGCCGGATCCGGGTGGACGTGAACGGCCACTGGGACGTCGACACCGCGCACCGCAACCTGGCCGCGCTGGCCCGCTTCGGGCTGGAGTACGCCGAGCAGCCGTGCGCGTCCGTGGCCGAGCTCGCCGACCTCCGCCGCCGGCTGGCGCGGTCGGGGACCGACGTCCCGATCGCCGCGGACGAGAGCATCCGGCGCAGCGGCGACCCCGAGCGGGTCGTCGCGGAGGAGGCGGCCGACATCGCGGTGCTCAAGGTCCAGCCGCTCGGCGGCGTCCGCGCCTGCCTCGAGCTCGCCGAGCGCCTCGGGCTGCCCGTCGTGGTGTCCTCCGCGCTGGAGAGCTCGGTCGGGCTCGCCGCCGGCGTGGCGCTCGCCGCGGCGCTGCCGGAGCTGCCGTACGCCTGCGGGCTCAACACGGCGACGATGTTCACCAGGGACGTCACCGCCGACCCGCTCGTCGCGGTGGACGGGGAAATCGCCGTGCGGCCGGTGGCGGTGGACGACAATGGCGAGTGGCGCGCGGGCGGCGCGGCGACGCGCGGCTGGCTGCGACGGCTGGCCACGGTCGCGGGCGCACCCGCGGCCGACGACGACGAACCGGCGACGGAGGGGGAGCGGTGAGCGATTCCGTGGCGTGTGCCCGGGCCGTGGTCGGGCAACTCGTCGCCCAGGGCGTCACAGAGCTCGTGCTCGCCCCCGGCTCCCGCAGCGCGCCCCTGGCCCTGGCCGCGGAGGCTGCGGCGCGCGCCGGCCTGCTGCGCCTCCACGTCCGCGTCGACGAGCGCGTGGCCGGTTTCCTCGCGCTCGGGCTGGCCAAGGCGTCCGGCCGCTGCGTCCCCGTCGTGACCACCTCGGGGACGGCCGTGGGCAACCTGTTGCCCGCGGTGATGGAGGCCCACCACGCCGGGGTTCCGCTGCTGGTCGTCTCCGCCGACCGCCCGGCAGCGCTGGTCGGCAGCGGCGCCAACCAGACGACGGACCAGGCCGGCCTCTTCGGTGGCTTCGTGCGGCACCTCGCCCGGATCAGCTCCGCCGCGCCGCCGCCGTCGTGGGCCGCGCAGGCCGCGCGTGCCGCGCTCGCCGCCGAGGGTGCCCTGTCGGGGAACCCCGGCCCGGCGCAGGCCAACATCGAACTCGGGCTGCCGCTCGTGCCCGCGGAGGGCGTCGTGGCCCCGCCCGAGCCGGGACGACCCGTGCGCGCCGGCGCGCGACCGGCCCCGCACCCGCTGGACCTCGCCGGAGCGCCCCGCACGGTTGTCGTCTGCGGGGACGCGACGCCCGCGACCGGCGCCACGGCCCGCCGCCTGGCGGAGGCCGCCGGACTGCCGCTGGTCGCGGAGCCGTCCAGCAACGCCCGGTCCGGGCCGAACGCCCTGGCGTGCGGGCGGCTGCTGCTGGCCGGCCCCCTGGCGTCCAGGGTCGAACGGGTGGTGGTGTTCGGGCGGCCCACGCTGTCGCGGCCGGTGTCCGCGCTCCTCGCCCGGGAAGAGGTCGAGGTGGTCGTAGTGGCCGGCGGGCCGGACTACGTCGATCCGGGGTGGCGCGCGGGCCTGGTTGCCGCTGCCGTCACCCTCGAGCCGGGGGAGCCGGGCTGGCTGGAGGAGTGGCGCGCCGCGGACACGGCCGCGGCCGCCCGGGTCGCCGCCGTCACCGGCCCCCACGGCGCCCTCGCCGGACCGGAGTTGGCCCGGCTGGTCGTCGGTGCGGTCCCCGCCGGCGAGGCGCTCTTCCTCGCCAGTTCCAGTCCCGTCCGCGACGCCGACCTGGCCCCGGTCCGGTCCGATCCGCCGCTGGTGCTCGCCAACCGGGGGCTCGCCGGCATCGACGGGACGGTCTCTTCCGCCACCGGGGCGGCGCTCGCGCTCGGCCGCCCAGTCACGCTGCTGTGCGGCGACCTCGCGTTCGGCCACGACGCCGGGGCGCTGGCCATCGGCGGGTCCGAGCCCCGGCCCGACCTGCGGGTCGTCGTGGCCGACGACCGGGGCGGCAGCATCTTCGCCGGGCTCGAGTACGGGCAGGAACGGTTCGCCGCAGCCTTCGAGCGGGTGTTCGCGACCCCGACCGGCGTCGACCCGGTCGCCCTCGCCGCCGGCTACGGGGTGGCGGCCCGGCGGCTGTCGTCGACGGAAGCGGTACGCGCGGCCCTCGCCGCACCCGTCCGCGGCATCGAGGTGCTCGTGGTGGACGTCGACCGGTCCGCGCGCCCGGGCATGGACCGGCGGCTCCAGGACGACTGAGCCGGCCCGGGACAGGACGCGGCGCCCTGGCGCGGCGTGATTACCTAGGGGGGTGCCTGCCCTGACGTCCCTGACCGGCCTGTCGGTCGGCGCGTGGCTGGTGCTGGCGGCCTGCGCGCTGCTGATCGGCTTCGCCAAGACCGGGATCGGCGGGGTCGCGATGGTCGCGGTGGTGCTGGCCGCCCTGGTGCTGCCGACCAGGGACTCCACGGGCGTGGTGCTGGTGATGCTCCTCACCGGCGACCTGGTGGCGGTGTGGACGTACCGGCACGACGTCGACTGGCGCCTGATCGGCCGGCTCGCCGTCCCGGTCCTGGCCGGCATCGGCGTGGGCTCGCTCTTCCTCACGCTCGTCGACCCGCTGGTGCTCCGGCGCACGATCGCTGTGATCCTGCTCGTCCTGCTGGTGCTGGGGCTGTGGCCCGACCGGCTCGCCGCCCACCGTCCGGTCGTCGGCGTCGCGTACGGCGGGCTCGCCGGCTTCACCACCATGGTCGCCAACGCGGGCGGCCCGCCGATGAACCTGTACCTGCTGGCCCGGCGCTACGACAAGCTCCGCTTCCTCGGCACGACCGCCTGGTTCTTCTTCGCGGTGAACCTCACCAAGCTGCCGCTGTCGGTCGGCATCGGCATCGTGCGACCCGACACCGCGCTGATCGCGCTGGTGCTGGCGCCGCTGGTGCTCGTGGGCACGGCGGTCGGGCGCGCCACGATCACCCGGGTCGACCAGGTGGTCTTCGAGCGGCTGGTGACGGTGTTCGTGGCGGCGACGGCGCTCTACCTGCTGCTGGCCTGAGGCCTCAGGTGGCGTACACGGTGACGTCGAACCGGTAGCGGTCGTGACGGTAGCAGTGGTCGGCGAACTCCACCGGCGTCCCGGCCGCGTCGTACGTGTGCCGGGACATCGTCAGCACGGCGACGTCGTGGCCCAGGCGTAGCAGGCGGCGCTCCGCCTCGTCGGCCGGCCGGGCGCCGATCGCCTGCTGCGCGACGGCGGGAACCACCCCGTGGCTGCGCAGGATGCTGAACAGCCCGCGCCCGGTCAGCTCCCCGGGGTCGATACCGGCCCACTGCGGCGGCAGCCAGTTGCGCAGGACGGCCACGGGCCCCTCCTCGACCGACCGCAGGCGCTCGAGGTGCACCAGCGGGGTGTCCGGTTCGAGCCCGAGGATGCCTGCCACCTCGGGGTTGGACCGCCCCGGCTCGAACGCGAGCACCTCGGTGAGTGGTGTCCGTCCCTCGCGCACCAGGTCGTCGAACAGCCCGGCGAGGTCCTTGCGACGGTGCACCACCGCCTTGGCCACCGTCGTGCCGATCCCGCGCCGGCGTACCAGCAGCCCGCGGGCCGCCAGGTCGCCGATCGCGCGCCGCACCGTCGGCCTGGACACCTCGAGGCGCTCGGCGAGGGCGAGCTCGTTCTCGAACGCGTCCCCCGGCTTCAGCACGCCGGTGTCGATCGCCGCGGCGAGCTGTTGGGCCAGCTGGTGCGACAGCGGCACCGGGCTACGGCGGTCGATGCTCACCGGGATCTGGGCGGCCATGCCGGGCAGCCTAGGCGAGTGCGAACTCACCGGCTGGAGAATGCCGCGAAAGGCGACAGGTCCGCCTACCGGGGTGCCGACGGCGTGCCCGCGGCGTCGGGTGGGTCAGGTGTCGAGCCCGCGCAGCCACCGGCGCAGCTCGCGGGTGGCGCGCACGTCGTCCTCGTTGTACTCCAGGACGCGGGTGCGGGCCTGCTCGCGGACCTCCGCGGACGGGTGCCGGACGGCCTCCTCGAACCAGCGCATGCTGTTGAGGCCGCCCGGGTCCTCGTCCCGCCAGTGGAAGCCCGCGCCGGCGGAGGCGACCACCTTCAGGCCGAGGCCGTTGGTGCCGAAGAAGTGCTGGCGGACGGTCGAGAACAGGTCGAAGAAGTGGTCGCGGGCGAAGCCGATCGCCCACTCCATCACCTCGTCGCCGGGCCGGGTGAGCCGCGCCAGCCGGACGACCTCGTAGTCGGAGTAGTGGTAGACCCGGGCGTCGGCCGCACCGACCAGCTCGCGCAGCCAGGCCATCGCCCGGCGGGCCAGCTCCAGCTCGCCCGCGTCGTCCAGCTCGGTGAAGCTGCTGAACTCGTGGTAGCTGCCCTCGCCACCGTCGCGGGACACCCAGAACCCCCACAGGTACACCCGGTCGTCCCGCGACGTCTCCACATCCACGTCGATCTCGAGCTCAGCGACCGGCAGGTCGATCGGCCCCCGCGTCGTCCGCTCGAGCTCGACGCCGTCGCGCAACAGCAGCGAGCGCCGCTGCGCGAGCCGCAGCCGCTCCTCCGCCCCCAGCCGGTGGGCCACCTGCGGCAGGTAGTCGGGCAACAGCGCGTCGAGGTCGCTGGCCGCGAGCTGGGCCACCGTCGCCACGCCGGCCTCCCGCAGCACCGTGATCTCGCGGGCGTCCAGGGGCGACTTGTTGATCCGCAGGCTGAGGTCGTCGTCGTCCAGCAGCGGACGGCACACCGGCCACCACAGGCAGTGGGCGCACTCGTAGCTGACGATCGGCACCAGCAGCGGGGGATCGTCCGGCGCGGCGTCACGAGCCGCCTCGGCCAGCTCCACCCGCAGGGCGAACTCGTGGTCGTAACGGTCGAGCGCACTGACCGGGGCGGGGACCTCGGCCTCCTCGACCGGACCGCCGAGCTGGCCCGCCGCGGGGGGCGCGGCCGCCTCCTCGAGGTCGATCAGGCTCGCGCGGGGGCCATCGCCGCCGAAGTCGTCGCTGCCCACCGCGAGCCCTGCGGGGCCCCCGGCGGCCTCCAGCCCGTGGGCGGCCAGCAACCGCCACAGGTGCGCCAGCTGGAGCGCGTTGCCCCACCGCCAGTGCCATCGGTACCGCCAGCCGGTCGTGATGCGCCGCCGGGTGAGGTCGGAGAGGTCAGCGTAGGCGAACGGCAGGTCGTCGCGGCGCGGGTCGACCATGCGCTGGTACTTCACGAGGCCGGGCAGGTAGCCGCCGGCGGCGTCGCGCACCAGGAGGTCGGGACGCCCCGCGCGGTGGCCCTCCCAGTCGCGGGGGAGGAGCCCGCCCACGATCACCGGGGCGCCGTCGGCCATCGCGGCGAGGCAGGCCGCCTCCTGGGCCTCGCTCGGCTCTTCGGCCAGCCCGCGCAGGTCGACCGTCCCCGGGGCGCCGGCGAGGATCGCGGCGTAGGCGGAGGAGAGGAACTCCGCGGCACCGGGGATCCGGTTGCCCGTGCCCGTCGGCGCAGGCCGGGTGAGGCCGGGGTGGAAGGCGTGGTGGACCTTCAGCGGGCAGCTGCGCGCGGCGTAGGCGTCCAGCGTGAACATCAGGCGTGGGCCCGGTGCAGCGCAACGACGCCGCCGCTCAGGTTCTTCCAGCCCACCCCTCGCCACCCGGCGTCGAACATGAGGTCGGCGAGCGCCCGCTGGTCGGGCCAGGCGAGGATCGACTCGGCCAGGTAGTCGTAGGCCGCCGGGTTGGACGACGTCAGGCCGGCGATGCGGGGCAGCGCGCGGACCAGGTAGTTGCGGTAGGTCTCGCGGAACGGCTTCCACGTCGGGGTGGAGAACTCGCAGATCACGATCCGCCCGCCGGGCCGGGTGACCCGGCGCAACTCGGCGAGGGCCGCGTCCACGTTCTCGACGTTGCGCAGCCCGAAGCTGATGGTGACCGCGTCGAAGGCCCCGTCGGCGAACGGCAGGCTGAGCGCGTCCGCATTCACGAAGGCGAGGTCCGGCTGGCGCTGCTTGCCCACCGACAGCATGCCCTCACTGAGGTCCGCGGCCACCACGAGGGCGCCGGCGTCGGCGAACGGCCGGCTGGACGTGCCGGTTCCCGCGGCGAGGTCGAGGATGCGCTGGCCGGGGCGCGGGGCGACGGCGGCGACCGTCTCCGCGCGCCAGCGCCGGTCCTGGCCGAGGGAGAGCACGTCGTTCACGAGGTCGTACCGGGGGGCCACCCCGTCGAACATGGCGGCCACGTCGGCCCGCCTTCTCGCCAGGGTCGCCCGGGCCTCACCTGTTGCACGCACGGGGATAGCCTGCCACGCCCGACGGACATGCCGGCGCCACCGCCACCGTCGCCGGCGCGCAGCGGCGTCCCGGTACGACGGGGACGGTCGGTGGCGGGAAGTGCTTCGAGGATGGGGGAGAATCGAGGCCATGGCGCGAAAGACCCCAGTGCTCAAGGTCACCAACCTGAAAAAGGCCTTCGGGCCGGTGGTGATCGTCGACGGCTTCAACCTCGAGGTCGCCCCCGGCGAGGCCGTCGCGCTCACCGGGCGCAACGGCGCGGGCAAGTCGACCGTCCTTCGGTGCCTGGTGGGTGCCGACCGGCCCGACGACGGCACCGTCGAGGTCAACGGCGTGCCGGTGAGCGAGACCAACCCCCAGATCCGGCGCGACGTCGCCACCGTGATCGACGACCTCGACTTCTTCCCCGACCTCAGCGTCGTCGAGCACCTCGACCTGCTCGCGCGCGCCCACGGCATCCCGGATGCGGACGACGCGGTCGACGAGGTGCTCCAGGAGGTGCAGCTGGTGCCGCAGTCGGGCCAGCTGCCCGGCACGCTCTCCTCCGGCCAGCGCCGCCGCCTCGCTCTCGCCACGGCGTTCATCCGCCCGCGCAAGCTGCTGATCCTCGACGAGCCGGAACAGCGCCTCGACACCGAGGGCGTGGAGTGGCTGGCCGCGCGGCTGGTCGCCGAGCGCGCGCGGGGCCTCGCCATCGTCATGGCGAGCCACGAGCCGATGCTCGTGGAGCGGGTCGCCACGCGGATCGTGCGGCTGGGCGACCGCGCAGAGGTCCTCGCCGATGAGTAAGAAGTCCCGCAGGCTGATCCGGGCGACGCCCGCCGCGGACGCCGGGCCGGACGTGCCGGTCGCGGTGCCCGTCCCCGACGGGCCGGAGCGGACGTTCTACTTCCTGCCGGACGCCGAGCCGCTGCCGGTGGACGAGAAGGACCTGCACGCCGAGATGAAGCTCTGGCGCCACGGTCGCGCCACCCGGACCATCGGACAGGTGATCCAGGACAGCTACGTGATGCTCTTCAGCGTCGTGATGATCGGCGCGATGGCCACGTCCGTCGTCCTGCGCGCCCAGGGCAGCCTCGTCGGGTGCGACACCGAGTCGTGCGTGTCCGGACGGCTCCTGCTGCCCACGGCGACGCTGTTCGCCTGCTGGGCGCTGGCGCTCGGCCTCGCCCGGTTGTTCGGCCCCGTGCTGGCGTCGGCCGCGGAGGGGTCGTGGCTGATGGACGCGCCGATCAGCCGGCGTCGCCTGCTGCGCGGACGCCTCGTCCCGCCGCTCGCGCTCTCCTTCGGGATCGCGGGCCTGGCGACAGGGCTCGTCGGGGCCCTGTCGGGCCTCACCTGGCTGCAGGTGCTGGCGTGGGCGGCGGCCGCGGCGGCCGGCAGTGCGGCCCTGGTCGCGTTCGCCGCCTCCGAGCAGCCGAGGGAACGGGTCGTGGTGACCAAGGCGCTTCAGGCGGTGTTCGGCGCTGCGGCGCTGGGCGTCCTGCTGGTCGTGGTCTCTGTGGCCGCCGGGTGGCTCCCCGGGTCTGTCGTCTCTGAGGCCGGGGGCGCCGCGTGGGCGCTCGCAGGCGTAGCCGCGGCAGCCCTCGTGGCGCTCGTCGTCCTGCTCCGGCTGGCCGTGTCCCGGCTGGAGCAGATCCGCCGGGCCCGGCTGGTGTCCGGCGGCTCGCTGGTCAGCGGCATGCAGGGCGCGATGTTCGCCCTCGACTTCGGCCTGATCCGCGACATCCTCGTGGAGCGCCGGATGGCGGAGAAGGGCCACGTCCGGCCCACCCGGGGCGCGGGCCTCGGCCTGATGGCCCTCGTCTGGCGGGACGTCGAGCGGCTGAAGCGGAACCCGTCCGCGTTCCTCGGGCTCGCGATGAGCCTGCTGGTGCCCTACGCGGCCGACGCCCTTCGGATGAGCCAGCTCAACCCGCTGATCAGCGGCCTGGCCCTCGTCGCGGGCCTCGTCCCGTTCCTCGGCAGCCTGCGCGTGCTCACCCGTACCGGTGGGCTGGCCCGGTCGTTCCCGTTCAAGACCGCGCAGCTGCGTACCGCGTCCATGGCCGTTCCGGCGGTGCTGGCGCTGCTGTGGGGCCTCGCCGCGACGCCCGCGTTCATCGGCATCGCCAGCACGGGCGCGGACCGCAGCGTCACCAACGGCCTGGGCGTGGCGCTGATCACGGCCCTCGCCGGGCTCTTCGGCGCCGTCCGCTGGGTGACCGCGAAGAAGGTCGACTACCAGACGCCGATGATGGCCACCGCTTCCGGAGCGCTCCCGCCCGGGCTGATCTTCAACCTCTTCCGCGGCCTCGACATGGTGCTGCTGGTGACCGGTCCGCTGATCCTCCAGCTGCCGATGTACTGGTCGCTCGGGATCGCCGTCATCGTGTTCGTCGGGCTGCGAGGCAGCTTCAACATGGACGACCTCCGCGCAGAGCAGGAGGCCGCCCAGCGCGACCTCGCCGCCGCCAAGCAGGCCAAGGCGGCCCCCACGAAGATCCCGCGCCCCGGCCGCTGACGCCGGCCCCCGGCCCGTCCCCGCCGGCCCCCGGCCCGTCCCCGCCGGGCCCGGCCCGTTCCCGCCCCCGAGTGCAACTCCTGCCGCCGGAATTCCGGCAGCAGGAGTTGCGTTCGGGGGCGAACCGGGGCGGGGCTGCGCGAACCGGGGGCGGGCTGACGAGGGTCCCGTCCAGGTCGAGCAGGAGCGCGGCCGCGGCCTCAGGCATCGCCTCACGGGTGATGCACGCGGGCGCCTGGGTGTAGTCCTTGCCCCGCCCCGTCGGCGGGGACGGCTACGGTTGGTCCGTGATCGAGACCGAGGCGCCGGTGGCGGAGAAGCAGAGGGTCCGCTGGTCGCGGGTGGCCCTGTTCTACGGGCTGGCGTTCGGCTGGGTGTGCCTGCTCGCCGCCGGCCTGTGGGCCACCGGCAACCGCAACCTCGCCGCCGGCCAGGGGATCAGCCTGGTGACCGTCGTGCTCGCCGTCGCCTACATGCCGGCGCCCCTCGTGGCGGCCCTGGTGGTCGAGCGCCTGGACCGGCGCACGCCGCTCATCCGCGACACCTTTCGCCACATCGGACGCACGCTGCCCACGCTGGTCGCCGTGGCCGTCCCCGTGGTCGCGGCGCTGATGGCCGGGATGGTCGGCCTCAGCTGGCTGCTGGGCAACCGGCTCGACCTCAACGGCGTCGGCCGCGTCCTGTTCACCCAGGAGGACCTGCTGGCCAACACCCTGCTGCTGCTGCCCGGCATGGACGCGGACCAGGTGGCGGGCGTCAGCGCCGGCATCCCCTCGCTGTGGCCGCTGCTCGGCATCACCTTCGTCTCGGCCCTCGTCGCGGGCTTCACGATCAACGCGGTCTTCGCCTTCGGCGAGGAGTACGGCTGGCGCGGCTGGCTGGCCGACGAGCTGCGCCCCCTCGGTCCGTTCCGGGCCAACGTGATCACCGGCGTCCTGTGGGGCGTGTGGCACGCGCCGCTGATCCTGATGGGGCTGAACTACGGCGGCTACGCGCGTCTCGGCACCGCGTTCATGGTCGCGTTCTGCGTGCCGATGTCGTTCCTGCTGTGGCGCGCGCGTGAGGTCACCGGGTCCGTGCTCGCCCCCGCCGTGCTGCACGGCTCCGTGAACGCCTTCGCCGGTGTCTTCCTCGTGGTGATCGTCGACCCGATCCCGGTGATCGCCGCGCCGGCCGGCCTGGTCGGGGCGCTGGTCGTGGCCGTGGTCGCCGCGCTGTTCTGGGTGTCCACCCGGAAGTGGGCCGGCCGGGTCCGATGAGCCCGGCGACGTACCCGGAGTGGGTGCACCAGCTGAGCGAGCGCCGGCTGGTGGAGCTGTTCGGCGAGGTGACGCTCGCCCGCGGGCAGGAGTACGTCCGCCAGGGACGGGTCGGCCACATCGCCACCGGGTCCGGGACCGGGGGCAGCCTGATCCAGGCGCAGGTCACGGGGTCGACCGCCCGGGCCTACCAGACCGTCGCCCGCCACCACGCCGCCACGGGCCTGATCACGACCTCGTGCTCGTGCCCGGTGGGCCACGACTGCAAGCACGCCGCGGCCCTGCTGTGGCACATACGGACGGTGAACCTGCGTGCGCTCACCCCCGCGTGGCAGCGTGCCCTCGCCCAGGTCACCGCGCAGGCACGTCCCCCCGGTGGCCGGCGCCTCGCCGTCCAAGTGACGCGCGCGCCGTCGGGCGCGATCCAGCTGCGTCCCCTGGCCTGGGGCCGGTCCGGCCGCTGGGTGCGCACCGGCATCACCTGGGAGAGCGTGCGGCACCCGTGGGGCGGCGAGCACCTCGAGGCGCACCGGGAGGTGCTGGCCGGCCTCGCCCGCACGCGCGAGCAGCGCACGGGGTACAGCCTCTACTCCCGGGCCGCCGACGTGCTCGACCTCGGCGAGCTGGACGCGTCCGCCTGGTCGTGGCTGGCACGGGCCGGCGCGGCCGGGGTCGAGCTCGTCACCGGACCGGGCACCCCGCCCGTGCGCCTGGCCGAGGAGACGGCAGGGGTCGGCGCGACCCTCGAGCGCGACGGGGACGGACTGGTGCTGCGAACCGTCGCCACGACGGGGGAGCGGCACTGGCCGGTCCGGGTCGCGAACCTGCTCGGCTCTCCGCCGCACGGGCTGGCCGTGGAGGACGACGGCGAGCTGCTGCTGGTGCCCTTCGGCGAGCCGCTCGGTCAGGGGCAGCAGGCCCTGCTGCTGCAGTACCCGCGCCTGGCGATCCCGGCCGCGGACGTCACGGCCTTCGCCGCCCGGTTCCTGCCGGCCCTGCGCCACCTCGTCGACCTCTCGGTCGCCGACGACGTCGAGCTGCCCGAGCTCGCCCCGCCCCGGGTGCTGCTGCGGGTCGGCTTCGGCGACGACCACGTGACCACCCTGGCCTGGGCGTTCCGCTACCAGGTGGGGGAGCAGGCCGTCGACGTGCCGCTGGCCCCCGGAGGGGAGCAGGCCGCACACCGTGACACGGAGGCGGAGCGCGCCCTGCTCGAGGCCCTGCCGCAGGGCCCGTGGCCGGAGCGGGACGGCGGCGCCGGCCGGCGGCCGGTGCCGACCGCAGTGCTCACCGGGGCGGCGACAGCGGCGTTCGCCGGGGAGTGGCTCGACCGCCTCGTCGCGCTCGGCGTGGTCGTCGAGGTGACCGGCGAGCGCCGTCCGTACCGGCCGGCGTCCGAGGCGCCCCGGGTGGAGCTGGCGGTCACCGACCCCGGGCCGGGGACGGACTGGTTCAACCTCGCCGTCACCGTCAGCGTCGACGGCGAACCGGTGGAGTACCGCGAGCTGTTCACCGCGCTCGCCACCGGGCAGGACCACCTGATCCTGCCCTCTGGCACCTGGTTCAGCCTGGAGCGGCCCGAGCTCGACCAGCTGCGCGTGCTGATCGAGGAGGCCGAGGCGCTCCAGCTGACCGACGGGCAGGGGCTGCGGCTGCGTCCTGTGCACGCGGGGCTGTGGGACGACCTGCGCTCGGCCGGGGTGGTGGCCGGCCAGTCGGCGGCCTGGTCTGCGGCGGTGTCGGCCCTGCTCGACACCCACGAGCTGCCGTCCGCCCCGGTGCCCGCCGGGTTGCAGGCAGCGCTGAGGCCCTACCAGGAGGTCGGCTTCCGCTGGTTGCACTTCCTGCACGGCGCCCGGCTCGGCGGGATCCTCGCCGACGACATGGGGCTGGGCAAGACCGTGCAGGCGCTGGCGCTGGCGTGCGCCCTCGCCGAGACCGGACGCCTCGACGAACCGGTCCTGGTGGTGGCACCCACCTCGGTCCTGGGGACGTGGGCCGCGGAGGCCGCGCGCTTCGCTCCGGGGCTGCGGGTGGAGGTGGTCGAGCAGTCGTCGAAGAAGCGGACGCGGTCCCTGGCCGACGTCGCCGCGTCGGCGGACCTGGTCGTCACCTCCTACACGCTGCTGCGGCTGGACGCCGACGAGTACGCGGAGCGCACCTGGGGCGCGGTGTTCCTCGACGAGGCGCAGTTCGTGAAGAACCGGCAGTCCCGCGTGCACACGGCCGTCCGCCGGCTGCGGGCACGCGCCCGCTTCGCGATCACCGGCACGCCGCTGGTGAACAACCTGATGGACCTGTGGTCGCTGCTGTCGATCGTCGCACCCGGGCTGTTCCCCGACCCCGTCCGCTTCACCGACGCCTACCGTCGACCGATCGAGACCGGCAGCGACCCGTCGGCGCTGGGACGGCTGCACCGGCGCGTCCGGCCGCTGATGCTGCGCCGCACCAAGGAGAGCGTGGCCGCGGAGCTGCCGCCGAAGCAGGAGCAGGTGCTGCGGGTGCCACTGGCGCCGGGCCACCGCCGCCTCTACGACCGGCAGCTGGCCGCCGAGCGCAAGAAGGTGCTCGGCCTGGTGGGCGACCTGCGCCGCAACCGGATCACGATCCTCGCCTCGCTCACCCTGCTGCGCCAGCTGGCGCTGTCACCGGCGCTGGTGGTCCCGGGGCACCCTGCGGTCTCCGCGAAGATCGACGCCCTGGTCGAACTGGTCACAGAGCTCGCCGCCGAGGGCCACCGGGCGCTGGTCTTCAGCCAGTTCACCGGCTACCTGGGGCTGGTGCGCGACCGGTTGCGCGAGGAGGGCATCGGTGCGTCCTACCTCGACGGGCGGACCCGCGACCGCGCGGCACGGATCGAGGCATTCCGGACCGGCTCGGACCCCGTCTTCCTGATCAGCCTGAAGGCCGGCGGCTTCGGGCTCACCCTCACCGAGGCGGACTACGTGTTCATCCTCGACCCGTGGTGGAATCCCGCTGCGGAGCTCCAGGCGATCGACCGCACCCACCGCATCGGGCAGGACAAGCACGTGATGGTGTACCGGATGGTCTCCGAGGACACGATCGAGGAGAAGGTGGTGGCACTGCAGGAGCGCAAGCGCGATCTGTTCGCCAAGGTCGTCGGGGAGGCGGGCGACCTGGCCGCGCCGCTGACGGCCGACGACATCCGCGGCCTCCTCGAGCCGTCCCCGGCGGGGGACCGGGCATGAGCCGCCGGTCCGCCCCCGCGCTGCTGGCCCTGCACGGCGTCCGGGTGCTGGGCGGCCCGTCCGTGGACGCCGTCGCGCAACGCTTCGGCCTGCCGTCCGCCGAGGTCCGCGAGCACCTGCTGGACGCGCAGGCCTACGGCTGGGTGCGCCGGCACGACGGCTTCGGCGAGACGTGGTCGATGACCGCACGCGGGAGGCAGGAGGAGGAACGCCTGCTCGCGGAGGAGCTGGACGCCGCCGGTGCGCGCGACGTGGTCGCCGCGGTGCACGCCGCGTTCCTGCCGGTCAACCGCCGCCACGGGCAGGCCTGCACCGACTGGCAGCTGCGCGCGACGCGCTGGGACCGGCTGGCGGCCAACGACCACACCGACCCGGTGTGGGACGACCGCGTGCTGGTCGAGCTGGAGGCCTGTGACGACGAGCTCGCCGCGCTGTGCGCGACCCTCACCGACGTGCTGGTCCGGTTCGACGGCTACGCCGGCCTGCACGCCGCCGCGCTGGCACGGGTGAAGCGGGGACGCCACGACTGGCTGGACGCGCCCGACCGGGCGTCCTGCCAGCTGGTGTGGATCCAGTTCCACGAGGACCTGCTCGCCACCCTGGGCATCCCGCGCGGCGCGGACTCCTAGCCCCGTGTGCCGGACCGTGGCGTGTGCGAGGCTGGAACGGTGAGCCGAAGGGTCGGGAGGGGAGCCGGGCGACTCGTCGTCGCCGCGCTCGCCGCTGCGGTGGCTCTGGGCGGCTGTGCCGGGGCCGGTGCGGTGACCCCCGTCTCGTCCGCGACCCGCGTCCCGGCGTCGCCCACCCCCGCCACCCCGGACGCCGGCCCCGCGCCCCTGACCCTGGATGTCGACGGCCGGCCCGTCCTGCTGTACCTCCCCGATCGCGCGCCGGAGGCGCCGGCCGCCCTCGTGGTGGCGCTGCACGGCTACACCGGCCAGGCGGCCGGAGTGGTCGAGTTCCTCGGACTGTCCCCGGCCGCCGGCCGCAGGGGGATCCTGGTGGCCGCGCCGCAGGCGAGCACGGACAGCGAGGGCAACACCTTCTGGAACGCCGGGCGGGCGTGCTGCGACTTCCACGACTCCGGCGTGGACGACAAGGGCCACATCCTCCGCGTGATCGACGCCGTCGCGGCGGCCCACCCGGTCGACCCCGGACGGGTGTTCGTGGTCGGCCACTCCAACGGCGGGTTCCTCGCCCACCGGCTGGCGTGCGGGCACGCGGACCGGATCGCGGCGATCGTCTCGGTCGCCGGAGCGCTCGACACCGGCACCGACTGCGCTCCCGCGCGTCCGGTGAGCGTCCTCCAGGTGCACGGCGACGCGGACGAGACCGTCGGTTACGACGGCGGGGACATCAACGGCAACCCCTTCACGGGGGCCGAAGCGACCGTGGGACGCTGGCGCGAGGCGGACGGTTGTGCGCAGGACCCGACCACGGGAGCCCGGCTGGACGCCGACGATGGGATCGCCGGCGACGACCTCACCCCGACCGGGTGGGACGGCTGCCGGGACGGCGCGGGCATCGCGCTCTGGACGATCGCCGGCGGCAGCCACGCGCCGCGCTTCACCGCGGCGTTCACCGGGGCCGCCCTCGACTGGCTGGAGGCGCACCGCCGCGGCGCCTGACCAGGCGGTCGCCGACCTGCGGCGACGGGCTCAGTGCCCGGCGGTGTCGACGCCGAGGGCCTCCATCATGGGCAACAACTTCGCCTCGGTCTCTGCGTACTCCTCCACCGGGTCGGACTCCGCGACGATCCCGCAGCCGGCGTAGATCGTGATCCGGCGGCGGTCGTCGGGGTCGATCAGGCCACAGCGCAGCGCGATCGCGAACTCGCCGTCGCCGCCGGTGTCGAGCCAGCCGACCGGGCCGGAGTAGCGGCCCCGGTCGAGGTGCTCGAGTTCGGCGATGGTGGCGCGGGCGGCGACGGTGGGCGTCCCGCAGACCGCGGCGGAGGGGTGCAGCTCCCCGGCCAGCCGAAGCACGCTCACCCCGGGGTGCACCACGGCCGTGACGTCCGAGGCGAGGTGCAGCACGTTGGGCAGTTCGAGCACGTACGGGGCGTCGGGCACGTTCATGCCGGAGCAGAAGGGCTCGAGCGCGCGGGCGACGGAGTCGACGGCCAGTTCGTGCTCGGCCAGGTTCTTGCCCGACCGGGCCAGGGCCTGGGCGAGCTTCAGGTCCAGCTCCTCGCCGCCGTTGCGCCGGATGGTCCCGGCCAGCACCCGCGAGGTCGCCAGCCCGTCCTCGCGCCGGATGAGCATCTCCGGGGACGCTCCGACCAGCCCGTCCACGTGGTAGGTCCAGCAGGTGGGGTAGCGCTGCGCGAGCCCGGTGACCAGGGAGCGCGCGTCGAGCGGCTCCGGCGCCTCGAGGGTGACGGCCCGAGCAAGCACCACCTTGTCGAGCAGGCCGGCGCCGATCCGTCCCACAGCCTCCCGCACGATCGCCTGCCAGGCGTCGGTGTCGAGGCTCGTGCCCACTCCACGCGTGCCGGCAGGGACCGGCGGTGCGGCCTCCGCGGCGGGGAGCGCGGGTTCCCGTCCGGACGCGGCGCCGATCGCGGTCAGCCACGAGCGCCCCTTGCGGCGCCCGATCACCAGCCGCGGGACGATCACCACCGAGCGGTGGTCGGAGTGGTCGGGGTCGAACACGAAGGACGCGAAGGCGATCGGCCCGACACCGGAGACCTCCGGCAGCTCTGTCTCCTGCTCCATGCGGGAGCACACCTGCTCCCACCACTCGTCGGCCTCTGCCGCCGTCCCGCCCTCGAAGCGGGCGACCTCCCCGATGCCGACCATGCCGTCGCCCCGGCGCAGCCAGGCGTGCCCGCCGGTCGGGGGCAGGTAGGACGCGAGGTCGCCGGGATCATCGATCTCCACGGTCGTCGCGCGCCACTGCGGGCCCGGCGGGTGATGGATCACGCTGGCAGGATAGTCGCTCCCCGGACACCGCCCGACCGGGGCGCCAAATGGCCCTCTCGACGTGTTCTGCCTAGACTTGCCCGAGTCCCCCTACCTGCTTCCAGGAGCGCGCATGCCAGAGCCGATGCCGGCCCGACCGGCCAGCGGCTCCGCCATCGGTGCCGACGTGATCGTCGTCGGGGCGGGGCCCGGCGGGTCCACGGCCGCGGCGCACCTCGCCGATCGCGGACTCGACGTCGTCCTCCTCGAGAAGGCGACCTTCCCCAGGGAGAAGGTCTGCGGCGACGGCCTGACCCCGCGCGCGGTCAAGCAGTTGATCCGGCTGGGCATCGACACCAGCGAGGAGGCGGGCTGGGTCCGCAACAAGGGCCTGCGGGTCTACGGCGGGCGCACCGAGCCGTTCGAGCTGCCCTGGCCGGAACTGGCCGAGTTCCCGCCGTACGGGCTGGTGCGGGCGCGGGCGGAGTTCGACAAGATCCTCGCCGACCGCGCGGTGTCCGGCGGGGCCCGGCTGTTCGAGCGGACCAACGTGACCGCGCCGATCATCGACCCGCGCACCGACCGGATCGTCGGGGTCACCAGCAAGGACGGGCGCAGCTTCCGGGCACCGGTGGTCATCGCCGCGGACGGCAACTCCGCCCGGCTGGCGCTGTCCATGGGGCTCGCCAAGCGCACCGACCGCCCGATGGGCGTCGCCGTCCGTGCCTACTTCACCAGCCCCCGCACCCACGACGACTACATGGAGTCCTGGCTGGAGCTGTGGGACGGCAAGCCGGGCGAGTCGAACCTGCTCCCCGGGTACGGCTGGGTCTTCGGCATGGGGGACGGCACCGTCAACGTCGGCCTGGGCACGGTCGGGTCCAGCTCGGAGCCGGCGAAGCTGAACTACCGCGAGATGTTCGGGCGGTGGCTGGCGAACACCCCGCCGGAGTGGGGCTTCCGCCCCGAGAACCAGGTCGGCCCGACCCTGGGCGCGGCGCTGCCGATGAGCTTCAACCGCCAGCCGGCCTACACGCGCGGCCTGCTGCTGGTCGGCGACTCCGGCGGCATGATCTCGCCGTTCAACGGCGAGGGCATCTCCTACGCGATGGAGGCGGCGGAGATGGCGGCGGACGCCATCGCGGACGCCCACTTCCGGGGCTTCGGCACCCCCAGTGCCGAGCGCGCGCTGCGGGGCTACCCGGCACGACTGAAGGCGGAGTGGGGCGGGTACTTCCGGCTCGGTCAGGTGTTCGTCTCCCTGATCGAGCACCCGCAGGTGATGCACCTGTGCACCCGCTACGGTCTACCGCGGCCCACGCTGATGCGGTTCACGATGAAACTGCTCGCCCACCTCTACGACACCCGGGATGGTGATTGGATGGACAAGGTCATCACCACCGTCGCAAAGATGGCACCCTCAGCATGACCACACCGGTGCGCCTCTCGACGCAGAAGGGAACCCCACGCAGATGAGCCCCTACATTCCGCTGCTGGGCATCATGGCTCTGGCCGCCGGGTTCCTGGCGATCTCCATCCTGCTGAGCGCGTTCCTCGGCCCGCGGCGCTGGAACAAGGTCAAGTACAGCTCGTACGAGTGCGGCATCGAGCCCACGCCCCAGCCGATGGGCGGCGGCCGGTTCCCGATCAAGTACTACATCATCGCGATGTTGTTCATCGTGTTCGACATCGAGACCATCTTCCTCTACCCGTGGGCGGTGACCTTCTCGCAGCTGGGCCTGTTCGCCCTGTTCGAGATGGTGCTGTTCATGGCCACGGTCTTCATCGCGTACGCCTACGTGTGGCGTCGCGGGGGCCTGGAGTGGGACTGAGAAACGGTTAGGGCTGGCTGATATGGGCATTGAGGACAAGATCCCCCAGGGCGTCGTTCTGACCACCCTCGAAGGGGTGTTCGGCTGGATGCGGCAGGCGTCCCTGTGGCCGGCGACGTTCGGCCTCGCGTGCTGCGCGATCGAGATGATGACCTACGGCGCGCCGCGGTTCGACGCCGGCCGCTGGGGCCAGGAGGTCTTCCGGGCCTCACCCCGCCAGGCCGACCTGATGATCATCTCCGGCCGGATCAGCCAGAAGATGGCCCCCGTGCTGCGGCAGGTCTACGACCAGATGCCCAACCCGAAGTGGGTGATGGCGATGGGCGTGTGCGCCTCCTCCGGCGGCATGTTCAACAACTACGCGATCGTCCAGGGTGGCGACCACCTCGTGCCCGTGGACGTCTACGTGCCCGGCTGCCCGCCGCGCCCCGACATGCTGATCGACGCGATGTTCAAGCTGAAGAAGGACATCGTGGCGAAGCGGCCGATGGCCCGCAACGAGCTGGAGGCCTGGGAGGCGGCGGAGGCGGCGGCGCTGGTCGCGCCGGCCACCCACGAGATGAAGGGCCTCCTGCGATGAGCGACAAGGTTCCCGGCGAGGAGAAGACGGTCGACGAGAAGGTCACCGCGCCGGAGGCGTCGCCGAAGGCCGGCGTCGAGCGCGAGGACGCGCAGCCGAACCCGGACCTCGTGCCCGCCGCACCCACCGACGCCAAGCCGATCGCCACCACGAAGGGCATGTGGAGCACGGGCACCGGGGACACCTCCGGCTACAGCCGGATCGTCCGGGTGACCGGCTGGCCGGCACCGTCCGAGCCGCCGTACGGCTCCTGGTACGACGACGTCCACTCCCGGCTGCTGGCGCTGGTGGAGGACCCGATCGTCTCGGTCGTCCTCGACCGTGGCGAGCTCACCTTCCACGTCTCCCGCGAGAAGCTCGCCGAGGTCATGCAGACGCTGCGCGACGACGCGCTGCTGCGCTTCGAGTTCTGCGCGTCGGTCTCCGGCGTCCACTACCCCGAGGACGCCGGCGCGGAGTTGCACGTCGCCTACCACCTCCAGTCGATGACCCACAACCGCCGGCTGCGCGTGGAGACGACCTGCCCCGACGGCGACCCCCACGTGCCGAGCGTCGTGGCCACCTACCCGGCGGCGGACTGGCACGAGCGCGAGACCTGGGACATGTTCGGCATCATCTTCGACGGCCACCCGCACCTCACGCGGATCCTGATGCCGGACGACTGGGTCGGGCACCCGCAGCGCAAGGACTACCCGCTCGGCGGTATCCCGATCGAGTACAAGGGCACCACCGTGCCGCCGGTCGACCAGCGGAGGGACTACCGATGAGCGCCGAGGACCGCGACCTCTACGCCAACCCGGGCGAGGAGACAGAGGGCACCGTCTACACCGCCGTCGGCGGCGGCGACTGGGCCGACATCGCGAGCGAGCAGGCCGAGCGCGGCGACGAGGTCCTCGTCATCAACATGGGCCCCCAGCACCCGTCCACGCACGGCGTGCTGCGGCTGATGGTGGAGTGCGACGGCGAGACGGTCACCAGCATCCGCCCGGGCATCGGCTTCCTGCACACCGGCATCGAGAAGAACATGGAGTACCGGTCCTGGACCCAGGGCACCACGTTCGTGACGCGGATGGACTACGTCGCCCCGATCTTCAACGAGGCCGCGTACTGCCTGGCTGTCGAGCGGCTGCTCGGTATCGAGGACCAGATCCCGCAGCGCGCCAACGACATCCGCGTGCTGATGATGGAGCTGTGCCGGATCGCGTCCCACCTGGTCGCCATCGGCACCGGCGGCATGGAGATCGGCGCCCTCACGGTGATGACGATCGGCTTCCGCGAGCGCGAGATGATCCTCGACTTCTTCGAGGCCGTCACCGGCCTGCGCATGAACCACGCCTACATCCGTCCCGGCGGCGTCGCTCTCGACCTGCCCGAGACCGGCATCGCGCAGCTGCGCGACCTGATCGGCTGGCTCGAGAAGCACCTGCCCGAGTACGCGGCGTTCTGCAACGAGAACCCGATCTTCAAGGGCCGCATGTGCGGCATCGGCTACCAGGACCTGAGCGCGTGCTTCGCCCTCGGCGTCACCGGCCCGGTGCTGCGCTCCACCGGCTACGCGTGGGACCTGCGCAAGCAGCAGCCCTACAGCGGCTACGAGACCTACGACTTCGACGTGATCACCTGGGACACCTCGGACGCCTACGGCCGCTTCCGCGTGCGGCTGGACGAGATGTGGGAGAGCCTGAAGATCGTCAAGCAGGCCACCGACCGGCTGGAGGCCTCCACCGGGCAGCCGGTGATGATCGACGACCCGAAGATCGCCTGGCCCGCCACGCTGGCGCTCGGTCCGGACGGCCAGGGCAACAGCCACGAGCACATCGCGCACATCATGGGCGAGTCCATGGAGGCGCTGATCCACCACTTCAAGCTGGTGACCGAGGGCTTCCGCGTGCCGCCCGGCCAGGCCTACGTGCCGATCGAGGGCCCCAAGGGCGAGCTGGCGTGCCACGTCGTGTCCGACGGCGGCACCCGTCCGTTCCGCGTCCACATGCGCGACCCCGGGTTCAACCACCTCCAGTCCGTGCCGATCCAGTGCGAGGGCGGCATGATCGCCGACGTCGTGGTGGCCATCGGCTCCCTCGACCCCGTGATGGGAGGCGTCGACCGATGAGCGGCCACGAGTTCCAGTCCTTCTTCCCGGATTCGGGCGAGGTGGACATGACCGACACCTCGACGAGCATCGACGAGACCACGATGGCGGAGCTGCGCGAGCTCGCCGGCCGGTACCCGCAGCCGCGCTCGGCGCTGCTGCCGATGCTGCACCTGGTGCAGAGCGTCGACGGCCGGATCTCCCCGGCCGGCATCCAGGCCTGCGCAGACGTGCTCGGCATCACCACGGCGCAGGTGTCCGGTGTCGCCACCTTCTACACGATGTACCGGCGCCGTCCGGGCGGCACCCACCACGTGGGGGTCTGCACCACGGCGCTGTGCGCGGTGATGGGCGGGGACGCCCTGCTCGACCGGGTCTCGGAGAAGCTGGGCATCGGCCCGGACGAGACCACGGCCGACGGCCGGTTCAGCCTGGAGCGGGTCGAGTGCAACGCGGCCTGCGACTTCGCCCCGGTGATGATGGTCAACTGGGAGTTCATGGACAACATGACCCCGCAGAAGGCCGACGCGCTGCTCGACGACCTGGCCGCCGGCAAGGAGGTCCGCTCGACCCGCGGCGCGACGATCACCAGCTGGCGCGAGGCCGAGCGCGTGCTCGCCGGGTTCCCGGACGGCCGCGCGGACGAGGGCCCCAGCGCGGGCGAGGCGTCCCTGCTGGGCAAGACGATCGCGGACGCGAACTCCTGGGCCGCGCCGAAGCCGGAGGACGCCAAGTGACCGACACGCTGACTCCCGTCCTCTCGGCGAACTGGGGAACCGAGAAGTCCTGGACGCTCGAGGCCCACCGGAAGGCCGGCGGCTACGAGGCCGTCGCCACCGCGCTGAAGATGACCCCGTCCGAGGTCACCGACCTGGTGAAGGACTCCGGCCTGCGCGGGCGCGGCGGCGCGGGCTTCCCGACCGGCATGAAGTGGAGCTTCGTGCCGAAGGACAACCCGAACCCGAAGTACCTCGTCGTGAACGCCGACGAGTCCGAGCCGGGCACCTGCAAGGACATGCCGCTGCTGCTTGCCAGCCCGCACACGCTGGTGGAGGGCATGATCATCGCCTCCTACGCGATCGACTGCCACACCGCGTTCGTGTACATCCGGGGTGAGGTGCTGCACGTCATCCGGCGGATGCAGCAGGCGGTCGCAGAGGCCTACGACAAGGGCTACCTCGGCAAGGACATCCTCGGTTCCGGGTACGACCTCGACATCATCGTGCACGCCGGCGCCGGCGCCTACATCTGCGGCGAGGAGACGGCGCTGCTCGACTCGCTCGAGGGTCGCCGTGGCCAGCCGCGGCTGCGTCCGCCGTTCCCCGCGGTGGCGGGCCTGTACGCGTCGCCGACGGTGATCAACAACGTGGAGTCGATCTCCAGCGTCCCGTCGATCGTGAAGAACGGGTCGGCGTGGTTCGGCTCGATGGGCACCGAGAAGTCCAAGGGCATGACCCTGTACTCGCTGTCGGGGCACGTGAAGCGTCCCGGCCAGTTCGAGGCGCCGCTGGGGATCACGCTGCGGCAGCTGCTCGAGCTGTCCGGTGGCATCAGGGACGGCCACGAGCTGAAGTTCTGGACGCCGGGCGGTTCCTCCACCCCGATCCTCACCGCGGAGCACCTGGACGTCCCGCTGGACTACGAGGGCATGGGCGGCGTCGGGTCGATGCTGGGCACCAAGGCCCTCCAGGTGTTCGACGAGACCACCTCCGTGGTGCGCACGACGCTGCGCTGGGTGGAGTTCTACAAGCACGAGTCCTGCGGCAAGTGCACGCCCTGCCGCGAGGGCAACTGGTGGCTGGTGCAGCTGCTGAAGAGCTTCGAGGCGGGCACCGCGCAGGACGGGGACGTGGAGAAGCTCCTCGACATCTGCGACAACATGGGCGGCAAGTCGTTCTGCGCGCTCGCGGACGGGGCGGTCGCCTGCGTCACCAGCGCGGTGCGGCACTTCCGCTCCGAGTTCGAGGCCGGCCGCACCACGCCCGCCTGGGAGCTCTTCCCGTACGGCCGCAGCGCCCTGTTCGAGGTGCAGGAGAAGGTTGAGGTGCACGCATGAGCGTGGTCACGAAGCCCACCGGCCCGGTGGCGCCGGTGGAGACCATCACCGTCACCATCGACGGCACCGAGGTGCAGGTGCCGAAGGGCACGCTGGCCATCCGTGCCGCGGAGATGATCGGGATCGCGATCCCGCGGTTCTGCGACCACCCGCTTCTCGACCCCGTCGGCGCGTGCCGGCAGTGCATGGTCGAGGTGCCCGACATGGGCAACGGCCGGGGCATGCCCAAGCCGCAGGCGTCCTGCACCCTGGAGTGCGCGCCCGGCATGCAGATCCGGACCCAGCTCACCTCGCCGGTCGCGGCCAAGGCCCAGACCGGCATGCTGGAGTTCCTGCTGATCAACCACCCGCTCGACTGCCCGATCTGCGACAAGGGCGGGGAGTGCCCGCTGCAGAACCAGGCGCTGTCCAACGGGCGCGGCGAGTCCCGCTACGAGGGCGTGAAGCGGACGTTCCCCAAGCCGGTGCCGATCTCCGCGCAGATCCTCCTCGACCGCGAGCGCTGCGTGCTCTGCGCGCGCTGCACCCGGTTCTCCGAGCAGATCTCCGGCGACCCGTTCATCGCCCTGGTCGAGCGCGGCGCCCTCCAGCAGGTGGGCCGCTACGCCGACCACCCCTACGACTCCTACTTCTCCGGCAACGTCGTGCAGATCTGCCCCGTCGGCGCCCTCACCTCGGCGTCGTACCGGTTCCAGAGCCGCCCGTTCGACCTGGTCAGCACCGACGTCACCTGCGAGCACTGCGCGAGCGGCTGCCGGCTGCGTACGGACCAGCGGCACTTCCAGGTGAAGCGCCGGCTCGCCGGCGAGTTCGCGGAGGTGAACGAGGAGTGGAACTGTGACAAGGGCCGCTTCGCCTTCGTCTCCGCCCGTGGAGACGACCGGCTCACCCGGCCGCTGATCCGCGAGGACGGCGCGCTGCGCGTGGCCTCCTGGCCCGAGGCGATCGACGCCGCCGTCGCCGGGCTGGCCGCGGCCGGCAACAGCGTCGGCGTGCTGACCGGTGGGCGCCTCACGCTCGAGGACGCCTACGGCTACAGCAAGTTCGCCCGCGCCGTGCTCGGCACGAACAGCATCGACTTCCGTTCCCGCCCCGCGGGCGTGGACGAGGCGCAGTTCCTGGCCACCCGCGTGGCGGGCCGCACCCTCGCCGATGCGGTCACCTACGCCGACCTGGAGACCGCATCGCACGTGGTGCTCGTGGGCTTCGAGCCGGAGGAGGAGTCGCCGCTGGTGTTCCTCCGGCTCCGCAAGGCCGTGCGCAAGAAGGGCCTGAAGGTCACCGCGATCGCCCCGTTCGCCAGCAACGGCATCGCCAAGCTGAACGCCGCCGTCCTGGCGACGGTGCCGGGCGAGGAGGCCGCTGCCCTGCGCGCGCTGGAGCTCTCTGCCGGCGACGTCCTGCTGGTGGGGGAGCGTGCGGCGCTCGCCCCCGGCGCGCTGGCCGCCGCGGCAGAGGTCGCGGACGCAACCGGCGCGCGGCTGGCCTGGGTGCCGCGTCGCGCGGGCGACCGGGGTGCGGTCGAGGCCGGGTGCCTGCCCGGGCTGCTGCCCGGTGGCCGTCCGCTGGCCGACAGCGCCGCGCGGGTCGACCTCGCCGCTGCCTGGGAGGTCGGGGCCCTGCCCACCGGCGACGGGCTGGAGGCTGCGGCGATGCTCGCCGCGGCCGCGTCCGGTGAGCTGAAGGCGCTGGTCGTCGCGGGCGTGGAGCCGGCGGACTTCGCCGATGCCGCCGCCGCCCGCGCCGGGCTGGAGGAGGCCGGGTTCGTGGTCAGCCTGGAGAACCGGCTGTCCGAGGTCACCGAGCGGGCCGACGTGGTCTTCCCGGTCGCGCTGATCGAGGAGCACGCCGGCACCTTCCTGAACTGGGAGCACCGTCCGGGACGGGTGAACACCGTGATCCGGCAGCCGAACACGCCGATGACCGACCTTCGCGTGCTCGCGGCGCTGGCCGACGCACTGGGCACGCCGCTGGGCGTCCGCACCCCGCAGCAGGCGCTCACGGAACTCACCGAGCTGGGCACGTGGTCGGCGGCACCGGCCGCGCAGAAGAAGCCCGCGCGCAAGGCCGCGACGAAGCCCGCGAAGCCGGTCAGGGTCACCGAAGGCGAGGCGACCGTCCGCCTGGCCACCTGGCGACAGCTGATCGACGGCGGGCGCGGCCAGGACAACGAGGCGGCCCTCGCGGCCACGGCGAAGCCGTCGCTGGCCCGGGTGAGCCCGGCGCTGGCCACCGCGCTGGGCGTCGTGGACGGAGACCAGGTGGCGGTGAGCGGCGGCGCGGGCTGGTACAGCCTCCCGGTCGCGGTCACCCCGGGCATGGCCGAGGGCACCGTGTGGGTGCCGCAGAACTCGCCCGGCACCCCGCTCGGCGAACTGGGCGTGGTCTTCGGTGACGAGGTGACGCTGAGCGTGGGAGGCGCGGAATGAACGATCCGTGGTGGCTGGTCCTGATCAAGGTCGTCGTCCTGTTCGTCGTCCTGCTGGTCTGGACGATCTTCAACGTCTGGTACGAGCGGCGCCTTGTCGGCAAGATGCAGCATCGCCTGGGCCCGATCATGAACGGCCCCCTGGGCCTCGGGCAGGCGCTCGCCGACGGCATGAAGCTCCTGATCAAGGAGGACTTCATGCCCTCCATGGTCGACCGGGTGCTGTTCACCCTCGCCCCGATGATCGCCGGCACCGCCGCCTTCACGGCCTGGGCTGTCATCCCGTTCGGCGGTGAGGTCGAGATGTTCGGCGTCAAGACCTACCTCCAGCTCACCGACCTGCCAGTCGGCGTGCTCGTGCTGCTGGCGGTGACCTCGGTCGGCATCTACGGCTTCGTGCTGGCCGGGTGGTCGTCCAACTCCCCGTACTCGCTGCTCGGCGGCCTGCGCTCCAGCGCGCAGATGATCTCCTACGAGATCGCGATGGGCCTGGCCCTGGTGTCGGTCTTCCTCTACGCCGGCTCGATGTCCACCCACCAGATCGTCGAGGCCCAGCGGACGCCGCTGCTGCCGTTCGGCGTCGACATCAAGCTCCAGACCTGGTACTGGCTGCTGCTCCTGCCGTCCTTCGTGATCTACGTGATCTCGATGGTCGGCGAGACCAACCGCGCGCCGTTCGACCTCCCCGAGGCGGAGTCCGAGCTGGTCTCCGGCTACATCACCGAGTACTCCGGCTTCCGGTACGCGGTCTACTTCCTGGCCGAGTACATCAACATGGCCACGGTCTCTGCGATCGCCACCACGCTGTTCATGGGCGGCTACCTGCCGATCTGGCCGCTCAACGCGATCGAACCGCTGAACAACCCCTGGCTCGGCCCGATCTGGTTCGTGATCAAGGTCCAGCTGTTCATCTCGATGTTCGTCTGGCTGCGCGGCACGCTGCCGCGGTTCCGCTACGACCAGTTCATGAAGCTGGGCTGGAAGGGCCTGATCCCGGTCGCGCTGGCGTGGATCATCGTGATCGCGACCTTCCAGGCGCTGCGTCAGGAGAACCTGCTCCAGCAGGGCCCGATCCTGTGGGGCGTGATCATCGCCGTCGCCCTGGTGATCGTGGCCGTCCTGCTGATCGGGGAGAAGCCAGAGCCCGTCCCCGAGGAGGAGGACGACGGGCCGTTCGACGCCTTCGCGGGCGGCTACCCCGTCCCGCCGATGCCGGGCCAGGTGCTCCCGGAGCTCACCGGCGTGGTCCCGTCCACCGCAGAACCGGAGCGTCCCGCCGGAGAGGAGCAGTAATGGGCATCTTCGACCCGTGGGCCGGCTTCGGCGTCACCTTCAGGACGATGTTCCGCAAGACCTTCACCCAGGGCTACCCGGAGAAGGGCAAGGAGAAGATCACCGCGCCGCGCTTCCACGGCCGGCACCAGCTGAACCGCTGGCCGGACGGGCTGGAGAAGTGCGTCGGCTGCGAGCTGTGCGCGTGGGCCTGCCCCGCGGACGCGATCTACGTCGAGGGTGCGGACAACACCGAGGACGCCCGCTACAGCCCGGGTGAGCGGTACGGCCGGGTGTACCAGATCAACTACCTGCGCTGCATCCTGTGCGGCCTGTGCATCGAGGCGTGCCCGACGCGGGCGCTCACGATGACCAACGACTTCAAGCTGGCCGACACCAGCAGGGAGAAGATGATCTACACCAAGGACCGCTTGCTGGCCCCGCTCCTGCCGGGCATGGAGGAGCCGCCGCACCCGCGCCGTCTGGGCGAGGACGAGAAGGCCTACTTCCTCGGCCTGCCGGCGACCGGCAAGCCCGACAACCGCACCCCCGTGGTCGGCGACTCCGCTGGAGGCACCCGATGATCCCGCTCGTCACCGGCCAGGAGGTCACCTTCTGGATCGTCGCGCCGCTGATGGTGCTCGGTGCGCTCGGCCTGCTGTTCTTCCGCAAGGCCGTGTACGCCGCGCTGAGCATGGCGTTCGTGATGGTGAACCTGGCCGTGCTCTACGCCTCGCTGAACGCGATGTTCCTGACGTTCGTGCAGATCATCGTCTACACCGGCGCGATCATGATGCTGTTCCTGTTCGTCCTGATGCTGGTCGGCGTCGACACCCCCGACTCGGTGGTCGAGACGCTGAAGGGCCAGAAGGTCGCCGCCTGGCTGGCCGGCGCCGGCATGCTCGGGCTGATCGTCTTCGGGATCGGCGGGGCGCTCGCCGGCGGCCCCCAGGTCGGGCTCGACCAGGCCAACGCCGCGCACGGCGGCAACGTCGAGTCGCTGGCCGCCCTGATCTTCGGTCGCTACGTGTTCGCCTTCGAGCTCACCTCCGCCCTGCTGATCACGGCAGCGGTCGGTGCCATGGTGCTGGGCCAGCACGCCCGCACCCGACCGAAGGTGACCCAGCGCGACCTGGCGGAGAAGCGCCTGCGCGACTACGCGGCGTCCGGGGCGCACCCGGGCTCGCTGCCGAACTCCGGCGTCCTGGCCCGCCACAACGGGATCGCGACCCCTGCCCTGCTGCCCGACGGCACGGTGAGCGAGGCGTCCGTCTCGGCAGCGCTCGCCAGCCGCGGCGTGATCCTGGACGCCCCCGCCCTGAGCCGCACCACCGCTGAAGCCTTCGAAGCCATCGAGGGTCCCCGTGCCGAGGAGGACGACCAGTGAGCCCAGACAACTACCTGTACCTGGCCGCGATCCTGTTCACCATCGGGACCATCGGGGTGATGATCCGGCGCAACGCGCTGGTGGCCTTCATGTCGGTCGAGCTGATGCTGAACGCCGCGAACCTCGTCATGGTCGCCTTCGCGCTGGCGCGCGGCGGGCTCGACGGCCAGGTCGCCACCTTCTTCGTGATGGTGGTCGCCGCGGCGGAGGTCGTGGTCGGCCTGAGCATCATCATCACCATCTACCGCACCCGGCGCTCCACCTCTGTGGACGCGGCGAACCTGCTGAAGCTGTGAGGGGCGCACTCAGATGATCACCCTGGAAACCCTGGTTCCCGCGACCGGCATGTTCAGCTACGCGTGGCTGATGATCGCCGTGCCGGCCGTGGTCGCCGCGTTCCTCCTCATCGGCGGACGGATCCTCGACCGGGTGGGCCACTGGCTCGCCGTCGGGGCCGTGCTGGTGTCGTTCAGCCTGGCGAGCTGCCTGTTCGCCCACCAGCTGCTGGCCGGGCCGGAGGCCCGCGCGGTCACCGTCCCGCTCTTCGACTGGATCACCACCGGCATGTGGAAGGTGCAGGCGGGCCTGCTGGTCGACCAGTTGTCGATCCTCTTCGCCCTGCTGATCACCGGCGTCGGCTCGCTGATCCACATCTACTCGGTGGGCTACATGGCCCACGACGAGCGCCGCCGCCGCTTCTTCGCCTACCTGAACCTGTTCATCGCGGCGATGCTGATCCTGGTGCTCGCCGACAACTACCTGGTGCTCTTCGTCGGCTGGGAGGGCGTGGGCCTGGCGTCCTACCTGCTGATCGGCTTCTGGCAGCACAAGCCGTCCGCGGCCGCTGCGGCGAAGAAGGCCTTCGTGATGAACCGCGTCGGCGACCTCGGCATGACGATGGCCGTGATGAGCATGCTGGCGCTGTTCGGCAGCTCCGCCTTCGTCGCGGTCAACGAGGGTGCGGCGAAGCTCGACCCGTTCTGGTCCACGACGATGGGCCTGCTGCTGCTCCTCGGCGCCTGCGGCAAGTCCGCGCAGGTGCCCCTCCAGGCCTGGCTCCTGGACGCCATGGAGGGCCCGACCCCGGTGTCGGCGCTGATCCACGCCGCGACGATGGTGACCGCGGGCGTGTACCTCGTGGTCCGCAGCCACGCGATCTTCGAGATGTCCGCCGCCGCGACCACGGCCGTCGTGCTCGTCGGTACCGTGACGCTGCTCGTCGGCGCCTGGATCGGCACGAGCAAGGACGACATCAAGAAGGTGCTGGCCGGTTCGACGATGAGCCAGATCGGCTACATGATGCTCGCCGCCGGGCTGGGGCCGGTCGGCTACGCCTTCGCGATCTTCCACCTGCTCACCCACGGCTTCTTCAAGGCCAACATGTTCCTCGGCGCCGGCTCGGTGATGCACGCCATGGACGACGACGTGAACATGCGCCACTACGGCGCCCTGTGGAACGTCACCCGGGTCACCTTCTGGACCTTCGCGATGGGGTACCTCGCGATCATCGGCATCCCGCCGCTGGCCGGCTACTTCTCCAAGGACCACATCATCGAGGCGGCCTTCGAGGTCAGCACGGTGGCCGGGGTCGCCGCCCTCCTGGGCGCGGGCGTGACCGCGTTCTACATGACCCGCCTGATGCTGATGACCTTCTTCGGCGAGAAGCGCTGGCGTGACGGCGTCCACCCGCACGAGTCGCCGAAGGTGATGACGGTGCCGCTGGTCATCCTCGCGTTCTTCAGCGTGGTGGCCGGCGTGGTCATGAACGGCTGGATCCAGGAGTGGCTGGAGCCCGCGACCGGCGCGCACGCGCACGAGGTCGAGTGGCTGCCCACGCCGATCGGCTGGCTCACCATGCTGCTCGTCGCCGCCGGCGTCGGCCTGGCGTGGTGGCTGTTCGGGACGAAGCCGGTGCCCGACACCGCGCCCGCCTCCCGCAACCCGATCACGATCGCCGGACGCAACGACCTGTTCGGCGACGCGATCAACGACGCCCTGGTGGTGCAGCCCACGCTCGTGCTCGCCCGCGGCCTGGTGGCCAACGACAGCCGGGTCCTCGACGTCGGCGCGGACGGCATCGGCACGGTGTTCTCGGGCCTGTCCGCCCGGACACGGCGCCTGCAGACCGGCCAGGTCCGCGCGTACGCCCTCACCATGACGATCGGCGTCCTGCTGGTCGGCGCGGTGCTGATCCTCACCCAGCTGGGCTGAGGGAGGAGATGATCATGACGTTCCCCTGGCTCACGTTCCTCGGCCTCGTGCCGCTGGTGGGTGCCGCCGTCCTGTGCCTGCCGGTGAAGCAGATCGCGCGCGGCGTCGGCATGGTGTTCGCCCTGCTCACCGCCGTCGTCGGCGTGGCCGTGGCTGTGCTCTACGCCGGGGGCGCCACCCTCGGCGAGCTGGCGCCCTGGATCCCGGCGTTCGGCGCCTGGTGGGCGGTCGGGCTCGACGGGATGTCGCTGGTGATGGTGCTGCTCACCGTCATCCTCGTGCCCGTGGTGCTGCTGGCGGAGTGGAAGGTGGGCACCCGCGGACGCTGGACGCCGCAGGCGTTCTTCGGCCTCGTCCTCGCCCTGGAGAGCCTCTCGCTGTTCGTCTTCCTCGCCCAGGACGTCCTGCTGTTCTACCTCTTCTTCGAGGCAACGCTGATCCCGATGTACTTCCTGATCGGCGGGTTCGGCGGCGCGAGGCGTTCCTACGCCGCGGTCAAGTTCCTGCTGTTCAGCCTCGCCGGTGGCCTGGTCATGCTGGCGTCCGTCGTGGGCCTGTACGCGGTTTCCGCGGACCTCACGGGCTCCCCGACCTACCTGCTGGGCGAGCTCTCCCAGCTCACGCTGAGCCCGGAGGTCGGCCGGTGGCTGATGGCCGGGTTCCTGTTCGCGTTCATCGTGAAGGCCCCGATGGTGCCGGTGCACACCTGGCTGCCGACGGCGGCGGAGGAGTCGACGCCGGGCACGTCCGTGCTGCTGGTCGGCATCCTGGACAAGATCGGCACCTTCGGGATGATCAAGTTCTGCCTGTGGCTGTTCCCCGAGGCGAGCCAGTGGGTGGCCCCGGCGATGGTCGTGCTCGCGCTGGTCAGCATCATCTACGGCGCGGTTGCCGCCATCGGCAGCAACAACCTGCTGCGCCTGGTGGCCTACACCTCGATCAGCCACTTCGGGTTCATGGTGCTCGGCATCTACACCTTCACCAGCACCGGCATCTCCGGCTCGATCTTCTACATGGTCAACCACGGCTTCTCGACCGCGGCGCTGTTCCTGGTGATCGGGTTCCTGATCAGCCGTCGCGGCTCAGCGCTGGTCAGCGACTTCGGTGGTGTCCAGAAGGTCGCGCCGGTGCTCACCGGGCTGTTCCTGATGGCGGGCCTGTCGGGCCTGGCGCTGCCGGGCATGTCGAGCTTCGTCTCCGAGTTCATGGTGCTGGCCGGCACCTGGTCGCGGCAGCCGGTGGTGGCGGCGATCGCCGCCCTCGGCACCGTGCTGGCAGCGGTCTACATCCTGCGCATGTACCAGCGCAGCATGACCGGCCCGGTCACCGACGACGTCGCCCGCACGTTCACCCGTGACGCGACGGCCCGCGAGAAGTGGGTGGCCGCTCCCGTCCTGGCGCTGATCCTGCTGCTCGGCTTCCTGCCGAACCTGGCGCTCACCGTCATCGAGCCGGTCGCGCAGTCCACCATGAGCCACGTCGGGGTAACGGACCCGAAGCCGGGAGAGGAAGCCAAGTGACCATCACCGCGCCCACCTTCGAGTGGCTGCAGCTGAGCCCCGTCCTGGTCGTGCTCCTGGCCGCCTGCGTCGGCATCCTGATCGAGGCCCTCGTGCCCCGCGTGTGGCGCTTCCTCGCGCAGGTCGTGCTGTTCGAGCTGTCGATCCTCGCCGCGTTCGTGCTGCTGGTGCTGAGCTGGTCGCAGCCCCGCAACAGCCTGGGCCTGATGGCCATGGGTGCGATCAGCCTGGACGGCCCGAGCTACCTGATGTGGGCGTCCCTGCTGGTGTTCGGCCTGCTCAGCCTGCTGGTCTTCGCCGAGCGTGACCTCGGCAACGGGGTCACCGCGTTCGCCGCCTCCGCGGCGTCCGTGCCGGGCAGCCCGGCCGAGGCCGAGGCCACCACCGCGCGCCACGAGCACACCGAGGTCTTCCCGCTCGCGCTGTTCTCCCTCGCCGGGATGATGGTCTTCGTCGCCGCCAACGACCTGATCACCGCCTTCATCGCCCTCGAGGTCATGTCGCTGCCGCTGTACCTGCTCAGCGGGATGGCGCGCCGTCGCCGCCTGCTCAGCCAGGAGGCCGCGCTGAAGTACTTCCTGCTCGGGGCGCTCAGCTCCGCGTTCTTCCTGTTCGGCGTCGCGCTGGTCTACGGCTTCTCCGGCTCGTTCGAGCTCGGCGCGATCAACGACGCCATCGCGAACCCGGTCTACGGGCGCGGCCTGCTGTACACGGGCATGGCGTTCCTGGCGATCGGGCTGCTGTTCAAGATCGGCGCGGTTCCGTTCCACAACTGGGTGCCGGACGTGTACGTCGGCGCGCCCACGCCGGTCACGGGCTTCATGGCGATCTGCACGAAGCTCGCCGCGGTCGGTGCGACCGTCCGCGTGTTCTACGTCGCCCTCGGCGCCGAGCGGTGGAGCTGGCAGCCGCTGCTGGCCGTCGTCGCGGTGCTCACCATGGCGCTCGGCGTCGTGGTGGCGCTGACCCAGACCGACATCAAGCGCCTGCTGGCCTACAGCTCGATCTCGCACGCCGGGTTCATCCTGGTCGCGGTGGTCGGCGCCACCGCGGGTGTGCAGGGACGCGTGAACAGCTTCGGCTCGATCGTCTTCTACCTGATCGCCTACGGCTTCGCGACCGTGGCGGCGTTCGCCATCGTCACCATGGTGCGCGACTCCACCGGAGAGGCCCACGCCATCTCCAGCTGGGCCGGCCTGGGACGCAAGAACCCGCTGCTGGCGGGCATCTTCGCCCTGCTCATGCTGAGCTTCGCGGGCATCCCGCTGACCGGTGGCTTCATCGGCAAGTGGGCGGTGTTCTCCGCGGCCTGGCAGGGCGGCTACTCGTGGCTGGTCATCGCCGCGGTGGCGGCCAGCCTGGTGGCGGCGTACGTCTACCTGCGCGTGATCGTGCTGATGTTCTTCTCCGAGCCGGTCGCAGGCGTGGCGGTCGGACGGGCCAGTGGCCTGACCTGGGTGCCGGTGGCGCTGGGTGCCGCCCTGTCGGCCTACCTCGGACTGTTCCCCGGGCCGCTGCTGGACCTGGTGACCTCGGCCAGCACGTTCCTGCGCTGAGGCTATGCTTTCCGGCGTGCCCGTCGCGACCCAGCCAGCAGACCTCGTCGGGGACCTGCCTGGCGATTTCGTCGAGCGGGTGAACGGCCTGCTCGAGCGTATCGAGGAGGGCCTGGCCGAGGCCGCGGTCGCAGAGACCGACTTCGTCACCGAGGCCGCCCGGCACATCATCCAGGCCGGCGGCAAGCGGTTCCGTCCGCTGCTGGTGGTGCTGGCCGGCCTGATCGCCGAGGAGCCGGACGAGGACGCGATCGTCCGCGCGGCCCTGGTGATGGAACTCACCCACGTCGCGAGCCTCTACCACGACGACGTCATGGACGAGGCCGAGCTGCGCCGCGGGGCCCCGACGGCCAACCGTCGCTGGGACAACACGGTGGCCATCCTCGTCGGCGACTTCCTGTTCTCCCGGGCTTCCTCGATCGTGTCGACGCTCGGCACCGACTACGTGCGCCTCCAGTCGGACACCTTCGCCCGCCTGGTCCAGGGCCAGATCGCGGAGACCCGCGGGCCGCTGCCCGGGGCCGACCTGCTCGACCACTACCTGAACGTGCTCGCCGACAAGACGGGCTCTCTGATCGCCGCGTCCGCGATCTTCGGCGGCATGGTGGCCGGCGCCCCGCGTCCGGTGCTCGACGCGCTGGCGGCCTACGGCGAGGAGATCGGCGTGGTCTTCCAGCTCAGTGACGACATCATCGACATCGACAGCGACTCCTCGGGCAAGACCCCGGGCACCGACCTGCGGGCCGGCGTCCCGACCCTGCCCACGCTGCTGGCCCGCCGCAGCTCGGACGCGGGGGACGCGCGCCTCCTCTCCCTGCTGGACGCGGACCTGTCCGCGGAGGCCGACCTCGCCGAGGCTCTCGGCCTGATGCGGGCCCACCCCGCGATGACCGAGGCCCGCGACGAGGTGACCCGTCGGGCGGAGGTGGCCCGCTCGCTGCTGGACCCGCTGCCGGAGGGCCCGGCGAAGGCTGCGCTGTCCGCCCTGTGCGACGGGGTCATATCGCGATCCTCCTGACCGGGTTAGGGTTGCCTCAGTTCCGGGAACCAGTTCCACGAACGGAGGTCCCATGGCCCGTCCACACGTTGTCGTCATCGGTTCCGGCTTCGGCGGGCTCTTCGCCGCCCAGGCGCTGGCGAAGTCCGAGGTCGACGTCACCCTCGTCTCCAGGACGGTGGCGCACCTGTTCCAGCCGCTGCTCTACCAGGTCGCGACCGGCATCCTGTCCACCGGCGAGATCGCGCCGGCCACCCGGGACATCCTGCGGAACCAGCGCAACGCCACGGTGCTGCTCGCCGAGGTGACCCGGATTAACCTCGACAGCAGGGTGGTCGTGGCCGAGAAGCTGTCGAAGACCATCGCCCTGAAGTACGACTACCTCGTGGTCGCCGCCGGCGCCGGCCAGTCGTACTTCGGCAACGACCAGTTCGCGACCTTCGCCCCCGGCATGAAGAGCATCGACGACGCGCTCGAGCTGCGCGCCCGGATCTTCGGCTCCCTGGAGATGGCCGAGCTCAGCGAGGACGCGGACGAGCGCCGGAGGCTGCTCACCTACGTCGTCGTGGGCGCCGGGCCGACCGGGGTCGAGATGGCCGGCCAGATCGCCGAGCTCACCCACCACACGCTGCGCCGCAGCTTCCGCCGCATCGACACGACGACGGCCCGGGTGCTCCTGCTCGACGGGGCGGACGCCGTGCTGCCGCCGTTCGGCCCGGAGCTGTCGGCAGCCGCCCGCGCGGAACTCGAGCGCAACGGCGTCGAGGTGCTGCTGGGCGCGCTGGTCACCAACGTCGACGCCACGGGGCTGGACGTGAAGTACTCCGACGGGCGGACCGAGCGGATCAGCGCGGGCTGCAAGGTCTGGGCCGCCGGGGTGCAGGCCAGCCCGCTGGGCAGGACGCTCGCCGAGCAGTCGGGCGCGGGGATCGACCGGGCGGGCCGGGTGGAGGTGAACGACGACCTCACGCTGCCGGGCCGCCCGGAGGTGTTCGTCGTGGGCGACATGATCAGCCTGAACGGGCTCCCCGGGGTGGCCCAGGTGGCCATCCAGGGCGGCCGGTACGCCGCGTCGAAGATCGCCGGTGAGGTGACCGGTCGTCCGGTGACGGCGCCGTTCCGGTACCACGACAAGGGCTCGATGGCGGTGATCAGCCGTTTCGGCGCGGTCGCGAAGGTCGGCCGGCTGCGGCTCACCGGCTTCGTCGCGTGGTCGGCCTGGCTGTTCGTCCACCTGCTGTACCTGGTCGGCTTCAAGAACCGGGTGACCACGCTCCTGCACTGGTTCATCACCTTCGTCGGACGGGGGCGCTCGGAGCGTGTGACCACCGAGCAGCAGCTCGTCGGGCGCCTCGCGGTGAAGCAGCTCGGGCCGGAGTTCCAGCCGACGATCGGCGGCACGCTGGAGCCTGGCAAGATCAAGCACTGATGGAACCCACTCAGCTCGACGCGCTCGCCACCGCCCGCGCGGTGCGCGAGGGAGACCTCACCGCGACGGCGGTCGCGGGTGCGCACCTCGCCCGCTCCGAGCGGCTCTCCCCGGTCGTGGGCGCCTTCGCCCGCCTGACCCCGGAGCTCGCCCTGGAGCGTGCGGCGCACCTCGACGACGCCGTCGCCCGCGGGGGCTCGGACGCGCCCCTGCTCGGCGTCCCGTGCCCGGTCAAGGACCTCAATCCGGTCGCCGGCGTCGGCTGGGAGGCGGGGTCGGCAGCGATGCGCGGCACGGTCGCCGACGTCGACGACGACATCGTGGGCTGGCTGGCGGCCGCCGGCACCGTGATGACTGGCAAGACAGCCACGCCCGAGTTCGGGCTGCCCTGCTACACCGAGCCGGACGGGGCGCCCCCGGCCCGCACCCCGTGGGACCTGCGCCGCTCGGCCGGGGGCTCCAGCGGGGGCGCGGCGGCGGCGGTGGCGACGGGCCTGGCGCCGATCGCCCACGGCTCCGACGGCGGCGGGTCGATCCGCATCCCGGCCTCGGCCTGCGGTCTGGTGGGGCTGAAGGCCAGCCGTGGGCGTGTCAGTGCCGGCAGGCTCCGGGTGCCGGGGGCCGGCCTCGCCACCGACGGCGTCCTGAGCCGGACGGTCGCCGACACGGCCGTCGCGCTCGACGTGCTGTCGGGGCACGGGGTGGGGGAGACGTACCGGGTGCCCGCGCCCCGGACCAGCTTCCTCGAGGCCACGCGCCGGGATCCCGGCCGCCTGCGGGTCGGCGTCCTGACCACGCCGGTGATCGCCGAGGCCGACGTCCACCCCGCGTGCCTGGACGCCGTCCGCGCCACCGCGGTCACCCTTGCCGGGCTCGGCCACGACGTCGACGAGGCGCCCGTGCCGTTCGCCGTCGACCGCTGGCAGGCGTTCGGCGCGCTGTGGTCGGTCGGCGCGGCGTCGATCCCGCTGCCGCCCGAGGCCGAGGCGTTGCTGCGTCCGCTCACCCGGTGGCTGCGCGAGGAGGGCCGGCGAACCGGAGGGGTGGCCTTCGCCGACGCCCTCGGCGCCGTGCAGCGCCTGACGGTCGACACCGCCCTGGCCTGGGACGGGTTCGACCTGGTGCTCACCCCGACGCTCGCCCAGCCCCCGGCACCGGTGGGTTCCCTGCGCGACGACGACGACCCGGCCGCCGACTTCGCCGCCCAGACCCGCTTCACGCCCTGGACCAGCGTCTACAACCTCACCGGCCGCCCGGCGATCTCGTTGCCGCTGCACACGGCGGTGGTGGACGGGCGGACGCTCCCCATCGGCGTGATGCTGGGCGGTCGCTTCGGCGAGGAGGACACCCTGCTCGCGGTGTCCGCCCAGCTCGAGGCAACCGTCGGCTGGCACCACCCGTTCCTGGCCGCGGACCCCACCTGATGCTCGATCGTCCCGTCGCGACGCTCGCGCGTCACGACGTGAAGGTGTCTGTTCCTCGGCCCGCTCGCGCGGCCCTCGTCGAGACTGCGTCCCCGTCGCGACGCTCGCGCGTCACGACGTGAACTTGTCTGGTACGCCGTCGGCGTCGTCGTCGCGGGCCTCCTCGGCCTCCACCTGGCGGTAGTGCCGGTTGCGCAGGCCGAGCACGACGGAGGCCAGGACGGCCGCCAGCACGGAGGCGGTGAGGATCGACACCTTGCCGATGTCGTCGTTCGGCGAGCCCTGGCCGAAGCTCAGTTCGCTGACCAGCAGCGAGACCGTGAAGCCGATGCCGCCCAGTACCGCGATGCCGAACACGTCGATCCAGCCCAGGTCGGGGTCGAGGCGGGCGTGCCGCAACCGGGTGACCAGCCAGGTGGAGCCCGTGATGCCGACCGCCTTGCCCACCACCAGGCCCACGATGACGCCCAGCCCGAGCGGGCTGGTGACGGCAGAGAAGAAGCCCTGCCAGCCGCCGAGCGCCACGCCGGCGGAGAAGAACGCGAACACCGGGACGGCGACGCCCGCGGAGAACGGCCGGATCCGGTGCTCGAGGATGCCGGCCAGGCCGTGGTCGTGGTCACTGCCGGCCGGCGGCCGCACGGGCACGCAGAAGGCCAGCAGGACGCCCGCGACGGTGGCGTGGACGCCGGAGGCGTAGCTCAGCACCCACGTGGCCGCGGCGAGCGGCGCCAGCAGCAGCCACGGCGCCCACCAGTGTCGGGCCAGGAAGCCCTGGAACCGGTACGCGACCACGGCGAACAGCGCCAGCGGGACGAACTCCGCGGCCAGGAGGGGAAGCTGGAGGTCCTTGGAGTAGAACACCGCGATGATGGCGATCGCGATCAGGTCGTCGGCAACGGCCAGCGTGAGCAGGAACGTGCGCAGGGCGGCCGGAAGGTGCGAACTGATCACCGCCAGCACTGCCAGCGCGAAGGCGATGTCGGTCGCCGCAGGGATGGCCCAGCCGGCCCGGGCCGCCGGGTCGGCCGCGGTGAACGCGACGAAGATCACCGCGGGGACGGCCGCGCCGCCGAAGGCGGCGACCACAGGGACGAGGGCGGTGCGGATGTCCCTCAGGTCGCCGACCACGAACTCGTGCTTGAGTTCGAGGCCGACCAGGAAGAAGAAGACGGCCAGCAGCCCGTCCGCTGCCCAGTGGCCCAGGGACAGGTCGAGGTCGATGCCCAGCACCGTGCCGCCGACGTGGGCGTCGCGCAGCCCGAAGTACGTCTCGGGGGCCAGGTTGGCGAACAGCATGGCCGCGAGGGCCGCCACGAGGAGCAGGATGCCGCCGACCGACTCCCGTCGCAGGATCTCGCGGACGCGGAGGAACTCTGCGTAGGCACCCCGCGCGAGGGTGACGGGGACCGGTCGGTTGCTCACCAGATCTTCACCCTCTCCTCCGTCGGCAGCCACAGGGCGTCGGCCTCGGTGACGCCGAACGCCGCATAGAACGACGGCAGGTTCCGGACGACCTGGTTGCACCGGAACTCCTCCGGCGAGTGCGGGTCGGTCGCGATCTGCTGGCGCAGCGCCTCGTCGCGGCGCTTGGTCTGCCAGGCCTGCGCCCAGGACAGGAAGAAGCGCTGGGGGGCGGGGATGCCGTCGATCGGCCCGGGCTCGGCGTCGAGGGACAGCTGCCAGGCGTCGTAGGCGATCGCCGCGCCCCCGAGGTCGCCGATGTTCTCGCCGATGGTCAGCTCGCCGTTGACGTGCACGTCCGGCAGCTGCCGCGGCGCCAGGGCGGAGTACTGGCCGATGAGCGCGCTGGTCCGCTCGGTGAAGGCCTCGCGGTCCTGCGGCGTCCACCAGTCCCGCAGGCGTCCCTCGCCGTCGCACGTGGAGCCCTGGTCGTCGAACCCGTGCCCGATCTCGTGGCCGATCACCGCGCCGATCGCGCCGTAGTTCACGGCGTCGTCGGCTTCGAAGTCGAAGAACGGCGGCTGGAGGATGGCCGCGGGGAAGACGATCTCGTTGCGCAGCGGGTGGTAGTAGGCGTTGACGGTCTGGGGGGTCATCAGCCACTCCCAGGAGCGGATCGGCCCGGTGAGCTTGCCCAGTTCGTCACTGGTGTGGAAGTCGGCCGCCCGCAGGACGTTGCCCAGGAGGTCGCCGGGGGCGATCTCCAGCGCGGAGTAGTCCTTCCACACGTCGGGGTAGCCGATCTTCGGGGTGAAGTGGGCCAGCTTGTTCAGTGCCTCCGCCCGCGTGTCAGCGGTCATCCAGTCCAGGTCGGAGATCGAGCGGCGGTAGGCCTCGAGCAGGTTCGCCACGAGGGTGTCCATCCGGTCCTTGGCCGCCGGGGGGAAGTGCCGTTCGACGTACAGCTTGCCGACGGCCTCGCCGAGCGTGCGCTCGACCAGGTCCACACCCCGCTTCCAGCGCTCCCGCAGCTGCGGGACACCCTGGAGGACCGTGCCGTAGAAGTCGAAGCGGGCCTGCACCAGCGGATCGGGCAGGTACGGCGACAGGGCCGACACCAGCGACCAGCGGCACCACTGCTTCCAGTCGTCCAGGCGGGACGCGGTGAGCAGGGCGGCGACCTCGCTGAAGAAGGACGGCTGCGCCACGATCACCTGGTCGACGGCGGGAACCCCCGCCGCCGCGAGCACCCGGGTCCAGGGGACGCCGGAGGCGTCGAGGTCGGCAGGGGAGGTCGGGTTGTACATCTGGCGCAGGTCGCGGGTGCGCACCTTGTCCCAGTGCAGGGCGGCGACAGCGGCCTCCAGCGCGACGATCGGCCCGGCACCGCTGGAGGTGAGACCGGCGAGGGTCAGCGTCTCGTCCACGTGGTCGCGGTAGGCCGACAGGATGGCCGCGTGCTGCTCCAGCCGGTAGTACTCCTCGTCGGGGAGTCCGATGCCGGACTGCCCGGCGAACAGCGCGTACCGCGTCGGATCGCCGGGGTCGGCGTCCACGTCCAGCCCGATCGGGGCGCCGGTGCCGCGCCGCAGGCTGCGTCCGAAGTAGTCGAGCAGGTCGTCCACCGTGCCGATGGCGTCGATCTCCGCGAGCAACGGGCGCAGCGGTTCCAGGCCGGCGGCGTCGATGCGCTCGGTGTCCATGAAGCTGCCGTACATGTGCTCCACCAGGTACGCCTCCGTGCCGGGAGCGGAGCCGGACAGCCCGGTGACGATGTCGCGGATGGCCCGCTCGGAGGCGTCCCGCAGGTCGACGAAGGCGCCGGCGGCGTGCTTGTCCGCCGGGATCTCCACGTCGGCGAGCCACCGGCCGTTCACGTGGCGGAAGAGGTCGTCCTGGGGCCGGACGGTCGGGTCGAGGTCGAAGCTGGTCACCCCGAAAGGCTAGCCGGTACTGCTCGCCGGGTCGCTCGGCTCGGCGTGGGCGCGGACAGCGTCCCCTAGACGGTCCAGGTGTCGCCGCCGGTGATCATCGCCTGGAGGCCGGCCAACCGCTCTTCCGGATCCTCGTGCACGGTGAGCTGTTCCCTGGCCAGGTCGTCGTAGGTCGGACGCTCCACGTCGCGCAGGATGCCGATCGGTGACGTGTGCAGTGCCTCGGTGTCGGTGAGCCGCGACAGGGCGAACGCCGTCCCCGGGTCGTCGGCGTGCGCGTCGTGCACCAGGACGTTCCCCAGGCCCACCTCGGCGACGTCGACGATGCGCAGCGTGCCGTCCGGGCCGCGGACGACGCCGCGGGAGCCGTCCTGTCCGAACGTGATGGGCTCGCCGTGGCGCAGCGGGATCAGCCCGCCGTCCGCGCCCTTGAGGGCGTCGAAGGCGCCGTCGTTGAAGATCGGGCAGTTCTGGTAGATCTCGACGATCGAGGCGCCGCGGTGGCTGATCGCTGCGGTGAGCACCTCGGTGAGGTGCGCCCGGTGCGAGTCCACCGTCCGCGCGACGAAGGTCGCCTCCGCGCCCAGCGCGAGCGACAGCGGGTTGAACGGGCGGTCCACGGAGCCGGCCGGGGTCGACTTCGTCACCTTGCCCTGCTCGGACGTGGGCGAGTACTGGCCCTTGGTCAGGCCGTAGATGCGGTTGTTGAACAGCATGATCGTGATGTTCACGTTCCGGCGCAGCGCGTGGATCAGGTGGTTGCCGCCGATGCTGAGCGCGTCACCGTCGCCGGTGACCACCCAGACGGCCAGGTCCGGGCGCGTCATGGCCACACCGGTGGCGATCGCCGGCGCACGGCCGTGGATCGAGTGCATGCCGTAGCTGTCGACGTAGTACGGGAACCGCGAGGAGCAGCCGATGCCGGAGACGATGACCGTGTTCTCCCTGCGGATGCCGAGCGTCGGCATCAGGCCCTGGAAGGTGGCCAGGACGGCGTAGTCGCCGCACCCGGGGCACCAGCGCACCTCCTGGTCGGAGGTGAAGTCCTTGCGGCTGAGCGGCGTGACGCTGAGCGGCACTCCGGCCAGGCCGGTGCCGGCCGGTGTGGTGGCGGTCATTCCGCGTCCTCCTCGTCGATCAGGGCGACCAGGTCTGCCGCCAGCTCCGACAGCGAGATCGGCAGTCCCCGCACCCGGCTGTAGCTCTGGACGTCCACCAGGTAGGTGGCACGCAGCACCATGGCCAGCTGGCCCAGGTTCATCTCCGGCACGATCACGCGGTCGTAGGCACGCAGCACCTCGCCCAGGTTCGCCGGCAGCGGGTTCAGGTGCCGCAGGTGGGCGGTGGCGACCCGGCGTCCGGCAGTACGGACGCGGCGCGCGGCGGCGGAGATCGGCCCGTAGGTCGAACCCCAGCCGAGCACGAGGACCTTGGCGCGGCCACTGGGGTCGTCGACCTCCACCGGCGGCACGACGGCCTGGATGTTGTCGACCTTCTGCTTGCGCAGGTTCACCATGAACTCGTGGTTCGCCGGGTCGTAGGACACCGCACCGGTGCCGTCCGCCTTCTCGATCCCGCCGATCCGGTGCTCCAGGCCCGGGGTGCCGGGCACGGCCCAGGCGCGGGCCAGCTTGTCGTCGCGCAGGTAGGGCCAGAACCCGCCGTCGGGGCGGTTCGGCCCGGTCGCGAACGCCGGGTCGATCGGCGGGAGGGCCGCGAGGTCGGGCACCGGCCACGGCTCGGCACCGTTGGCGAGGTAGCCGTCGGAGAGCAGGATCACCGGGGTGCGGTAGTCGATCGCGATCTTCACCGCCTCGTAGGCCGCCGCGAAGCAGTCGCCGGGCGACTGGGCGGCGATGACCGGCAGCGGCGCCTCGCCGTGGCGTCCGAACAGCGCCTGGGTCAGGTCGGCCTGCTCGGTCTTGGTGGGCATGCCGGTCGCCGGACCGGCCCGCTGGATGTCGCAGATCACCAGCGGCAGCTCGAGCATCACAGCCAGCCCGATCGTCTCCATCTTCAGCGCCAGGCCCGGGCCGGAGGTCGCCGTCACGCCCAGCTGGCCGGCGAAGGACGCGCCCAGGGCCGCGCCGACGGCGGCGATCTCGTCCTCAGCCTGGAAGGTGAGCACACCGGCGTCCTTGGCCGCCGCGAGGTGGTGCAGCACGTCGGACGCGGGCGTGATCGGGTAGGCGCCGAGGAACAGCTGGAGCCCCGCCTTCGCCGCACCGGCCATCAGGCCGTAGGCGAGCGCACGGTTGCCGGACACCTGGCGGTAGGTGCCGGCCGGGGCCGGCGCGGGCGCCACCTTGTAGCGGTTCGCGAACACCTCGGTCGTCTCGCCGAAGGCGTAGCCGGCCTTCAGTGCGGCGATGTTGGCGTCGCGTACCTGCGGCGCCGCGGCGAACTTCTTCTCCAGGAAGGCGATCGTGCCCTCCACCGGGCGGTGGTACAGCCAGTCGAGCAGCCCGAGGGCGTACATGTTCTTGGTGCGCGCGGCGTCCTTGCGTCCCAGGCCCAGGCTCGCGACCGCAGCGGTGGCCTGACCGGACAGGTCGAGCGCGTGCACCTGGTAGTCGGCGAGGCTTCCGTCGGCGAGCGGATCGGAGGCGTAGCCGACCTTGGCGAGGTTGCGGGGGGTGAAGTCGGCGGTGTCGGCGATGATCAGCCCACCCCGGGGCAGGTCGCCCAGGTTGGCCTTGAGCGCGGCGGGGTTCATCGCGACCAGCACGTCGGGCCGGTCGCCGGGGGTGCGGATGTCGAAGTCGGCGAAGTGCAGCTGGAAGCTCGACACCCCCGCGACGGTGCCCTGCGGCGCGCGGATCTCCGCCGGGAAATTGGGCAGGGTCGAGAAGTCGTTGCCGGCCGCGGCCGTGTCGTGGGTGAAGCGGTCGCCGGTCAGCTGCATGCCGTCGCCGGAGTCCCCGGCGAAGCGGATCACGACATGGTCGACGGTGGTCACGGTGGTCATGCGATGCGTTCAACTCCTGGTGCCGTCGCCAGCGCGGCGGCCGTGTCGTGTTCCTCAGCAACCACGCAAGAGTAGGCGCTGATCGCGGCTTCCACCACGAGGGGGTGGACGCCGATGGGCGCCGACACCGCGTCGGCGCCCGCCTCGTGCAGCCGGTCGGCGAAGACGCCCGGCGCGAGCAGATAGGACGCGACCACCACGCGCCGGTGCCCGTCCGCCCGCAGGGCCGCGACGGCCTCGCCGACGCCGGGGCGGGCGGAGGTGACGAACGCGGGGACGACCGGCACGCCGAGCAGCAGCGCGAGCGCACCGGCGGCCCGCCCGACCTCAGCCACCGACCGGGCCCGGCGCGAGCCTGCCGCGGCGAGCACGACCGCGTCGCCGACGCCGGCCTCGCGCACCCGGTCCGCCACCGCGGCGAGCAGGCCGGGACCGATCAGCGGCGCGAGCATCGCGCGGCCCCCCGCGGCCTCCACCGCTGCCGGCAGGTCGCTGGTCACGTGGTAGCCGGCGGTGAGGAAGCACGGCACGACCACCGCGTCGCCGAGGCGGGCGAGCACGTCGGTCAGCGTCGGGGTCAGCACGTCGGCCCAGCCGAGGTGCACGCGCACTCCCGGGAGCCGGGACGCGACCGCGGCCACCAGCGCGCCGGCGACCAGCTGGCCGGCTTCGCTGCGGGTGCCGTGCAGGGCGAGGACCAGGTCCGGCCCGTCCTGGCGGCTCACAGGTGCAGCCCGCACTCGGTCTTGGCCAGGCCGGCCCAGCGGCCGGCCCTCGGGTCCTCGCCGGGCTCGACCCGGCGGGTGCAGGGCGCGCAGCCGATGGACGGGTAGCCGTCGGTGAGCAGGAGGTTCACCGGCACCTGGTGGGTTCCGGCGTACTCGAGCAGCTCGTCGAAGGTCCAGGCCGCCAGGGGGTTCACCTTCACCATCTGGTGGGCGGCGTCCCACTCCACCACTCCCGCGTTGGCGCGCAGGGCGTTGTCCTCCCGACGGATCCCGGTCACCCACGCCTCGTACCCGGCCAGTTCGGCGTTGATCGGGTCGACCTTGCGCAATTGGCAGCACAGGGTCGGGTTGCGGTCGTGCAGCCGCGGCCCGTACTCGGCGTCCTGCTCCGCGACGCTCTGCAGCGGAAGGACGTCGATGATCCGGGCGTCGATCACGCCGGCGAGCGCGTCCCTCGTGCCGATCGTCTCCGCGAAGTGGTAGCCGGTCTCGAGGAACAGCACGTCGACGCCCGGGGCCACCTGGGACACCAGGTGGGGCAGCACGGTGTCGCCGGCCATCGAGCAGGCCACAGCGAGCGCGTCGCCGAAGGTGCGGGCGGCCCAGGCGACGACCTCTGTGGCCGGGGCGCCGGCCAGCTCGCGCCCGGCCTCCTCCGCGAGGGTGCGCAGCTCGTCGGGCGTCCGGGTGCGCCCGGGACCGTGGGTGGTGAGCGTCGTCATCGCAGCACCTCGTCTGCGGCCCGGTGCGACCAGGCGGCGAAGGACTCCCCGGGCTCCCGGCCGGCGACGAAGGCCCTCGTCACCCGCTCGACGTAGTCCGGCAGGTCGGCGGCGGCCACCTTGAGGCCGCGGACGGTGCGTCCCAGGCCGGCGTCCTCGCGGTCGACCGACGCCAGGCCGCCGCCCAGGTGCACCTGGTAGGCGAACTCGTCCGCGCCGTCCGCGCTCTTCATCAGCTGGCCCTTCAGGCCGATGTCGGCCACCTGGATGCGGGCGCAGGAGTTGGGGCAGCCGTTGAGGTGCAGGCTGATCGGCCGGTCGAGTTCCACGTCGGCGAGCCGCTGCTCGAGGGCGGTGATGGTGTCGGCCGCCGTCTGCTTGGTCTCGACGAACGCCAGCTTGCAGTACTCGATGCCCGTGCAGGCCATCGTCGAGCGGCGGAACGGGCTCGGGTTCGCGGTGAGGCCCAGGGGCTCGACCGCCGCCAGCAGGGCGTCGACCCGGCCGGGATCGACGTCCAGCACGAGCAGCTTCTGGTGGGGCGTGAACCGGACGCGGGCGGAGCCCGCAGCCTCGGCGGCGTCCGCGAGGGCGGAGAGGATGTCGCCGGAGACGCGTCCCACGGTCGGGGCGAGGCCCACGTAGCGGCGCCCGTCCTTCTGGGCGTGCACGCCGATGTGGTCGCCGGGCCCCCCGTTGACCGCGGGGGCCGGGCCGTCGGCGAGCCGGTAGCCCAGGTACTCGGTCTCGAGCACCTCGCGGAACCGCGCGGCGCCCCAGTCGGCGAGCAGGAACTTCAGCCGGGCCTTGTTCCGCAGCCGGCGGTACCCGTAGTCCCGGAAGATCGAGATCACCCCGTGCCAGACCTCCGCGGCCTGGGCGGGGGTGACGAAGGCGCCCAGGCGCTCGGCCAGCCGCGGGCTCACGCTCAGCCCGCCGCCCACCCACAGGTCGTAGCCGGCACCGAGTTCCGGGTGCACGACACCCACCAGCGAGATGTCGTTGATCTCGTGCACGACGTCGAGGCTGGGGTGCCCGGTGATCGCCGACTTGAACTTGCGCGGGAGGTTGGACAGTGCGGGGTCGCCGATGAACCGTTCGACGATCTCCGCGATCACCGGAGTCGGGTCGACGATCTCGTCCGCCGCGATGCCGGCGACCGGGGAGCCGAGGATCACCCGGGGGGTGTCGCCGCACGCCTCCGTGGTCTGCATGCCGGCGGCCTCCAGGCGCTCCCAGATCGCGGGGACGTCCTCGATGCGGATCCAGTGGTACTGGATGTTCTGGCGGTCGGAGATGTCGGCGGTGCCCCGCGCGAAGTCGGTGGAGATTCCGGCGAGGGTGCGCAGCTGGCCGGTGGTGACCGCCCCGCCGTCGAGGCGGACGCGCATCATGAAGTAGCGGTCCGACAGTTCGTCCGGCCCCAGCGTGCCGGTGCGGCTCCCGTCGATGTCCTGGCGACGCTGGGTGTACAGGCCCCACCAGCGCAGCCGCCCGTGCAGGTCGTCAGCGGGGATGGAGTCGAAGCCCTCGCGGGCGTAGATGTCGAGGACGCGCTGCCGGACGCTCAGCCCGTTGTCGGCGGCCTTGAATTCCTCATTCGCATTCAGCGGGGTGGTGCCGTCGACGGCCCACTGGCCGTTGCTCCGGGCTGCGGGGGTGCTGGTGGTCATGGTTCCTCACCGAGGCTGTCGTGGACTGTTCGGCCCAGCAGGGTGGGAGTCACCGCACCGGGCTGCTCAGCCCGGGGTTCCGAAAGGGGTTACGGGCGCGTCAGGACGCGCAACACATCGAACCGGCGGGGTTATTCCCCAGCGCGGACACCACGAAGGCGGGCTCGACCATGGGCGAGACCCTAACACGGCAGCATCCGGATCCGTGCACGGCCCGTTCGAGGGGTGGACGGACGGCGTTGGCACGGAACTGCGGCCAGGCGCTCGGCGCTTCGCTCGATCACGGGGGCGACCGGTGCCGGGCCGCGCCTTCGTGGGAACCCCGGGCAGTGGCGCTCCGGTCCGGAACGGGCGCCGCCCGTGCCGGACGCGGGCAGCGGCCCTCGGTAAGCTGCGGGGCGTGCCACCAGGAACGGCGGGAGAGGCGGCGACCCGGTCGCCCGGGGCCCCCGGGAGTCGTCGCGGGGATCGCCGTGCCCGCCGGGAGTGGCGACGCGCGCGCTGGGCCGGCTGGCGGGCCGACGTGGCCCGTGCGTGGGAGTACCGCCCCGTCCGCCGCGGGCTGCTGGGCTCCGCGCTGTTGTTCGTCGGCTCGCTGACGCCCGCCTACCTGCCGCAGAACAGCCCGTGGTGGGACCCGATGCGTGCCCTCGGCCTGGACAACCCGGTGGCAGAGACCTTCGGCACGGCGCTGGTCGTCGCCGGTGTCGCCCTGCTCGTCGAGGCGTGGTTCCGGCTGCGTCCGAGCCTCTACCACGAGGTCAAGCACTGGCCGATCACCCTGCTGTGGAGCCTTCCTCTGCTGCTGGCGCCGCCGATCTTCAGCCACGACGCGTACGCCTACGCCGCGGAGGGCTGGCTCCTGCGCAACGGGCTGAACCCCTACACCAACCCGATCTCCGTACTCCCTGGGCCGTTCGCCGACCAGGCAGCGTGGCTGTGGCGCTACACGACAGCGATGTACCCGCCGCTCAGCCTGGAGATGTTCCACGGCCTGGTCATCCTGGCCGGCAACAACCCGTACTACTCGGCGATGGCCATGCGCATCCCGGCGCTGCTCGGGGTGGCGCTGATCGCCTACTACCTGCCGCGCCTCGGCCACCGGATGGGTGCCGACGTGCAGATGGTCGCCTGGTTCTCGACGGTGAACCCGCTGGTGATCATCGACTTCGTCGGCGGGGCGCACAACGACGCCCTGATGATGGGCCTGGTCGTGCTCGCCCTGTGGTGGGCGTACAACGGCAAGTTCTGGTGGGCGGCGGCGCTGGTCGGGGTGGCGGCCTGCATCAAGCAGCCGGCCATCCTCGCCTTCTACCCTGTCGCGCTGATCGGTCACCCCTGGCGGACGTTCCGCTGGCGGGACACCTCGCGCGCGCTCTGGCGGCTGAGCCTCTCCCTCGGCGTGGCGGTCGCCACCTTCGTGGCGATCTCCCTGGCCACAGGGCTGGGCTTCGGCTGGGTGTCGGCGGCCGATGTCCCGGGCAAGGTCGTGACCCTCGCCCCGTTCACCCTCGTCGGGGCGGGCCTGAAGTACCTGCTGGAGTTCCTCGGCCAGCCCGCGGCGGGCCAGGTGGCCATGGACGTGCTGCGCTACCTCGGGCTGCTGCTCACGGTGGTCGGCATCGGCTGGCTGGCCCTCACCGTCGGCCGGCGGCGGCCGGTCACCTTCCTCAGCTGGGCCTACCTGCTGTTCGCCTTCGGCGGCATCGCCCTCAACAGCTGGTACCTCACCTGGGGCGGCCTGCTGCTGCCCCTGACCAAGCCGACCGAGCGCATCACGGGCACGGCGGTCACGCTGACCACGGTGCTGCTGGCCTACGGTGCCGGCAACCTCGCCTGGCGCAACGACGCGTTCGCCCTCGGCTTCGCCGGCCTCGCGCTGATCCTCGTCCTGCTGTACCGGCACGGGCAGGACCGCAAGCTGCACCTGGCGTCCGCCGGGGGAGGGACCCAGAGCCCGTGAGCGACCAGGAACTGCTCGTGGACGTGGTGGACGGCGTCGCGCACGTCCGCCTCAACCGCCCCCGGCAGATCAACGCCCTCACGGTGCCGATGATGCACACCCTGGACCGGGTGCTCGACGAGCTGGCCGGCGACGACGCGGTGGCCTCCGTCGAACTGACCGGCGCGGGGGACCGCGGGCTGTGCGCGGGTGCGGACGTCCGGGCGCTGCGCGAGCGCGCGCTGGCGGGCAGCGGCGTGCGGGAGTTCTTCGACGCCGAGTACGGGGTCGACCTGAAGATCGCCGGCTTCCCCAAGCCGTACCGGGCGGTCATGACCGGCATCACGATGGGCGGCGGGCTCGGCCTGAGCGCGCACGGCTCGCACCGTGTCGTGGACGCGACCAGCCGGCTCGCCATGCCGGAGACGCAGATCGGGCTCTTTCCCGACGTGTTCATGACCCCGCTGCTGGCCCGGATGCCCGGGGAGGTGGGCACGCACCTCGCGCTGACCGGAGCGTCGGTGAACGCCGCGGACGCGCTCCGCCTCGGGCTCGCCGACGAGGCCTCCGGCCCGTTGCCGGCCCCCGACCCCGGGCTGGCGGGGGAGTGGATCGACGAGTGCTACGCCGGGAACGACCCGGCGGTGATCCTGGCCCGGCTCGAGGAGCACCCGTCGGCCGGGGCGCGGGCGGCCGCCGCGGAGCTGCGCCGGCGCAGCCCGCTGTCGGTGGCGGTCAGCCTCGAGGCACTCCGCAGGGCCGCGACGATCACCGCGCTGCCCGACCTCCTGCCGCAGGAGCTCGCGCTCGCCGTCCGCCTCTCGACCGGGCCGGACTTCGCCGAGGGCGTCCGCGCCCAGCTCGTCGACCGTGACCGGTCGCCGCGCTGGTCGCACGCGCGCGTCGAGGACGTGCCGCGCGACGAGGTCCTCGGTTACTTCGCCCCCCTGTGACCAGACGCCGCCCGCCGGGTCAGCGGTCGGCGTAGTCGACGACCACGGGGGCGTGGTCGCTCATCCGGGCGTCGTAGTTCGCCGCGCGGTCGGTGCCGGCGGCGGTGGCTGCGGCCGCCAGGGCCGGCGTCGCCAGCTGGTAGTCGATCCGCCAGCCGGTGTCGGTGGTGAACGCGTTGCCCATCCAGCTCCACCACGAGTAGGGGCCGTCCTCGCCGGGGTGCAGGCGGCGCACCACGTCCACCAGCCGCCGCGGGCCGAGGACCGAGCCGAACCACTCCCGTTCCTCCGGCAGGAAGCCGACGCTGCGGCCGTTGGTACGCCAGTTGCGCAGGTCGAGCCGGGTGTGGGCGATGTTGAAGTCGCCCATCACCAGGAACTCCCTGCCCTGCTCGCGGGCGCGCAGCCGCGCGCGGGTGAGGTAGGGACGGAAGGAACGCAGGAACCGCAGCTTCCTGGTGTAGCGGGCGAGTTCGGCCGCGCTGTCGTCGGCTCGCCCGCCCTTGGGCAGGTACAGCGAGCCCACGGTGAGCCGCCAGCCGTTGAGGTCGAGGTCGGCCTCGACGTAGCGGCCCTCGGCGTCGAAGGCCGGGTTGCCGAAGCCCTCGCGGATCGCGAGCGGCGCGGCCCGGCTGAGCAGTGCGACGCCGTTGCGCCCCGCGCGGTCCCCGGGGTGGTAGCAGTAGTGGTAGCCGGCCAGCGCCTCCGGCGGCACCAGGTCCGAGGGGGCACGCACCTCCTGGAGGGCGACGAGGTCGCAGTCGCGGGTGGCCAGCCAGTCGGCGAACCCGCGGCGCACGGCTGCCCGGATGCCGTTGACGTTGACGGTGGCGACCCGCATCAGCAGTTGCGCCCGCGCGCCGCGACGGGCCACGTCCCGCCGGACGACAGGTGGTACTCCCGGGCGAGGTTCACCGTGTTGCACACGTGGTTGGGAACCACGAGCACCCGGCTGCCGAGGGCGGGCAGCGGCCCCGGCCAGCTGATCGTCGAGTGGTGCTCCGACAGCGCGACCACGCGCGCGTCCGGCTCGCCGAGCACCCGCCCGTAGCCGGACGCCCACCCGGCGCGGTCGGCCCCCAGCGCCTTGCTTCCGGCGTCGGTGACCACGCGACCGCCGGCCAGCGACACGACGGTTGCCACGACGGTGAGCGCGACCTCGTCGAACCCGATCGTGCCGAGCTCCACCTGCTGGGCGTCCCCGAACACGTACACGCCGGGCCGCAGCTCGTCCACGACCCCTGGCCCGGCGAACGCCACCGACGGGGTGGAGCCCCCGCTGGTGACGCCGGCCGGCACGCCGGCGGCGGCCATCGCCCGGGCAGCCTCGGCCAGGGCAGCCGCCTCCTCCTGCGCCGCTCCCCGGCCCGCGCCGGGGGCGTAGCTGTGGCCGGGGAAGGTGAAGGCGCCGCGGACGGTCAGCCCTGAGCCGGCCAGCGCAGCGGCGAGGGTGCCCGCGTCGGCCGGGCGGACGCCGGTGCGGTGGTGGCCGGAGTCGACCTCGACCATCACCTCCAGCGGTAGCCCGGCGAGGTTGGCCCCTGCCACGGCGGAGTCGCAGCCCACGGCCAGCCGCACGCGGCCGGCGAGGGCCCGCAGCCGGGACGCCGCGTCCGCGTCCACCCACAGCGGGTAGGCGATGAACAGGTCGGTGACACCGGCGTCGGCGAAGACCTCGGCCTCGCCGATGGTCGCCACCGTGAGGCCGTCCGCGCCCGCCGCCAGCTGGCGGCGTCCGACCTGCGGGCACTTGTGGGTCTTGGCGTGCGGCCGCAGGCGGGCGCCGGCCGCACCCGCACGCTGCGCCATCGCCGCGATGTTCCGGTCGAGGACCTCGACGTCCAGCCGGAGGTGGGGGGTGTCGCCCATGCCGGGCTCAGCGGTAGTTGTCGAACTGCACGGCGACGCCGAGGTCGGCGTCGCGGACGAGCTTCTGCACGGCCTGGAGGTCGTCCCGCTTCTTGGAGAACACGCGCAGTTCCTCACCCTGCACCTGGGTGCGCACGCCCTTGGGGCCCTGGTCGCGGATCAGCTTGGAGATCTTCTGCGCGGTCTCCCGGTCGATGCCCTGCTTGACGGTGGCGGTCAGCTTCCACAGCTTCCCCGACAGCCGCGGCTCCCCGGCGTCGAGGGCCAGCAGGTCGATCTTTCGGCGCACGAGCATGGTCTGGAACACGTCGAGGATCGCCTTCACCCGCTCCTCGCCGTTGGCCTCCATCTCGATCGCCTCACCCGACCACCGGATGGACGCGTCCACGTTCTTGAAGTCGAAGCGGGTGCGCACCTCCTTGGCGGCCATGTTCAGGGCGTTGTCCACCTCCTGGTGGTCGACCTTGCTGACGATGTCGAACGAGCTCTCTGCTGCCACCTGCGTCTCCTGCCTCCGGGTACCGCCCAATGCCACCAGAATCCCAGCCCGGACCGCAATCGGAGCCCGCCCGCCCCGATTCGTTGCCGGGACGCTGTTTTGCTACAGTGTCCGGGCACGGCAGGTTGCCCGAGTGGCCAAAGGGAGCGGTCTGTAAAACCGTCGGCTAAGCCTACGTAGGTTCGAACCCTACACCTGCCACGCGCGAGGCCCCTGATCAGGTATCACCCCTGGTCAGGGGCCTTTTCCTGGCTCAGTGACGGGGCGTGGGCACCGGTCATCGCCGTCACGTCGAGGGCGGTCGCGAGCTGCTCCTCGCTGAGTTCTCCGCGGTCCACGTGGCCGAGGTCGCGCACGGCGTCGGCGATCGTCAGTCCGCGCTTCACCGCGTGCTTGGCGATCCGCGCCGACGCCTCGTAGCCGATCAGCCGGTTCAGCGGCGTGACGATCGACGGCGAGGATTCGGCGAGGACGCGGCAGCGCTCGACGTCGGCCTCGACCCCGTCGACGCAGCGCGTGGCCAGCAGCCGCGACACGTTCGCGACGAGCGTGACCGACTCCAGCAGGTTCCGCGCCATCACCGGAAGCATCACCAGCAGGTCGAAGTTGCCCTGGGCACCGGCGAAGGTGATCGCCGCGTCGTTCCCGATCACCTGGGCTGCCACCATCACGGTGGCCTCCGGCAGCACAGGGTTCACCTTGCCCGGCATGATCGAGGACCCGGGTTGCAGGTCGGGAAGGCGGATCTCGGCCAGCCCCGTCCGCGGCCCGGAACCCATCCAGCGCAGGTCGTTGGCGATCTTCACCAGCGACACGGCGACCGTCCGCAGGGCGCCGGACGCCTCGACGAGCGAGTCCTGGGCGGCCTGGGCCTCGAAGTGGTTGGCCGCCTCGACCAGGGGGAGACCGGTGTGTTCCGCGACAAGGGCGATCACCCGGGGCGAGAAGCCCGGCGGGGTGTTGATGCCGGTGCCCACGGCCGTTCCGCCCAGCGGGAGCTCGGCCAGGCGCGGCAGGGTGCCGCGCACGCGGTCGATGCCGTGGCGCACCTGCGCGGCGTAGCCGGAGAACTCCTGCCCGAGCGTGATCGGGGTGGCGTCCATCAGGTGCGTCCGGCCCGCCTTGACCACCCCGGCGAACTCCGTCGACTTCGCCTCCAGCGCGGCGGCGAGCACGTCCAGGGCGGGCAGCAGTTCCCCGGTCACGGCCCCGACGGCCGCGATGTGGATCGAGGAGGGGAACACGTCGTTGGACGACTGCGAGGCGTTCACGTGGTCGTTGGGGTGCACCGGCTCACCCAGGCGGCGCGTCGCCAGCGTCGCGACCACCTCGTTGGCGTTCATGTTGGAGGACGTCCCGGAGCCGGTCTGGAAGACGTCGACCGGGAAGTCCCCGTCGTGGTCCCCTGCGATCACCTCGTCCGCGGCGGCGACGATCGCGTCCGCCACCCGTCGGGGGAGCACGCCGAGTTCGGCGTTCGCGATCGCGGCTGCCCGCTTGATCTCGGCCAGCGCGGCGATGTGGTGGCGCGACAGCCCGCGTCCCGAGATCGGAAAGTTCTCCACCGCCCGCTGGGTCTGCGCAGCGTAGAGCGCGTCCGCAGGGACCCGCACCTCGCCCATCGTGTCGTGCTCGATCCGGTACTCCATCGCCTGCTCCTCTCCTCCCCTCCCACCCTAGGTCGGCCGACGGGGCCGGTCTGGAGGGTGCGGGGGCGACGATCTAGAGTGCGGCCATGGCGCCCACGATGGCCGAGCTGGCCGACAGCATCCTGCTGGCGACGGACGCGATCCCGGCCGGGCGCGTGAGCACCTACGGCGACGTCGCCCGGGTGGTCGGCTGCGGGCCCCGACTCGTGGCCAGGGTTCTCGCCGGCAGCGGGGGAGAAGCCTGCTGGTGGCGGGTCGTGCGCGCCGACGGGACGATCGCCGCCCACCTGGTGGCGGAGGGGACGGCCCGCCTGGTGGAGGAGGGTGTCGCGGTGCGGGCGGGGCGCGTTGACCTGGCCAGATTCCGGGCCGAGCTCGAATGACACCGCCGCCGCGCCGTCCCGCTCCGGACCCGTCCTCGGGCTCCACCGTCGTGCCGGGGGCTCCCCTGCCGCACCCGGCCACGTCCGTGCCGTTCCCGTCCCCGGTCCCGCCGGGCACCGGCTGGCCCGGCGATCCGGCCACGGCGGCCACGCCGGTCGCCCACGACCCGGCGGAGGTTGCCGCTCTGGCGTCCGGGTGCGACCTGGCCGGGCTGAGCGCGAGGGTCAGCGTGTGCCGGGCGTGCCCGCGGCTCGTGGCGTGGCGCGAGGACGTCGCCGTGCACAAGCGCGCCGGCTTCGCCGCCGAGCCCTACTGGGGACGCCCCGTCGCGGGCTGGGGCGACGCGGACCCCCGGCTGCTCGTGCTCGGGCTCGCCCCCGCCGCCCACGGCGGCAACCGCACCGGCCGCGTCTTCACCGGCGACCGCAGTGGCCACTGGCTGTTCGCCGCGCTCCACCGCGCAGGGCTCAGCCGGACGCCGGACTCCGTGGACGCCGCCGACGGGCAGGCGCTCGACGGCGCCCGGATCGTCGCAGCGGTGCGGTGCGCCCCACCGGACAACCGCCCCACCCCGGAGGAGAGGGACGCGTGCGCCCCATGGCTGGCGGCAGAGCTGGCCCTGCTGCCCCGGGTCCGCGTCGTCGTCTGCCTGGGCGGCTTCGCCTGGGACGCGGCACTGCGCCTGCTGGCGTCGACCGGACGGGTGGTTCCCCGCCCCCGGCCGCGGTTCGGCCACGGCGCGGTCGCGCGGATCGGCGACACCACGCTGGTCGGCTGCTACCACCCGAGCCAGCAGAACACCTTCACCGGACGGCTCACCCCGGCCATGCTGGACGACGTGCTGACCACGGCTCTCCGGCTGGCGGCGGCCCCTCCCGGAGCCGACGGTCCGGCCGATTTGGGGGGCGCGCCGGATTGAGGTAGTGTCAACCCCCGTCCGGCCCCTATAGCTCAGTCGGCAGAGCGTCTCCATGGTAAGGAGAAGGTCTGCGGTTCGATTCCGCATGGGGGCTCTGAGTTCGGACGACGGAGTTACCGCCCGTCAGCCAGCGATCCTGGAGTCCGAACTGGGGCGGGATAGCTCAGGCGGTAGAGCAAGCGGCTCATAATCGCTGTGTCGCGGGTTCAAGTCCCGCTCCCGCTACCGAGCGAGTTGGCAGACGTAGGGAAAGAGGAATCCGATGGCCAAGAAGCAAGCCGACATCCGGCCGAAGATCACCTTGGCGTGCACCCAGTGCAAGGAACGCAACTACATCACCAAGAAGAATCGGCGCAACGACCCCGATCGCATGGAGTTGAAGAAGTTCTGCCCCAAGTGCCACACGCACACCGCGCACCGCGAGACCCGCTGAGTCCTCGCACGCCGAGCCGCCCGCACCGCGGGCGGCTTTGTCGTTCTCCGGGCCGGTACGGCAACTGCTGACGTCCCGCCCGTGCCCGGGTTGGGTAGGTTCTCCTCGCACGCCGAAGAGGAGGCTCCGATGGCCGAGGTCCTGCTGTTCCACCACGCCCTGGGGGTGACGCCCGGCGTCCGCGCCTTCGCGGACACGCTGGCCGCCGACGGCCACACCGTCCACCTCCCCGACCTCTTCACCGGGCACACCTTCACCACGATCGACGACGGCCTCGCCCACGTGGAGCGGATCGGCGGCTTCGGCGAGGTCCTCAACCGCGCGGCGGCCGCGGCCGAGCCGTTGCCGGACGCGCTGGTGTACATCGGCTTCTCCCTCGGGGTGGTGGGGGCGCAGATGCTCGCCCAGACGCGTCCCGGTGCCCGGGGCGCCGTCCTGTGCTACTCCTGCGTGCCGGCCGACACCTTCGGGCGCTGGCCCGACCACGTGCCGGTCCAGGTGCACGGCATGGACGCCGACCCGCTGTTCGTCGACGAGGGCGACCTCGACGCCGCCCGCGAGCTGGTCGCCTCCGGTGCGCCGGCGGAGCTGTTCCTCTACCCGGGCGACCAGCACTACTTCGTCGACGCCGACCTGCCGTCCCACCGGCCAGAGGCGGCGGAGCTGCTGACCCGCAGGGTGAGGCAGTTCCTCGCGGACGTCGGCGGCCCGTTAGCCTGAGCGCATGCCGATCAGCGAAGACCACGTCGGGCGCACCTACCCGGCCACCGCTGCCTACCAGGTGAGCCGCGCCAAGATCGCCGAGTTCGCCGCAGCCCTCGGGGACGCGGCCTGTCCCGCCTACGGCGGCGACGACGCCGTCGCGCCGCCGACCTTCGCTGTGGTGCTCTCCTCGGCGGCCTGGGACGCGATGTTCGCCGACCCTGAGCTCGGCCTCAGCCTGAGCCGGACCGTCCACGTCGACCAGCGCTTCGCGTGGCGGCGTCCGCTGCGGGCCGGCGACGAGGTCACCGCGACCCTCACCATCGAGAAGGTCCGCGCACGGGGGGCGACCGCGATCATCACCATCGCCGTGGACCTGGCGACGACGGCGGGAGAGCCCCTGTGCACGGCGACGTCCACCCTGATGCACACCGCGCAGGAGGCGGCATGACCACGCTCGAGGCGACCGAGGGCCAGGCGCTGGCCGGCTTCACCCGCACCTTCACCCGCGCCGACCTGGTGCGCTACGCCGGCGCGTCCGGCGACTTCAACCCGATCCACTGGTCCGACGCCGCTGCCGCGTCACTGGGGCTGCCGGACGTGATCGCGCACGGCATGCTCACCATGGGCACGGCGCTGCGCGTGGTCACCGACTGGGCGGGCGACCCCGGACGCGTCCTGAGCTACTCGGTCCGCTTCACCAAGCCCGTGGTCGTGCCGGCGGACGGCGGGGCGGACGTGCGCTTCGCCGGCACCGTCACGAAGGTGGCAGACGGGGTGGCGACGGTGGCCATCGAGGCCGTGTGCGGCGACACCAAGGTGCTCGGTGCGGCGGTCGCGGAGGTCCTCCTTGGCTGAGCGCCTCGCCGACCACACCACGCTCCGCACGGGCGGGGAGGCGAGGACCTGGGTCGAGCCGGAGTCCGAGGCCGAGCTGATCGAGGTCGTGCGGACGGCGGACGCCGCCGGCGTCCCGCTGCTGGTGCTCGGCGGCGGCTCCAACGTCGTGGTCGCCGACGCCGGGTTCGACGGCACCGTGGTGCACACCGGACGGCTGCGCGGCGTCCACACCGACGACGTCGCCGCCTGCTCCGGCGCCTTCATGACCGTCGCGGCGGGCGAGCCCTGGGACGCCTTCGTCGCCACGACGATCGCGACGCGCCAGGTCGGCATCGAGGCCCTGTCCGGCATCCCCGGGCTGGTGGGCGCGACGCCGATCCAGAACGTGGGCGCCTACGGCCAGGAGGTCAGCCAGACGATCGCCCGGGTGCGCGTGTTCGACCGGGCGGGACAGCGGGTGGTCACCCGCAGTGCCGTCGAGTGCCACTTCGGCTACCGGAGCTCGCTGTTCAAGGCCGTCCCCGACCGCTTCGTGGTGCTCACGGTGAGCTTCCAGTTCCGCCTCGGCACGCTGTCCACGCCGATCCGGTACGCGGAACTGGCCCGCACCCTCGGTGTCGAGCCCGGAGCGCGGGCGCCGATGACCGAGGTGCGCGAGGCCGTGCTGGCGCTGCGCCGCGGGAAGGGCATGGTGCTGGACCCCGAGGACAGGGACACCTGGAGCGCGGGCAGCTTCTTCACCAACCCGGTGGTGGAGCCGGCGGTCGCCGACGGGCTGCCGCGCGAGGCACCGCGCTACCCGCAGCCCGACGGACGGGTGAAGACCAGCGCGGCGTGGCTGATCGAGCACGCCGGGTTCAGCCGTGGCTACGGGTCGGGCCTGGCGCGGCTGTCGACGCGCCACACGCTGGCGATCACCAACCGCGGGGGCGCGACGACGGCGGACGTGCTCGCGCTGGCGGCCGAGATCAGGGACGGCGTCGAGCGGGCCTACGGAATCCGTCTGGTGCCCGAGCCGGTGCTGATCGGCGCGGGGCTCGACACGTAGACTGGCCCGCGGCCCGTGAAAGGAAGACAACCCGTGAGCATCCTGGCGAACATCCCCCTGGCGCCGCGCGACCCGATCCTCGGCCTGACCGAGGCCTTCGTCGCTGACACCCGCCCGGGCAAGGTGCACCTGGGCGTCGGGGTCTACCTCGGGCCGGACGGGAAGATCCCGCTCCTGGACTGCGTCCGCACGGCAGAGGCCGCGCTCGCCGCGTCGCCCGGGCCGCGGGGCTACCTGCCGATCGACGGGCTGCCGGCCTACACCAGGGCCGTCCGGGAACTCGTTTTCGGCGCGGACTCCGAGCCGGTCACCTCCGGCCGCGTGGTCACCGTCCAGGGGCTGGGCGGCACCGGCGCGCTGAGGATCGGGGCCGAGTTCCTGCGCCGCACGGACGCCGCCCCCACCGTCCTGATCTCCGACCCGTCCTGGGAGAACCACCAGGCGCTGTTCACCCGCGCAGGCTTCGAGGTGCGCAGCTACCGCTACTACGACGCGGCCCGCGGCGGCGTGGACGTCGACGGCATGGTGGCCGACCTGCGCGCCGCTGCGCCCGGCACCGTGGTCGTGCTGCACGCCTGCTGCCACAACCCCACCGGCTACGACCTGGCCGAGGACGAGTGGGCGCGGGTGGCTGAGGTGGTCGTCGAGGCGGGCCTCGTGCCGTTCCTCGACCTCGCCTACCAGGGCTTCGCCCAGGGCATCGAGGCCGACGGGGCCGTCGTGCGCAGCTTCGCTGCGCTGGGCGTCCCGATGCTGGTCGCGTCCTCGTTCAGCAAGAGCTTCAGCCTGTACGGCGAGCGCGTCGGCGGCCTCAGCGTCGTCGCCGCGGACGCGGAGGAGGCCGCCCGGGTGCTCTCCCAGCTGAAGGTGACGATCCGGACCACCTACTCCAACCCGCCCACCCATGGCGCGGCCGTCGTCTCGACCGTGCTGGGCGACCCCGCGCTGCGGGCGGGGTGGGAGCGGGAGCTGGAGGGCATGCGGCTCCGCATCCGCGAAATGCGCGGCGCCATGGTGGAGGCGCTCGCCGCGGCCGGCGCTGCCCGCGACTTCGGCTTCATCGCCGACCAGGTCGGGATGTTCAGCTACTGCGGGTTGTCCGTCTCCCAGATGCAGCAGCTGCGGGAGGTGCACGGTGTCTACGGCACGGACGCGGGCCGCATCTGCGTCGCCGCGCTGAACCCCGGCAACGTCGACACGGTGGCCCGCGCGATCGCCGCGGTGATCGGCTGAGGGGGTCCGCGCCGGTTCGACTTCGCCAGTCCCGACCCGTACAATCCTGTACTTGGTGACCATCACCTGCTCGACCGCGCCCACAAGGCGGCGGTGGTGCCGGTGGGGTCGCCACCAAGGGCAATAGCTCAATTGGCAGAGCAGCGGTCTCCAAAACCGCAGGTTGGGGGTTCAAGTCCCTCTTGCCCTGCTGGGCAGCCGTTTCGCGACGACCGGCCAGCACCACCCACGACAGCGAGAGTGAAGGACGGCCCCGTGGCGGACGAACCGGAGTTGGCGGATGCCGATGTCCCTGGCGACCCCACCGCCGACGAGCTCGACCTGGAGGCCATGGGGCTGGAGGACGTGGAGCTGACCGAGGAGGAGCAGGTCGCCCTGGCCGCGGCGAAGGCTCGTCCGGTCCGCCGGAGCGAGGGTGGTGCGGAGCCGTCCGCCAAGGGCCGCCCGACGCCTCGACAGCGGCGCGCCAAGCCGGGCGAGGAGCGCCGGCGCACCACGCCGGTCCAGTTCGTCCGCGAGTCCGTGGCCGAGCTCAAGAAGGTGGTCTGGCCCACCGGCAGCCAGCTCCAGCAGTACTTCGTCGTGGTTCTGGTCTTCGTGCTGATCATGATCGCCATCGTGTCCGTGCTGGACCTCGGCTTCGGCACGCTCATGTTGAAGCTGCTGGGCTGACGAACGAGGAAGCGAGTTTTGGACGTGACTGAGAACACCCCGCCCACCGACGACTTCGGCGCGGACGACATCGAGATCGACCTCGGCCTGCCCGAGGTCGGTACCGAGGACGACATCGAGCTGAACCTCGACTTCGGCGGACCGTCCGACACCGACACCGACACCGACGACATGCTGCGGAACCTCGGCGAGGTCGAGCCCGAGGACTCCACCGTCCCGGCGGTGCTCGACACCGACGAGGAGGCCGTCCTCGAGGAGCTCCGCACCCAGCTGCGCAGCCAGGTCGGCGACTGGTACGTCATCCACACGTACTCCGGTATGGAGAACCGGGTGAAGCAGAACCTGGACAACCGGGTGAAGACGCTCGGTATGGAGGACTACATCTACGAGGCCGTCGTGCCCACAGAAGAGGTCATCGAGACCCGCAACGGCGCACGCAAGTCGGTCACCCGGACCGTGCTGCCCGGCTACGTGCTGGTGCGTATGGAGCTCACGGACGCCTCCTGGGCCGCCGTCCGGCACACCCCGTCGGTCACCGGGTTCGTCGCCCACGCGAACGCCCCGGTCCCGCTGAGCCTGGACGAGGTCGAGAAGATGCTCGCCCCGGCCGCGCTGGCCCGCGCGGCCGCAGCCTCCACCGGTCCCAAGCGGACGAACAAGAAGATCGAGATCGCCGACTTCAAGGTCGGTGACTCCGTCATGGTGGTCCAGGGCCCCTTCGCCGGGGTGCACGCCACCATCACCGAGATCAATGCGAACAGCCAGCGGCTCAAGGCGCTGGTCGAGATCCTCGGCCGGGAGACCCCGGTCGACCTGACGCTCGGCCAGATCCAGAAGGTCTAGGCGCTCGCATCGCCGTCGGCCACCCGGTCGGTCGGCACAAGAGGAACAACCAGAAGGACCCAACCAAGAATGCCTCCCAAGAAGAAAGTGGCCGCCATCGTCAAGGTGGCCCTGAACGCGGGCGCGGCTACTCCGGCACCGCCGGTCGGCACCGCGCTCGGCCCGCACGGCGTGAACATCATGGAGTTCTGCAAGCGGTACAACGCCGAGACCGAGGCCATGCGTGGCACGATCATCCCGGTCGAGATCACCATCTTCGAGGACCGCACCTTCACCTTCATCACGAAGACCCCGCCGGCCGCGGAACTGATCAAGAAGGCTGCCGGGCTGAAGAGCGGCTCCGCCCGTCCCCACAAGGACAAGGTCGGCACGCTGACCGCGGACCAGGTGCGCGAGATCGCCACCACGAAGATGCCCGACCTCAACGCCAACGACATCGACGCCGCGATGAAGATCGTGGCCGGCACCGCCCGCTCCATGGGCGTCAACGTCGAGGCCTGACCGACACACGAAACAGTGGCAGGGCACGCTGAGCCCGTACCACGCCTGGCATCCGGTCCACACGAGGGCCGGCCATCCTGAAAGAGACCAGAATGAAGCGCAGCAAGGCCTACCGGGCCGCATCCGACACCTTCGACGCAGACCAGCTCTACAGCCCCGAGGCTGCGCTGGGGATCGTCAAGAAGAACGCCTCGGCCAAGTTCGACGAGACCGTTGAGGTCGCCCTCCGTCTCGGCGTCGATCCCCGCAAGGCGGACCAGATGGTCCGTGGCACCGTGAACCTCCCCAACGGCACCGGCAAGACGGCAAGGGTCCTCGTCTTCGCCACCGGTGAGAAGGCGGCGGACGCGGTGGCGGCGGGCGCAGACGAGGTCGGGGCCGACGAGCTGATCGACAAGATCGCCGGCGGCTACCTCGACTTCGACGCCGTGGTCGCCACCCCCGACCTGATGGGCAAGGTCGGCCGCCTGGGCCGCGTGCTCGGCCCGCGCGGCCTGATGCCGAACCCGAAGACCGGCACCGTCACCATGGACGTGGCCAAGGCGGTCACCGACATCAAGGGCGGCAAGATCGAGTTCCGCGTCGACCGCCACGCCAACCTCCACTTCATCGTGGGCAAGGCGTCCTTCACCGAGCAGCAGCTCGCGGAGAACTACTTCGCCGCCATCGAGGAGGTCCTGCGCCTCAAGCCGAGCGCCTCGAAGGGCCGCTACGTGAAGAAGGCCACCATCGCCTCGACGATGGGCCCGGGCGTCCCCGTCGACCCCACCAAGGTGAAGCCGTCCGCCGCGGAGTGAGCTGACTCCCTGTTCCACCCACGAGCTGTGCGTTGCCCGGTGCCCACCGGCCGACGCACAGCTCGTGGCTTGTGGGGCCGATTTGGCGGGGGAGCGGGCCGACCCGTAGGATGGCTCTCGCCGTAGACCGCTGGTTCTCGTCCTGGCTCGCCAGGCAGGTAAACCCCGCGCAGGTGAAACCTGAATGCTCGACTCTGAGTCTTCGCCCTGGTTGCCTGCGCGCACCGGGGCTTTTCCGTTTCCCGTGGTCGACGGCGATCCGAAGAGAAGTGGGAAGGAGACCCATGGCGAAGCCGGACAAGGCAGCCGCCGTCGCGGAGCTGACCGAGCAGTTCAGCACCTCCGCGGCAGCCGTGCTGACCGAGTACCGCGGACTCACCGTCAAGGACCTGAAGGCTCTGCGCCGGTCCTTGGGTGTGGACGCCAGCTACGCCGTGACGAAGAACACGCTGACCATGATCGCGGCCCGTGAAGCGGGCATCGAGGGCCTGGACGACCAGCTCGCCGGCCCGACCGCGATCACCTTCATCCGCGGTGACGTTGCCACCGTGGCCAAGGGTCTGCGCGACTTCGCCAAGGCGAACCCGCATCTGGTGATCAAGGGTGGCGTCATGGACGGTCGTGTCCTGGACGCCGAGTCGGTCAAGAAGCTGGCCGATCTCGAGTCTCGCGAGGTCCTCCTCGCCAAGCTCGCCGGTGCGATGAACGGGAACCTGGCCAAGGCCGTCGGTCTGTTCGCCGCGCCGCTGTCCCAGGCCGCTCGCGCCCTGGACGCCCTCAGGACCCAGAAGCAGGCCGGGGAGACCCCGGCACCCGATGCAGCACCCGCTGCTGAGGCCACCACCGACGCGGCTGACGCTGCATCCGAGTAAGAAGAGAAAGGACGCCCAACATGGCGAAGCTCACTACTGACGAGCTCCTTGACGCCTTCAAGGAGATGACCCTGATCGAGCTCTCCGAGTTCGTGAAGCTGTTCGAGGACACCTTCGGTGTCACCGCGGCCGCCCCGGTCGCCGTGGCCGCTGCCCCGGCCGCCGCCGGTGGCGACGCCGCTGCCGAGGAGGAAGAGGTCAGCAACGAGGTCGACGTGATCCTCGAGTCCGCCGGCGACAAGAAGATCCAGGTCATCAAGGAGGTGCGCGCGCTCACCAACCTCGGCCTGAAGGAGGCCAAGGACCTGGTCGAGGCCGCTCCCAAGGTCGTGCTCGAGAAGGTCACGCGCGACGCGGCCGCCAAGGCCAAGGAGGCCCTCGAGGCCGCCGGCGCCGCGGTCTCCGTCAAGTGACCGTCTGACCGGTAACGCAGAAAGTGGTGGTGGGCCCTCGGGCCCGCCACCACTTTCGCAATTGGTGCTCACAGGAATACCGGACGGAACAACAGAACGGCGGTTGTCTGCTTTTCGCAGGCAACCGCCGTTCTGACTCTACTGGGGGTGGATTCAAACGTTTTCTGGGGAAGGGCCAGGGGGTTGGCCCGGGGGAGGGGCTTCGCCTCAGCTCTTGAGCGGCCAGTTGCCCTGTCCGTTGATGCTGACGATGCCTCCGGCGTCCTGGCTGTTGGTAGCGATCACGCTGATCGGCAGCACGGCGAGGGTGCCTGCGACCGCGGCGGCGGCGATAATCCTACGAACGATGGTCATGTCCCCAAAGCCTTCCTAGTTTGACTGGCTCAATGGCAAGAAGGTACCCGGCACTTGACTGGCTTGTCAACATTTGACAGAGTTTTCTGAGGACCATTTGTCAGGAGGTCGTGTGGACGCGTCGAGCGCGGTGCAGTTCGGCTCGCTGTTGCGGGATGCCCGTCGTCGGCAGGGGCTGTCCCAGGCCGAGCTGGGTGGTGACAAGTACTCCGGCAGCTACATCTCCCATCTGGAGAGCGGCCGGAGGGTCGCCACACCCGAGGTGATCGAGTTCCTCTCCCGCCGGCTGGGTGTGTCGCCGCTGGAGTGGGGCGTGTCCCCGCAGGGGGACCCGGGCGGGCTCGTCTCGTCCGACTCGATCGAGGACCTGCTGGTCGCGGAGCGGGCCTGGTCGGAGCACGACTGGGCTGCCGCGATCCAGCACTCGGCCCAGGCGGCAGCGATCGCGCTGGCGGCCGGCGACACCGGGCGCCACTGGGAGGCCCTGTACGTGCAGGCCCAGGCCCGGTTCTCCTCCGGTGACTTCGTCGGTGCCGCGCGGCTGGCCGAGGAGCTGGCGGAGCATGAGACGGCCCGGAAGTTCGGCGTGGCCCGGGCGCAGGCGTTGAGCCTCGCGTCGGTCGCGAATCGCGCGTCGGACCACCTCGGCTGGGCGGTCGCGCTGGGTGCCCGCGCGGTCGAAGCGGCGTCCGCCGCGCCGCCGATCATCCTCGCCGAAGCACTGATGGCCCTTGTCAGCGCAATGTTCGAGGCGGGGCACTCGGCAGAGGAGAGCGATCCTTACCTGCTGCGCCTCGCCGAACTCTCGCCCCGGCTGAACTCCGAGCACTCCCGGGGGATGATCGCCTGGACGATCGGAACGGCCGCCTTCATGGCGGGCAAGGTGGAGGTCGGGCGTGAGCACCACGCCCGCGCGAAAGGGCCGAAAGGGCAGCTGGACGCCCGGCGAGACCTCCGGTTGTGGCTCCGTTTCCACCGCTCCGCCGCCCGATGCCTGCTGGACGCGGGTATCGAGGACGGCGTGAGGGACCTGGTGCGGACGGCCTCGCTCGGCCTGGAGATTCTCGGCAACAGTCACGACGTGGTCGAGCTGAGGCAGGTGGAGGCCAAGCTGGCCCTTCTGGACGGTGATGCCGTCGAAGCGGCCCGCATCATCTCCGATGTCCTGGACGACCCCGTCCTGGGTGCCGCGGACATCTCGCGGGGAAGCTCGGAGGAGATCCTCGCCGAGGCGTTCCAGGCGATGGGCCGGACGGCCGCGGCGAGGGAGCGGTTCGAGCTCGCTGCCCGCGAGTACGAGTCGGAAGGACGCCTCCGGGCGGCCGTCGACGCGTGGCGGAAGGCGGCCAGGCAAGAAGTCCCGAAAGATTTTTTGACAACGACTTGACAGGTCCCAGTCAAGTCTGATGGAATCTACTTGTCGGCGCCCCCCCAATGCGTCGGATGAGTACACCACTTGGGCCGGTGTTCTGCAGCGTATGGATACCCCTCCCGTGCCTGCCGCAGACACCGGCCTTGTGGCGTCCCTGGACCCCTTTCCTTTTCGGAGGCGTGCGTCCGGGACTTCCGCCCCGATTCCTTGCACCGATGACGTGTCGGCACCGATGAGGTGCGGGCATTGTTTTGGGATCCCCGTCGCACCGGTCGGGTCGGGCCTCCTCCTTGGCGCCACGAGGCGCAATTCCCCGCACCCCCCACCCTTGCGGCCGCCGCCGGCGCCGGCCCGCGGGGGAGGACGCGGTGGCCCGTGTCGTCTGGCGGACGGGCCGGGTTCGCGGTAGCGTCCGTCGTGGCCGCGCGGGTACCGCCAGGGCGGCCAGGTCGGCCGGCAAGGACGCCGGTTTGCGAGGCCCCGCCGGGCAAGGTAAGCTATCGCTTTGCCCATTGCCATCGACGACCCGTGAACTTGACGCGGGCCGTTCTGCGTGCAAAGAAACCGGTTCAACGCCGGGACTTGCGGAAGGACTCCACCTTGGCCGTCTCGCGCACTGCGTCGAAGAACACCAATGTTGTCTCACCGAGCGGACGGATCTCCTTCGCGAAGATCCACGAACCGCTCGAGGTTCCCAATCTGCTGGATCTCCAGGTCGAGTCCTTCGATTGGCTGATCGGCAACGAGACGTGGCAGGCCAGGGTCGCCGCCGCTCGCGCCGAGGGCCGCACCGACGTCAACACGAAGTCGGGGCTGGAGGAGATCTTCGAGGAGATCTCGCCGATCGAGGACCTCTCCCAGACCATGTCGCTGTCGTTCCGCGACAACCGGTTCGAGGAGCCCAAGCACACCGTCGAGGAGTGCAAGGACCAGGACTTCACCTACGCCGCGCCGCTCTTCGTCACCGCCGAGTTCATGAACAACGACACCGGCGAGATCAAGAGCCAGACGGTGTTCATGGGTGACTTCCCGCTGATGACGGACAAGGGCACGTTCATCATCAACGGCACCGAGCGCGTGGTCGTCAGCCAGCTGGTCCGCTCGCCGGGCGTCTACTTCGAGCAGACCGCGGACAAGACCTCGGACAAGGACATCTTCACCTGCAAGATCATCCCGAGCCGTGGCGCGTGGCTGGAGTTCGAGATCGACAAGCGCGACATGGTGGGCGTCCGCGTCGACCGCAAGCGCAAGCAGAACGTCACCGTGCTGCTCAAGGCCCTGGGCTGGACCAACGAGCAGATCCTGGAGGAGTTCGGCGAGTTCGAGTCCATCCGGCTCACGCTGGAGAAGGACCACACCGCCAACACCGACGAGGCGTTGCTGGACATCTACCGGAAGCTGCGCCCGGGCGAGCCGCCGACCCGTGAGGCGGCCCAGCAGATGCTGGAGAACTACTACTTCAACCCGAAGCGCTACGACCTGGCGAAGGTCGGGCGGTACAAGATCAACAAGAAGCTGGGCACCGGACTGCCGTTCGACACCCAGGTCCTGACGATCGACGACATCGTCGCCGCGATCCGCTACATCGTGTCGCTGCACGAGGGCCGCACCGAGATGGGCGACATGCCCGTCGAGACCGACGACATCGACCACTTCGGCAACCGCCGGCTGCGCACCGTGGGCGAGCTGATCCAGAACCAGCTGCGCATCGGCCTCGGCCGCCTCGAGCGCACCGTCCGCGACCGGATGACCACCCAGGACATCGAGGCGATCACGCCGCAGACCCTGATCAACATCCGTCCGGTGTCGGCTGCGCTGAAGGAGTTCTTCGGCACCTCGCAGCTGTCGCAGTTCATGGACCAGACCAACCCGGTCGCCGGCCTGACGCACAAGCGACGCCTGTCCGCGCTCGGCCCCGGCGGTCTCTCCCGGGACCGCGCCGGCATGGAGGTGCGCGACGTCCACCACAGCCACTACGGCCGCATGTGCCCGATCGAGACCCCTGAAGGCCCGAACATCGGCCTGATCGGCTCGCTGGCGTCCTTCGCCCGGGTGAACGCGTTCGGCTTCATCGAGACGCCGTACCGCAAGGTCACCGACGGCCACGTCACCGACCAGATCGACTACCTGACCGCCGACGAGGAGGACCGGTTCGTCATCGCCCAGGCCAACGCCAGGGTCGGTGGGGACGGACGCTTCCTCGAGGACCGCGTGCTCGTGCGGAAGAAGCACGGCGACGCCGACGAGGTGCCGCCGGCCGAGGTGCAGTACATGGACGTGTCGCCGCGCCAGATGGTGTCGGTCGCCACGGCCCTGATCCCGTTCCTCGAGCACGACGACGCGTCCCGGGCCCTGATGGGCGCGAACATGCAGCGCCAGGCCGTGCCGCTGATCCGCAACGAGGCCCCGCTGGTCGGCACCGGCATGGAGTACCGCGGTGCGGTGGACGCCGGTGACGTGACGGTGGCCAACAAGGCCGGCGTGGTCACCTCGGTGAGCGCGGACATCATCGACATCACCAACGACGACGGCACCTACACCAGCTACCGGCTCGACAAGTTCCGCCGCTCGAACCAGGCCACCTGCATCAACCAGCGTCCGCTGGTCGCCGCGGGCGCCCGGGTCGAGGTCGGCACGCCGCTCGCCGACGGTGCCTGCACCGATGGTGGCGAGATGGCGCTGGGCCGCAACCTGCTGGTGGCGTTCATGCCGTGGGAGGGCCACAACTACGAGGACGCGATCATCCTGTCCCAGCGCCTGGTGCAGGACGACGTGCTCACCTCGATCCACATCGAGGAGCACGAGATCGATGCCCGCGACACCAAGCTGGGTGCCGAGGAGATCACGCGCGACATCCCGAACATCGGTGAGGACATGCTCGCCAACCTCGACGAGCGCGGCATCATCCGCATCGGCGCAGAGGTCGGCACCGGCGACATCCTCGTGGGCAAGGTCACGCCCAAGGGCGAGACTGAGCTCACCCCGGAGGAGCGCCTGCTGCGCGCCATCTTCGGCGAGAAGGCCCGTGAGGTCCGCGACACCTCGATGAAGGTGCCGCACGGCGAGACCGGCACCGTGATCGGCGTCCGCGTGTTCGACCGCGAGGAGGACGACGAGCTTCCCCCCGGCGTGAACCAGATGGTGCGCGTCTACGTGGCCCAGAAGCGGAAGATCTCCGACGGTGACAAGCTCGCCGGTCGTCACGGCAACAAGGGCGTCATCTCCAAGATCCTGCCGGTGGAGGACATGCCGTTCCTCGAGGACGGCACCCCCGTCGACATCGTGCTGAACCCGCTCGGCGTGCCGTCCCGGATGAACGTCGGCCAGGTGCTGGAGACCCACCTCGGGTGGGTGGCCAAGGCCGGCTGGGACATCAGCGGGATCAAGGAGGCCTGGGCCGAGCGACTGCGCGAGGTCGGCCTGGAGCGGGTCGAGGGCAACGCACGGCTGGCGACGCCGGTGTTCGACGGTGCCAACGAGGAGGAGATCGCCGGGCTGCTCGAGCACGGGCTGCCGCAGCGCGACGGCCTCAAGCTGGTGGACGCCGGCGGCAAGGCCCAGCTCTTCGACGGCCGCTCCGGCGAGCCGTACCCGGAGCGGGTGGGCGTCGGCTACATCTACATGCTGAAGCTGCACCACCTGGTGGACGACAAGATCCACGCCCGGTCGACCGGCCCGTACTCGATGATCACCCAGCAGCCGCTGGGCGGCAAGGCACAGTTCGGCGGCCAGCGCTTCGGCGAGATGGAGGTGTGGGCCCTGGAGGCCTACGGCGCCGCGTGGGCCCTGCAGGAGCTGCTCACCATCAAGTCCGACGACGTCCCCGGCCGCGTGAAGGTCTACGAGGCGATCGTCAAGGGCGAGAACATCCCCGAGCCCGGCATCCCGGAGTCGTTCAAGGTCCTGGTCAAGGAGATGAAGTCGCTGTGCCTGAACGTGGAGGTCCTCTCCAGTGACGGCACCGTGGTGGAACTCCGCGACTCCGAGGACGACTTCCGCGCCAGCGAGGAGTTCGGCATCGACCTGTCCCGTCGACCCGGTGCGGATTCCTTCCGCTCGGTCGACGAGGTCTGATCCTTCCAAAGGGCTCCGGCTCCCCCCACATCAACCCTCAAGGGATTCCTGGCAACAGGAGAAAGAGAAGCAACGTGCTGGACGTGAACTTCTACGACGAGCTGCGCATCGGGCTGGCCACGGCCGACCAGATCCGGGAGTGGTCGCACGGCGAGGTGAAGAAGCCCGAGACGATCAACTACCGCACGCTGAAGCCCGAGCGGGACGGCCTGTTCTGCGAGAAGATCTTCGGCCCCACCCGGGACTGGGAGTGCTACTGCGGCAAGTACAAGCGGGTGCGCTTCAAGGGCATCATCTGCGAGCGCTGTGGCGTCGAGGTGACGCGCTCCAACGTGCGTCGCGAGCGGATGGGGCACATCGAGCTCGCCGCCCCGGTGACCCACATCTGGTACTTCAAGGGCGTGCCGAGCCGGCTGGGCTACCTGCTGGACGTGGCGCCGAAGGACCTGGAGAAGGTCATCTACTTCGCCGCGTACATGATCACCATGGTCGACGAGGAGGCCCGTCACCGCGACCTGCCCTCGCTCGAGGCCAAGGTCGAGGTGGAGCGCAAGCAGCTGGAGAACCGCCGCGACGCGGACGTGGAGAACCGGCTGCAGAAGCTGGAGGAGGACCTCGCCCAGCTCGAGGCCGAGGGCGCCAAGGCCGACATCAAGAAGCGCGTCCGTGAGGGCGGCGAGCGCGAGGTCAAGCAGCTGCGCGACCGCGCGCAGCGCGACCTCGACCGCCTCGAGGCCGTCTGGACGCGGTTCAAGGGCCTGAAGGTCCAGGACCTCGAGGGTGACGAGATCCTCTACCGGGAGATGAAGAACCGGTTCGGGAAGTACTTCGAGGGCTACATGGGCGCCGAGGCGATCAAGAAGCGCCTGGCCACCTTCGACCTCCAGGCCGAGTCGGAGAACCTGCGCGAGATCATCCAGACCGGAAAGGGCCAGCGCAAGACCCGCGCCCTGAAGCGGCTCAAGGTGGTGGCGGCGTTCCTGAACACCACCAACTCCCCGCTCGGCATGGTGCTGGACGCCGTCCCGGTCATCCCGCCGGACCTGCGCCCGATGGTGCAGCTGGACGGCGGCCGCTTCGCGACGTCCGACCTGAACGACCTGTACCGCCGCGTGATCAACCGGAACAACCGGCTCAAGCGTCTGCTCGACCTGGGCGCGCCCGAGATCATCGTGAACAACGAGAAGCGGATGCTCCAGGAGGCCGTCGACAGCCTGTTCGACAACGGCCGCCGCGGCCGTCCGGTCACCGGGCCGGGCAACCGTCCGCTCAAGTCGATCTCGGACATGCTGAAGGGCAAGCAGGGCCGGTTCCGCCAGAACCTGCTGGGCAAGCGCGTCGACTACTCCGGCCGTTCGGTCATCGTGGTCGGCCCGCAGCTGAAGCTGCACCAGTGCGGCCTGCCCAAGAACATGGCCCTTGAGCTGTTCAAGCCCTTCGTGATGAAGCGGCTGGACGACCTCAACCTCGCGCAGAACATCAAGAGCGCCAAGCGGATGGTCGAGCGCCAGCGCCCCGTGGTGTGGGACGTCCTCGAAGAGGTCATCGCCGAGCACCCGGTGCTGCTGAACCGTGCACCGACCCTGCACCGCCTCGGCATCCAGGCGTTCGAGCCGCAGCTGATCGAGGGCAAGGCCATCCAGCTCCACCCGCTGGTCTGCACCGCCTTCAACGCCGACTTCGACGGCGACCAGATGGCCGTGCACCTGCCGCTGAGCGCGGAGGCGCAGGCCGAGGCCCGCATCCTGATGCTGTCGACGAACAACATCCTCAAGCCGGCCGACGGCCGGCCGGTGACCCTGCCCACTCAGGACATGATCATCGGTCACTACTTCCTGACGCTGGCGCGGGAGAACCTGCCCGGCGAGGGCCGCGCGTTCTCGTCGGTGGCCGAGGCCTACATGGCCTTCGACCGCCACGAGCTGGGCATCGGCGCGCCGTGCCGCATCCGCCTGACGGGCATCGTCCCGCCGGACGGCGAGGAACTGCGTCCCGACGGCAGCGTGATCCTGCAGACCACGCTCGGTCGCGCCCTGTTCAACGAGGCCCTGCCGACGGACTACCCGTACGTGAACGAGGAGGTCGGCAAGAAGAAGCTGGGCCAGATCGTCAACGACCTGGCCGAGCGCTACCCGAAGGTCGAAGTTGCGGTCACCCTCGACCGGCTGAAGGCCCTCGGCTTCAAGTGGGCCACCCGTTCCGGTGTCACGGTGTCGATCGCCGACGTCCAGACCCCGCCGAACAAGCCGGAGATCATCGCGTCCTACGAGGCGCGGGCGAACAAGATCACCAAGCAGTACGAGCGCGGCAAGGTCACCGAGGAGGAGCGTCACCAGGAGCTCATCCAGCTGTGGACCGACGCCACGGCCGAGCTCACCGGTGCGATGGAGGCCAACTTCACCAAGGACAACCCCATCTTCATGATGGTGCACTCCGGTGCCCGAGGGAACATGACCCAGATGCGCCAGATCGCCGCCATGCGGGGCCTGGTGGCCAACCCGAAGGGCGAGATCATCGCCCGCCCGATCAAGTCCAACTTCCGTGAGGGCCTCTCGGTCCTGGAGTACTTCATCTCCACCCACGGCGGACGGAAGGGTCAGGCGGACACCGCGCTGCGGACCGCCGACTCGGGTTACCTCACCCGTCGCCTGGTCGACGTCAGCCAGGACGTCATCATCCGCGAGGAGGACTGTGGCACCGAGCGTGGCCTCACCAAGGCCATCGCTGCGGAGGGTCGCACCGGCAAGCTGGGCGCGGCACGGAACAACGAGACCGCGGTCTACGCCCGCACCCTCGCCTCCGACGTGGTGACGCCGGAGGGCAAGGTGCTGCTGAAGGCCGGGGTCGACCTGGGCGACGTGAACATCAAGAAGCTGCTGAAGAACGGCGTCACCGAGGTGAAGGTCCGTTCGGTCCTCACCTGTGAGGCCGCCACCGGCACCTGCGCGATGTGCTACGGCCGTTCGCTGGCCACCGGCAAGCTGGTCGACGTCGGCGAGGCCGTCGGAATCGTCGCGGCGCAGTCCATCGGCGAGCCCGGCACCCAGCTGACGATGCGTACCTTCCACACCGGTGGTGTGGCCGGCGACGACATCACCCAGGGTCTGCCGCGTGTGGTCGAGCTCTTCGAGGCCCGTCAGCCCAAGGGCAAGGCTCCGATCGCGGAGTCCGCCGGCCGGGTCCGGATCGAGGAGGGCGAGCGCACCCGCAAGCTGGTCATCGTCCGCGACGACGGCGAGGCCGACCTGGAGTACCCGCTGCCGCGGCGCGTCCGCCTGGAGTGGGAGGACGCCACCGGCGTGCGCCACTCGATCGGCGACGGCGACCACGTGCAGGCCGGGCAGCAGCTCTACGCCGGCACGCCCGACCCGCAGGACGTGCTCCGCGTCTCCGGCCTCCGCAAGGTGCAGGAGCACCTGGTGGAGGAGGTGCAGGCCGTGTACCGGACGCAGGGCGCCCCGATCCACGACAAGCACATCGAGATCATCATCCGGCAGATGCTCCGCCGGATCACGGTGATCGAGTCCGGCGACACGACGATGCTGCCCGGCGAGCTCGTGGACCGGAAGCACTTCGAGTCCGAGAACCGCCGCATGGTCACCGAGGGTCGCACGCCGGCCCAGGGCCGTCCGGTGCTCATGGGCATCACGAAGGCCTCCCTTGCGACGGAGTCGTGGCTGTCGGCCGCCTCCTTCCAGGAGACCACCAAGGTGCTCACCGACGCGGCGATCCACGCCAAGTCGGACTCGCTGGTCGGCCTCAAGGAGAACGTCATCCTGGGCAAGCTGATCCCGGCCGGCACCGGCCTGGACCGGTACCGGAACATCCGGGTGGAGCCCACCGCGGAGGCCCGCGCCGCCGCGTACGACCTCTCCTACGATCCGTACGACTACGACCTGTCGGTCGGCGGGACGGCGGTCGGGCTGGACGAGTACGACACCGGCGAACTCCGCTGAGCCGAGGCTCACGGTGAGGATCGTCGTCGCGTCCGACCACGCCGGGGTCGACCTCCGGCAGGAGATGGCTGACGAGGCCAGGGAGCTGGGGCACGAGGTCGTCGACCTCGGCCCCGCCCCTGGCGAGGCCGTCGACTACCCCGTGAACGGGGCCCGGGTGGGACGCCTCGTCGCGGCCGGGGAGTACGACCTCGGGATGCTGGTCTGCGGCACCGGGGTCGGGATCTCGATCGCGGCGAACAAGATCCGCGGCATCCGTGCCGTGGTGTGCTCGGAGCCGTACTCGGCCAAGCTGGCCCGCCAGCACAACAACGCCAACGTGCTCGCTGTCGGCGCCCGCGTGGTCGGCCCGGGCCTGGCCCGCCTGATCGTGCGGGAGTGGCTGACCGCCGAGTTCGAGGGTGGGCGCCACGCCCGCCGCGTCGGGCTCATCGAACCGTCGGATTCCGCCACGGCAGGCGAACAGCTCTCCTAGACTTCGCTGGTGCGGACAGACTCGGGCACGGGCACCCGCGCCGGAGCCGTCCGGCCGCGCCGGTCCCCGGCGGCCACCCGCGCGCTGCTCGGCCTCGTCCTCCTGTTCCTGCCCGCCGTCCTCGGCGGCTGTGCGGCGACCCCGGGCACGCCGGCCGCGGCGCAGCGACCCACCGTCCGCGTGGCCGCGCTGAAGGGCCCGACCGCGGTCGGGATGGTCGCCCTGATGGCAGCCCAGGCGGCCGGGACCACCGCCACCGACGACGTCTTCACCGTGTCCGCCTCGCCGGAGGAGGTCGCGGCCAAGGTCGCCAGCGGGGACGTCGACATCGCCGCCCTGCCCACGAACGTCGCCGCCGTGCTGTACGCGAGAACCGGCGGTGCGGTCCGCCTGCTCGCGGTGACCACTCTCGGCGTGCTCTCCATCGTGGAGGACGGGGACAGCGTGCACGCCCTGTCCGATCTGCGTGGCCGGACGGTCTACGCCACGGGCCAGGGCGCCAACCCCGAGTACGTCCTGCGCTTCCTGCTCCGCAGCAACGGCCTCGACCCCGACGCCGACGTGCACCTGGTGTTCAAGGCCCAGCACGAGGAGCTCGCCACGCTCGTCGCCAACGGCACGGCAGGGCTCGCGCTTCTCCCCGAGCCGTTCGTCACGACGGTGACCATGAAGAACCCCCGGGTCAGGGTGGCCCTCGACCTCACCAGGGAGTGGTCGGCGACGGTCACCGACGGCAGCCGGCTGATGATGGGCGCGGTGGTCGTCCGTTCCGACTTCCTCGAGCGGCATCCGGAGGCGGTGGATGCCTTCCTCCGCGAGTACCGCGCCTCTGTGGCGCAGGCGACCGCAGACGTGGAGGCGACCGCCCGGGAGTGCGAGCGCTTCGACATCATCCCGGCGGCCGTCGCCCGCGCGGCGATCCCGCGGCTGAACCTGACCTTCCTCACCGGCGAGGAGATGGCGGCGGGCGCCCGCGGCTACCTCCGGGTGCTCCATGACGCCGATCCGGCCTCCGTGGGAGGAGCGATCCCCGATTCGCGGTTCTACGTCACCGGCCGGTGAGCGGCTGCGTCGCGCGGCGCCCGGCGTCGCCGCGGCGGCGTTCTGGCTCGTCCTGTGGCAGCTCGCCAGCGTTGTCGTCGGGCAGGAGCTCCTCGTGCCGTCCCCGGCCGTCGTGGCCGCCACGCTGGCCGGCCTGGCCGGCACCGCGGAGTTCTGGCAGGTCATGGGGCTCTCGCTGCTCCGCATGGCTGCGGGGTTCGTGGCCGGCGTCGTGGCCGGAACGGCGGCGGCCGTGCTCACCACGCGTTCCCGCGTCGTGGACGCGCTCCTCTCCCCGGCACTGAGGGTGGTGCGGGCCGCACCGGTCGCGTCCTTCGTGATCCTGGCCCTCGTCTGGATCCCGACCGGCCGGCTGCCGGCGTTCATCGCCTTCGCGATGGTCGTTCCGGTCGTCTGGGACACGATGGCCCAGGGCCTGCGCAGCCAGGACCCGGAACTTCTCGAGATGGCCCGCGTGTTCGGCCTGGGACGGTGGCAGACGCTGCGGCGGGTGCGGATCCCGTCGCTGGCCCCCTTCCTGCTGTCCGCGTGCACGACCGGCATGGGGCTCGCCTGGAAGTCCGGGGTGGCCGCGGAGGTGATCAGCCGTCCCGAGGTGTCGATCGGCCGGGAGCTCCAGGACGCGCGGGTCTACCTCGACACCCCGGCGGTGTTCGCCTGGACGATCACCGCCGTCGCGCTCAGCCTGGCGCTGGAGAGGCTGTTCCGGCTGGCCGCGCGGCGGTGGCTGCCGTCGGTGGGCGCACCCGAGGAGTCGCGGGGCAGGGGGGACCATGCCGGCGTGTGAGCGGGTGAGCTTCGGCTACCGTGCCGGGAGCCCGGTGCTGGAGGACTTCTCGCTCGTGCTCCCCGAGACCGGGGTGGTGTGCCTGCTGGGCCCGTCCGGCTGCGGCAAGACCACGCTGCTGAGGGTCCTCGCCGGACTGGAGGTGCCGTCGTCGGGCCGCGTCACGGGACTGGAGGGACGCCGCGTCGCGGTGGTCTTCCAGGAGGACCGGCTGCTGCCGTGGGAGACCGCCTGGCAGAACGCCGTGACCGGGCAGGACGCCGGGGCACGGGAGCGGGCGCGCGAGTGGCTCACCCGGCTCGGGCTGGGGGACAGCCTGCACCGCTTCCCGCGCGAGCTCAGCGGCGGGATGCGGCGACGGGTGGCGATCGCCCGCGCCATGGCCGCCGAACACGACCTGCTTCTGCTCGACGAGCCGTTCGCCGGACTGGACGAGCCGGCCTGGGCCGCTGCGGCCGGCCAGGTCGCGCAGGCGGGCGCGGACCGGCTGGCCGTGCTGGTCACCCACCTGCCGGAGCAGGCGGCGGCCATGGGCGCCCGGGTGGTGCGGCTGGCCGGGCCCCCGCTGGCCGTCCTCAGTTGACCGGCAGGACGGGCGGGGCCGCCTCCGTCGCGAACGGCGCGTACGTCGTGTGCAGCAGGTGGTGCGCCCGCTCGGAGTTCGGCTCTTCGTAGAAGTCCTCGTACAGCCGGAGGATGTCCGGGTTGTCCTGCGAGCGGCGGTAGGTGCTGGTGCGGTCGATGTCGAACAGCACCTCTGTGCGCTCGCGGAGCTCGCCGACCTTGGCCGGCGCGGGGTTGCCCGCCCCGTCGATGCAGCCGCCGGGGCACGCCATGATCTCGATCAGGTCGTACCCGGTGTCCTCGCCGGCGACCACGCGCTCGACGAGCGGCTCTGCGTTGCCCAGGCCGGAGATCACGGCCACGCGCACCGTCCGGCCGCCGGCGGTGATCGTCGCGTCGCGCACGCCCGCCAGCCCGCGCACGGCGGTGAACTCGAGGTGGTCGGGGTGCTTCTGCCCGGTGAGCTTCTCCACGGCCATCCGCAGCGCGGCCTCCGCGACGCCGCCGGAGGCGCCGAAGATCACCCCCGCGCCGGTCACGCGCGAGTACGGCTCGTCGAAGGCGTCGGGGGCGACGGCGTCCGGGTCGAGCCGCACCATGTCCATCATCTCCATGAACTCGGTGGTGGTGAGCACGGCATCGACGTCCCGGATCCCCTCCGGGGCGAACTCCGGCCGGGCGGCCTCGTACTTCTTGGCCAGGCAGGGCACGATCGAGACGACGTAGAGGTCGTCCAGCGACACCCCGTAGAGCTGGGCGAAGTGCGACTTCACCGTTGCGCCCATCATCTGCTGGGGCGACTTGCAGCTGGACAGGTGGGGGATCAGGGCTGGGTAGCGCTTCTCCACGAGGTTGACCCAGCCCGGGCAGCAGGACGTGAACTGCGGCATCACGCCGCCGGTGGCCACCCGGTTCAGGAACTCGGTGGTCTCCTCCATGATCGTCAGGTCGGCGGCGAAGGAGAAGTCGAAGATGCGGTCGAAGCCGATCGCCCGCATCAGGCCGGCCACGAACGGCGAGGCCTCCTCCGGCTTCTTGCCGTACTTGGCGGCGAGGACGCTGCGCGGCGCCGGCGCGACGAAGCCGACGACCAGCTTGGTCGGGTCGTTGATCGCGGCGAACACCGCGGGCCGCTCCCGCACGTAGTCGAGGGCGCCGCAGGGGCAGGCGGTGACGCACTGCCCGCACGAGACGCAGTCGGTCTCGATGAGCGGGCGGCCGTCGTGCGTGCCCACGGTCAGGTGCCCGTTGCGGAACTGGAAGGCCAGCACCCCGGGCCCCTCGATCTCCGCGCAGGCCGCGACGCAGCGTCCGCAGGAGATGCACTTGTTGTGGTCGCGAATGATGAAGGGGTGGTCGCGCACGACCGGGATCCGCGGACGCAGGTGCAGCGGCTCGGTGTAGGTGACCAGCTGACCGGTGGCGACCTTGCGCAGGTCGCAGACGAACCGGGCCTTGCAGCCACAGCGCAGGCAGCGGGCCGCCTCTGCCCTGGCCTCGGCAGTGGTGTAGCCCGTCTCGACCTCGACGAAGCCCGCCAGGCGCTCCTCGACGGGCACCGACGGCATGGGGTGGCGCTCCAGCCGCGGCCGGGACGAGAATTCGTCGCGGGGCAGGTCCTCCAGCGACCCGCGGCTGCAGTTGTACGCCGCCGGCTCGCCGCGGACGTAGCCGCGGGTGACGAACTGGTCGATGGCCCAGGCGGCACGGCGACCCGCGGCGACGGCCTCGATGACGGTGGCCGGGCCGGTCACGCAGTCGCCCCCGGCGAACACCTTGGCCTCGGAGGCCTCCATGGTCGAGCCGTCGACGTCGATGTCGCCCCACTTGTTCAGCCGCACCGGGAGGTCGTTGTAGAGGAACTGGGTGTTCGTGCTCTGGCCGATCGCGCCGATGATCATCGACGCCGACATCTCGAAGTCGCTGCCCTCCACCGGGATCGGGCGGCGGCGTCCCGACCGGTCGGGTTCGCCGAGCGTCATCTCCATGCACCGCAGGACCAGGCCCGGTCCCTCGCGACGGATGGCCGTGGGGGCGGCGAGGAAGCGGAGCACGACGCCTTCGGCCTCCGCGTCGGCGACCTCGTGCGGCTCGGCCGGCATCTCGTCCCTGGTGCGCCGGTAGAGCAGTGTCACCTGCCGTGCGCCGCGCCGCAGCGCCGTCCGCGCGCAGTCGATCGCGGTGTTGCCGCCGCCCACGACCACGACGGCGGGCCCGGGGTCGGGGTCCACGCCCTTGGTGACCTGCTCGAGGTAGCGGATGCCCGTCCACACGCCTTCGGAGTTCTCGCCCTCCAGGCCCATCGGCGTGGGGGTCCAGGAACCGATGGCCAGGTAGACCGCGTCGAAGTCCTGCTGCAGGTCCTCCAGGCGCAGGTGGGTGCCCAGCGACTTGCCGCAGATGATCTTCACCCCGAGCGCGGTGATGGTCGCGATCTCGGCGTCCAGCGTCTCCTTGGGCAGCCGGTACTCCGGGATGCCGTAGCGCATCATCCCGCCGGGACGTGGCTGGCGCTCGAAGACCGTGACGTCGTGACCGGCGATCGCGGCGTAGAAGGCCGCGCTCAGCCCGGACGGGCCGGCGCCGACGACGGCGATGCGCCTGCCCGTCGGCTCGGCGGCGGTGGGGACCCACGGGTGCTCGCGGGCGAGGTCCCAGTCGGCGGCGAAGCGCTTCACGTGGTTGATCGCCACCGGCGCGTCCACCAGCGAGCGGCGGCACTGGCCCTCGCAGGCGTGCGGGCAGACCCGGCCGCAGGCGGACGGGAACGGGTTGCGGTCCTTGATCACCCGCACCGCGGCCTCGAAGTTCCCGTCGGTGACCAGCGCGAGGTAGCGCTGGATGTCGATGTGGGCCGGGCAGGTCTGCTGGCACGGCGGCTCGCAGTCGGCGTTGTGGTCGCACAGCAGCTGCTCGACGCGGACCCTGCGGTAGGCGTCGATGGTGTCCGACCGCGTGCGGATGACCATGCCCGCGGTGACCGGCGTGATGCAGGACTTCACCTCGCGGTGGTCGGCCCCGACCTCGACCACGCACAGCCCGCAGTTGCCGTTGGCCCTCTCCAGCCGGACGTCGTTGCACAGCGACGGGATCTCGATGCCCTCGGCCTGGAGCGCCTCGAGGACGGTGAGCCCGCCGTTGACGTGGACCTCGCGGCCGTCCACCGTGACCGTGATGCGTGCGTTGCCAGTCAGGTCCTGCATGACAGCCTCCCGCCGAGACCGGGCCGCGCCGCTGCGGCCACTACGCATATTCTCCTATGGACAACGACGCAGGGCGCCGATCGCGACGGGGAAGTGTCCGCGGAGCACCTGTTTTTGCGCTTGCGGGGCCATCACGGTAGCCTTGACCGTTGTGTTCGGGCGACCGAACCATGCGTGCGTGCGCCGCGTCCGGCCCGCCCCTTCGACGAGTTCGGGGAACCCCTGAGCCTGCAAGGGTGGCTGGTGGCGCTCGGCGCGCGCCCCGCAAAAGCCTCACGGAAAGAGATACCAGCCGGTGCCCACTATCCAGCAGTTGGTCCGCAAGGGCCGTACGGACAAGGTCAGCAAGAACAAGACGCCGGCGCTGAAGGGTTCGCCCCAGCGCCGTGGCGTGTGCACCCGCGTGTACACCACCACCCCGAAGAAGCCGAACTCGGCGCTGCGCAAGGTCGCCCGCGTGCGGCTCTCCTCCGGCGTGGAGGTCACCGCCTACATCCCGGGCGTCGGCCACAACCTGCAGGAGCACTCGATGGTGCTGGTGCGCGGCGGCCGTGTGAAGGACCTCCCGGGCGTGCGCTACAAGATCATCCGCGGCTCGCTCGACACCCAGGGCGTCAAGAACCGCAAGCAGGCCCGTAGCCGCTACGGCGCGAAGAAGGAGAAGTAATGCCTCGCAAGGGTCCCGCCCCGAAGCGTCCCGTCGTCGTCGACCCGGTCTACGGCTCGCCGCTGGTCTCCCAGCTGGTCAGCAAGATCCTGCTGGACGGCAAGAAGACCACCGCGCAGAGCATCGTCTACGACGCGCTCGAGGGCACCCGGGCCAAGACCGGCGTCGATCCCGTCCAGACGCTGAAGAAGGCCCTCGACAACATCCGTCCCGCCCTCGAGGTGAAGAGCCGCCGCGTCGGTGGCGCCACCTACCAGGTGCCGGTCGAGGTGAAGCCCGCGCGGGCCAACACCCTCGCCCTGCGGTGGCTGGTGAGCTTCTCCCGCGCCCGTCGCGAGAAGACCATGACCGAGCGGCTGATGAACGAGCTGCTGGACGCCTCCAACGGCCTCGGCGCTTCGGTGAAGCGGCGCGAGGACACCCACAAGATGGCCGAGGCGAACCGTGCGTTCGCCCACTACCGCTGGTGACCCACACCTGCGCATGAACCCACGCAGGGCACGGCAGACCCACGCCGTGCCCTGCCCCCTGACCGCAGGGCGTCCTGGTCGCAGGACCTCCCGCAGCAGGACGTCTTCTCTCAGCAGAACGGAAGGTTGAGCCCAAAGTGGCGATCGACTCCAACCAGGATCTGGCCAAGGTACGCAACATCGGCATCATGGCCCACATCGATGCCGGCAAGACCACCACCACCGAGCGGGTCCTGTTCTACACCGGCATCAACTACAAGATCGGCGAGGTGCACGACGGCGCCGCGACGATGGACTGGATGGAGCAGGAGCAGGAGCGCGGCATCACCATCACGTCCGCCGCGACGACCTGCTTCTGGAAGGGCGTCCAGATCAACATCATCGACACCCCCGGCCACGTGGACTTCACCATCGAGGTCGAGCGCTCCCTGCGCGTCCTCGACGGCGCGGTCGCCGTGTTCGACGGTGTCGCGGGCGTGGAGCCGCAGTCCCAGACGGTGTGGCGCCAGGCCACCCGGTACGGCGTGCCCCGCATCTGCTACGTCAACAAGCTGGACCGCACCGGTGCGTCGTTCGACTACTGCGTGAAGACGATCCGCGAGCGGCTGAACGCCGTCGCCGCCGTCCTTCAGCTGCCGATCGGCGCCGAGTCCCGGTTCCAGGGCGTCGTCGACCTCGTCGGGATGCGCGCGCTGATGTGGCGTGGCGAGACCCAGATCGGCGAGGACTACACCGTCGAGGAGATCCCGGCCGACCTGGCGGACGCCGCCGCGACCGCGCGCGAGGAACTCATCCACACCCTGGCCGACCACGACGACGAGTTCGCCGAGGCGTGGCTGGAGGCCGAGGAGACCGGCGGGGAGCTGACCGTCGCGCAGATCAAGGCCGCCATCCGGCGCGCCGTGATCGCCAACAAGATCACCGCGGTGATCTGTGGCACCTCGTTCAAGAACAAGGGCGTCCAGCCCATGCTCGACGCGGTCATCGACTACCTGCCCTCGCCCCTGGACATCCCGGCGATCGAGGGTTTCAAGCCGGGCCACCCCGACCAGGTGATCGAGCGGCACACCTCCAACGAGGAGCCGCTGGCCATGCTCGCGTTCAAGATCGCGGCCGACCCGCACCTGGGCAAGCTGACCTACATCCGGATCTACTCCGGCGTGCTGAAGGCCGGTCAGCAGGTGCTCAACGCGACCAAGGGACGCAAGGAGCGCATCGGCAAGATCTACCAGATGCACGCCAACAAGCGTCAGGAGATCGAGTCGATCGGCGCAGGCATGATCATCGCGGTGATGGGCCTGAAGGACACCACCACCGGTGAGACCCTGTGCGACCCGCAGAACCCGGTCGTGCTGGAGTCGATGGACTTCCCGGCCCCGGTCATCGAGCAGGCCATCGAGCCGAAGACCAAGTCCGACCAGGAGAAGCTCTCCACCGCCATCCAGCGGCTGGCGGAGGAGGACCCGACCTTCCGCGTCCACACCGACGAGGAGACCGGGCAGACGATCATCGCCGGGATGGGCGAGCTCCACCTCGAGGTGATGATCGACCGCATGAAGCGGGAGTTCAAGGTCGAGGCCAACATCGGCAAGCCGCAGGTGGCCTACCGCGAGACCCTCCGCCGCCCGGTGGAGAAGGTCGAGTACACCCACAAGAAGCAGTCGGGTGGTTCGGGCCAGTACGGCAAGGTGATCATCGCCCTCGAGCCGCAGGAAGCCGGCAAGGGGTACGAGTTCGTCAACGCCGTGACCGGCGGTCGCATCCCCAAGGAGTACATCCCCGCGGTCGACCAGGGCATCAAGGAGGCCATGGCCTTCGGCCCGCTGGCGGGCTACCCGGTGGAGGACATCAAGGTGACGCTGCTCGACGGCGCCTACCACGACGTCGACTCCTCCGAGCTCGCCTTCAAGATCGCCGGCTCCATGGTCTTCAAGGAGGCTGCGCGCAAGGCCGACCCGGCCCTGCTCGAGCCCCTGATGGCCGTCGAGGTGACCACCCCCGAGGACTACCTCGGTACGGTCATCGGCGACATCAACAGCCGCCGCGGCCACGTGCAGTCCATGACCGAGGCCCACGGCAACCAGGTCGTCCGCGCCCTGGTGCCCCTGAGCGAGATGTTCGGCTACGTCGGCGACCTCCGGTCGAAGACCTCCGGCCAGGCGTCCTACTCGATGGAATTCGACTCCTACGGCGAATGCCCGAAGTCGGTTGCCGACGAGATCATCGCGAAGGGACGCGGCGGCGCCTGAGTTTGACCTCAGGCATCACGGTAGAGAAAACTTGGCATGGTCCGTGCCCTAAGGCCCGGACCGTGACCATGCAGTCAAAGAATCAGTAACGCCCCGCGAGCCCGCGTGGCGACCATCCGAAAAGGAGCCCAAGTGGCAAAGGCCAAGTTCGAGCGGACCAAGCCGCACTGCAACATCGGCACCATCGGGCATATCGACCACGGCAAGACCACGCTCACCGCGGCGATTACGAAGGTGCTCCACGACAAGTACCCCGAGCTCAATGCGGTGTCGGCGTTCGACCAGATCGACAAGGCGCCGGAAGAGCGCCAGCGCGGTATCACGATCTCGATCGCGCACGTCGAGTACCAGACCGAGAAGCGTCACTACGCTCACGTCGACTGCCCGGGTCACGCCGACTACGTCAAGAACATGATCACCGGTGCCGCCCAGATGGACGGCGCGATCCTGGTGGTCGCCGCGACCGACGGCCCGATGCCGCAGACCCGTGAGCACGTGCTGCTCGCCCGTCAGGTGGGCGTGCCGGCGATCGTGGTCGCGCTGAACAAGTGCGACATGGTCGACGACGAGGAGCTCATCGAGCTCGTCGAGCTCGAGGTGCGCGAGCTGCTCAGCGCGCAGGAGTTCGACGGCGACAACTGCCCGATCGTGCGCGTGGCCGCCTTCCCGGCCATGAACGGCGACGCCAAGTGGAGCGAGAGCATCCTCGAGCTCATGGACGCTGTCGACGAGTACATCCCGCAGCCCGAGCGCGAGACCGACAAGCCGTTCCTGATGCCGATCGAGGACGTCTTCACGATCACCGGTCGTGGCACCGTCGTCACCGGTCGTATCGAGCGCGGCATCGTCCGCACCGGCGAGACCGTCGACATCATCGGCATCCACGACAAGAAGCAGTCCACCACCATCACCGGTGTGGAGATGTTCCGCAAGATCCTCGACGAGGGTCGCGCGGGCGAGAACGTCGGCCTGCTGCTGCGTGGCACGAAGAAGGACGACGTCGAGCGCGGCATGGTCGTGATCAAGCCGGGTTCGACCACCCCGCACACCGACTTCGACGCGAACGTCTACGTGCTGACCAAGGAGGAGGGTGGCCGTCACAAGCCGTTCTTCTCCAACTACAGCCCGCAGTTCTACTTCCGCACCACCGACGTGACCGGCGTCGTTCAGCTGCCCGAGGGCACCGACATGGTGATGCCCGGTGACAACACCGACATGACCGTGCACCTGAACAAGCCGATCGCCATGGAGGACGGCCTGAAGTTCGCCATCCGCGAGGGTGGTCGTACCGTCGGCGCCGGCCGCGTGACCAAGATCATCAAGTGAGCTGACTCACTCGTAGATCCCTCAGTTCGGCCCCTGCCCCCGTGGCAGGGGCCGTTCTGCGTCCCCACCTGTCGGCCCCTGCCCCGCGGCAGGGGCCGTTCTGCGTCCCCACCCGCCGAGGGCCAGCCTTACCGCCGAGGGCCCCACCCCAGGGACGAGCCCTCGGCGCGAAGGCTGGCCCTCGACGGGTGGGGGTAGCCTGCCGGACGTGACGATCCACTCCTCCCACCCGTTCGCGGACCCGCCGTCTGCCAGGGACGCGGTGCGCGCGTTCCGCGGCCGCCTCGCCTCAGCTGTGACGCTGTGGACGGCGACGGGCGAGCGCCGGCCGGCGGGGCTGACCGTCTCGTCGCTGATGGTCGCCAACGGGACGCCGGCACGCGTGCTCGCCCTGATCGACCCGCTGTCGGACCTGGCCGACGCGCTCGCGTTCTCGGGGCGGGCGGCGATCACCGTCCTCGAGCAGGGACAGGAGCGGCTCGCCGAGGTGTTCGGGGGGGCGGCCCCCGCGCCCGGGGGAGCCTTCCGGCAGGCCGCGTTCAGCGACACGGAATGGGGCCCGGTGCCCACCGGTGCGGTCACGTGGGCCGGCGTCCGCCTGGAGTCGGCAGCAGAGGTCGGGTGGTCACAGCTGGTCACCTGCGTCGTCGAGCACGTCGTGACCGGCGAGGGCGGCGCACCGCTGGTGCACCACCGCGGGCGCTACCCGCGGCTGGGCTGACGCGGGGGGTCAGACCTCGATCTCGAGGTCGGCGCGGGTGGGCGGGTTCGCCCCGGCGCGCGACACCGTGATCGCCGCGCAGGCCAGGGCCCGCTCGACGGCGGCCGTGATGGCCGGCCACTCGGCGAACCGCAGGCGCTCCCGCGCGTCCGGCCCGCCCAGCAGGCCCGCGTCCAGCAGGCCGGAGATGAGGCCGGACATGAACGAGTCCCCGGCGCCGACGGTGTCGACGACGCGGGTCGGCAGCGTCGGGAAGCGCTGGAGCTCGCCGCCGGCCAGCACGACCAGCTCGTCCCCGCCCTGGGTGACCGCGCACACGGACGGGCCCATCGCCGCCCAGTGGGCGAGCACCTGGGTCACCGGGGTGGTCCCGTAGAGCCAGCGGACGTCCTCCTCTGAGGCCTTCACGACGTCGGAAAGGGCGATGAGCCTCTCGATCACCGGCCGGGCGGCGTCCGGGCTGCCCATGAGCGTCGGCCGGGCGTTCGGGTCGTAGGAGACGGTCGCGTGGTCGCGTGCCGAGCGGACGATCTCGAGCACGGCGTCGCCGCCGGGGGAGAGGGTGGCCGCGATCGAGCCGGTGTGGACGTGAGCGTCGCGGGGCACGACCACCTGGGCGGGGTCGAGCCGCCACTCGAGGTCGAACTCGTAGGTCGCCACGCCGGCCGCGTCCAGGCGGGCAGCGGCGGTCGGCGTGCGAGCGGCGTCCGTGCTGCCGGCGGTGAGCTCGACGTTCTCCGCGTCCATCAGGGCGGAGATCCGCGCGCCGCGCTCGTCGGTGCCGATGTGGGTGGCCAGGCGGGTGGCGTGGCCGAGGCGGGCGAGCCCGATCGCGACGTTGGCCGGGCTCCCTCCCACGTGCTCGACGATGTCGCCGGTGGGCGGGATGACGATGTCGATGAGTGCTTCGCCGACGACGGTGACCGGGGAGTTCATGGCCATACCTTAGGGCTCGAACGGGACTCCTGTGAGCCGCGCCGAAACCTGCCACAGCCGATCGCCGACGCCGGGCTCCAGAGCGCCGGGTGGCAGCTTCGCCGGTCCGGCGGGGCCGGCGGAGCCGCCGAGGCGGGTCGGCCCGTAGTACGCGGCCGGGCGGGGGTCGGTGGCGGCCAGCAGCACCGGCTGGGCGCCGTCCGCGGGCGACTGGATGGCCCGCAGGACGCGTCCGGCAGTCTCGACCCAGGCGGGCGGGCCGGCTGTGTCGAAGATCGCCGTCTGGCACCAGCCGGGGTGGGCGGCCACGGCGCTGACCCCCGCGTCCGCACGGGCCGAGCGGCGGCGCAGCTCTCCGGCGAGGACGACCGCGGCCAGCTTGGAGTCGCTGTAGGAGCGGTAGGTCGATCCCGGCCCGCCGAAGTCGGGGCCGATGCGGCCCCGGGTGGCCATGATCGAACCGAGCATCACGACCCGGGCGTCGCCGGCGGCGCGCAGGGACGGCCACAGGCCCGCGGTGAGGGCCCACGCGCCGAGGTAGTTCACGCCGACCTGGAGGTCGAACCCCTCGCTGGTGCGCGCGTCACGGTCAGAGGTGCTGGTGCCGGCGTTGTTCACCAGCAGGTGGACGGGCCTCGCGCCGACCCGCGCGGCGAACGCGGCGATGCCGGCCAGCGAGCCCAGTTCGAGCTCCTCGACGACCACCTGCGCGCCGGGGTGTCCCCGACGGATCTCCGCGGCGGTCGCCTCCCCCTTGCCGGTGTTGCGCACCGCGAGCACGACCTCGGCGCCCGCTCCCGCGAGGGCGGTGGCCGTCGCCCGGCCGATCCCCGCGCTCGCGCCGGTGACCACGACCCGCCGGCCGGTGAGGTCGGGCAGGGCCAGCGGCGGCAGGCGGTCGCCGACCACGGGCCGGGCGGCCACGCTCAGCCCTGTCGCTTCTGGATCGCCGCCCACTCGTCGCGCAGGCCGACCGTGCGGTGGAACAGCCCGGCGGTGTCCGGGTCGGCGGCGAAGTAGCCGAGCCGCTCGAACTGGAGCACCTGCCCGGGCGCGGCGTCCGCGACGGCGGCCTCTGCCCTGCCGACCACGATCTCGCGCGAGTTCGGGTTCAGGTCGTCGAGGGCCTCCCCGGTGGCCTCACCGGGGACCTGGGCGGTGAACAGCCGCTCGTAGAGCGCGACGTCGACGTCCACGGCGTGGGGGGCCGAGACCCAGTGCATGGTCGACTTCACCTTGCGGCCGTCCGGCGCGTCACCACCCCGGGTCGCCGGGTCGTAGGTCGCGTGCACGGCGGTGAGGGTGCCGTCCTCGTCCTTGTCGACGCCGGTCGCGGTGACCAGGTACGCGCCGCGCAGGCGCACCTCGCGTCCCGGGCTCAGCCGGAAGTACTTCGGCGGGGGGACCTCGGCGAAGTCGTCCTGCTCGATCCAGAGTTCGCCGCTGAAGGCGACCTGGCGGGTGCCGTCGGCCGGGTTCTCCGGGTTGTTCGCCACCTCGAAGTACTCCACCACCGGTGCACCGGACGCGTCGGTCGGCCAGTTGTCGATCACCAGGCGCAGCGGGCGCAGCACGGCCATCCGCCGCTGGGCCGTGGCGTTGAGCTCGCGCCGGACGTAGGCCTCCAGCGCCTCGATCGACTGGCGGCTGTTGGTCCGGGTGGTGCCGATCTCGGTGCAGAAGGCGCGGATGGCCCTCGCCGGGTAGCCGCGGCGGCGGAGCCCGCGCAGCGTCGGCATGCGGGCGTCGTCCCAGCCGTCCACCGTGCCGTCGGCCACGAGCTTGGCGAGGCGCCGCTTGCTGGTGACGGTGTGGGTGAACTCCAGGCGCGCGAACTCGATCTGCCGCGGCTGGTCGCCCGGCAGTGGCAGGTGCTCGAGGTACCAGTCGTAGAGCGGACGGTGGGTGTCGAACTCGAGCGTGCAGATCGAGTGGGTGACCCCTTCGATCGCGTCGCTCTGGCCGTGGGCCCAGTCGTAGGTCGGGAAGATGCACCAGTCGCCGCCGGTGCGGAAGTGGTGGCTGTGCCGGATCCGGTACATCACCGGGTCGCGCAGTGCCATGTTCTCGTGGTTCATGTCGATCTTCGCGCGCAGCACCCGGCTGCCCTCCGCGAACTCGCCGGCCTTCATCCGGCGCAGCAGGTCGAGGTTCTCCTCGATGCCGCGGTCACGGAACGGACTGTCCACCCCGGGCTTGCCGAACCCGCCGCGCTGGGCGGAGATCGTCTCGCCGTCCTGGTCGTCGACGTAGGCCAGTCCCTGCTGCACGAGGTACTCCGCCCACTCGTAGAGCTGTCCGAAGTAGTCGGACGCGTGCAGCAGCCGGTGCGGGTGGAAGCCCAGCCACTCGATGTCGGCGACGATCGACTCGACGAACTCGGTCTCCTCGGTGTCGGGGTTGGTGTCGTCGAGGCGCAGGTTGCACAGCCCGCCGAACTCCTCTGCCGTGCCGAAGTCGACCGTGATCGCCTTCGCGTGCCCGATGTGCAGGTAGCCGTTCGGCTCCGGCGGGAACCGGGTCTGGACGCGTCCGCCGTAGGTGCCCTGCTCGTTGTCGCGCCGGATGATGTCACGGATGAAGTCGTTGGCGGCAACTGGCTCGGTCATGGCCGAAAAGTTAGCACGCTGCCACCCCCGTCCCGCCCACGCGGTTCCTGCCCCCGATCGTCACTCCCGCCACCGGAATTCCGGTAGCGGGAGTGGCGATCGGGGGCAGGAACGGGACGGGGTGCGGGCGGGAGGATGCAGGGCGGGTGGGCGGGTGGTGATTCGGTAGGCTGATCCGGCTATGACTGCCAGCCCAGCCCGCCTCCGCGTGGCGCCGTCGCCGACCGGCGACCCGCACGTCGGCACGGCGTACATGTCCCTGTTCAACCTCGCCTACGCCCGGGCCACCGGCGGCGCCTTCGTGCTGCGGATCGAGGACACCGACCAGGCCCGCTATGTCGCCAGCTCCGAGCAGCAGATCTTCGACACGCTGCACTGGCTGGGCCTGGACTGGACGGAGGGGCCGGACATCGGCGGGCCGTACGCGCCCTACCGCCAGTCCGAACGGCTCGACACCTACCGTCCCTTCGTCGACCGGCTGATCGCGGACGGCCACGCCTACTACTGCTGGTGCTCCACCGAGCGGCTCGCGGCGCTGCGGGCCGAGCAGCAGGCGTCCCGGACCTCGGACACCGGGTACGACCGGCTCTGCCTGGGCAGGACCCGCGAGGAGCGCGCGTCGCTGCCCGGGTTCAGCGAGACGCCGGTGGTGCGGATGCTCATCCCCGACGACGTGGCGCTGGAGTTCACCGACCTCATCCGCGGCCCGGTGAGCGCGCCGTGTCCCGACGACCAGGTGATCCTCAAGGCGGACGGGTTCCCGACCTACCACCTCGCTGTAGTGGTGGACGACCACCTGATGGGCATCACCCACGTCGTGCGCGGGGAGGAGTGGATCTCCTCCACCCCCAAGCACCTGCTGCTGTACCGCTGGCTCGGGTGGACGGCGCCCGCTTTCGCCCACATGCCGCTGCTGCGCAACACCGACAAGTCCAAGATCTCCAAGCGCAAGAACCCGGCCGCGAGGCTCACCTGGTTCCTCGAGCAGGGCTACCTGCCGGAGGCGCTGCGGAACTTCCTCCAGCTCTTGGCCTACCCGCCGGTGCACGAGGGCACAGACGTCGCGAGCTTCGATGAGTTCGTCGCTGCCTTCGACTGGGCGAAGGTGAACACGACGGGCCCGATCTTCGACCTCACCAAGCTCAACGCGCTCAACGGCCACTACATCCGCAGCCTGGATGCGGCCGAGCTCGCCGACCGGATCGTCGCCCACGCCGTCCGGGAGGGCCAGTGGACGCAGCCGTCCCCGGCCGACGTCGACCTGCTGCGGCGCGCCGTCCCGCTCGTGCAGGAGCGACTGGTGCTGCTGGGCGAGGCCGTGCCGAAGCTGTCCTACCTGTTCACTGCGGACGCCGACCTGGTGATCGACCCCGATGCCCTGGCCAAGGCCGGCCCGGACGCGGCGGGCGTGGTCACCGCCGCGCTGGCGGCCCTCACGAACCTGGGCGAGTGGACGACCGACACCATCCAGGCCGCGCTGCGTGACGCGCTGGTCGAAGGCCTGGGCATCAAGCCGAAGTTCGCCTTCGGCCCGGTCCGCCTGGGCATCACCGGCTCGAACGTCTCGCCGCCGTTGTTCGAGTCGATGGAGCTGCTCGGGCGCGATTCGAGCATCACCCGCCTGAAGCGACTGCTCGGGCTGCTGTGAGCGTCGTCGCCGTCTTCGGGGGACGCAGCGAGATCGGGGTGGCGGTGGCCACCCGGCTCGCGGCCGGTGCGACGGTCGTGCTCGCGGCCCGACCGGGCCCGATGGACGAGGCCGTCGCCGCCTGCCGCGCTGCCGGCGCCGCGCGGGTCGAGACCATCGACTTCGACGCCGACGACATCGCCGCCCAGCCCGGCGTCGTGGACGCGGTCGAGCGCCTCGTGGGGCCGATCGACATCGCCGTCCTCGCCTTCGGGGTGCTGGGCGACCAGGCGCTCGCCGAGCGGGACGCCCGGGCCGCGGCCGCCATCCTGCACACCGACTTCACGGCCCAGGCCGCGCTGCTCACCGTCCTCGCCGACCGCATGCGGACGCGGGGGAGCGGCACGCTCGTCGCCTTCTCCTCGGTCGCGGGCGCGCGCGTCCGCCGGGCGAACTACGTCTACGGCTCGGCGAAAGCCGGACTCGACGGGTTCGCCTCCGGGCTGGCGGACGCCCTGCACGGCAGTGGGGTGCACCTCGTGATCGCCCGGCCCGGCTTCGTCATCGGGCGCATGACGGCCGGCATGGAGCCGGCCCCGTTCTCCTCCACCCCCGACCAGGTCGCCGACGCCGTGGTGCGCCGGATCCGGGCCGGCCGTGGCGTCGAGCTGTGGATCCCCTGGCCGTTGCGGGTGCTGTTCGCGATCGCGCGGCTGGTGCCGCGCGCATTGTGGCGGCGCATGCCCCGGTAACCGGGATCAGTCGCCGTCCTCCTCCTCCTCGTGGTCCTCGTGGTCCTCGTCCTCGTGGTCGTCATCGTCGTCGTGGTGACGGGAGGACGCCTTGTCGGAGGAACCGCCGCCCTTCTTCGGGCGGCTCGGGACGTCCACGATGACAACCCTGGGCTCGGGGGTCTTCACCACCGTCTTCACGACGGTGGTGACGCAGGCCCCGTCCTTCAGGACCGCGGGCGGCTCGCAGGGGAGGAACACGGTGTAGCGCTCCGGCGTGACCGCCGGCTGCGGGTGGACGATCGGCGCGACGTCCAGCGCGTCGTAGGCGACGGCGGCGCCCGCCGTGCCCAGGACCGCCGACACCACGGCCACGGCCGGGTTGAGCAGATGCATGCGTGACTCCTTCACTCGCGGGCCAGTCTTCCGGCACGCCGCCCGCGCGTCACCCCACTTAAGGAGGGCTTAACGTCGTCATGAGGAAGGCTTGCCGCCGGTCCCGGGAGCGTTGGCTGGAACCATTGAAGGGATTGGACATGGCCTACTCCGCCCGTACCCGGGATCGCTACCGCGCGGTGTCCTCCGTCGTGACCGGAGCCGTCGCCGCGGCGTGCGTGGCCGGCACGGGGGCGGTGATGGGGACGGCGTCCGCTGCGAACTCCCAGCGCGAGCACGACAAGGCCGTCGCCCGGCAGCGGGCCATCGACGCGCAGCCGATCCTGGAGGAGCTCGAACGACCCGCGGTCACGGTGACCCGGATCAAGACGGTCACCAAGCCGGGGCCCGGTCCCGCCGTCCGCGTCATCCGCGTCGGCGGTGGCAAGGCGGGCACGGGCACCCGGTCGACGAAGAAGCCGTCCAAGCCGCCGACCACCTCCTCCGGGTCGTGACCGCAGCCGCGCCCGTGCAGGTGCAGTGGCGCGCGCTGGGGACCTACGTGCAGCTCAGCGTCTCCGACGCGGCGGCGGTGGCCGCTGCGGAGGAGCGCGCCCGCGGCCTGCTCGCCGCGATCGACCGGACCTGCAGCCGCTTCCGGCCCGACTCCGACCTCGCCCGGGTGAACGCCGGGGCCGGCACCTGGGTCCGGGCCGATCCGTTGCTCGTCGCGGCCACCGCGGCCGCCGTGGAGGCCGCCGGCCACACCGACGGCCTCGTTCACCCCCTTCTGGGTCGCGTGGTCGTCGGCCTCGGCTACGACAGGACCTTCACCGACCTCCAGCCGGGCCGCGCGTCCTGGACACGGGTCGACCCGCCGCCGCTGGACGCCTGGCGGGCGATCGAGTGCGAGGACGAGGCGATCCGGATCCCCGCGGGCACGGCCCTCGACCTGGGGGCGACGGCCAAGGCCTGGGCGGGCGACCTGATCAGCACGACCATCGCCGCTGAGGACCGCACCAACGTCATCGTCAGCCTCGGCGGGGACGTGTCGGTCGCTACCGGGGGACGCCGGCCCACCGCGTGGCCGGTGCGCATCCATGACGACCCGGAGGCCGCGGCGGACACCGAGGTGGCCATCGAGGACGGGGGCCTGGCGACCTCGTCCACGCGGCTGCGCCGCTGGACCGTCGCCGGTGTCGACCACCACCACGTGGTCGACCCCCGGACGGGAGCCCCGGCGCGCACCTGCTGGCGGACCGTTAGCGCGACGGGCCCGTCGGCGACCGCGGCGAACGTCGCCAGCACCGCGGCGGTCGTGCTGGGCGAGGAGGCTGTCGCCTGGCTCGCCGCGCGTGGCGTGGCGGCACGGCTGGTGTCGATCGAGGGCCGCGTGACGACGACCGGCGGGTGGCCGGCGGAAGGAGACGGTGAATGAACGGTCCCGAGCTGTGGTTCCTCAACCGGGCGACCGGGGTGGTCCTCCTCGTCCTGATGACGCTGTCGGTGGTGCTCGGCATCCTCAGCGCGCGCTCCCGCGTGGGCCGGGGGACGCCGGGCTTCGTCCGCGGTGTTGTCCACCGCAACGTCGCCGTCCTCTCCATGGCCATGCTCACCGTGCACGTCGTCTCCGCCGTGGTCGACACCTACGTCGACATCCGCTGGTGGGACGCGTTCGTGCCGTGGGGAGGCCTCTACCAGCCGGTATGGCTCGGGCTCGGTGCCCTCGCCCTCGACCTGACCGTGGCGATCGCGATCACCAGCGCGCTGCGCACACGGATGCCCCGTGCCCTGTGGAGGGTCATCCACCTGGCCAGCTACCCGGCCTGGGCCATCGCCATGGTCCACGGTCTCGGGATCGGCACCGACCGCGCCGCCGGGTGGTCGCTGGTGGTGACCGGCCTGTGCATCGCCGCCGTCGTCGTGGCGGGCACCGTCCGGGTCGGCGGGGCGGTCGTCCGGGCGGTGCGCGCATGAGCGTGCTGGTCGAGGAGGGCCCGCGCCTGCTCGCGCACCTGGACGAGGGCCCTCAGCTGGTGCACCACCGTCGCCGCCATCCGGCGCCGGCGGACGTGACGCTCGACCGGCTGGCGGCGGCGGCCGAGGCCGCGGACCTGCGCGGGCGTGGTGGTGCGGGCTTCCCCTTCGCCACCAAGCTGCGCACCGCTGCGCGGCGGCGCGCCGTCGTGGTGGTCAACCTGAGCGAGGGCGAACCTGCCAGCCACAAGGACGAGGCCCTCGGGCAGTTGCGCCCGCACCTGGTGCTCGACGGGGCCGTGCTGGCCGCCCGGGCGCTGGGGACGCGCCAGGTGCACCTCGTCCTGCCCGGAGAGACCCCGGCGGTGGGCGAGCGCATCGGCGCCGCCCTGGCCGAGCGCGGGTCGTCCGACCGGGTGTCCTGGCAGGTCCACACCGCCGCGGCGGGCTTCGTCAGCGGGCAGGCGCGCGCGGTCATCGAACTCATGTCGGGCCGGCCCAACCTCCCGGTCACCGCCTGGGTCCCGGAAGCCGTTTCGGGCTACCGTGGCCGTCCGACGCTGCTGTCGAACGCGGAGACCTTCGCCCAGCTGGCCGGCATCTGGGCGCACGGCCCGGACCCGGCGACCATGCTGATCACCCGCGCCGGCGACACGGACCGGCCCAGGGTCCTCGAGGCCGTGCTGGGCGACCGGTGGGACGCGGTGCTCAGCCCGGCCGAGCTCGCCCGCCCGGTGCTGCTGGGGGGCTACCACGGCGTCTGGGTTCCGGGTGGGGCGCTGGCGAACCGCCGCATCGCCGGCGAGGACCTCGCCGGGCTGGGCGCCACGCTCGGTGCCGGCGTGGTGCTGCCCCTGCCCGAGGGGTCCTGCCCTGTGCGCGAGACCGTCCGGATCGTCGACTACCTCGCCGGCCAGTCGGCCGGGCGCTGCGGCCCGTGCCGGCTCGGCCTTCCCGCCCTGGCGCGAGCGCTGGACGACATCGATCGCGGCGTCGGCTCCGGCGAGCTCGTGGACGATCTCGCCGCCACCGTGAGCGGGCGTGGCGCGTGCGCACACCCGGACGGCACCGCGCGCCTCGTGGTCTCGCTGCGGCGCTGGTTCGGCGACGAGCTCGCCCTCCACGAACGACAGGAGTGCGGACATGGCGTCCTCGCGGCTGCGGGTTGACTGGCCCTCGTGCGAGGGGCGCGGGCTCTGCCACGAGCTCCTGCCCGAGTTGATCTCGCTCGACCGGTGGGGCTTCCCGGTCATCGGCGGCGAGGTCCCCGAGGAACTCCTGCCGGCTGCCCGGCGCACGGTGGCCGGGTGCCCGCGGCTCGCCCTGAGGCTGGTCTGATCCGGCCCTCAGTCGCTCTCGGCGGCCTCGAGCTCGTCGACGAAGGTCGGCAGCCCCGCCGGTGCCCGGCCGCTCGCCGCCCGGATCAGCACGACCCCGGTGATGATCAGCCCCCCGCCGGCGAGTTGGAGCCCGGTGGGCAGCTCGCCCAGCACGATCGCGGCCAGCAGCGACGCGAACAGCACCTCCGACAGGCTCACGAACGACGACAGGCGCTCGCCCATCAGGGCGATGCCGGCCACGCCCAGCCCGTACGCCAGCGCCGTCGCGCACAGCACCACCACGGCCAGCGGAACCCACCAGGGCACGCTCGCGCCCATCAGCGACACGTCCACCAGCGGAGCGGCGTACGGCAGGACGCCGGTGAGCACGGCGATGCCGAGCACCGCGGCCCCGACGGGCAGCCCGAACGCGGGCAGTGCCAGCGGGTGCAGCCTCGTCGGCCGCGCGCCGAGCACGAAGTAGGCTGCCGCGCCGAACATCGCCAGGAACCCGAACAGGACGCCGAGCGGGTCGAGGCTCGCCCCGGCCAGGTCGAGGACGCAGAACAGGCCGAGCACACTGGTCAGCGTCCCGGCCAGCACGAGGCGGGACGGAGCGTGCCGCTGGCGCACCCAGGCCAGCAGCACGAGCGCCACGGGAGCCATGTACTCCAGCAGCAGCGCCACGCCCACGCTCACCCGGTCGACGGCGGCGAAGTACATCAGCTGGGCCGTGGCGACGGCGAGGGCGCCGAAGGCGGTGATCGTCCGCCACTCGGCGACGACCTCGCGCAGACGTCCCCGCATCACCCACAGCCCGATCGGGAGCATCAGCACCGCCGCGCCGACCACCCGCCAGAACACGGCGCCACCCGGCGTCCATCCGGCGTCGAGCAGGGGACGCGCGAACGCGCCGGAGGTCGCGAAGGCCAGTGAGGCCCCCAGCCCGAGCAGCACCCCCAGCCCGATGCGGCTAGGCTGAACGGGCGCCGCGAGGCCGTGCGAGGAGCTGGTCACCCGCGCAATGCTGCCCGAGTCCGCAGATTTGGCAAGGCAGCGCCCAGCATGAAAGAATCGACAGGTTGCTCCGACGAGGACGCCTGCACTGGCGGCCTCCCGGCAAGTCTGGCGCTCGTGTGCCGGGCCCTACCACGACCCTTCAAAGATCGGTCATGTGCGGCCCAGAGACGGCCCGACACGCCCGACCCCGGGGGTCGGAGAGACACCTCCATCGGTAGATGCAGCCGGAGGGGGAAAGACGAGAAGAAGGACGAACCAGTGGCGGGACAGAAGATCCGGATCCGACTCCGGGCTTACGACCACGAGGTCATCGACAGCTCGGCGAAGAAGATCGTCGACACCGTGACCCGTACCGGCGCCAAGGTCGCGGGCCCCGTGCCCCTGCCGACCGAGAAGAACGTGTTCTGCGTGATCCGTTCTCCGCACAAGTACAAGGACAGCCGCGAGCACTTCGAGATGCGCACCCACAAGCGGCTCATCGACATCCTCGACCCGACGCCGAAGACCGTCGACTCGCTCATGCGACTCGACCTTCCGGCCGGTGTCGACATCGAGATCAAGCTTCCGTGAGGCCAGGCGAGATGAGCGACAAGAACGTGAAGGGACTGCTGGGCACGAAGCTCGGCATGACCCAGGTGTGGGACGCCGACAACAAGGTCGTCCCCGTGACCGTCATCCAGGCGGGCCCCTGCGTGGTCACGCAGGTCCGCACGCCGGACAACGACGGCTACTCCGCCGTGCAGCTGGGCTTCGGCGCGGTGAAGGCGAAGAACGTCACCAAGCCGGCGGCCGGGCACTTCGAGAGGGCCGGGGTCACCCCCCGCAAGCACCTCGTCGAGCTGCGCACCGGCGACGCCAGCACCTACACCCTCGGCCAGGAGCTCACCGCTGAGGTGTTCGCCGAGGCCGAGGTGGTCGACGTCACCGGCGTCACCAAGGGCAAGGGCACCGCGGGCGTCATGAAGCGCCACGGCTTCCACGGCCTGCGCGCCAGCCACGGTGTGCACCGCAAGCACCGGTCCCCGGGTTCCATCGGCGCCTGCGCCACCCCGGGCCACGTGTTCAAGGGCACCCGGATGGCCGGCCGGATGGGTGTCGAGAAGGTGACCGTGCAGAACCTGACCATCCACGCCGTCGACGCCGAGCGTGGGCTGATCCTGGTGAAGGGCTCCGTGCCCGGTCCCAAGGGCGCCCTCGTCGTGCTGCGCACGGCGGCCAAGAAGGGAGTCCAGGCATGAGCGAGGCCAAGACCGTCAAGGTCCTGGGCAGCAAGGCCGCGACCGCTGAACTGCCCGCCGAGCTGTTCGACGTCCAGACCAACGTCCCGCTGATCCACCAGGTCGTGGTGGCCCAGCAGGCCGCCGCCCGCCAGGGCACGCACGCCACCAAGACCCGGGGCCAGGTCTCCGGCGGTGGCGCCAAGCCGTGGCGCCAGAAGGGCACCGGCCGCGCCCGCCAGGGTTCGCGTCGCGCCCCCCAGTGGACCGGTGGCGGCGTCGTGCACGGCCCGCAGCCGCGCGACTACAGCCAGCGGACGCCCAAGAAGATGATCGCCGCCGCCCTGCGCGGTGCGCTGTCCGACCGGGCCCGCGACGGCCGCGTCCACGTTGTCGAGAGCATCGTGACCGGCGAGACCCCGTCCACCAAGGCCGCGCTGAAGGCCCTCGCAGAGGTCGGCAGCACCAAGCTGCTGGTCGTCCTCGACCGCGAGGAGGACGTGGCGTGGCTGAGCCTGCGCAACGTGCCGACCGTGCACGCGCTGGCCGTCGACCAGCTGAACGCCTACGACGTGCTGGTCAGCGACGACGTGGTCTTCACCACCGCAGCCCTGGCCACCTTCGTTGCCGGCCCCGTGAAGGGTGCCGTCACCGTCGTGGCGACCGAGACCGAGGAGGCCGCCAAGTGAGCGAGCTGAAGATCCGCGACCACCGCGACGTCCTGCTGGCCCCCGTGGTCAGCGAGAAGAGCTACGGCCTCCTGGACGAGAACAAGTACACGTTCCTGGTCTCCCCGGACGCCAACAAGACCGAGATCAAGATCGCGGTCGAGAAGGTGTTCGGCGTCAAGGTGACCGGCGTGAACACCAGCAACCGGCAGGGCAAGCGCAAGCGCACCCGCGCCGGCTGGGGCAAGCGCCCCGACACCAAGCGGGCCGTGGTGAGTGTCGCCGAGGGCCAGCGCATCGACATCTTCTCCGGGCCCCTGGCCTGAGCTGAGCCGAGATAGGACAACGAACTCATGGGTATCCGTAAGTACAAGCCGACCACCCCGGGCCGCCGCGGCTCGAGCGTGGCCGACTTCGTCGAACTGACTCGCTCCACGCCGGAGAAGTCCCTGCTCGCGCCGAAGCCGAAGACGGGCGGCCGGAACAACTCCGGCCGGATCACCACCCGCCACATCGGCGGCGGCCACAAGCAGGCCTACCGCATCATCGACTTCCGTCGCTACGACAAGGACGGCGTCCCGGCGAAGGTCGCGCACATCGAGTACGACCCGAACCGCACCGCGCGGATCGCGCTGCTGCACTACGCGGACGGCGAGAAGCGCTACATCATCGCCCCCAACGGCTTGGCCCAGGGTGCGACGGTCGAGGCCGGCGAGGCCGCCGACATCAAGCCGGGCAACAACCTCCCGCTGCGCAACATCCCCGTCGGCACCACGGTGCACGCGGTGGAGATGCGTCCCGGCGGCGGGGCCAAGCTCGGCCGGTCGGCCGGGGCCAAGATCCAGCTGGTCGCCCGTGAGGGAAAGATGGCCACGCTGCGGCTCCCGTCCGGTGAGATGCGGCTCGTCGACGTGCGCTGCCGCGCCACGGTCGGCGAGGTCGGCAACGCCGAGCAGTCGAACATCAACTGGGGCAAGGCCGGCCGCAACCGCTGGAAGGGCATCCGCCCGACCGTCCGCGGTGTGGCGATGAACCCGATCGACCACCCGCACGGTGGTGGCGAGGGCAAGACCTCCGGTGGCCGTCACCCGGTGAGCCCGTGGGGCAAGCCCGAGGGCCGCACCCGGGACAAGAACAAGGCGAGTTCTCGCCTGATCATCCGTCGCCGGAAGTCCGGCAAGAAGCGCTGATTGGACGAGTGAGGTAACCAATGCCACGCAGCCTGAAGAAGGGCCCCTTCGTCGATGACCACCTGGTCAAGAAGGTCGACGCCCAGAACGAGAAGGGCACCAAGCAGGTCATCAAGACCTGGTCCCGGCGCTCGATGATCACCCCCGACATGATCGGGCACACGATCGCCGTGCACGACGGCCGCAAGCACGTGCCGGTGTTCGTGACCGAGTCGATGATCGGCCACAAGCTGGGCGAGTTCGCCCCCACCCGCACCTACCGCGGGCACATCAAGGAAGACAAGAAGTCGCGCCGCCGCTGAGGCAGCGAGAAGAGGAACTGATTCAAGTGAGCAACAAAGAGCGACCCAGCCGTCGCGCGGCCCTGCTCGGGGATCGGCCTGGCTCGTACGCGATCGCGCGTCACGTCCGGATGAGCCCGATGAAGGTTCGCCGTGTCGTCGACCTGGTCCGCGGCCTTCCCGTCACCGATGCGCTGAACGTGCTCAAGTTCGCCCCGCAGGCTGCTTCCGAGCCGGTCTACAAGGTGGTCGCGAGCGCGACCGCCAACGCGGAGAACACCGAGGGCCTTCGCGCGGACGAGCTGTTCGTCTCCCAGGCGTTCGTGGACGAGGGCATGACCCTGCGTCGCATCCGCCCGCGGGCGAAGGGTTCGGCCAGCCGGATCCTGAAGCGCGCCAGCCACATCACCGTCGTCGTCGAACCCAAGAGCGAGAAGGGAGCCTGAGCATGGGCCAGAAGATCAACCCCCATGGCTTCCGCCTCGGGATCACCACGGACCACAAGACCCGTTGGTACGCGGACAAGAACTACTCCGACCTGGTGGCCGAGGACGTCAAGATCCGCCGCTACCTGGCCAAGACCCTCGAGCGGGCCGGCATCTCCAGCGTGGAGATCGAGCGCCGCAGCGAGCGGGTGACGATCTTCCTGTACGCCGCGCGTCCGGGCATCGTCATCGGCCGTAACGGTGCCGAGGCCGAGCGTGTCCGCGCCGAGCTGGAGAAGCTCACCGGCAAGCAGGTGCAGCTGAACATCCTCGAGGTGAAGAACCCCGAGACCGATGCGCAGCTCGTCGCCCAGGGCATCGCCGAGCAGCTCGGCGCCCGCGTGGCCTTCCGCCGCGCGATGCGCAAGGCGCAGCAGAGCGCGATGCGGGCCGGTGCGCTCGGCATCCGGATCCAGTGCTCCGGCCGTCTTGGCGGCGCCGAGATGAGCCGTTCGGAGTTCTACCGCGAGGGCCGCGTGCCGCTGCACACCCTGCGCGCGGACATCGACTACGGCTTCTACGAGGCCCGCACGACCTTCGGCCGGATCGGCGTGAAGGTCTGGATCTACAAGGGCGACGTCTCCGGCAACCGCGCCGAGCGTGCCGCGCAGAAGGCGGCCCGCCAGGCCGCCGGCGGCCAGCGTCGTCCGGCCCGTGGCCCCCGTCGCGATGGCGCCGGTGCCGGCCGCGGTGATCGTCCCGAGCGTGGCGGACGCCGTCGCGCCGAAGGTGTCGCCGAGGGTGCTGCCGCGCCCGAGGCCGTTGAGACCGCAGGAGCCTGATCATGTTGATTCCCCGTCGCGTCAAGCACCGCAAGCAGCACCACCCGAACCGGTCGGGTGCTGCCAAGGGTGGTACGAAGCTCGCCTTCGGTGACTACGGCATCCAGGCCCTGGAGTCCTCGTACCTGACCAACCGTCAGATCGAGAGCGCCCGTATCGCCATGACCCGCCACATCAAGCGTGGCGGCAAGGTGTGGATCAACGTCTACCCCGACCGTCCGCTCACCAAGAAGCCGGCCGAGACCCGCATGGGTTCCGGCAAGGGTTCCCCCGAGTGGTGGATCGCGAACATCAAGCCCGGTCGCGTGCTCTTCGAGCTGTCCGGCGTCGGCGAGGACGTGGCCCGCGAGGCCATGCGCCTGGCCATCCACAAGCTGCCGTTCAAGGCTCGCTTCATCAAGCGGGAAGCAGGTGACATCTGATGGCCAAGACTGTGACGGCCAACGAGCTGCGCGGGCTGTCCCGCGAGGAGCTCAACGCCAAGGTGGTCGAGCTGAAGGAGGAGCTGTTCGGGCTCCGCTTCGCCGCAGCGACCGGCCAGCTCGAGTCCCACGGACGGCTGCGCGAGGCCCGCAAGGACATCGCCCGCATCTACACGGTGATCCAGGAGCGCAACCTCGGCATCGTGCCCGACCCGGATGAGGACAAGTGAGCAGGATGAGCGATAACGAGAACGTCCGCAGCGGCGCCCGCAAGGTGCGCGAGGGCATCGTCGTGTCCGACAAGATGGACAAGACCGTGGTCGTGGCCGTCGAGCAGCGGGTCAAGCACCCGCTGTACGGCAAGGTCATGACGAAGTCCGAGCGCCTCAAGGCGCACGACGAGGCCAACGAGGCCGGCGTCGGCGACCGCGTCCGGGTGATGGAGACCCGACCGAGCTCCGCGACCAAGCGGTGGCGTCTGGTCGAGATCCTCGAAAAGGCCAAGTGACCAGGAGAGATTGCAGATGATCCAGCAGGAGACGCGACTGAAGGTCGCCGACAACACCGGTGCCAAGGAACTCCTTTGCATCCGCGTGCTGGGTGGCTCCAAGCGTCGCTACGCCGGCCTCGGCGACCGCATCGTCGCCACGGTCAAGGACGCCATCCCCGGTGGCAACGTGAAGAAGGGCGAGGTCGTGAAGGCGGTCGTCGTCCGTACGGTGAAGGAGACCCGTCGTCCCGACGGTTCCTACATCAAGTTCGACGAGAACGCCGCCGTGATCCTGAAGAACGACGGGGAGCCCCGCGGCACCCGCATCTTCGGTCCGGTCGGCCGTGAGCTGCGCGAGAAGAAGTACATGCGAATCATCTCGCTCGCGCCGGAGGTGTTGTGAGCATGGCGAATTCGCTCCACGTGAAGAAGGGTGACCGCGTCAAGGTCATCGCCGGGAAGGACAAGGGCCGCATCGGGGAGATCATCTCCGTCGACCCGAAGGCCGGCCGGGTGGTCGTCCAGGGCGTGAACCTGGTCAAGAAGCACAAGCGCGAGACCCAGAACAACCAGACCCGGCAGAACAACGCCGCCGGGATCATCACCACCGAGGCCCCCATCGACGCGTCCAACGTGCAGCTGGTGGTCAAGGTGGACGGCAAGGACGTGGTGACCCGCGTCGGCTACGAACGCCAGGAGGTGACCAAGCGCCGCCCCGACGGGACCGAGTACACCGCCGAGCGCAGCGTCCGGGTCGCCCGCAAGACCGGGAAGGAAATCTGATGGCCGCGACCGCGACCAAGACCCTGCCGCGGCTCAAGGAGAAGTACCGCTCCGAGATCGCGCCGGCGCTCCACTCCGAGTTCGGCTACGACAACGTCATGCAGATCCCCGGTCTGACCAAGATCGTGGTGAACATGGGTGTCGGCGAGGCCGCTCGTGACTCGAAGGTGATCGACGCCGCCGTGCGCGACCTCACCGCGATCACCGGCCAGAAGCCGACCGTGACCAAGGCCCGCAAGTCCATCGCTCAGTTCAAGCTGCGCGAGGGCATGCCGATCGGCTGCCACGTCACGCTTCGTGGCGACCGGATGTGGGAGTTCGCCGACCGGCTGCTCACCCTCGCCCTGCCCCGCATCCGCGACTTCCGCGGCCTGTCGGGCCGGCAGTTCGACGGCAAGGGCAACTACACCTTCGGTCTCACCGAGCAGGTCATGTTCCACGAGATCGACCAGGACCGCATCGACAAGCTGCGTGGCATGGACATCACGTTCGTGACCACCGCCACCAACGATGACGAGGGTCGCGCCCTGCTGAAGGCGCTCGGCTTCCCGTTCAAGGCTCCGGCCGACGAGGTCGCCAAGGTCGTCAAGAAGAAGGGCCCGGCGTTCACGGGCAAGAAGAAGAGGTGAACTGAACCATGGCCAAGACCGCCCTGAAGGTGAAGCAGGCTCGCAAGCCGAAGTTCGCCGTCCGCGCCTACACCCGCTGCAACCGCTGCGGCCGGCCCAAGGCCGTGTTCCGCAAGTTCGGCCTGTGCCGGATCTGTGTCCGGGAGCTCGCCCACAAGGGTGAACTGCCCGGTGTGACCAAGTCGTCCTGGTGAGCGATCACCACCTACCTTCCATCAACCCGCTGAAGGTCCACCCGCTGGTGGAAACCGTGGCGAGAAAGAGGCACCACACGTCATGACCATGACCGATCCGATCGCGGACATGCTGACCCGGCTGCGGAACGCCAACCAGGCGTACCACGAGTCGGCGTCCATGCCGCACAGCAAGATCAAGGCCGGTATCGCCGAGATCCTCACCAAGCAGGGCTACATCGCCGGGTACGAGGTGCTCGAGCCGGCGGCCGGCGAGGTCGGCAAGACCCTCAAGCTCACCCTCAAGTACGGCACGAACCGCGAGCGGTCCATCGCCGGGGTGCGCCGGATCTCCAAGCCGGGCCTGCGGGTCTACGCGAAGTCCACCGGCCTGCCCAAGGTGCTGGGCGGCATGGGGATCGCCATCATTTCCACCTCCCAAGGTCTGCTGACCGACAAGGAGGCCAACTCTCGAAGCGTCGGCGGGGAAGTCCTCGCCTACGTCTGGTGAGCGAAAGGAGCTGAACAGATGTCACGCATTGGCAGGCTTCCGATCGCCATCCCGGCCGGAGTCGACGTCACCCTCGACGGGCAGACGGTGTCGGTGAAGGGCCCGAAGGGCTCTCTCCAGCACGTCGTCCGCGAGCCGATCAAGGTCGGCCGCAACGATGCCGGCGAGCTCGAGGTGACCCGTCCGGACGACGAGCGAGAGAGCCGTTCCCTGCACGGCCTGACCCGCACCCTCGTGGCCAACATGGTCACCGGCGTGACGGCGGGCTACGAGAAGAAGCTCGAGATCGTGGGCGTCGGCTACCGGGTGATCTTCAAGAGCCCCGAGCAGCTGGAGTTCAACCTCGGCTTCTCGCACCCGGTGGTCGTCAACGCCCCCGAGGGCATCACGTTCTCGGTGGAGAGCAACACCAAGTTCACCGTCTACGGGATCGACAAGCAGGCTGTGGGCGAGGTTGCCGCCAACATCCGCAAGATCCGCAAGCCCGAGCCGTACAAGGGCAAGGGCGTGCGCTACGCCGGTGAGCGGGTTCGCCGCAAGGTTGGAAAGGCTGGAAAGTAATGGCTATCTCACTGTCGGTGAACAAGGGCATGGCCGACCGCCAGGCGGCGCGGCTGCGCCGTCAGGCCCGCGCTCGCAAGAAGATCGCCGGCTCGCCCGAGCGTCCGCGCCTGGTGGTGTTCCGGTCCAGCCGGCACATCGCCGCCCAGGTGATCGACGACACGACCGGCTCCACGCTGGCGTCGGCGTCCTCGCTGGAGCTGCGTGCCGATTCCGGCGACAAGTCGGCGAAGGCCAAGGCCGTCGGCAAGCTCGTGGCCGAGCGCGCGAAGAAGGCGGGCGTCGAGAACGTCGTCTTCGACCGTGCGGGCAACAAGTACCACGGACGGATCGCGGCGCTGGCTGACAGCGCCCGCGAGGCCGGTCTCGGATTCTGACGGATCGAAAGGTAAGCAAGCGATGAATGGAACCCAGCGCCGCGGTGGCGGTGCAGGTACCGGTGGTGAGCAGCGTCGCGGCGGCCGTGAAGACCGTCGTGGCCGCGATGCAGCCGCCGAGAAGGAAAAGAGCCAGTACCTGGAGCGTGTCGTCGCGATCAACCGCGTCGCCAAGGTCGTCCAGGGCGGTCGCCGCTTCAGCTTCACCGCGCTGGTCGTGGTGGGCGATGGCGAGGGCACCGTGGGTGTCGGCTACGGCAAGGCCAAGGAGGTGCCCGCGGCGATCGCCAAGGGTGTCGAGGAGGCCAAGAAGCACTTCTTCCGCGTGCCGCGGGTGCAGGGAACGATTCCCCACCCCGTGCAGGGCGAGAAGGCTGCCGGTGTCGTGATGCTCCGTCCGGCGTCGCCGGGTACCGGCGTCATCGCCGGTGGCTCGGCCCGGGCGGTGCTCGAGTGCGCCGGCGTGCACGACGTGCTCGCCAAGTCGCTCGGCTCGGACAACGCGATCAACGTGGTGCACGCCACCGTGGCTGCGCTGCAGAGCCTGGAGGAGCCGGAGGCGGTGGCCAAGCGCCGCGGTCTCCCGGTGGCCGATGTGACCCCGGCCGCCATCCTTCGGGCCCGTGAGGAGGGACGTCACTGATGGCACGACTCAAGGTCACCCAGGTGAAGTCCGGGATCAGTGGGAAGCAGAACCAGCGCGACACCCTGCGCTCGCTGGGTCTGAAGCGCATCGGCGACGTGGTGGTGATCGAGGACCGGCCCGAGCTCGTGGGCATGGTCAAGACGATCCCGCACCTCGTCTCCGTCGAGGAGGTCGAGTGATATGGCACTGAAGGTCCACCACCTGCGTCCGGCTCCGGGAGCCAAGACCGCCAAGACCCGCGTGGGTCGCGGTGAGGGCTCCAAGGGCAAGACCGCCGGCCGCGGCACCAAGGGCACCGGCGCGCGGAAGAACACGCCGGAGAACTTCGAGGGCGGGCAGATGCCGCTGCACATGCGGCTCCCGAAGCTCCGTGGCTTCTCCAACCCGTTCCGCGTCGAGTACCAGGTCGTCAACGTGGCCCGGCTCGCCGAGCTGTTCCCCGAGGGCGGTGCGGTGACCCCGGCCGACCTCGTGGCCAAGGGCGCCGTCCGCGACGGCCAGCTCGTCAAGGTGCTCGGCAACGGTGAGATCACCGTCGCCGTGCAGGTCAGCGCGCACGCGTTCTCCGCGTCCGCCAAGGCGAAGATCGAGAAGGCCGGCGGTACCGCCACCGAGCTCTGATCGACCGCAGTCAACGAAGGCCCCCGGCAGTTGCCGGGGGCCTTCTGCGTTCCCGGGTTGCCGGACTCCCGCCTGTGCCGAGGGCCAGCCTTATGGCCGAGGGCCAGCACCGGGGGGCGAGCCCTCGGCGTCAAGGCTGGCCCTCGATCATGGGTCGAGGTGTTCCACGATCACGCCCGCGGCGCGCTTTCCTGCGTCCCGCTTGTGCCGAGGACCAGCTTTGTGGCCGAGGGCCAGCACCGGGGGGCGAGCCCTCGGCGTGAAGGCTGGCCCTCGATGGTGAGGACTGGCCTTCGCCTCGGCGGACTGGCCTTCGACCCGGCAGGCTGACTCTGGGCACGGGGGCGTGCCTGCCGGGTGGGACCGTCTTCGGCGAGCGTGTGAACCGCCGACGTGGGGTGCCGGCCGCCGACGTAGGGTGCCGGCCGCCGACGAGGGAGCGCCGGCCGCCGAGGTGAAGGTGGCCCAAGCTCCCTGCGTTCGTTGTCAGGGAGCCCCGGGCGGACGGCGGCGCCTCGCCGACGTCACGTCTGCGTCCGGTCTGCGCAGAGGGCCAGCCTTGTGGCCGAGGGCCAGCACCGGGGGCCTAGCCCTCGGCATGAAGGCTGGCGCTCGAGCGGGAAGGCTGGCGCTCGAGCGGGAGGGCTGGCGCTCGAGTGGGAAGGGCGGCCCTCGGCGGGGCGCTGGGAGGGCGGGGACGGACGGCGGGACGCCCGCGTCCGGCGATGCGGGAAACCGGCGCTCGCCTTGATAGAGTTTGCCGGGTTGTCTGGGCGCACTGCCGCGGCGACTGGACGGTGCTGTGCCGCAGCGCCTCGAGGTAAGGAGTAGGTCCACTACATGCTCTCCGCATTCGCGAACGCGCTACGGACGCCCGACCTGCGCAGGAAGATCCTGTTCACGCTGATGATCCTCGCCGTGTTCCGGCTCGGTTCGACGATCCCGACCCCGAACGTGAACATCGTCAACGTCGACCAGTGCCGGGCCCAGGCCACGGCGGGCGACGCTGCGGGCCTGTACTCGATGATCCAGCTCTTCTCCGGCGGCGCGCTGCTCCAGCTGGCCATCTTCGCGCTGGGGATCATGCCCTACATCACCGCGAGCATCATCCTCCAGCTGCTGACCGTGGTGATCCCGCGGCTCGAGGCGCTGAAGAAGGAGGGTGCGTCCGGCACGCAGAAGATCACCCAGTACACGCGCTACCTCACGCTGGTGCTGGCCGTCCTGAACTCGACGGCGTTCGTGACGCTCGCCGTCAACGGCCAGCTCTTCCAGGGCTGCTCGCTCGACCTGGTCTACGACAAGAGCATCTTCCCGATCATCACGATGATCCTGACCATGACGGCAGGCACCGGCGTGATCATGTGGCTCGGCGAGCTGATCACCGACCGTGGCGTCGGCAACGGCATGTCGGTGATGATCTTCACCCAGATCGCCGCGCAGTTCCCCGCGTCCCTGTGGGCCATCAAGATGAGCCGTGAGGGTGCGCAGGGCTGGTTCGTGTTCGCCATCGTGCTCGCGATCGGCCTGGCGGTCATGCTGGGCGTCATCTTCATGGAGCAGGCGCAGCGCCGCATCCCGGTGCAGTACGCCAAGCGCATGGTGGGGCGCCGGCTTCTCGGCGGCTCGACGACCTACATCCCGTTGAAGGTGAACCAGGCCGGCGTCATCCCGGTCATCTTCGCCTCCTCGATGCTGTACCTGCCCGTGCTGTACGCGCAGTTCCAGCCCGGGACGGCGGAGAACCCGAACCCGGTCTCCAACTGGATCGCGACCAACCTGACCACCGGCAGCTGGGCCTACGAGCTGCTGTTCTTCGCGATGATCATCTTCTTCGCCTACTTCTACGTCTCGATCACCTTCGACCCGGTCGAGGTCAGCGACAACATGAAGAAGTACGGCGGCTTCATCCCGGGCGTCCGCGCCGGCGGTCCCACCGAGCGGTACCTCGCGCACGTCCTGTCCCGGCTCACGGCCCCCGGCGCCCTGTACCTGGCGATCATCTCGCTGATCCCGGCGGTGGCGTTCATCATGCTGGGGACGCACAACAAGTTCCCCTTCGGCGGTACATCGATCCTGATCATCGTCGGAGTGGGCCTGGACACTGTGAAGCAGATCCAGAGCCAGTTGCAGCAACGAAACTACGAAGGATTCCTCAGATGAGACTGCTCATCATGGGCCCCCCCGGTGTCGGGAAGGGAACCCAGGCCGTGGGCATCGCCGCCCACTACGGCATTCCTGCCATCTCCACCGGAGACATCTTCCGGGCCAACGTCAAGAACCAGACCCCGCTGGGCCAGGAGGTCTCCCGGATCATGGCCGAAGGTGGCTATGTCCCCGACGAGATCACCAACGCCATCGTGGCCGACCGGCTTACCGAGGCGGACGCGGCGGAGGGCTGGCTGCTCGACGGCTACCCGCGCACCGCGGGCCAGGTCGCTGCGCTCGACGACGAGCTCGCCCGGACCGGGCAGGCCATCGACGCGGTCATCTCGCTGGTCGCCGACACCGACGTGCTGGTGGAGCGCCTGCTCAAGCGTGCCGAGCTCGAGGGCCGCGCGGACGACAACGCCGAGACCATCCGCAACCGCATGGTGATCTACACCGAGGCCACCGACCCGCTGCTCGCCACCTACCGCGAGCGCGGCCTGCTGGTCGAGGTCGACGGCATCGGCAGCATCGACGAGGTCGCCGGACGGATCACCACGGCCCTCGACGCCGTACGCGCCTGAGCGCGGCGACGGACACGGGAGAACCATGGCGCGACGCTCGCCCATCGAGCTGAAGTCGGCGGAGCAGATCCTTCGGATGCGCTCCGCCGGCCTCGTCGTCGCACGGACGCTCCAGGCCGTGCGGGCCGGCGCCCGCCCCGGCGTCACCACCGCGGAACTGGACGCGATCGCGCGCGAGCAGATCGCCTCCGCGGGCGCGGTGTCGTCCTTCCTCGGCTACGGCGGCGGCTTCGGGCTGCCGCCGTACCCGGCCGTGACCTGCATCTCGGTGAACGCCGAGATCGTGCACGGCATCCCGGGATCGCGGGTGCTGGCCGAGGGCGACCTCGTCAGCGTCGACTTCGGTGTCTCCCTGGACGGGTGGCACGGCGACTCCGCGATCACCTTCGCCGTCGGCACGCCCAGCCCCGAGGTCGCCGCGCTCAGCGAGGCGACGAGGGACTCCCTGTGGGCGGGCATCGCCGCCGCCCGCATCGGCGGGCACGTCGGCGACATCGGCCACGCGGTGGAGACCTCCGTGCGCTCGCACGGTCGCCGCTACGGCATCATCGCCGAGTACACGGGCCACGGGATCGGCACGGCCATGCACCAGCCGCCGGACGTCCCCAACCTCGGCCGCCCCGGGCGCGGGGAACTGCTCACCAAGGGCATCTGCCTCGCGGTGGAGCCGATGGTCACCCTCGGCTCGGCGTCCACCGTGACGCTGGACGACGAGTGGACGGTGGTCACCAGGGACGGCTCCATCGCCGCGCACTGGGAGCACACCATCGCCCTCACGGGTTCCGGTGTCTGGGTGCTCACCGCCGAGGACGGCGGGGAGGCCGAGCTCACGGCCCGCGGAGTGCCGTTCGGCCCGCTGGGCTCCTGATGCGCCCCCGCATCGTGGTCGTCGGCCTCGGTGGGGTCGGGGCCGGCTACGGCAGCATGCTGCTGGACGCGGGCGAGGACCTGGGGGTCGTCGCCGATGCCGGGCGTGCCGCCCGGTACGCCGCCCAGCCCACGGTCGTCAACGGGCGCCCGTACGACTTCCCCCTCGCTGCCCCGGACGACGGCCCGGCGGACGTGGCCATCGTCGCGGTCAAGCGCGGGGCCCTCGCGGAGGCGATCGAGCTGCTCCGGCCCCACGTGGGCGCGGGCACCGTGGTGCTGAGCCTGCTCAACGGCATCGACAGCGAGGACGAGCTGTCCGCCGCGTTCCCGCAGGCGGTCGTCCTGCTCGCCATGAGCGTCGGCATCGACGCGGTCCGCTCCGGTCGCGAGGTCCGCTTCTCCTCACTGGGACGCATCGTCTTCGGCGAGCCGGCCAACCCCGGGCCGAGGGCGGCCGAAGTGGAGCGGGTCGCTGCCATCCTGCGGCGAGCGGGGATCGCCCACGAGGTGCCGGCCGACATGGTGCACGAGCTGTGGTGGAAGTTCCTGATCAACGTGGGGGTGAACCAGGTGTCGGCGGTCATCGGCGCGCCGTACCGGGTGCTCCAGCAACGGGACCAGCCCGCGCGCGCGGTGATGATCGCCGCGCAGCGGGAGGTGATCGCCGTCGCGAACGCGAGCGGCGTCCGGCTCACCGAGGCCGATCTCGAGCGCTGGCTGGACGTGCTCGACGGCCTCGGCCCGGACAACTACACCTCGATGGCACAGGACGCCCTCGCGGGACGCCCCACGGAGGTGGACAGCTTCGCGGGAACGGTCGTCGAACTCGGACGCCGGACCGGCGTGCCGGTGCCGGTGAACACGGTCCTCCACGGGTTGCTGAAGGGCCAGGAGGCCGTGGCGGCAGTCGCGACACGGGGCTGACCCGCGGCGCCCGCTGCGGACGCCTGCCCGGCGCCGCTCCCCGCCGCTACTGCTGAGGGGCCTTCCACTGCCAGGCGCCGTGCGCGGAGTGCGGCCGGAAGCCGACCAGGGTGTTGATCGCGAGCATGTGGTCGTTCTCGCCGGCGTTCCAGGTGTCGACGTAGCGGGCACCCGGCTGGTCCATGGCCAGCGCCTGGAGGTTCGCCGCCTTGAGCAGCAGGCCGAGTCGGTGTCCGCGGTGGGGCGCGGCGACGACCGTCGTCCACTGCTCGGGGCGGTGGGGGTGCGCGTCGTGCACGTGGAGCTCGGTCAGGCCCGCCACCTCGCCGGTCTCGCGGGCGATGGCGATGGTGAACAGCGAGTGCCCGGTGCGGTGCTTGCGCTCGTCGTTGTGGCGCACGCGCTCGGCGTCCCAGTTCTCCGGCTCCCAGTCGACCTCGCCCAGCGGCGCGTCCGAGGACAGCGTCCGGTACATCGCCGCCAGCCGGTCGAGGTGCTCCGGCGGGGTGTTCCCCACCCACGACTCGATCCGGTAGGCAGGCAGGGCGCGTTCCTCGGCCTCGGCCCGCAGGGCCGCCAGCCGTGCCGGCGGGACGGGCAGCGGCAGGCGCGACTGGCGCTCGACCTGCGCCAGCGAGAGCCCGAGCGAGAGCGCGAACTCGGAGGCGCGGTCGCGCGGCAGTTCGTCGTCGCCGTCCCTCGCCCGCAGGCGGGGGCCGTCGGCGGGCAGGCCGACGAAGTGGTCCGACCAGGCCACGATCGTGTCCCGGTCGTGTTGGAGGGCGATTCGCACGGCCTCCTCCCACAACGCGGTGCCGATGCCCTGGCGGCGCGCACCGGCGTCCACCTGGCAGTAGGTGTCGTCGGCGAGGTGCCGGTTGTCGGCCAGCGGCAGGGAGAACTCGATCGTCCCCAGGATCGGGGACGGTTCCGCAGGCACCTCCGGCAACCCGAACCGCCCGACCGGCGCCGGCTCGGGGGCCGGCCCGGGAAGGGCGACCAGGAGGCCCTTGATCGCGGTGCGCTCGTCGGCGTGGTTGTTGCGGTTCCACTCCGCGGCGATGGCGAGGTCCTCGCCCATCAGCTCCGTGGTGTTCGCGACCTCGAGGTCGTGCAGCGCGTCGTAGACCCAGGCGGCAGCGCCGGGCGGCGCCTCGCGCAGATGGAAAGCCGGCATCGGCGCAGGATAGCCCGATCGGTGCGCCGTGCGAAGGGGGCGGGGACGCCGGCGGTTACCCTTGTCCGGTGACCAGCACCCCTCGCCGGCGACTCCTCGCCGGGCTGATCGACCTCGGCCTGATGCTGGCCTGGGCGCTGGTGGTGGGGGCCGCGGTCCTGGGACTGGCCGCAGGGGGCGCCCTGCGTGGCGTGGGGCCGCTGGGCCTCAACCTCGCCGGGATCGCGCTCGTCGTGCTGCCGTCCACGCTCGGGCTCACGCTGCTCGAGGGCGGGCGCTACGAGGCCACGCCGGGAAAGCTCGCGCACAACCTGCGGGTGCGGCGTGACCCGACGGGCGAGCGTCTGGGCTGGGGACGTTCGTTCCTGCGCAACCTCCTCAAGCTGGGGCTGCCGTGGACCCTGATCCACCTCGCGGTGGTGACCGCGATCGCCGGCGGCGGCGTGGCGGCGTGGCTCGGCGCGTTGCTCGGGGTGGCCGTGCCGGTGGCCTACGTCGTCTCCCTCCTGCGCGGCGACGGCCGGACGATCTACGACCACCTCGCCCAGACGATGGTGATCAGCACCGAGCCGGGTCGCCGCTTCGCCGCCGACTGACCCCGGCGGGCGTCCGTGCCCCGGCTGAAGTAGGCTCAGGCGGTGAGCGAGCAAGAGACCGGTCAGAGCCAGACCCAGTTCAGCGACCTCGGGCTCGACGCCCGCGTGCTGAAGGCGATCCGCGAGCTGGGGTACGAGACCCCCACCGCCATCCAGGCGGCCACCATCCCGCCGCTGCTCGCCGGTCATGACGTGGTGGGCAGGGCGCAGACCGGCACCGGCAAGACCGCGGCGTTCGCTCTGCCGGTGCTGAACCAGCTCTCCCGCGCCCAGAAGGCGCCGGAGGCCCTCGTGCTGTGCCCCACCCGCGAGCTGGCGCTCCAGGTGTGCGAGGCGTTCGCCAGCTACAGCGCGCACCTGCCCGGCGTCCACGTGCTGCCGGTGTACGGCGGCCAGGGCTACGGCGTGCAGCTGAGCGCGCTGAAGCGGGGCGTCCACGTGGTCGTGGGCACGCCCGGACGGGTGATGGACCACCTCGAGAAGGGCACGCTCGACCTCACCGAGCTGCGGTTCCTCGTGCTCGACGAGGCGGACGAGATGCTGAAGATGGGTTTCGCGGAGGACGTGGAGACGATCCTCGCCGACACCCCGGCGGACAAGCAGGTCGCGCTGTTCTCCGCGACCATGCCCGCGCCGATCCGCAAGATCGCCAAGCGGTACCTTACCGATCCCGTCGAGGTGCACATCAAGGGCCGCACCAGCACGGTCGCGACCACCACCCAGCGGTACCTGAAGGTCTCCTACAGCCAGAAGCTGGACGCGCTGACGCGGATCCTCGAGGTGGAGAACTTCGAGGCGATGATCATCTTCGCCCGCACCAAACAGGAGACCGAGCAGCTGGCGGAGCGGCTCCGCGCGCGGGGCTTCGCCGCGACCGCGCTCAACGGCGACGTCGCGCAGGCGCAGCGCGAGCGCATCATCAACCAGCTCAAGGACGGGAAGCTCGACATCCTCGTCGCCACGGACGTGGCCGCGCGCGGGCTGGACGTCGACCGGATCACGCACGTCGTGAACTACGACATCCCCACCGACACCGAGTCCTACGTGCACCGGATCGGCCGGACGGGCCGCGCGGGGCGCAGCGGCGACGCGATCTCGTTCGTCACCCCGAAGGAGTTCCGCCTGCTGCACGCCATCGAGAAGGCGACCCGGCAGGAGATCGCCCCGATGCCGCTGCCGACCATCGACGACGTGAACAGCTCCCGGCTGAGCAAGTTCGACGACGCCATCACCGAGGCCCTCGGCTCCGGCTCGGTCGACACCTTCCGCGACATCGTGAGCCACTACGTGCGCGAGCACGACGTCCCCGAGGTGGACGTCGCCGCCGCGCTGGCGATCGTCCTCCAGGGCGACGTCCCGCTCCTGCTGGAAGAGGTGCCCGAGACCCGCGCCCCGAGGGAGCGCTCGGCGCAGGGCCCGTCCGGCGCGCCGCGCCCGGCACGGTCACGGGGGCAGTCCGAGCTGGCCACCTACCGGATCAACGTGGGCAAGCGGCACCGGGTGCTGCCCCGCCAGATCGTCGGTGCGATCGCCAACGAGGGCGGCCTGGACCGCGACGACTTCGGCCACATCGACATCCGGCTCGACCACTCGCTGGTCGAGCTGCCCGCCACGCTGTCGCCGGACACCTGGTCGGCGCTGGCCGGCACCCGGATCTCCGGCAAGCTCATCGAGCTGCAGCGTGCGGACGGCGCCGGCGCCGCGCGTGACCGGGGGCGCGGCGCGCGCGGCCCCCGCGACGACCGCCAGCCCCGGCGCTGACGCGCCCGTGACGACCTTCGCCGGGCTGGGCCTGCCACAGGACCTCGTCACGGCGCTGGCGCGCCACGACATCACCACCCCGTTCGGCATCCAGTCGGCCACCCTGCCGGACTCCCTCGCCGGCCGGGACGTGCTCGGCCGCGCCCCGACAGGCTCGGGCAAGACCGTGGCGTTCGCCCTGCCGCTGGTCGTCCGGCTCGCCGCCGCCGGGCGCTCCCGGCGCGGCGGACGCCCCGGCGGGCTGGTGCTCGTGCCCACGCGCGAGCTCGCCGTGCAGGTGGAGCGGACGGTGTCCTTCCTCGCGCGGGCTGCCGGACTGCGCACCATGACGGTCCACGGCGGGGTGGGCTACGCCGGGCAGCTGAAGCGCCTGGCTTCCGGTGTGGACGTGGTGATCGCCACGCCCGGACGGCTGGAGGACCTCGTCGCCCAGGGGGCGTGCAGCCTCGCCGATGTGCGGGTGACCGTGCTCGATGAGGCGGACCTGATGGCCGACATGGGCTTCCTTCCGCCGGTCCGGCGCCTGCTCGACCTGACCCCGCGGGGGCAGAGGCTGCTGTTCTCCGCCACCCTCGACGGCGACGTGGACCGGCTCGTCGCCGACTACCTGCACGACCCGGTGACCCACGTCACCGGCGCCGATGCCGGCGAGCCGGAGCACCTGGTCTTCCTCGTGACGCTCCAGAACCGGGCGGAGGTGCTCGCCGAGCTCGTCTCCGGGGCGGGCCGCAGCCTGGTGTTCGCGCGCACCAAGCACGGGGCGGCGCGGATCGCCGCCCAGCTGGCGGCGGCCGGCGTCCCCGCTGCGGAACTCCACGGCGACCTCGGCCAGGGCGCCCGCCAGCGCAACCTCGCCGCCTTCTCCGGGGGACGCGTGCGCGTGCTCGTCGCGACCGACGTGGCCGCCCGCGGCATCCACGTCGACGACGTCGCGCTGGTGGTCCACGCCGACCCTCCCGCGGAGGCGAAGTCGTTCCTCCACCGGTCGGGACGCACCGCCCGGGCCGGCGCGGGCGGGATCGTGGTGACGCTGTGCCAGCGCGACCAGAACCGCAGGGTGAAGGCGCTGCTCGCCGCCGCCGGCATCACCCCCGCCCGGCGTGAGGTCGTCGAGCCCGGCTCGCCGCTGATCGACCAGGTGCGGGGCCCGTGGGCACCGCCGCCCGCCCCCGAGCCCGAGCGCCACTTCGCGCCGAAGCGTCGCCCAGCCCCCCGCGGCACCGGCCCGCGGCGCCCGTCTTCGCGCACGGGCAGGTAACGCACGGGTTTCGACACCCGCCTGAAACAATCCGGGGTACCCGCCTGTTACACGTCCGTCCTAGCCTGACCGGTGTGAGCCTGCTCTTCCGTGACTACGCCGGCACCCCGAAGGCGTTCGACGAGGTGGTGGGCGCCGAGGGCGTGCGGGTGGCGTACGGCTCGGTGCTGAGGCAACTGGCCAAGCTCGACGCCGAGGAGGTCCGTGCCCGCGCGGAGTACCTCAAGTCGACCTACCTCGACCAGGGAGTGACCTTCGACATCGGCGGGGAGGAACGCCCCTTTCCGCTCGACATCGTGCCGCGGGTGCTGCTCGCCGCGGAGTGGGCGGAGGTCGAGCAGGGTGTCGCGCAGCGCGTCCGTGCGCTCGAGGCCTTCCTCTCCGACGTCTACGGGGAGGGCCGGGTGTTCCGCGACCGCGTGATCCCGCGCCGCGTCGTGGTGTCCTCACCCCACTACCACCGGGTGATGGCCGGGGTGCGGATGCCCAACGGCGTCCGCTGCCACGTGGCCGGCATCGACCTGGTGCGTGACGAGGTCGGCCGGTTCCGCGTCCTGGAGGACAACGTCCGGGTGCCCTCCGGGGTGTCGTACGTGATGACGAACCGCAGGGCGATGTTCTCCGCCCTGCCCGAGGTGACCAGCCGCCACCGGATCCGTCCGGTCGAGGGCTACCCGCTGCGCCTGCTCGCCGCGCTGCGCGCCGCGGCACCGAGCGGGGTCTCCGACCCGACCGTCGTGGTGCTCACCCCCGGCGTCTACAACTCGGCGTACTTCGAGCACGCGCTGCTGGCGCGGATGATGGGCGTCGAGCTCGTCGAGGGACGCGACCTGGTCTGCCACAACGGCCGGGTGTCGATCCGCACCACCCAGGGCCTGCGCCCGGTGCACGTGATCTACCGCCGGGTCGACGACGAGTTCATCGACCCCGCCTCCTTCCGCTCGGACTCGATGCTGGGCTGTGCGGGGCTGGTGACCGCCGCCCGCGCGGGCAACGTGACGATCGCCAACGCGATCGGCAACGGCGTTGCCGACGACAAGCTCGTCTACACCTACATCCCCGACCTGATCCGCTACTACCTGCACGAGGAGCCGAAGCTGGCCGGCGTCGACACGTGGCGGCTGGAGGACGCCGACCACCGCGAGGAGGTGCTCGACCGGCTGGCAGAACTCGTGCTCAAGCCCGTGGACGGCTCGGGCGGCAAGGGCATCGTGATCGGCCCGCGCGCCAGCGCCAAGCAGCTGGACGCGCTCCGCGCGCGGATCCTGAAGGACCCGCGCGGCTGGATCGCCCAGCCCGTCGTCCAGCTGTCGACGGTGCCGACGATGATCGAGGGGAGGATGGCTCCCCGGCACGTCGACCTGCGGCCCTTCGCCGTCAACTCCGGCGACGAGGTCTACGTCCTCCCCGGCGGGCTCACCCGGGTCGCGCTTCCCGAGGGCGAGCTGATCGTGAATTCCAGCCAGGGCGGTGGGTCCAAGGACACGTGGGTACTGGCCAGCGACGGCGTACGGGGCAAGCGCCGCCGGCGCCGCGTGAGGGAGGCCATCGACGGTGTCCCGCAGGCCGACCTGGGTGAGGAGAAGGTGCAGCAGCAGCAGGCGCAGCAGCAACAGCAGGCAGGCCCGGTCGCGAAGGACGGTGCCCCGTGCTGAGCCGGATCGCGGAGTCGCTGTTCTGGATCGGGCGCTACCTCGAGCGGGCCGAGGACACCACGCGGATCGTCGAGGTGCACCTCCAGCTGCTGCTGGACGACCCGTCGGTCGACCAGGACGACGCGGCGCTGAACCTGCTGGCGGTCATGGGGGCCCCGGACACCGAGGCCGCCGACACCTCGGAGGTGCTCCGGCTGTTGTGCTACGACCCGCTGTCGGCGAGCTCGGTGGCCGCGGCGCTCGGCGGTGCCCGCGAGGCGGCGCGCAGGGCGCGCGAGACCGTCTCGATCGAGATGTGGGAGGCGATCAACACGACCTGGAACTCGGTGAAGGGCGGACGCCTCCAGCGGATGCGGCCCGCCTCGGCGTTCCGCCACGTCCGGGAGCGGTGCGCGGTCATCTCCGGCACCGCGGACCAGACGATGAGCCACGACGAGGGCTGGCACTTCCTCACGCTGGGCCGCAGCCTGGAGCGGGTCGACATGACCGCCCGGCTGATCTCGACGGCCCACGTCACCTCCGGCGCCCAGAGCGCGTGGAGCAACGTCCTGCGCGGGTGCGGTGCCCACCACGCGTTCGTGCGCACCTACGGGGGTGTGACCACCGACTCCGACGCGGCGGAGTTCCTGCTGCTGGACAGGCTCTTCCCGCGCTCCGTGGTGCACAACCTGGCCGCGGCGGAGGCCGCGCTGGCCGACCTCGACCACGCGGGCGGCCGCCGGGTCGGGTTCGACGACGAGGCCCGCCGGTTGCTGGGCACGGCGCGCGCGGCGCTGGAGTACCGTCCGCCCGCCCGGATCCTTGAGGACCTGCCCCAGCGCATGACCGACCTCCAGCGCACCTGCAACCGGGTGAGCGAGACGGTCACCCAGCGGTACTTCAGCGGCGCGACCGCCGCCACGTGGAGCGGGGGCAAGTGATGGGACGCCAGCTGCGCATCGTCCACCACACCGGCTACCGGTACGCCGGGCTCGTCAGCGCGTCGCACAACGAGGCGCGGATGACGCCGCGCGCGACCAGGGAGCAGTACGTCCTGGCGACCCGCCTGGACATCAGCCCGGTGGCGTGGTCGCACTCGTTCGTCGACTACTGGGGCACGCCGGTGACCGCGTTCGAGATCGCCGAGCCCCACAAGCAGATGGACGTGGTCGCCACCAGTACCGTCGATGTCGGCGACCGGCTCTCCGCCGGCCCCGGGGTGAGCTGGCGGGACCTGTCGGACCCGACGCTGTGCGACCAGCAGGTGGAGTTCCTGGGGATCTCCGAGCACGTGGAGTCGCCCTCGGAGCTGCGCCGGTACGCCGCGGACGCCGCACGGCGCGCCGAGCGCCCGGTCGACGCGGTGGAGGCGATCATCGGCCGCATCCGCGAGCGAGTGGCCTACGTGCCCGGCTCGACGGAGGTCAGCACCAGGGCCACCGGGGTGTGGGACGCGAGGGCCGGCGTCTGCCAGGACCTCGTCCACCTGAGCCTCGGCGCCCTGCGCAGCGTCGGCATCCCCGCCCGGTACGTCTCCGGCTACGTGATGCCCAGCGCGTCCGCCGTGGTGGGGGAGGCCCGGACGGGGGAGTCGCACGCCTGGCTCCAGTACTGGGACGGCGCCTGGGTGGGCCTCGACCCGACCAACGACACCGCGCCCGGCGACTTCCACGTGGAGGTCGGCGTCGGCAGGGACTACTTCGACGTGACCCCGCTGAAGGGCGTCTACTCGGGCTCCCAGTCGTCGCGGCTCTTCGTCGAGGTGGAGATCACCGTCCTGGCGTGATCCGGTAGTCACGGTTGGTCGGACGGATGTCCTCGCCGGTCAGCTGCTCGTGCAGGCGGTAGGCGGCCAGGGCACCGGTGAGGAGCTGCGCCCAGGAGTCGGTGCCGCCGGGCGACCAGGGCGAGGCCACCACCACGCCCTCGCGGGCCGGCTGCAGGGGCGGCAGGTCGAGCAGCGTGCGCCACGACGTCCACCGCGGCCCGCCGCCGGGTGCCCTGCGGAGGTGCCGGGCCACGCGGAAGTCGGCCCGCTCGTGGGTCAGGTCGGCGTGGGTCGCCGGGTCGACCGTGCTCACGACGGCGTCGGCGAGGAGCGACCCGGCCGTCGACTCCAGCCGGTGCCCGTCCCGGTCGGGACGGATCGCCAGCACCTCGACCCCGGTCCGCACCTCGACCCCACGGGTGCCCAGCCGCTCCAGGAGGAGGTCGAGCAGCACGCTCGCCGGCTGAGGCACACCCTCGGCGTCGACGACCTGCCAGCGACCGAACGTCCGTTCCAGGCCCAGCCGGTAGGCGTGCCACCCGGGCAGCCGGCGCGGGTCCTGCCCGAGCCGGGCCGCCACGTCGAGGACGAGCTCGGCCAGTTCCGGCACGCGCCGGGCGAGGTCATCGAGGCTGCGCCTGGGCACGAGCACGGCCCGGTCGGCCGCCCGCACCCGTCCGCTGAACTCCTCCTCCAGCCCGTATCGGCGCAGGACCAGCCACGCGCCGTCGAGCTCGTCGAGCAGGTCCCGCCAGGACGCCGCCACCGGCTCGCCGTACGCGGCGGCGAGCGTGGTCCACTGGGCGCCGCGGTCGGTCGGCAGGTCCAGGATCGAGCCGTCCGCCAGCCGGTAGCGGCGCGGCGGGGCCGCGACGAGCTGGAGGTCGCGCCGCCGCAGGTCGGAGGCAAGGACGCGCCCGGACTTGCGGAACAGGTCGCGCCACGCGGCCGGCAGCGTGAGCACCGTCCCGCCCGGCTCGGTGGCCACCTCGACGCCGGCGCAGGGGGCCGCGTCGCGCTCGAGCACCACCACCTCGTGGCCGGCACGGGAGAGGCGGGCGGCCGCGGCGAGACCCGCGAGCCCGCCGCCGACGACGGCGATCAACTCCGGGCCAGCCAGGCCCGGAACGCGGTGAAGCCCCGGCGGATCTGGGCCAGCAGCAGCACGGCGAGGGTGAGGGTGAGGATCAGCAGGATCGCGGCGACGACGGCCGCCTGCACCGGGTAGGCGACGGCGAGGCCGACGACGGTGACCAGGGCCGCGTCCCCGGCGAGGGAGGCGCCGACGTTGCTGAGGGGCTCCGGGGAGGTGTTGACCGCGAGCCGGACGCCCGACTTCGCGACGTGGCTCAGGAGCGCGGCGACGCCGCCCAGCGCCCCCATCGTCATCGGCAGGAGGTCGCCGTTGGCGCCGGCGAGCAGCGCGCCGATCAGCGCGCCGGCGACCGGACGGATGAAGGTGGAGACCGCGTCCCAGGCGGAGTCGAGATAGGGCACCTTGTCGGCGAAGAACTCGACCAGGGCCAGCACCCCCATGATCACCAGGACGTCCGTGCGCTGGAACCCCTCGGGGATCCCTTCGACGTGGCCGAGACGGCCGATCATGCCGAGGAGGAACACCGTGGCGTACGCGTTGATGCCGCTCGCCCAGCCGCTGGCGAAGGTCATTGCCACGACGTCCATGCCGGAATCGTAGCCGGGGCCCTTCCTGCGGCAAGGGGCGGGGGACGGTGGCGCGTGGGGGTTGACGCGGTGTCGGCGCGGGGGCCTATGATTGGAGCAATCGAATACCTGTTCGATAACGCGAGTGGGGGAAGCTCGCCCCGGGTCGTCACGGCGGCCCGGCCGGCCCCGGTGCCGACAGTTCCCGCGTGCCTCCCGGGGTGGACTCGACCCCCGCTCCGGGACGGCTCGCGGGGCGTCCGTGCCGGGGTCGCTCATGCCCGGTGACAAGGGGTGGAAGGAGGACGGATGGCCGGCGACGGGCTGGAGGGCGCGAGGTCGGCGCTGATCGGCGCGGAGCTGGCCGAGACCGCCTCCGAGCGATACCTTCTCGCCCACCTCGCAGCCCTGCGGGTGGCAGCAGCAGTGCTCGCGGCGCGGGCACACGCGGCGTCCGGCGCCCGCCTCCGCAACGCCTGGCAGCTCGTCGCGGAGGTGGCTCCGGAATTCGCGGAGTGGGCTGGCTACTTCGCCGCCGGCCAGCACAAGCGGCAGGCGGTCGCGGCCGGGGCGGTGGCCCTGGTCGCGCACCGGGAGGCCGACGACCTCCTCCGGGACGCGCAGGCGTTCCACGACGAGGTCGCCCGCCGGCTCTCGGCCGGTCGGCGCCGCGGCGCGAGGGAGGCCGGATGAGCGCGCCGTCCGCGCCGGCGCCGGGGCGGGTGGTCATGTGCGTCGACATGGACGCGTTCTACGCGTCCGTGGAACTGCGCCGGCACCCGGAGTGGCGCGACGTGCCGATGTGGGTCGGGGGAGCCGGACGCGGCGTCGTGCTGTCCGCCAACTACCCCGCGCGGGCCTACGGCGTCCGCGGCGGCATGTCGTCGGCCCAGGCGCGGCGGCTGTGCCCGCACGCCGTCTGCGCGCCGCCCGACTTCGACGCCTACACGGAGGTGTCGGACGGGATCGTCGCCATCCTGGAGACGTTCACCGCGCGCGTGGAGTGCGCGTCGATCGACGAGGCCTACCTCGACCTGACCGGGGCGGAGCGCAGCACCGGCACCGCCGTCCGCGTCGGTGAACGGCTGCGCGCGATCGTCCACGACGAGCAGGGCATCTCCTGCTCGGTGGGCATTGGCCCCAACAAGCTGGTCGCGAAGATGGCCACCAATGCCGCGAAGCCGGACGGGCTTCGGGAGGTGGCGCCGCACGAGGTGCTCGGCTTCCTCCATCCCCAGCCGGTCGAGAACCTGGTCGGGGTCGGGGAGAGCACCGCCGCGCGCCTCCGGCCGCTCGGGGTGGTCACCGTGGCCGACCTCGCCGCGCTGCCGCGCGCCGCGCTCCAGCGGGAGTTCGGGCTGCGGGCCGGCGCGCTGCTGGCCGACCTCGCCTGGGGGGTGGATGCCAGCCGGGTGGTCGCCCGACCCGGCGAGCGCGGCGTCGGCAACCAGGAGACCTTCGGACGTGACCTCACCGACAGTGCCCAGGTGCAGGCAGAGCTCCTCCGGCTCGCGGTGAAGGTGGCCTCGCGGATGCGGGCGGCGGAGGTGCTCGGGCGGACAGTGACCCTCCACCTGAGGTTCTCGGACTTCACGACCACGGCGCGCTCGCTCACGCTCGCGGCCCCGTCCGACCTCACCGGGGACGTGTACGGCGCCGCCGTGCGGCTGTACGCAAAACTGCGTCCGGGGCGGCCCGTCCGGCGGGTGGGGATCCGGGTGACGGGACTGGCCGACCGAGGGACGGTCGCGCTCCAGCCCACCCTTGATGCCCCTGACCACGGATGGAGTGATGCCGAGCGGGCCGCAGACGACGTGATCCTGCGGTTCGGGCCGCGGGCGGTGCGTCGCGCGGTGCTCACCCGGCGGGAACGGCCCTGACGGCCGGATCCGGGGGTGCTCGGTTCCGAATTGCCTCGTGCCCGCCTAAACTTGGGCTTGTCCCGTCGGGACCCGTGAACCAGGGAGGCAGCATGGCGCTCTCGGACGAAGAGCAGAAGCTCCTCGACCAGCTGGAAGCTGCGCTCGCGGCCGAAGACCCCAAGCTCGCCAGCGCGCTCCGCGGCACGACCCATCGCTGGGAGCGCCGCCGCGCGATCCTCGCCGGGCTCGGCTTCCTCGTCGGCCTCGCCGCCCTGATCGGGGGCATGCAGGTGCACCCGGCGATCAGCGTGGTCGGCTTCGTCGTCATGCTCGCGGCAGCGGTTCTCGGCGTCACCGCCTGGCAGCAGTCCGCGGACGCGGCCGAAGGCCAGGGCGCGGGCGGCCGTGCGGGGAACCACTCGGAGTTCCTGGGCCGCATGGACGAGCGCTGGCGCCGCAACACCGACGACGGCGCCTGAGCGTCACCGGCCCGGCCGCCACAGCGACCGCGGCCACCACTTCCCGGCGGTGGGCACTGCCCACCGCCTTTCCACTGACCGACTGACCCTCCCGACCAGCGCGGGGAGGGCGTCAGCGGCGGCCGGCTCCCGGTCGTAGCGGCCGCGCTCCACCGTGACCGCCAGGGCCCACAGCGCCTCGCGGCCGTCCTCGTCCAGCCGGGAGCCCAGCAGGGTGGCGACCTGCCGGCTCGTCCCGTCCGGCCACGGCCCGGCGTGGTCGAGCACGACCGCCCGCACCTCCCGCCACGCACGTTCTCCGGCCCTCGCCGGGTCGGCGCCGGGCCTGAGCCGGCTGCGCCGCTGCGCGGCCCGCACCAGCCGCGGGGCGGCACCGAGCACCAGCGCCAGTCCCGCGGCGCCCGCCAGCCAGCCCGGTCCTCCTGCCGCGAGGCCGTCCTGCGCGCCGGCGCCGGGGAGCACGGGCTCGTCGACGGTGGTCGGCGCAGCCGTCGGGACGGTCGGCGTCGGGGCAGAACTGGGGACGGCGCTCGCGCTCGACGTCCCGCCGCCACCGGCGGTGGCGCCACCGGGGGTCGGGTCCACGGGCACCCAGCCCACACCGTTGCCGAAGGAGAGTTCCACCCAGGCGTGCATGTTCCGGGTGGACACCTCCCACCGTTCCCCCCGTTCGGTGCCGGGAAGGAAGCCGACCACGACCCGCGACGGGATGCCGACCGCACGGGCCAGCACGGCCAGCGAGCCGGCGAACTGCTCGCAGTAGCCCGTGCGACTGCCCAGCAGGAAGTCCTCGAGGGTGCCCAGCGTGGTGCCCGGGGCGACGCGGGTGTTGTAGCGGAACGCGTCCGAGCGCAGGAAGGACGCGAGCGCGAGCGCCTTCTCGCCCGCGGTCTCCGCGCCCGCCCGGGTCGTCACCTCCACCGCGAGCCGGCGGACGGAGTCCGGCAGCTCCGGCGGCAGGGCGAGGGTGAGTCCGCCGTCACCCGGCTCGCCGGGTTCGGCCAGCGTCGGCAGCATCGTCTCCAGGCCGGGCAGCCGCGCCGTCCGGGCGGTGTAGGCGAGGTCACGGGTGGCGCTCGCACGACCGTCGCCGACGGCCACGACGGCAAGGGTGCGGGGGTCGTAGCGCCAGTTGTCGCCCGGCACCTGCGCCGCGACCGGGAACCACGGCATCGGCAGGTACTCGCTGGCCAGGTCGCCGACCTCGACGGAGGTCTCGACCGCCTGCGCGCTACCCACCCGCGGCAGGTCCCCGCCGAACTGGAGCGCGACGAGATCGGTCGCCACGAGGTGGAAGCCCTTCTCGTCGAAGGCCGACAGCGCAGCCAGCCGCAGGTACTGGCCCTCCCCGTCCGAGGTCCGGTAGGTCAGGACGGTCCGGTCGGCCGTCGCGTTGATGTTGCGGATGAGGTCGATGCTCGGGTCGCCCAGCTGGACGGTGCCCTGACCGAAGGTGTCGGTCCGGTCGCCGAAGCGCTCGGGGATCGGTTGCGCGGCGAGCACGGCCCCGGCCAGGGCGAGCGTCGTGGCGATCGTGGCCGCGGTCAGCACGCCGCGGCGCCAGCCGGCGGCCGTTGCCTCGTGCGTCCCGGGCGGGCCCGCTGCGGCGTTGCGCGACGCGGTGGCGAGCACCAGGGCGTAGCCGGCGGCCGGGAAGGCGAACAGCGCGGGGCTGGTCTCCGCGTAGATGGCCAGGGTCGGCACCAGGTAGGGCAGCACCAGCACGGGGAACGTCCACGCGGGGGAGGCAAGGCCGACAGCCAGTGTCTCGACCAGCAGGTACAGCACCCACAGCAGCAGCGCGCTGAAGAGGGCGACGCCGGACTGGTACGGCATCGGGGCGAAGGACTCCCGCACGAACTCGGCGGTCTCCGCGTAGAGCGCGAGCGGCTCGGACGCTGCCGGGGCGAGCCACGGCACCAGCGCTGCCGGCAGCAGTTGCACCAGGCGGACGACGACCTCGCCGGAGCCGCCGTGCCGCGCGAGCAGGCCGAGGGCGACGCTGAGGGCGACCAGGGCACCGGCGAGGGCCAGGAAACTGCGGTCCTCGGTGAGCGCGACGATCGGGACGCCCGCCGCCATCGCCGCGACGGCCGAGGCGGCGCTCATCCGGCCGGCCGCGGTCACCGCTCGTCCTCGACGCCGAGCTCGTGCCAGGCCGCGGCGATCGACGTGCCGGGACCGGCGACCACGCACTTCCAGCCCGTCGCGCGCACCGCGTCCGCACTGTTCGCGTCCTCACGGGACCGGGGGACGAGGACGGCCCAGCATGCGCGCCCGTGGCGTCCGGCGTCGGCGAGCGCGTCGAGATCCGCGGCGTCCACCCGGCCTAGGACGGCCACGAGCAGCTGGCCCTCCGCGCCGCGCCCGCTCGCGCCGAGTGCCTCGCGCAGCGAGGGCGCAGGGTCGGTGGCGAGCTCCGCCAGGTGCTCGAGCACCACCTCCTCGCGGCCGGAGCCCAGCCGGTGCGGGCTGAGGAGGCGGCCGTCCGCGGCGACGAGGCCCAGGTCGAACCCGTCGCGAAGGAGGTGGATCGAGACCGAGGCCGCGGCCGAGACCACCCACTCCAGCCGCTCGTCGTGGGCACGGGACGAGTACGCCAGCGCGCGGTTGTCGACCACGACGGTGGCGCTGGGGTCCCAGGCCCGTTCCTCGCGACGGACCATCAGCTGGCCCGTGTGCGCGCTCGAGCGCCAGTGGATCCGCCGCACGTCGTCGCCCTGCTGGTACTCCCTGACCAGCACGTCGTCCGCGCTGCCGAGGCCGGTGCGCAGCAGGGTGGTGTCGGTGGCCTGCCCGACCCCGGACGCCCCGCGCTGGTTGGACAGCGGCTCCACCCGCGGGGTCACCAGGACCTCGGTGCTGCCGCGTGCGGTGAACCGTGCGCGGGCCAGCCCGAGGCCGTCCGCGACACTGCGCTCCACGGGCCCGATCGCGTGCCGCCCCCGGCGGCGCGGACGCAGCTCGTAGCGGACGGACTGCCGCCAGCGGCCCAGGCCGGCGGCGAAGCCGTACCACCGGGCGTCCCCGAGCGCATCCGGCAGCAGGTCGCGCACCCGCGACACCCCGCCGAGGGCGATGCCGCCCGGCTCGAGGAGGAGCTCGACCCGGGCGGTCCCGCCGACGCCCAGCCGGGCGGGACTCACCCGCCGCTGTACGCGGAGGCGCGCGGTGCCGGGCAGGAGGAGGAGCAGGCTCGCCACCGGCAGGAGCGCGAGGAACAGGCCGGGCCACCACAGGTCGCGCTGGCCGACGACGAACGCCACCGCGCACCACGCGACCCCGGCCCCCACCAGGGCCCAGCCGCGGGCGGTCAGGTTCATGTCACCCGCGCCCTGCCGGTACCGGAACGGCCCGCACGGCCGCGGTGACCAGGTCGGAGCCGTCCTGCCCGGAGAGCTGCGACTGGGTGTTCAGCAGCACCCGATGGGCGAGGGTCGGTGCGGCGAGAGCGGAGACGTCGTCGGGGATGACGTAGGCCCGGCCGTCCATCGCCGCGCGGGCCTTCGCGGCACGGAGAAGCTGGAGGCCGGCGCGCGGGGACGCGCCGAGGCGTGTCTGGGGGAGGGCGCGGGTCTGGTTCACGATGGCGACCAGGTACTCCTTGACCGCCGGGTGGACGAACACCGAGCGGACGATGCGGATGGCGCGCATCACCGATTCCGCGTCGGTCACCGGCTGGAGCGGCTCCAGCGGGTCGGACTCCCCGTGGTGGTCGAGCATGGCCACCTCGGCGGCGGGGCTCGGGTAGCCCATCGAGATCCGCAGCAGGAAGCGGTCGCGCTGCGCCTCGGGAAGGGGGTAGGTGCCCTCCATCTCGATCGGGTTCTGGGTGGCGACCACCAGGAAGGGCCGCGGCAGCAGGTGGGTGGTGCCGTCCACGCTGACCCGGCGTTCCTCCATCGCCTCCAGCAGCGCCGACTGGGTCTTCGGCGAGGCGCGGTTGATCTCGTCGCCGATCACGAGGTTCGCGAAGACGCCGCCGGGCTTGAACTCGAAGGAGCGGGTCGACTGGTTGTAGACCGACACCCCGGTGATGTCCGTCGGGAGCAGGTCGGGGGTGAACTGGACGCGGCGCGCGGTGCAGTCGATGGCCTTGGCCAGCGACTTGGCGAGCATGGTCTTGCCGACGCCCGGCACGTCCTCGATCAGCAGGTGGCCCTCGGCGAGCAGCGCGGTGATGGCGAGGTCCACCACCTCGGGCTTGCCCTCGATGACCTGGCCGACGGCCCCGCGGACGGCGCCGGCCAGCGCCAGCACGTCTGCGATCTCGCGCTCGCGTTCGGCGTCCACGTTGCCTCCCCTCTGCCGCTCAACCATAGGCGGCGCCCCCGAAGGCCCGGCAAGGAGGCGGTGGCGGGCGGTGGGGGAAATGGGGACGAATGGGGTGTGCAGTGGAGCAAAGTGGAGTACTGTGGCGCCAAGTGGAGGAGAGTGAAGGGGGAAGGACCCGTGTTCCTGGGCACCTACACCCCCAAGCTCGACGACAAGGGACGGTTCTTCCTGCCCGCGAAGTTCCGTGAGCAGTTGTCGGCCGGCCTGGTCATCACCCGGGCGCAGGATCGCTGCCTGGCGATCTGGCCCACCGAGGCCTTCATGGCCGAGGTGGCCAACTCGGCGAACGGGCCCTCCACGGTCCGCGGGGTGCGGGACTACCAGCGCATGGTGGCCTCGGGCGCCTCGGACGAGCTGCCGGACAGCCAGGGACGGGTCACCGTCCCGCCACCACTGAGGGCCTACGCGGGCCTGATGAAGGAGATCGTCGTGATCGGGGCGTTCAACCGCCTCGAGGTGTGGGACGCGGCGACCTGGGCGGACTACTCGGCAGCACAGGAAGAGGCCTTCGCGGCCTTGGACGAGGGAGCACCTGCGGTGGGCTGACCGCTGTGGGTACCGGCTCGTGCGGTTGCGGCTCCGATCCGGACCGTCGGGTTCCTGGCGCACCTTCCCCGGTGCCAGGCGCCGACGACGGTCCGGCTCGGAACCACGGCGCACGAGCCGTACGGTTCACACGAGGCAGGGCGAGGGTCGAGGCATGGTTCCCACCGACGACGCGAGGGCTACTCACGTACCCGTGCTCGCCGAGCGGATCGTGGAGGTGCTGGCCCCGGCGCTGGCCGCGCCCGGTTCCACCTACGTCGACGGCACCCTCGGGCTGGGCGGCCACGCCGCCCTCATCCTGGACGCGTGCCCGCAGGCACGGCTGGTCGGCATCGACCGTGACCCGGCCGCGCTGGCGGTGGCGGGGGAGCGGCTGGCCCGCTTCGGCGACCGCGTCGCCCTCTTCCGCGCGGTCTACTCCGAGCTTCCCGACGTGCTGGCCCGCGCCGGCCGGCGCCCCGTGCAGGCCGTCCTGCTCGACCTCGGGCTGTCGTCCCTCCAGATCGACCGCCGCGACCGCGGCTTCGCCTACTCGGTGGACGCCCCGCTGGACATGCGCATGGACCCCGACTCCCCGCTCACCGCCGCCACCATCGTGAACACCTGGGCCGCCGCCGACCTGGCGCGGATCCTCCGCGTGCACGGAGAGGAGCGGTTCGCCGAGCGGATCGCGGACCGCATCGTCGCCGCCCGTGCGGACGCGCCCTTCACCAGTTCCGCGCGCCTGGTGCAGGTGATCGCGGACGCGATCCCCGCCGCGGCCCGCAACACCGGTGGCCACCCGGCGAAGCGGACGTTCCAGGCGCTGCGGATCGTCGTCAACGCGGAGCTCGAAGCCCTCGCCGCGGTGCTGCCGGCCGCGCTCGACGCACTGGCGCCCTCCGGCCGGATGGCCGTGCTGGCCTACCACTCCGGGGAGGACCGGATGGTCAAGCGCGCCTTCGCCGCAGCCTCGACCGACCGCGTGCCGGCCGGCGTCCCCGATGTCCCGGCCGCCTACCGGGCCCAGTACACGCTGCTGACCCGGGGTGCGGAGCGCCCCGGGCCCGCGGAGATCCAGGCAAACCCCCGGGCCGCATCCGCACGCCTGCGCGTGATCGCCCGCAACCCCCAGGAGGTGCCCCGATGACCGCCCTGCTCGCCCCCCGTCCCGAGCGATCGCCCCGCCCGTCGCTGCGCCCGGTCGAGCCCCGGCGCCGGCGGATGGCCACCGTCCCGTTCGCGATGGTGGTGGCGCTCGTGCTGGCCGTCGGCATGGTCGCGCTGCTGGTGCTCACCACGGCCCTGCAGGACCAGACGTTCTCGGTGCAGGCCAAGCAGCGCGAGGCCGAGCGGCTGGCCGACCAGCTCTCCGCGCTCCAGGCCCAGCTCGCCGACACCCGCTCTGTGCAGAACCTCGCGGTCGCCGCGCAGCACCTCGGCATGCGGCCGAACCCCTACGGTGCCCAGCTCCAGCTGCCGGACGGCACCGTGGTCGGGACGGCGTCCGCGGTGACGGGCGTGGAGATCCCCGGGGTCCGCTACCTCACCCCCGAGCAGGCCGACGCACAGGTGAAGGCGCTCGCCAAGGCGGAGGCCGAGCGCAAGGCGCGGCTGAAGGCCGAGGCGAAGGCGAAGGCGGAGGCCAAGGCGAAGAAGGAGGCTGAGGCGAGGAAGAAGGCCGAGGCCGAGAAGGCGAAGGAGGACGCGGCGAAGCAGGGGACGCAGCCGTGAGCCGGCCCCTCGACCGCTTCTTTGCCGACCGTGCGCGGTCCGGCAGCTCCCGGAAGCGTCGGGTGAGGCTGCCGCTGGCGCGGTCGGTGGGACGCGTCCGCAGCCTGCTGATCGTCGTGGCCGTGGTGTTCTCCCTCGCCGCGGGACGTGCCGTGCAGGTGCAGGCGATCGACGCCAACAACGTGGCGGCGGAAGCGGCGGACCAGATGACGGTCAGCCACGTGCTGCCCGCGTTCCGCGGGACGATCACCGACCGCAACGGCGAGGTCCTCGCGCAGACCCAGGACACGGTGAAGGTCATCGCGGACGCCCGCCAGATCCGCACGAACGGACGCGGCAGCGCCCCGCTCAGCGATGCCGACCGCGAGGCCGCAGCCGCCGCGCCGGCGAAGATCGCCGCGATCCTCGTGCAGTACCTCGGAGGCGTCCCGGAGGATTACCTGCCTCGCCTCACCGCGAGCGGCACGGGCGAGTCCTACCAGCCCATCCGGCAGAAGGTGCCCGCCGCCACCTACCGCCAGATCATCGCCGCGATGGCGGAGCAGAAGCTCGTCGGCCTGCGGTCGGAGAACCAGCCCACGCGGGTGTACCCCAACGGCGTCCTCGCCGCCAACATCCTCGGCTTCGTCAACGACAACGGGGACGGGGCGAGCGGCCTGGAGTTCGCGCTCGACAAGACCCTGTCCGGCGTCGACGGCAAGGAGGCCTACGAGGACTCCCCGAACGGCCGGATCCCGCTGGGCGACAACGCCCTCGTCGAGCCCGTCAACGGGCTGGACTACCGGCTCACCCTCGACGCCGGCCTGCAGTGGCAGGTCGAGCAGGTGCTCGGCGACCGGATGCGGCTGACCAACGCCACGACCGGGATGGCGATGGTCATGAACCCGAAGACGGGGGAGGTGCTCGCGCTCGCGCAGTACCCGAGCTTCGACCCCAACAACGGCGGCAAGGCCGACCAGAACAACGTCCCGAACCGGGCGGTGACCGACCCGTTCACCCCCGGCAGCGTGCAGAAGACGCTGACCCTGTCCGCACTCATCGACATGGGGCTGATCAAGGACACCGACATCGTCACGGTGCCGGCGAAGGTGCGCTCGGGCGACCAGTACATCCGCGACGCGGAGGATCACGGCAAGATCCGCCTCTACGTGCGCGGCGTCCTGGCGAAGTCGTCCAACATCGGCACGATCCTGCTCTCCCGCAAGGCCAGCAAGCAGGCGCTGCACGACTACTGGGTGAGCTTCGGGCTGGGGAAGAAGACCGGCATCGGCCTCCCCGGCGAGTCCTCGGGCATCCTGCCCGCGGCCGACATGCCCGACTACGCCCGTGACGGCGCGGCCTTCGGCGGCAGCGCGGTCGCGGTCACGATGGTGCAGGAGGCCGCGGCGGTGGCCGCCATCGCGAACAAGGGCGTCTACAACAAGCCGACCCTGATCGCCTCCACCACGAAGGCCGACGGCACGGTGGCCACGCTGCCGCTGGCCGAGCCCCACCGGGTGGTGTCGGAGGAGACGGCCTCGACCATGCTGTCGATGATGGAGACGATGGCGCAGCAGAGCGTCAGCCACACGTTCGACGTTCCCGGCTACCGCGTGGGCGCGAAGACCGGTACCTCCAAGAAGTTCGACACCTCCTGCAACTGCTTCCGGGGCCTGGTCACCTCCACGATCGGCATCGCCCCCGTCGAGGACCCGCAGCTGCTGGTCTACGTCGTGGTCGACAACCCGACCCGTGGCTCGTCCGGCTCCTCGGTGGCCGGTCCGGCGTGGCAGGACATCATGAACATCGCGCTGACCCGCTACGGCGTCCCGCAGACGACCGGCAAGGTGCCGCACCTCCCGGTCTCGCCGGACAAGTTAAGGTGACCGTCCATGACCACCACACCCGCGGTGCTGCGGCCCTCCGCCACCCCGGGGACCCTGCTCGACGACCTGCTGCCGGGATCCGGTCGTGCGGTCGTGACCGGCATCACGCTCGACTCCCGGGGCGTCCTCCCCGGTGACCTGTACGTCGCCCTTCCCGGGCGGACGGTGCACGGCGCGGCCTTCGCCGCCCAGGCCGTCGCCGGCGGGGCCGCGGCCGTCCTGACCGACACCGACGGCGCCGCGCTGCTGGCGGGCATCGGCGTCCCCGTGGCCGTGGTGCCCGACCCGCGGACGGAGATGGCGCGGGTGGCCGCGGACCTCTACGGACGACCCGGGGACCGGCTCGACCTGTTCGGCGTCACCGGGACGGCGGGCAAGACCAGCACGACCTTCCTGCTCGCCGCGGCGCTGTCCGCCGCCGGCCACAGCGTCGGCACGATCGGCACGATCGGGTTCGCCCTCGACGGGCGCCCGCTCGCCTCCGGCCGCACGACGGTCACCACGCCGGAGTCGCCCGACCTCCAGGCGCTGCTCGGGTACCTCGCCGAGCACGGCGCGGACACCGTCGCTATGGAGGTCTCCTCCCACGCCCTTGCCCTGCACCGGGTGGACGAGCTCGTCTTCGACGTGGCCGGGTTCACCAACCTCGGCCGCGACCACCTCGACTTCCACGCCGGCCAGGAGGACTACTTCCAGGCCAAGGCCCGCCTGTTCCGCGACGGCCGCTGCCGGGCGGCCGTGGTCAACACCGACGACGAGTACGGGCGCCGGCTGGCCGCGGAGCTGGCAGCGGGCGCCGTCCCGCTGGCCACGACCGGCAGCACCGGCGACTACCGGGTGACCCGCAGGGAGCCGGCAGCGGACGGCTCCAGCGTGGTCACGCTCGCCACCCCCGGCGGCGAGCGCACCTTCGTGCTCGGGCTGCTCGGGGAGTTCAACGCGCGCAACGCCGCGACCGCCGCCGCGATGCTCGACCTGGCCGGCGTCGACCTCGACGTCGCCCTGCCGGGGCTGGCCACGGCCTTCGTCCCCGGCCGGATGCAGCGGGTGGACCTCGGCCCTGCGGCGCCGGGCGTCGTCGTGGACTTCGCGCACACCCCCGAGGCCGTCACCGCTGCCCTGGAGGGGCTCCCTCCCGGCCGGCGCATCGCGGTGCTCGGCTGCGGCGGCGACCGCGACCAGGCCAAACGCGGACCGATGGGCGCCGCGGCGGCCGCGGCGGCGTCCGTGGTGGTCGTGACCGACGACAACCCCCGCAGCGAGTCGCCGGAGGCGATCCGCCGGGCCGTCCTTGCCGGTGCGCGGGAGGTGGCGGCGTCCTCGGGTGCGCAGGTCCACGACGGGGGGTCCCGTGCGGACGCGATCCGGCTCGCCCTTGGCCTGGCACGTCCCGGGGACTGGGTGGCGGTGCTGGGTAAGGGGCACGAGAGCGGCCAGCAGTTGGCGGACCGGACGATCCCGTTCGACGATGTCCGTGTGGTGACGCAGGCGTGGGCCGAGGTGAGGGGGACGGATGCGTGAGGTGAGCGCCGGCGAACTCGCGGTGATGGCGGGGACGCGGCTGGTCGGCGACCCGGAGGTGGTGGTCGGGCCCGGGGTGGTCGTTGACTCCCGGCTCGCCGGTCCCGGCAGCCTGTTCGTCGCGCTCCCCGGCGAGCACGCGGACGGGCACGACTACGCCGCGCGGGCCGTGGCCGCCGGCGCGTCGGCCGTGCTCGGCACGCGAGAGCTCCCGCTCGCGGTTCCGCAGTTCCTCGCGGACGACGCCGCCGCAGCGCTGGCCGTCCTCGGCACGTCCGTGGTGGCCGAGGCCCTCGGCCACGGCCTGGTGACCATCGGCATCACGGGGTCCTCCGGCAAGACCAGCACCAAGGACCTCGTGGCCCAGGTGCTGGCCGGCGCGGGCGAGACCGTCGCCCCCGTGGGGTCCTTCAACAACGAGATCGGCGTCCCGCTCACGGCCACCCGCGTGGGTCCCTCGACCCGCTTCCTTGTCAGCGAGATGGGTGCGCGCGGGCAGGGCCACATCTCCTGGCTGTGCGGCATCGTCCCGCCCCGGGTCGGCGTGGTGGTGAACGTGGGCCACGCGCACCTGGGCGAGTTCGGCTCCGTGGAGGCGATCGCACAGGCCAAGGGCGAGCTCGTCGAGGCCCTCCCGGCCGACGGCTGGGCGGTGCTCAACGCCGACGACCCGCTCGTCACGCCGATGGCCGGCCGTACCGTCGCGCGCCCGGCTGCGGTCAGCGTCGCGGGCGAGCCGGGGTGGGGCGACCTGCGGGTCTGGGCCTCCGGCGCGGTCGCGGACGGGCTCCAACGTCCCTCGTTCACCCTGCACGCCGACGGCGAGGCCGCCGGTTCCGCACCGGTGCGGCTGCGTGTCTCCGGCTCCCACCAGGTGGGCAACGCCCTCCTGGCCGCAGCCGTCGGACTCACCCAGGGTCTGGCCGTGCCGGACGTCGCGGAGGCGCTGGGACGGGCGGAGGCCCGTTCGCGCTGGCGCATGGAACTGCACGAGCGCTCCGACGGCGTGCTCGTGGTCAACGACGCGTACAACGCCAACCCCGACTCGATGGCAGCGGCCCTGCGGACGCTGGCGTCCCTGCGGCGCCCCGGCGGGGCCCTCGTCGCCGTGCTCGGCGACATGCTGGAGCTCGGGCCGACGGCCGCGGAGCGGCACCGTGAGGCCGGCGCGCTCGCCGCAGGGCTCGGCGTCGACCGGCTCGTCGCGGTCGGTGCCCATGCCGCCGACCTGGCGGCGGGGTTCGGCGGCCCGTCCGTCACCCTGCCCGACCGGGCCGGTGCCGCCGCCGAGGCGGCGCGAGGGCTGGGTCCTGCGGACGTGGTGCTCGTGAAGGCCTCCCGGGGGCTAGCGTTGGAGTCCGTGGCCGAAGAGCTGTCAGCACCGGAAGGCGGACGCGGATGAGGAGCATCCTGCTCGCCGGCGGGATCGGGCTCCTGGGGACCCTGCTCGGCACCCGGTACGCGATCCGCTTCCTGGTCAGCCGCGGCTACGGGCAGTTCATCCGGGACGACGGCCCGACCAGCCACCACACCAAGCGCGGCACGCCCACCATGGGCGGCATCGTGATCATCATCAGCGTCCTGCTCGCGTACACGATCGCCCACCTCGCCACCTGGACCGTCCCGACCGCCACCAGCATGCTCGCCCTCGGGCTGTTCACCGGGCTGGGCCTGGTGGGATTCGCGGACGACTGGATCAAGATCAGCAAGGCCCGCTCGCTGGGCCTGCGGGCCTGGGCGAAGTTCAGCCTCCAGGCGGTGATGGCCGTGGCCTTCGCGGTGCTGTCCTTCCAGTTCCCGGACGCCAGGGGCATCACCCCGGCGAGCCAGTTCGTCTCGTTCCTGCGCGACCTGCCCTGGACCCAGCTCCCGCTGTGGCTGGCCGTGCTGTGGATCGTCTTCCTCGTCGCCGCCTGGTCGAACGCCGCGAACCTCACCGACGGGCTGGACGGGCTGGCGACCGGCGCTGCGGCGATGGCGTTCGCCGCGTACACCTTCGTCAACGTCTGGCAGTACAACCAGTCCTGCGCGTGGGCCGACGCCGGCCCGCTGTGCTACGAGGTGCGCAACCCCCACGACCTGGCGGTGGTCTCGATGGCGCTGGCCGGCGCGTGCTTCGGCTTCCTGTGGTGGAACGCCAGCCCGGCCAAGATCTTCATGGGCGACACCGGGTCGCTGGCGATCGGCGGCGCGCTGGCCGCCATGGCCGTGCTCACCCGCACCGAGCTGCTGATGCCGATCATCGCCGGCCTGTTCGTGATCATCGCCGCCTCCGTCGTGCTCCAGGTGGGCTGGTTCAAGCTCACCAAGGGCAAGCGACTGTTCAAGATGGCGCCGCTGCAGCACCACTTCGAGCTGCTCGGCTGGGCGGAGGTCACGATCACCATCCGGTTCTGGATCATCGCCGGCCTGTCGGCCGCGGCGGGCATCGGCATCTTCTACGCCGAATGGGTGGTGGGCCAGTGAAGCCCTGGCTCGCGACCGCGGACCGACTCTCGCCGTGGCCGCAGGCCCGCGTGCTGGTCGCCGGGCTCGGCACGTCCGGCTTCGCCGCGGCGGACGGGTTGCTCGACCTCGGCGCGCAGGTGCTGGTGCGCGACGAGTCGGAAAGCCCGGCCAACCTCGAGAAGGCCACCGTGCTGGAGATGCTGGACGCCGAGGTGCGGCTGGGCCCCGGCGCCACGGACGAACTCCCCGCCGACGTCGACCTCGTGGTCACCTCGCCCGGCTGGCGCCCGTCCGCGCCCCTGCTGGCGCAGGCGGCGCTGCGGGGGGTCCCGGTGTGGGGAGAGGTCGAACTCGCCTGGCGGATGAGCCGGCCCGACCGTACCGTCCCCTGGCTCGCCGTCACCGGCACCAACGGCAAGACCACAACGGTCGGCATGCTGGAGTCGATGCTCACGGCCGCGGGGCTCCGCACCAGCGCCGTCGGCAACGTCGGACGGCCGATCGTCGAGGCGGTGCTCGACGAGGTCTCCTACGACGTCCTGGCCGTCGAGCTGTCGAGCTTCCAGCTGCACTGGACCCACAGCCTCTCGCTGCACTCGGCCGCCGTCCTGAACCTCGCCCCCGACCACCTCGAGTGGTACGCGGACGCGGCCGGCTGGCCGCCCGGCGCGTCCGACCCGATGGCCGCCTACGCCGCCGACAAGGCCAGGATCTACTCCGGCGTGACGCACTCCTGCGTCTACAACGTCGCCGACCCGGCGACCGAGCACATGGTCGAGGAGGCGGAGGTGGTCGAGGGCGCCCGCGCCATCGGGTTCACCCTCGGCATCCCCGCGCCGTCCATGCTCGGCGTGGTGGACGACCTGCTGGTCGACCGGGCCTTCATCCCGCAGCGGCGCGACTCCGCCGTCGAGATCGCCAAGCTCGCCGACGTCGTCCCCCACGCCCCCCACAACGTGGCGAACGCCCTCGCCGCGGCGGCGCTCGCACGCTCCTTCGGGGTGCCGCCGACGGCCGTGGCGGACGGGCTGCGACGCCTGAAGCTGGGCGACCACCGCATCCAGACCGTCGCGGAGGTGGCCGGGGTGCGGTACGTGGACGACTCCAAGGCCACCAACCCGCACGCCGCCGCGGCCTCGCTGGCCGCCTTCGACCACGTGGTCTGGATCGCCGGCGGGCAGGCGAAGGGGACCAGCTTCGACGACCTCGTCACCGCCGTCGCGCCCAAGCTGCGCGCCGTCGTCGTGCTCGGCGTGGACCGACGGGTGATCGCCGACGCGCTGGCCCGACACGCACCCGAGGTTCCGGTGAACGTGCTCGAGCTCAGCGATCATGGAGCAATGCAGCAGGCGGTCGAGTGGGCGGCGTCCCGGGCGGTGTCCGGCGACGTGGTGCTGCTCGCTCCCGGCTGCGCCAGCAGGGACATGTTCACCGACTACGCGGCCCGCGGCGACGCCTTCGCCGCGGCGGCACGGGCACTCCCCGGATAGGAGGCATGAGAACAAGTGGCGATCCTGACTTCCCCCGCCGTGGATCGCCGCGGAACTGAGCCGGACACCCCCGTGCAGGGACGCCGGCGCAGTCTCGTGGTCGAGTGGCTCGCGCACCCCCAGGCGAGCTTCTTCCTCGTGCTGGTGCCGGCCGTCCTGCTGATGGCCCTCGGCGTGATGATGGTGCTCTCCGCCTCCAGCGTCTACGCGTTCGTGCGGTACGACGACGCCTACTACTTCGTGAAGCGCCAGGCGATCTTCCTCGTCATCGGCGGCGTCGCGGCCTTCGTTCTCGCCCAGCGGTCCCCGAAGCAGCTCAAGGTGATCGCGTGGGGGCTCGTGGTGGCGTCCCTGGTGCTGGAGATGCTCACCTTCAGCCCGCTGGGCTTCTCCAACAACGGCAACACGAACTGGGTCCGGTTCGGCGTCTCGTGGTTCGGCGTGCAGCCCTCGGAGCTGGCGAAGCTCGCCATCGTGATGTGGGGCGCGGACATCTTCGCCCGCAAGTACAAGAGCCTCAGCGACCCCCGCCACCTGCTGATCCCGTTCCTGCCGGTGTCGCTGCTGCTGATCGGCCTCGTCGTGCTCCAGTCCGACCTCGGCACCGGCATCATCATGGGCGCCCTGGTGATGGCGGCCCTGTGGTACGTCGGCGCGTCGTGGAAAGTCATCGGCAGCCTCGTCGGCGGGGTCGCGGTGGTCGTGGGCGGGCTCGTCGTCACCACCCCGTACCGCATGACCCGCATCCTGGGCTTCTTCAACCAGGACATCGACCCGCTCGGCGTCAACCACCAGCCGATCAAGGCGATCTTCGCGCTCGCCTCGGGCGGCTGGTGGGGCCTCGGACTGGGCGCGAGCCGGCAGAAGTGGGGCGGTCTGGTCGAGTCCCACACCGACTACATGCTGGCGGTCATCGGCGAGGAACTCGGCCTGGTGGGGACCCTGATGGTGCTCGCGCTGTTCCTGATCCTCGGCTACGCGGGCTTCCGGATCGCCATGCGTTCCGACATCCGCTTCTGCCGGTACACCGCTGCCGGCATCACCAGCTGGTTCATGATCCAGGCGCTGGTCAACATCGCGGTCGTGCTGCGCATGATGCCGGTCCTCGGCGTCCCGCTGCCGCTGCTGTCGTACGGGGGCTCCGCCCTGATGGCCAACCTGATGGCCCTCGGCGTCCTGCTGGCCTGCGCGCGCCAGGAGCCGCAGTCGCGTGCGTTCCTGCGGCGTCGCGCGCGTCGCGGGGGACAGGCGCTGGTCACCACGGCTGCCGGGCGCGGCTAGATGGCCGTCCGCATCGTGCTGGCCGGCGGCGGGACCGCCGGGCACACCTCGCCCCTGATCGCGACGGCGAACGCGCTGGCCTCGCTCGCCGAGGTGGACATCACCTGCGTCGGTACGCCGAAGGGCCTGGAGTCCCGGGTGATCCCGGAGGCGGGGCTGCGCCTGGAGATGATCCCGCCCGTGCCCCTGCCCCGGCGGCTCACCCCGGAACTCCTCGCCGTCCCCGGACGCCTGGTGCGCGCGGTGCGCGAGGCCGGGGCGATCCTCCGCGCCCACTCCGCCCAGGTGGCCGTCGGCTTCGGCGGCTACGTGTCGCTCCCGGTCTACCTCGCCGCCCGGCGGGCCGGTGTCCCGCTCGTGCTGCACGAGGGGAACGCCGTGCCCGGCCTGGCTAACCGCATCGCGGCCCGGTTCACCCCGCACGTGGTCACGACCTTCGCCGACACCCGGCTGCCGCACGCCGTCCACCTCGGGCTGCCCGTGCGTGCGGGGATCGCCACCCTCGACCGGGCGGCACGGCGCGACAGCGCGCGGCTCGGGTTCGGGCTCCCCGCCGACGGCCCGGTTCTGCTGGTCAGCGGCGGCTCGCAGGGGGCGCGCAGCCTGAACCTCGCCACGGCGGATGCGGCCGGACGACTGCTCGCCGCAGGCATCTCCGTGCTGCACGTGCTCGGGCCGGCCAACCTGACCGAGCAGACCGTGCCCCGCACCGACCCGACGACCGGTGCCGCGTACGTCCCTGTGGGTTACGTGGACGGGATGGAGACCGCCTACGCAGCCGCCGACCTGATGGTGGGCCGGGCCGGCGCGGGAACGGTGATGGAGACGGCGATGACCGGGCTGCCCACGATCTTCGTCCCGCTGCCCCACGGCAACGGCGAGCAGGCACGCAACGCGACCTTCCTGGTGGAGGCCGGGGCCGGGCTGCTCGTCGCGGACGCCGACCTGGACGCCGACCGCCTGGTCCGGGAGGCGACCGCCCTGCTCACCGACCCCGATCGGCTGGCGCGCATGTCGGCGGACTGCCGGCGGCTCGTCCCGGCGGACGCGTCCGCCGCGCTGGCCAGGTTGGTGCTCGAGGTCGCCGAGCGGCGACACTGAACCCATGCTGATCGAACCCGTGCCGCTGGTGCCGGTCGCCGACCTGGGGGCCGTGCACTTCATCGCGATCGGCGGCGCCGGGATGAGCGGGGTCGCCGCGATGTACGCCCGCCTGGGGGTGCCGGTGACCGGGAGCGACCAGGCCGACTCCGCGACGCTCGCAGAGTTGCGGGCCCTGGGCATCGGCACGTTCGTGGGCCACGACGCGTCCCAGCTGGGGGACGCGCGCACCGTCGTGGTGTCGTCCGCGGTCCGCGAGACCAACCCCGAGCTCGCCGAGGCCCGGCGACGTGGCCTGCGGGTGTGGCACCGCAGCGCGGCCCTGGCCGCCCTGATGCTGGGGCGGACGGGCGTCGCCGTGACCGGCACGCACGGCAAGACCACGACCTCGGCGATGACCGCGACGATCCTCGCCGGCGCGGGCGCCGACCCGAGCTGGGTCGTGGGCGCCCCGCTGGCCGCGACCGGGCGGGCGTGGCACCTGGGCGCCGGCGCGCCGTTCGTCGTCGAGGCCGACGAGAGCGACGGGTCGTTCCGCCAGTACCCGGCCGGTGTCGTGGTGATCACCAATGTCGAGGCCGACCACCTGGACAACTGGGGCACGCCGCAGGCCTACGCCGACGGGTTCGTCGCGCTGGCCACCTCCGGCGCGGTGGAGACAGTGGTGATCAGCGCCGACGACCCGGGAGCCGTGGCGATCACGCCGGCGATCAGGGCGTCCGGGCGCACCGTGGTCACCTTCGGGGAGTCGGCCGGGGCGGACGTGCGGCTGGTGTCTGCGGAGTTCCCGCCGGCGGGCGCGAGGGCGGTGCTCCAGGCGGCGGGGGACGTGGGCGAGGTGGTCCTCGCCGTCCCCGGGCGCTACAACCTGCACAACGTCGCAGCGGCGTACGCCGCCGGACGGGCGCTGGGACTGCCCGGCCCCGACCTCCGCGCCGCGGCGGCGGCGTTCCGCGGCACCGCACGGCGCTTCCAGCCCGTCGGTGAGGTGGCCGGCGTCCGCATCTTCGACGACTACGCGCACCACCCGACCGAGGTGGCCGCCACCCTCACCGCCGCGCGCGGGCTGGTCGGCACCGGTCGGCTGGTCGCCTGCTTCCAGCCGCACCTGTTCACCCGCACCCGCGACTTCGCCGCAGAGTTCGGCGCCGCCCTCGCCCTGGCCGACGAGGTGCTCGTCCTGGGCATCTATCCCGCGCGCGAGGACCCCCTCCCCGGGGTCACCGGCCGGCTGGTGGCCGACGCCGCCGGGCACTCGGCGCCCGGGCGGGTCCACTACGTCGAGGCGCTCGCAGGGGCCGCGCCCGCGCTGGCGTCCCTGGTACGCCCCGGTGACCTCGTCGTGACCCTCGGGGCGGGTGACGTGACCCGGGTCGGCCCGGCGCTGGCCGGGCTCCTGGAGCCGCAGCGGTGAGCCAGGTCAGCGACGCCACCGCCCGGCTGGAGCTCCGCCGCAGGGGCGACCGGCGCCGGCGGTGGGTGCGCTGGCTCGTGCTGGCGCTCGTCCTGCTGCTGGTCGTCGGCGCGGGCTACCTGGTCGGTTTCTCCCCGGTGCTCGCCGCCAGGGCGGTGAGCGTGTCCGGCGTGCACCGGCTGAGCAAGGCCGAGGTCGTGGCCGCGGCGGGTGTCGGGATCGGCACCCCGCTGGTGCGCGTCGACACCGGGGCTGTGGCCGAGCGGGTGGCGGGCCTGCCGCCGGTCGCGGGTGTGACGGTGACCCGCGAGTGGCCGGGCACGGTGAGGATCGCCGTCACCGAACGCGCGCCACGGCTGGCGATCCCCGCGGGCGGGGGCTACCTGGTCGCCGACGCCACCGGGGTGGTCTTCGAGGCGGTGCGCACCGCCCCGTCCGGGCTGGTGGTTGTGGACGCGGACCCCGCGGACCAGCAGGTGCTCGTCGACGTCGGCACGGTGTTCTCCGCGCTCAGCCCGAAGACCGCGGCCACGGTGAACCGCCTGGCCGCGCCGAGCAGGGACGGCATCGAGCTGCGTCTGGACGGCGGGGTGCGGGTGGTCTGGGGGAGCGCGGAGGACTCGGCGCTGAAGAGCCAGGTGCTCGACGCCCTGCTCCCGCTCGGCGGAACGGAGTTCAACGTGTCCGCACCCGCCTTCCCGACACGGCGTTAGGCCTTCTCGGGCAACCCTGAACCCGTACTTGAGGGACACGCCGGGGGGCCGGGCAATCTTGGACAACCCCGAAACCCGTTGCCTAGCCTTGGGCTCACGCCGAAGCAGTGTGCCCTTCCCCGTTCACCTTCGTCGGTTCATGCCGTGTGAGCGGCCCAGGCTCGGAGCATAAAGGTGGGTTTCGTGGGAACTGCGTCCCAGAACTATCTCGCCATCATCAAGGTGGTCGGCGTCGGCGGCGGTGGCGTGAACGCCGTGAACCGCATGATCGAGGCAGGCCTCCGCGGGGTCGAGTTCATCGCGGTCAACACCGATGCGCAGGCGCTGCTGATGAGCGACGCCGACGTCAAGCTCGACATCGGCCGTGACCTCACCCGGGGCCTCGGCGCTGGCGCCGACCCGGCCAAGGGCCGCCAGGCCGCCGAGGACCACGCCGACGAGATCGAGGAGGTGCTCAAGGGCGCCGACATGGTCTTCGTGACCGCGGGTGAGGGCGGCGGCACCGGCACCGGCGGCGCTCCCGTCGTCGCGCGGATCGCACGCTCGCTGGGCGCCCTGACGATCGGTGTGGTCACCCGTCCGTTCAGCTTCGAGGGACGCCGCCGCGCGAGCCAGGCCGAGGACGGGATCACCGGCCTGCGCGAAGAGGTCGACACCCTCATCGTGATCCCCAACGACAAGCTGCTGGAGATGACCGACCACCACGTGGCGATCCTCGACGCGTTCCGGCAGGCCGACCAGGTGCTGATGCAGGGCGTGTCCGGTATCACCGACCTGATCACGACGCCCGGCCTGATCAACCTCGACTTCGCCGACGTGAAGGCGGTCATGTCCAACGCCGGCTCAGCGCTGATGGGCATCGGCTCCGCCCGCGGGGAGGACCGTGCCCGGGCTGCCGCGGAGATGGCCGTCTCCTCGCCCCTGCTCGAGGCGAGCATCGACGGCGCGCACGGCGTGCTGCTGTCGATCGCCGGCGGCTCCGACCTCGGCCTGTTCGAGGTGTCCGCCGCGGCGAACCTCATCGAGGCCGCGGCCCACGAGGACGCCAACATCATCTTCGGCACGGTGATCGACGACGCCCTCGGCGACGAGGTGCGCGTCACGGTGATCGCCGCCGGGTTCGACGGCGGCCAGCCGCCGCGCAAGGTCCAGGCCCGTCCCGAGGTGCGTCGTCCCGAGGTCGCGGCTCCCCGGCCCCCGGCACCGGCGGCGCCGCCCGCGGCGGAGGAGCCGGTCGCTGCGCCGGAGCCGGTGGCCCGCCCGGCCGTGCGGCCGGTGGCGCCGGCCGAAGCCGGTGACGACGAACTGGACGTGCCGGACTTCCTGAAGTAGTCCCGCGCGTTGTTCAGCTTCCGCAACGACCCCGGCGCCGACGGCGCCGGGGTCGCGTGCTGCGACGCGGTGGCGCCGGACGGAGGGACGCTCGACCTGAGCCTCGGCGTGCCCGACGGCTGGCGAGCGGCCGGCTGGGACCTGGTCGAGGCCGAGCTGGGGGTCCCCGCGTTCAACGCCTACCAGGTGCACGGGACGCGGGTCGTGCACGTCGGCCCCGCCTCGGACCCCCGGCAGGTCGCGGAGGAGCACGCCGACGCGCTGGTCACGACCGTGCGGGGCGTCGCGCTCGCCGTCCGCGCCGCCGACTGCCTGCCGGTGTTGTTCGCCGACCCCGACGCCGGGGTCGCCGGGGCGGCCCACGCCGGACGGGTGGGGCTGGGCGCGGGCGTCCTCGACGCCACGCTGGACGCGATGGCCGCGCTGGGGGCCACCCGGATCACGGCCTGGATCGGGCCGCACATCTGCGGGGCCTGCTACGAGGTGCCCGAGGAGTTGAGGGACAGCTTCGCCGCCACCCACCCCGCGGCCAGGGCCACCACGAGCTGGGGCACCCCGAGCATCGACCTGGGCGCGGCGGCCTCCGAGCAGCTGGCCGGTCGGGGGTGCGTCGTCGTCCGGGTGGACCCGTGCACGCGCACGACACCGTCCCTGCACTCCTACCGTCGTGACGGGCAGGGCTCCGGCCGCCAGGCCGGGCTGGTCTGGCTCCCCTGACCCGGACGTACGCCCAGACACCCGGGCGGCGCGGGGCGTGGCTCCCGGATTCCGGGCCGGGCCGCGGTTAGCATCGACGGGACTGGTGAGAAAGGCGAAACGATGGCTGATCGGTTCAAGAAGGCTGCCGTGTGGCTCGGCCTGGTCTCGGACAACGACTACGCCGAGGTCGAGCCTGGCGCGGAGGACGTGACCGAGCAGGTGCTCGACCGCAGGGACGCCGAGCAGAAGCCGGCCGCGGCGACCGTGACCGAGCTGGAGACCCGCCGCCCGCAGCGCGACCACCCGCGGGTCGCCGACATCAACCGGATCATCACCGTGCACCCGCGCACCTACAACGAGGCGCGCACCATCGGGGAGAACTTCCGCGACGGCGTGCCGGTGATCATGAACCTCGGCGAGATGGAGGAGGCCGACGCCAAGAGGCTGGTCGACTTCTCCGCCGGCCTGATCTTCGGGTTGCGTGGCAGCATTGAACGCATCACCAGCAAGGTGTTCCTGCTCTCGCCTCACAACGTCACGGTGGCCGCGGAGGACAAGGAGCGCCTGGCCGGGGGTTTCTTCAACCAGTCGTGAAAGGTGTGCCGGATGGGCCTGGTCGGTTTCCTCATCCACTGGGCCCTGCTGGCGTTCCTCGCACTGCTGACCGTGCGCGCCGTCCTCGGGTGGGTCCCGCTGTTCGTCCGGGGCTGGGAGCCCCGAGGGGTTGTGCGCGTGGTGGCCGAGTTCGTGCTCACGCTGACCGACCCGCCGCTGCGGTTGCTGCAGCGCGTCCTGCCGCCCGTGCGGCTCGGCGGAGTGCAGGTCGACACCGCCTTCAGCGTGCTCTACATCGCGGTGCTGGTCCTGCTGCGATGGCTCCCGAGTTGAGTCTTGACCTCTGGTTTACCCCTGCCGACGCGTCGGTGGTGGTTCTTGGACTCCGCAAACTGTTCCCATTAGCCTGAGAGCGCCCTGTCGGGGCCGAGCAATCGGACCCCGTCCCGATCACGTGAGGTGAGCAATGACCCTGACCCTCGAGCAGGTCCGCCAGACCCGCTTCCACCTGGCCCGGCGGAACGGCTACGAACCCGTTGACGTCGACGCCTTCGTCGACAAGGTCGAGGCAACGCTCAGCCAGTTGACCGAGGAGAACGCCACCCTCAAGCAGCAGGTGGAGGCGCTCAGCTCGAGCGAGCCGTCCAGCATCTTCGTCCCCGGCGACTCCGCGGAGGCCGACCAGCTGAAGTCCGACCTGCGGGGCCGCCAGGCCGAGCTCGAGGGCGCCAAGGGCGAGCTCGCCGGCAAGCTCGAGGAACTCGGCCAGCGCACGCAGGAGCTCGAGCAGGCCCGGAGCGAACTCGCCTCCGCCCAGGCCGAGCTGGACGCGCTCCGCGGCCAGGTCGCGCAGCTCCAGCAGCAGGCGGCCGCGCCAGAGGAGGCGCCCTCGACGCCACTGGGCAAGGTCGAGAACATCGTCGTCACCAGCTCCGCAGAGGCGTCGCCCGCGGTCACCCGGCTGCTGCAGATGGCCACCGAGCAGGCCGAGCGCCTCGTCGGCGAGTCGCAGGTCGAGGCCCAGCGCATCGTGTCCTCCGCGCGCGCCGAGGCGGAGAGCGTCATCGACAACGCCAACAAGAAGGCCCACGAGACCCTGACCGACGCCCGCACGCGCGCCGACCGGATCGAGTCCGAGGCCCGCGTGAACGCAGAGAGGGTCACCAACGACGCCCAGTCCCGTGCGGACGCCGTCAACGGCGAGGCCGACGCCCGTCGCGCCGAGCTGTTCACCGCCCTTGAGCAGGAGCGGGACGTGCTGCGCGGCAAGGTCGACCACCTGCGCAGCTTCGAGGCCTCCTTCCGCAACAACATGGCGAGCCACCTGCAGAGCCAGATCAAGGCCCTCACCGAGGCGGCGATCGAGCCCGGCGACACCCCGGCCATCCTCGACGAGCCGGCGCCGGAGTCCGCGACCCCGCGCCTCGACGCGCTGCTCAACGAAGGCAACTGACACCGGCGGACCGCGCCCGCCGGTGGCGTCCGGCGATTCGGTCTGGCACGCGGTGGGCAGGTGGTACTCTCCCTGCTCAAGCATCGGCAGGAGGAGTGTTGCGATGGCGTCAGCACGCACCAGTGAGAACGAGAAAGTCGTAGGCAGGGTCGTCTCGTTCCCGGTTGCCGAGGGCGAGGATCCCTGGACCGAGGAGGAGATCGAGGAGATCCGCCAGGAGCTCCTCGCCGACATCGCGCGCATGGAGCGGGCGATCGAGGTGGCCGAGGCCGGCCTGGCCGACCTCTTCGAGGAGGGCTCCGACGGAGCGGGCCGCGATCCGGCCGACGTGGGCTCGTCCAACTTCGAGCGGGACCAGGAGATGTCGCTGGCCCAGAACGCGCGCGACATGCTGGAGCAGGCCCAGCTGGCCTACCGCCTGTTCGAGGCCGGCAACTACGGCTCCTGCGAGTCGTGCGGCCAGCCGATCGGCAAGGACCGGCTCCAGGTGTTCCCGCGCGCGACGATGTGCGTCACCTGCAAGCAGCGGGAGGAACGGCGATAGCCGAGGAGGAGGTCGTGGTGGACACCGCGTCCACCGGCACCGTCGACGTCCGGCGGTTGCGGGCCCTGTGCCTCGCGATCGCCGTGGCCGGCTTCGTCGCCGACCTGCTCACGAAGAACCTGGTGCTGGCCACGCTCGACCCGGAGAAGCCCATCCCGCTGCTGGGTGGCCTGGTCACGCTCCAGCTCATCCGGAACCCCGGTGCGGCGTTCAGCATGGGCGAGAACTTCACCGTCGTGCTCACGCTCGTCGCGATCACCGCCCTGGTCGGGGTGCTCGGCTGGGTCGTCCCGCGGATCCGGCACATCGGGTGGGCTGTCGCGATCGGGATGCTGCTCGCCGGCATCACCGGCAACCTGGCCGACCGGCTGTTCCGTGAGCCGGCGCCGTTCCACGGCCACGTCATCGACTTCATCCAGCTGCCCTACTTCGCCATCTTCAACGTCGCGGACATCTTCATCACCGGCGCGGCCGTGCTCGTGATCTGGCTGTCGATGATCACCCAGGTGTCGCTCGGAGGCGTCCGGCTCAAGGAGCGGGCCGGCGCGGCGGATGAGTAGCGTCTGGCTGGTGCCCGACGGCCTGGACGGGGACCGCGTCGACGCGGCGGCCGCCCGGATGACGGGGCTGTCGCGCAGCCGGATCGAGGACCTCGCCGCCGCCGGCGGCGTCCTGGTCAACCACGTCCCTGTGCCCAAGTCGCACCGGGTGCGCGGCGGCGACCTGCTCGAGGTCGAGATCACCACCGCACCCGCCGTGGAGGTGGTCCCCAGCGAGGTGGCCGGCATCAGGATCGTGCACGACGACGCCGACATCGTCGTCGTCGACAAGCCCGCAGGGGTGGCCGCCCACCCGAGCCTGGGCTGGGACGGGCCGTCGGTCGTCGAGCACCTCGCCGCCGCCGGCTTCCGGATCTCCACGTCGGGCTCGGCGGAGCGGCAGGGCATCGTCCAGCGCCTCGACGTGGGCACGTCCGGACTGATGGTCGTGGCCAAGAGCGAGCCCGCCTACACCGCCCTGAAGCGGGCGTTCAAGTCCCGCGAGGTCGAGAAGACCTACCACACACTCGTCCAGGGTCATCCCGACCCGTTCGAGGGCACGATCGAGGCGCCCATCGGGCGGCACCCGGGCGCCGACTGGAAGATGGCGGTGACCGCGGGCGGACGGCACAGCGTGACGCACTACACCATGCTCGAGGCGTTCCCGGCCGTCACCCTCCTGGAGATCCACCTGGAGACCGGCAGGACGCACCAGATCCGCGTGCACATGCAGGCCATCCGCCACCCGTGCGTCGGCGATCCTACCTACGGCGGGGACCCCGTCCTGGCCGCCCGGCTGGGCCTGGAACGGCAGTGGCTGCACGCGGTGGAGCTGTCCTTCCTCCACCCCCGGACGGGTGAGCAGGTGCGGTTCCACTCCGACTACCCTGAGGACCTGGCGGCAGCACTGGAGCTCGTCCGCCACTGAGGTCTGCCCATCCCGGGGGCCCGTCCTCGGCTAGGGTTCAGGTGTGCGTAGAGCGAAGATTGTGTGCACCATCGGCCCGGCTACCGACTCCGCCGAGGCCCTGGTCAACCTTGTCAATGCGGGCATGAACGTCGCTCGGCTGAACATGAGCCACGGCGACCACCTCGTCCACGCCAAGCGCGTCGGATGGATCCGCGACGCCGCCCGCATCGCGGGGCGCCCGGTCGGCATCCTGGCCGATCTCCAGGGGCCCAAGATCCGCCTCGGCGAGTTCGTCGACGGCTCGGCGATGATCCAGGCCGGCGACCGGTTCGTGATCACGATCGACGACGTCCCCGGCACCGCGGAGCGGGCGTCCACCACGCTGAAGACCCTCACCCAGGACGTGCGTCCCGGCGACCAGATCCTCATCAACGACGGTGCCATCGAGCTGAAGGCCGTCGAGGTCACCGACACCGACGTCGTCACAGAGGTGGTGATCGGCGGCAAGGTCTCCGACCACAAGGGCATCAACCTGCCGGGCGTGCCGGTGAGCGTGCCCGCGCTCAGCGAGAAGGACGAGCGCGACCTGCGCTGGGCCCTGCGCCACGGCGTCGACATGGTGGCGCTGTCGTTCGTCCGCAGCGCGGCCGACGTCGTGCCGGTGCGCAAGGTGATGGACGAGGAGGACCGCCACGTCCCGGTCATCGCGAAACTGGAGAAGCCCCAGGCCATCGACAACCTCTACGAGGTGATCGACGCCTTCGACGCCTTCATGGTCGCCCGGGGTGACCTGGGCGTGGAGCTGCCGCTGGAGGACGTCCCCGGCGTGCAGAAGCGGATCATCGACGCCGCGCGGGCCTGGGCCAAGCCGGTGATCGTGGCCACCCAGATGCTCGAGTCGATGATCACGGCGCACCGTCCCACGCGCGCCGAGGCCTCGGACGTGGCCAACGCCATCCTCGACGGGGCGGACGCCGTGATGCTGTCCGGCGAGACGGCGGTCGGCGACTACTCGATCGCCGCCGTCGAGGTGATGGCCCGGATCATCACCCGCACCGAGGCGGAGGGCCTGGACAAGATCCGTCCGCTGGCCTGGAACCCGCACACCACCTCCGGCGTGATCTCCAAGGCTGCCGTGGAGGTGGCCGAGCGCGTCGGCGCCAAGTACCTGGCCGCGTTCACGATCTCCGGCGACACCCCGCACCGGCTGGCCCGGCTGCGCTCGGAGGTGCCGATCATGGCATTCACGCCGCTGCCGAAGACCGCGCAGGAGCTCACCCTCTGCTGGGGCGTGCAGTCGTACGTGACCCCGGAGTACACCAGCACCGACGCCATGGTCGAATCCGTGCAGCGGGGCCTGAGCGAGACCGGCTTCCTCCAGCACGGCGACAACGTGGTGATCGTCGCGGGCAACCCCGGCCGCCACAGCCGGCAGACGAACTCGCTGCGCGTCTACGAGATGGACTGATCCCCGCCGGCGACGACCGGGGCGGGCGGGACCGCCCGCATCCGGTTGTTGCGCGGGTTGTGCTCGACCTCGGCCAGGCCGAGGTGCTCGAGCACCGGCGGGACGTACATGGCGAAGCGGCCGCGCAGGCCCTTCTTCAGCCCGTACCAGCCGCCCCTGGGGTTCTCCGGCGACCGGGCCCACGCCTCGACCGTGCCCGGGCGGGCCTCCTTCTGCTCGTCCGCCGAGCCGAGCTCCATCCAGTCGCCGTGGGCCGTGAGCATCGCCCGCAGGTCCTCGATCGCCGCGCGGTCGTAGTGGAGCAGGGTCGTGCCCACCCGCACCGCCAGGACCGGAAGGCCGCCGGCCTCGTCGAACCAGGCCTCGTACTCGCTGCTCAGCGGCGGGGTCCTGAGCAGCCAGGGCCGCTCGGGGGTGCCGTCGGTCATCGCTGGACTCCTCCCCGGGCCGGCGCGCGCGGCCCGGGCGACAGCCTGCCAGCCGACCGGTGACATCTTGTGTCACCGATGCGCCGGCGGCATGCTGGCGGGGTGCGAGCCGGGCGCCTGCTCAGCCTCCTGCTGGTGCTGCAGGAGCAGGGACGGACGACCACGTCCGTGCTCGCCCGCAGGCTGGAGGTCTCGCGCCGCACCGTGCTGCGCGACCTGGCAGCCCTGAACGGTGCCGGCGTGCCGATCGTGACCACCGCCGGCCCCGGCGGCGGAGTGGAACTGCTGGACGGCTGGCGCGGGACGCTTCCCGGCGACACGGGTCCGCCGGGCGCGTTCCCGCTCTCGGCCCAGCCGCTGCTGGCCCGTGCGCTGGGCGTCCGCTCCTGGTCCGACGGCGCCGGCGGGCTGGTGGTCACTCCCGTGCCCGCCCCGGGCCACCCGGTCGCGCCGGGGCTGCTCCGCGACGCGGCGACGGCCTGCCGCGAGCGGCGGGGCCTGGACGTCGCCGGGGACGGCGTTCGCGGGACGCTGTGGCCGCGGCGGCTCGTGCTGGACGGCGGACGGTGGTGGGTCGAGGACGGGCGGACGGCGGCCGGCACCCCGCTGGACGGGATCGCGTGGTGGGAGCTCCGCTGAGCCGGGCGACCGGGGGCCGGCGTCCGCCCGTGCGTGAACTGCTTAGCGGCGTGGCGCCGGCGCAGGGCGGGCCGGGGAAGGTGGGGCCGGGCCGAGTACCGGGAAGGGGATTCGAACCCCTACGCCCTTGCGGGCAGACGGGTTTGAGCCGTCCGCGTATACCATTCCGCCACCCCGGCAGGTGCCCAAGAAGTGTGCCACAACTTGGCGGGACGCATTCGGGGCGCGGTACCCTCGACCTGCCCTCACCCCCGGGCCGACGATGCACCGAACCAGGAAGCCGATAGCGATGACTGCCGACGACGAGACCACCACGACCGACCAGCTCAGGGTCCTGGTCGCAGAGGACGAGGCCCTGATCCGCCTCGACCTGGTCGAACTGCTCACCGAGGAGGGCTACACCGTCATCGCAGAGGCGGGGGACGGCGAGGAGGCCCTCGAGCTGGCGCGGAAGCTCACGCCCGACCTCGTGGTGATGGACGTCAAGATGCCCAAGATGGACGGGATCTCCGCCGCGGCCGTGATCGCAGAGGAGCGCATCGCGCCGGTGGTCATGCTCACCGCGTTCAGCCAGCGCGAGCTCGTCGAGCGCGCCCGCGACGCCGGCGCCATGGCCTACGTCGTCAAGCCGTTCGACTCCTCCGACGTGATCCCCGCGATCGAGATCGCGATGGCCCGCTTCGCCGAGATCCGCGCAGTCGAGGCCGAGGTGGCCGACCTGGAGGAGCGCTTCGCGTCCCGCAAGGCCGTCGACCAGGCCAAGGGCCTGCTCCAGGAAGGCCTCGGCCTGACCGAGCCCGAGGCGTTCCGGTGGATCCAGAAGACCGCGATGGACCTGCGCAAGTCGATGCGCGAGGTGGCCGAGGCGGTCATCGAGCAGTCCAAGGGCGAGGGCAAGGGCCGCGCGCTCAAGAAGTAGTCGCGCCCGCTCCCGGGGCCCGCTTCAGGTAGACCGTGATCCGGGCCGCGCAGACCTGCTCGCCCGCGTCGTCCGTGAGCGAGATGTCGTAGGTGGCCAACGTGCCGCCGATCCGGATCGCCGTGGCAACCCCGGTGACCCAGCCCTCGCGCGCCGGGCGCAGGTGCGTGGCGTTGATGTCCACGCCGGTGACCGCGCCGCGCGGTCCCACCTCCGCGGCCGCCGCCAGGGACGCCAGCCCCTCGGCCAGCACGCACGACGCACCGCCGTGCCACAGCCCGAAGGGCTGGGTGTTGCCCGCCACGGGCGCGCGTCCCACCGCCCGGTTGGGGGTGACCTCCAGCAGCTCGACGCCCAGCTTCTCGTCCAGGGGGCTGGACAGGCCGGCGAACCAGTCGGGAACGTTCATGGCGCCCACCTTGGCACAGCGCCGGGTCGAGGTGTCCGCGCCGGGCGTTAGAGTTCCGGATTGTGACGACCCCGACCAGTCCGCACGCCGAGCAGCCCACCCTGTTGCTGATCGACGGCCACTCGATCGCCTACCGTGCCTTCTTCGCCCTGCCGGTGGAGAACTTCTCCACGACGACCGGGCAGCACACCAACGCGGTCTACGGGTTCACCTCGATGCTGATCAACGTGCTCCGCGACGAGCAGCCCACCCACCTCGCGGTCGCGTTCGACGTGTCCCGCAAGACCTTCCGCAGCGAGCGCTACGCCGACTACAAGGCGAACCGGTCGGCGTCCCCGGCCGAGTTCACCGGGCAGATCGGCCTCATCAAGGAGGTGCTGGACGCCCTGAACGTCGTCCACCTCGAGCGCGAGGGGTTCGAGGCCGACGACATCATCGCGACCCTCGCCCGACGGGGCGCCGCCGCCGGCCTCCGCGTCCTGATCTGCACCGGCGACCGTGACACGCTGCAACTGGTGAACGACCAGGTCACGGTCCTGTACCCCCGCAAGGGCGTCTCGGACCTGGCGCGGCTCGATCCCGCGACGGTCGAGGAGCGCTACCTGGTGGCGCCGTCGCGCTACCCGGAGCTGGCGGCACTGGTGGGCGAGAGCAGCGACAACCTCCCGGGCGTCCCCGGCGTGGGGCCGAAGACGGCGGCCAAGTGGCTGGCGGCCTACGACGGGCTGGAGAACCTCCTCATCCACGCCGGCGAGCTCACCGGGAAGGCGGGGGAGTCGCTGCGCGAGCGCCTCGCGGACGTGGCCCGCAACCGCGAGCTGAACGCGCTGGTCGGCGACCTCGAGCTGCCGGTCGGCGTGGACGACCTGGCCCGGCGTGACTGGGATCGCGAGGCCGTCCACTCGCTGTTCGACGGGCTCGAGTTCCGCGTCCTGCGCGACCGGCTGCTGGAGACGCTCCCCGCGGAGGACGCCGGGTCGCAGGGCGGCTTCGAGGTCAGCGGGGAGATCCTCGGTGCCGGCGCCGTGGGAGCGTGGCTGGACGCGCACGCCCGCGCAGGGGTGGTCGGGCTCGACGTGTCCGGGCACTGGCGTGCCGGTGCCGGTGACGTCACCGGCCTGGCGCTCGCCGCGGCCGACGGGGCGGCGGCGTGGCTCGACGTCACCGGCCTGTCCCCCGAGGACGACCGCGCACTGGCCGCCTGGCTCGCCGACGACTCCGCGGCAAAGGCCATGCACGACGCGAAGGGCCCCCTGCTGGCGATCTGGTCGCGAGGGTGGGAACTGTCCGGGCTTGCCAGCGACACCCAGCTCGCCGCCTACCTGCTGCGGCCCGACCAACGGGTGTACGACCTCGCGGACCTCACCGCGCGGCACCTGCGCCGTGACCTGGCCGTCGCCGGCAGCGGGGGAGCGGACGGGGCGCAGGCGGCGTTCTCGTTCGACGACACCGAGAGCCACGACGCGATGGTGCGCGCGCGGGCGGTGATCGACCTGGCCACCGCCTTGGAGGATGAGCTGGACGCCCAGGGCGGTGCCCGCCTGCTGCGGGAGGTGGAGCTGCCGCTGACCAGGACGCTGGCGACGATGGAGCGGATCGGCGTGGCGGTCGACCTCGACTACCTCCACCGGCTGCACGCCGACTTCGACGCAGCGGTGGTCGCCGCGGAGGCGGACGCCTTCGCCGTGCTCGGCCGTCCGATCAACCTCGGCTCGCCCAAGCAGCTCCAGGCTGTGCTGTTCGACGAGCTCGGCATGCCGAAGACCCGGCGGACGCTCACCGGCTACACCACCGACGCGGAATCGCTGGAGAACCTGTTCGCCCGCACCGAGCACCCGTTCCTCGCGCACCTGCTGCGCCACCGCGACCAGATCCGGTTGCGCCAGACGGTGGAGGGGCTGCTCAAGGCGGTCGCGGACGACGGGCGCATCCACACCACGTACGTGCAGACGATCGCGGCCACCGGACGGCTGTCGTCCACCGACCCGAACCTCCAGAACATCCCGATCCGCACCGAGGCGGGACGGCGCATCCGTGAGGCGTTCGTGGTCGGCGAGGGCTACGAGACACTGCTCACGGCCGACTACTCGCAGATCGAGATGCGGATCATGGCCGACCAGTCGGGCGACGATGGGCTGATCGAGGCCTTCGCCTCGGGGCAGGACTTCCACTCGATCACGGCTTCGCGCGTGTTCGGCGTCCCCTCCGACGAGGTCACCTCGGCGATGCGGGCCCGGATCAAGGCGATGAACTACGGGCTGGCGTACGGGCTGAGCGCCTTCGGGCTGAGCCAGCAGCTCAAGATCGAGGTGTCCGAGGCGCGCGGGCTGATGGAGGAGTACTTCGAGCGGTTCGGCCACGTCCGCGACTACCTCCAGGAGATCGTCGCGACCGCACGGCGGACCGGCTTCACCGAGACCGTGCTGGGTCGCCGCCGCTACCTGCCCGACCTCACCTCCTCGAACCGGCAGCGCCGCGAGATGGCCGAGCGGGCGGCGCTGAACGCCCCGATCCAGGGGTCGGCAGCCGACATCATCAAGGTCGCGATGCTCGACGTCGAGACCGCGATCGCCAGCAATGGGCTGCGCAGCCGGATGCTCCTGCAGGTGCACGACGAACTGGTCTTCGAGGTCGCGCCGGGGGAGCGCGACGTCTTCGAGGCGCTGGTCAGGGACAGGATGGGCCACGCCGTCGAGATGCGCGTCCCGCTGGAGGTCTCGGTCGGCGCCGGCCGTTCCTGGCACGATGCGGCACACTGACCCGAAGGAGGTCGCCGTGTTCCACCACCTGTCCGTCCACCACCCGCGACCGGGGAAGCGCGAGGAGTTGATCGCCTCGATGCACCGCTACGGCGCGGCCATCGCCGCCGCTCCCGGCCTCGTCGCCGTCCACACGCTCGAGGACGCCGCCCAGGGGGTGCTCGTCGGACTGGCGATCTGGGAGTCGGAGGAGGCGTTCGCCGCGTCCGTCCACCTCGCCCGTGCAGCGGTCGCCGACGACCCGTTCGAGGAGTGGGAGGCCGAGCCGGTCACCGGCTACCGCCTCGCCGACGTCTGACCCGACCCGGGCGCGCCTTTCCCGCGCGCCTGACGGCATCTCCGCCTCTGATCGCCGGCCCGTCGTGGGCGCGCCCGATGCGTGGCCCCGACGTGTGGCCGCCCCCTCCGAATGAGGAAGGCCAGCCCTCCTGTGTGGGGGCCAGCCCCCGTCCGCGAGCGCCAGCCCCTACATGTGGGGGCCAGCCCCCGTCCGCGAGCGCCAGCCCCCACATGGGAGGGCCAGCCATCTGGCCGAGAACCAGCACCGGTGTGCCGGCCCTCGGCGTCAAGGCTGGTCCTCGAGGGGACGCGGGTGCGTCCGCGCCGATCGCCCAGACGGCGGGCTTCAGTCATCGGCCCTTCAAGCAGTGCCCCGGCCGATCGAGGGCCAGCCTTCTCGTCGAGGGCCAGTACCGGTGCGCTGGTCCTCGGCGTCAAGGCTGGCTCTCGGGTGGGTGGGCTGGCTCTCGGGTGGGGAGGCTGGCTCTCGGGTGGGGAGGCTGGCCGTCGGGTGTGCGTTGGCCCGCGCGTGGTGGGCTGGCCCGCGAGCACGAAGCCGCGGGCCGCTGGACCTCACCGGCGGGCGGGCGGCGTGGCCGACTGCCCGCCCCGCACCGCGGGGTGGGCCGGATCAGCGGGACGGACCCGCGGTCAGCGGAGGACGGCGAGCACCTGCTGCTGCTCGACCCCGTCCTGCGTCCAGGTGCCCTCGAGCGTGCCCAGCGGCACGCGCGTGCCCGGCACGTGCTGGCCGTCGAGGACCCGGACGATGCGCATCGACTCGCCGGCGGCGTTGGACACCGGCACGATGCCGGAGCCCTGGACGGTCATGGTCTTCTCGCCGCGGGAGAGGTCGGCCTCGTTGTCGCCCTCGTGGATCACGCGCATGAGTTCGACCATGTACACGGGGTCGCCGACGGCGTCGTAGGTGTACCGGGTGCCGAGCGTGGAGTGCTCCATGGTGCCGATCAGGGAATCCGCGGCCTCGTCCAGCGGTTCGGCGCGGTAGGTGAGCGGGACCTGGTAGGTGACGCCCGCCGACCGGACCAGGATGGTCTCGATGCCGACCTCGCCATCGGGGTCGACGAAGCGGTAGGAGGCCACGCGCGTCAGGTCGTCGGCGTCGCCGACGAACCACTCCTGGGCAGGCAGCCAGCCCGCGAGCAGTTCGAGCTTGGTGGGGGTCAGCGTCGCTTCGTGGATCTCGGCCGTTCCGCTCATGGTCCTCCTTCGGGTCGGTTCCCTAGACTATCCCTGTCCCGGCGCCCGGATTGACCCTCGCTCACAGCAATCGATAGGCTGTCGGTCGCACTTCGACCGGCATGACCTCGGACCTAGCGGGTCGGCGCGCTTTGCGCGATGTCTCCAGACGTCAGCCTGGTTCTCGCAGTGGAGCACGTGGTCGGCGTGCACACGCCATTTTCACACCAAACCATCGGAGCCCTACTACATGACCTCTACTCCCGAGGCAGCCACCGTCGCGGTCGACGACTTCGGTTCCCCCGAAGCTTTCCTGGCAGCGATCGACGCGACCATCAAGTACTTCAATGACGGCGACATCGTGACCGGCACGGTCGTCAAGGTCGATCGGGACGAGGTCCTGCTCGACATCGGTTACAAGACCGAAGGCGTCATTCCCTCCAAGGAACTCTCCATCAAGCACGATGTCGACCCGTTCGACGTGGTCGCCGTCGGCGATGTGATCGAGGCCCTGGTCCAGACCAAGGAGGACAAGGAGGGCCGGCTGATCCTGTCCAAGAAGCGTGCGCAGTACGAGCGCGCCTGGGGCACGATCGAGAAGGTCAAGGAAGAGGACGGCGTGGTCACCGGCCGCGTCATCGAGGTGGTCAAGGGCGGCCTGATCATCGACATCGGCCTGCGCGGCTTCCTGCCGGCGTCGCTGGTGGAGATGCGCCGCGTGCGCGACCTCCAGCCGTACGTCGGCATGGAGCTCGAGGCCAAGATCATCGAGCTGGACAAGAACCGCAACAACGTGGTGCTGTCCCGCCGTGCGTGGCTGGAGCAGACCCAGTCCGAGGTGCGTCACACCTTCCTCAACCAGCTCACCAAGGGCCAGATCCGCAAGGGTGTCGTCTCCTCCATCGTCAACTTCGGCGCGTTCGTCGACCTGGGCGGCGTGGACGGCCTGGTGCACGTCTCCGAGCTGTCCTGGAAGCACATCGACCACCCGTCCGAGGTCGTCGAGGTCGGGGACGAGGTCACCGTCGAGGTGCTGGACGTCGACATGGACCGCGAGCGCGTCTCGCTGTCGCTGAAGGCGACCCAGGAGGATCCGTGGCAGACGTTCGCCCGGACCCACCAGATCGGCCAGATCGTCCCGGGCAAGGTCACCAAGCTCGTCCCCTTCGGCGCGTTCGTCCGCGTCGAGGAGGGCATCGAGGGCCTGGTGCACGTCTCCGAGCTCGCCGAGCGCCACGTGGAGATCCCCGAGCAGGTCGTCAGCGTCAACGACGAGGTCATGGTCAAGATCATCGACATCGACCTCGAGCGTCGCCGCATCTCGCTGAGCCTCAAGCAGGCCAACGAAGGTGTGGACGTCGCCGCCGACGACTTCGACCCGGCGCTCTACGGCATGTCCGCGTCCTACGACGAGCAGGGCAACTACATCTACCCCGAGGGCTTCGATCCGGAGACCCAGGAGTGGAAGCCCGGCTACGAGGCGCAGCAGCGTGCGTGGGAGCAGCAGTACGCCGAGGCGCAGGCCCGGTGGGAGGCGCACAAGCGCCAGGTCGAGGAGGCCGAGGCTGCCGACGTGCAGGCCGCGGTCGCCCAGGCCAACACCGCCGCCTACTCCGCCGGTGGCGCGTCCGACGACGCGGCTCCGGAAGGCTCGCTGGCCTCTGACGAGGCCCTGCAGGCCCTGCGGGAGAAGCTCACCGGCGGTCGCTGACCAGCCTGAAGGCACCCGACGTGCCCTCCACCTCACGGTGGGGGGCACGTCGTCTTTTCCCGTCCGGCTGGCATGCTGGTGCTCCACGGTGTGGAGGGAGCGGGATGTCGGTGCGGACCTCGTGGTGCGGGGCCGGACGGTGATCACGATCGGGCTGACCGGCGGGATCGGTTCCGGCAAGTCGACCGTCGCGGAGTTGCTGCGTGCCCGGGGTGCCCTGGTGATCGACGCCGACCGGCTCGCGAGGGAGGTGGTGGAGCCCGGCACTCCCGGCCTGGCCGCCGTCGTCGCACGCTTCGGCGAGGGCGTCCTCGGCGCGGACGGGTCGCTGGACCGGGCCGCCCTGGGACGCACCGTGTTCGCGGACGGGGACGCCCGCCGTGACCTCGAGGCCATCGTCCACCCGGCCGTCCGCTCCCGCGCGGCAGAGCTCAGCGCCCTGGCCGGACCCGACGACGTGGTGGTGCACATGATCCCGCTGCTGGTCGAGACCGGGCAGCAGGACGCGTTCGACCTGGTGGTGGTCGTCGATGTCGATCCCGACACCCAGCTGGCCCGGATCCGCGACCGCGACGGGCTGGACGAGTCCCAGGCCAGGGCCCGCGTCCAGGCGCAGGCGTCCCGCGCGGAACGGCTCGCCGCCGCGGATGTGGTGGTGGACAACACCGGCTCGCTCGCCGATCTGGCCGTTCAGGTCGCCGACCTCTGGCGTGATCACGTGGTTCCGCGACTGACCGGAAATCGCTGACCAGCGGGTATTCCGCCCGACAGGTCGGCCCCTATGCTGTCGCCAGAGCAAGCAAAGGGGGCTTTTTCGTGAATTGTTCTCGCTGCCTTTCCCCGGTTCCTGATGTCGCGCATTTCTGCCATCGCTGCGGACTGGACCTCGTGCCCGGTGACGAACGCGGCCGGCGGAGGTTCGCCCTGGCCCCGGACGAGCCCGTCGCCTCGTTCGCGCTGATCTCCTCGATCATGCCGCGGGAGGCCGGGCGCCACCCACAGACCTACCGGACGGCGTTCACGATCACGCTGGTCGCGGCGCTCGTCGCGGCGATCTTCGGCGCGATGCCGATCGCCGTGCTGATCGCGGCGTTCGCGATCCCGATCGTGTACATCACCTACCTCTACGACGTGAACCTGTGGGAGGACGAGCCGCTGGCGGTGACCGGTTTCGCGTTCCTGCTCACCGGTGTGCTGTCGCTGGTGTTCACGCTGATCTGGAGCGGCTTCCTGCCGCTGTCGACCACCCTGCGCTCCCCGGACGGCACCATGATCGCCGGCCCGCAGTGGGGCACGTTCCTCGTGGTCGCCGTCCTCGTTCCGGTGGTGGGTGAGGCGATCCGCCAGCTGGGGCCGGTGTTCCTGGCCGGCCGTCCGGCGTTCGACGACCTGATGGACGGGCTCACCTTCGGTGTGGTCAGCGGTGTCGCCTACGCCAGCTTCGACACCCTCGTGCGGCACTGGCCGCTGCTGACCGGCGGCCTGGTCTCTCCCGAGCCGGCGCAGTTCGCGTCCCTGGTCTTCCTCGAGGGATTCGTGAAGCCACTGGTCATGGGCACGGCGACCGGTCTGGCCGTGGCGGAGTTCTCCGGGCTCGGCAAGGGCTACGACGGCTTCACGCCGCGCTACTTCGCCGCCGTCGGCCTTGCCGTTGGTGCGAACGTGGTCTACAGCACCGGCACCTACCTGCTCGGCTACGTCGGCACGGAGGCCGTCTCGTGGATCCTCCAGGTGGTCTGGGGCCTGCTCGTGCTCGCCCTGCTGATCCTGCGGCTCCGCACGGTGCTCAATGCCGGGCTGCTGGAGGCCGCCCTCGAGTCGGCCGCCCGCGACGGCGAGCCGGCCGGCGCGGAGCTGGGCTTCTGCGCCCGCTGCGAGATGCCGCTGCTGCCCGGGTCCGCGTTCTGCACGGCCTGCGGGGTTTCCGTGCGCGCCTGGCTGAAGGCCCCCGCGATGGCGGCCACCGGCGCGTCCACCGACGAGGCTCCACCCGGGTCACCGCCGGAGGGCCCCGCGCCCGGAACGGCGGAGGCGGACGTGGCCGCTGCGGACGTGCCGGCCACCACCGGTGACGAGGACGGGGAGGCACGGGCATGACCCAGAACCCGAACACCCCGGCCCCCGGTTCCTGGCCCCAGGGCTCGCCGCAGCAGGGTGCGCCGCAGGGGGTCCCCCCGCAGGGAGCGCCGCAGCAGGGCGTCCCGCAGCAGGGCGTCCCCCAGCAGGCCGGCTACCCGCAGCAGCCGGGGTACCCGCAGGCCGGGTACCCTCCGCAGCCCTACCCGGGCCAGGGGTACCCGCCGCAGGCCGGCTACGCCGGCCAGGCGTACCCCCAGGGCGCTTACGGCCGTCCCGCCTACGGCCCGCAGGCCGGCGCGCAGCCGGGCTACGGTGGCCCGGGCGGGCAGCCCCCGGCGCCGCGCGCGTCCTCGAGCAAGGTCCTGCTGATCGTGATCGGCGCGGTCGTGCTGCTGGTCATCGCCGGTGCCGCCCTCCTGATGCTGTCGAACCGGCAGGCGCCGGTCGACCCGGTGACGCCGACGCCCGTCCCCACGGTGCCCACGACGACGGCGTCCCCGTCCCCGGAGCCCACAGCCACGGGTTCCGCGGAGCCCACGGGGGAACCGACCCAGGAGCCCACCGAGGGCCCGTCGCCGGAGCCGACGCCGCCCAACGGCGGGGTGGTCGACCTCGGCAACGGGGTCATGTTCCTCCCCGCACCGGGGTGGGAGGTCCAGGAGCAGGCACCCTCGGCCATCTCGGTGAGCGACGGCAAGGCCGTGTTCGTGACCCGGGTCGTCCAGCAGAAGAAGAACACCAACGCCGGCCAGCTCTGCGACGCCTTCAACCGGCAGGTGCTCGACGGCGCGGCCGGGGCGAAGTTCGGTGACGCCAAGGACCTCGACATCAACCTGAAGAACCTGGCCGTCGCCCAGTGCCCGGCCGCGTTCATCTCGACCAGCAACGGCAAGAGCACGCAGATGCTGGCGGTGACGTTCGCCGCGGTGCGCACCACCGACGGGGTGTCGACGCTCAGCACCCTGCTGTTCACGAAGGACACGCCCGAGGACAGCTTCAACGCCGTCGACCAGATGCTCGGCGTGGTGCTGGGCAGCCAGTCCGCCGGCTGAGCCGACCATGCTCCCCGGGGCCGCCCGCCGGCCCCGGGGAGTGTCGGAGCCGGGACCTATGCTCTCCCCGTGCGACCGATCACCGATGTGCAGCGCCGGGTGGCGCCGTTCCGTGTCGTGGCCGACTTCGAGCCGGCCGGCGACCAGCCCGCAGCGATCGACGAGCTCCAGCGCCGGATCGAGGCCGGTGAGCAGGACGTCGTCCTCCTGGGCGCCACCGGTACCGGCAAGACGGCAACCGTCGCCTGGCTCGCCGAGCGGCTCCAGCGCCCGATGCTGGTGATGCAGCCGAACAAGACCCTGGCCGCGCAGTTCGCCAACGAGCTGCGGCAGTTCTTCCCGGACAACGCCGTGGAGTACTTCGTCTCGTACTACGACTACTACCAGCCCGAGGCCTACGTCCCCCAGACCGACACCTACATCGAGAAGGACTCCTCCCTCAACGAGGAGGTGGAGCGGCTGCGGCACTCCGCCACCAACTCGCTGCTGACCAGGCGGGACGTGATCGTGGTCGCGACGGTGTCGGCGATCTACGGTCTGGGCACGCCGCAGGAGTACGTCGACCGGATGGTCCGGCTGCGCCGCGGCGAGGAGGTCGACCGGGACACGCTGCTGCGCCGGCTGGTCGACATCCAGTACGTGCGCAACGACCTCGCGGCCACCCGCGGCACGTTCCGGGTGCAGGGCGACACCGTCGAGGTGTTCCCGATGTACGAGGAGCACGCCGTGCGGGTGGAGTTCTTCGGCGACGAGATCGAGGCACTGTCCACGCTGCACCCCCTCACCGGCGAGGTGCTGAGCACCGACCAGGAGATCTACGTCTTCCCGGCGTCCCACTACGTGGCGGGGCCGGAGCGCATGGAGCGTGCGATCGAGGGCATCGAGGCCGAACTCGCCGTCCGGCTGGCCGACCTCGAGGCGAACAACCAGCTCCTCGAGGCGCAGCGGCTGCGGATGCGCACCAGCTACGACATCGAGATGATGCGCCAGATCGGCACGTGCTCCGGCATCGAGAACTACTCCCGGCACATCGACGGACGCGGCACCGGCACCCCGCCGAACTGCCTGCTCGACTACTTTCCCGAGGACTTCCTGCTGGTCGTGGACGAGTCGCACGTGACCGTGCCGCAGATCGGCGGCATGTACGAGGGCGACATGTCCCGCAAGCGGACGCTGGTCGAGTTCGGGTTCCGGCTGCCGTCCGCCATGGACAACCGGCCATTGCGCTGGGAGGAGTTCGTCGAGCGCATCGGGCAGACGGTCTACCTGTCGGCGACGCCGGGGCCGTACGAGCTGGCGAAGTCGCGCGGGTTCGTCGAGCAGCTCATCCGTCCCACCGGCCTGGTCGACCCGGAGATCGTCGTGAAGCCCACGCGCGGCCAGATCGACGACCTGATGGCCGAGATCCGCCTCCGCACGGAGCTCAACGAGCGGGTGCTCGTGACCACCCTGACCAAGAAGATGGCAGAGGACCTCACCGACTACCTGATGGAGAACGGCGTCCGCACCCGCTACCTGCACTCCGAGGTCGACACGCTGCGGCGCATCGAACTCCTGCGCGAGCTCCGCCTGGGCACCTACGACGTGCTCGTCGGCATCAACCTGCTGCGCGAGGGCCTGGACCTGCCCGAGGTGAGCCTGGTCGCCATCCTGGACGCCGACAAGGAGGGCTTCCTGCGCAGCGAGCGGTCGCTGATCCAGACCATCGGACGGGCCGCGCGCAACGTGGCCGGCCAGGTGCACATGTACGCGGACAAGATCACCCCGTCGATGGCGGCGGCGATCGACGAGACCAACCGGCGCCGCGAGAAGCAGGTGGCCTACAACGCCGAGCGGGGGATCGATCCGCAGCCGCTGCGCAAGAAGATCGCGGACCTCACCGACCTGCTCGCGCGCGAGGACGCCGACACCACGGCCCTCGTCAGCCGGGCGGGCGGGCGCCGTCCGACCAGTCCGGTGCCGCTGTCCGCCGAGCGCTCCCGCGACCTGGGCGCGATGCCGTCCAGCGAGCTGGCCGGACTCATCAGCGAGCTCACCGAGCAGATGCACTCGGCCGCCGCGGAGCTGCAGTTCGAACTGGCCGCCCGGCTGCGCGACGAGATCGCCGACCTGAAGAAGACGCTGCGCCAGATGCTGGAGGCCACGCGCTGAGAGTCGGGGGGTCCCCGGCTTTGGCCGGCGGGCACGAGCCTGACAGAATCAGGCGTACCCCCCAACAACAACCCGATGACCAGACGAGGGACTGCTGAATGCATGTGACGGCCGAGATCTGGTTGATCACGATCGGGGTCCTCGTCGCCGTGCTCGCTGTGGACCTGCTCGTGATCGGTCGCCGGCCCCACGAGCCGAGCATGCGCGAGGCGGGGATCGCGATCGGCGTCTTCTCCGGTCTGGCGGTGCTGTTCGGGCTCGGGATCTGGTGGTTGGCGGGCCCCCGGTACGCCGCGGAGTTCTTCGCCGGCTGGCTCACCGAGTACAGCCTGAGCGTCGACAACCTGTTCATCTTCGTGCTGATCATGGCGAACCTTCGGGTGCCGCGGCACCTCCAGCAGTTCGCGCTGATGGTCGGCATCGTCCTCGCCCTGATCTTCCGGGGCATCTTCATCGCGCTCGGCGCCGCGGCCATCGAGCGGTTCAGCTGGGTGTTCTTCGTCTTCGGCGCGTTCCTGATCTACACCGCGGTGAAGCTCTACCTCGACTACCGCTCCGACGAGTCGGACGACGACAGCGAGAACGCCGTCATGCGCTGGGTGCGCCGCCGCTTCCCGTCCACCGACGACTTCCGCGGCACGAAGCTCGTGGTGACCGAGGGCGGCCGGCGGCTGGTGACGCCGATGCTCCTGGTGGTGGTCGCCCTCGGCACGACCGACCTCCTCTTCGCGCTCGACTCGATCCCGGCGATCTACGGCCTCACCCAGGAGCCGTACCTGGTGTTCACCGCGAACGTGTTCGCCCTGATGGGCCTGCGCCAGCTCTACTTCCTCATCGGCGGGCTGCTGCAGCGCCTGGTCTACCTGTCGGTGGGCCTGTCGGTGATCCTGGCGTTCATCGGCGTGAAGCTGGTGCTGCACGCCGCGCACGAGTACGGGTGGGACGCCGGGCTCGGGCTGGACGCGGAGGTGCCGATCTGGGTCTCCCTCGCGGTCATCATCGGCACGCTGGCGGTGACGACCATCGCCAGCCTGGTGAAGTCGCGCCGCGACGAGCGGTCAGCCTAGGAACGCCGGCCGCAGTCCGTCCGCACCCGACACGCCGGACGCGGACAGGCGCCCGGCGAGCCACGCCCACAGGCGCGCGTCGCTGCCGCTCACGCTCCGCCGCTCGGCGCCATCCCCGATGTCGGCCACGACGGAGTCGCCCTCCAGGTGGAGGGCGGGCAGGCCGGCGTCGGCGAGCAGGTCGAGCACCCAGCGCAGCAGCCACGCCGCGGCCGCCGGGTCGATCGCGTCGGCGGCCCAGCCGCAGTCGAGGTCGAGGTGGTGCACGCACACCTCGTGGAGCCGGGCGAGCGGCACGGCGGCGAGGGTCAGGTCGAGCCGGTGGAGCTCCACCGGGGCGGACCAGTCGGTCACCTTCTCGATCGCCGCCTGGAGGGCGCCGGCGCTGGTGTCCAGGTCGATCTGGAGCGCGAGCCCGTCGCGGTCGGCGCCGGCCTCGAGATCGGCGAACCGGCGGGACGCGGGCAGCGGCCCGGGTTGGGGGAGGCCGGCCCCGACCGCCTCGGTGATGCCCCGCAGGTGGTCCGCGCTGCGGCTCAGGTGGGTGGCCACATGGGCCCGGGACCACCCGGGCAGCGGCGTCGGCCGGTGCCACTCGTCCTCGCCGATGCCGATGGTGTAGCCGAGCAGGCGCTGGGTGGCGTCGGCGTTCCATCGGACCACGTCTTCCACCGGAATCGACCCGGTGTACTGGCTCATGGCACCAACCTACGGCCCCGCGGCGGCCCCGGGCCAGCCCCGTCCGGATCGGCGGGACGGGCTGTCGGAGGCAGCATCTACCATGATCGGGTGACTGACCGGCTGATCGTTCGAGGGGCGCGCGAGCACAACCTGCGCAACATCAATCTCGACCTCCCTCGCGACGCCCTGATCGTGTTCACGGGCCTGTCCGGGTCGGGCAAGTCGAGCCTCGCGTTCGACACGATCTTCGCCGAAGGCCAGCGCCGCTACGTCGAGAGCCTGTCGGCCTACGCCCGCCAGTTCCTCGGCCAGATGGACAAGCCGGACGTCGACTTCATCGAGGGCCTGTCGCCTGCGGTGTCGATCGACCAGAAGTCGACCAGCCGCAACCCGCGCTCCACCGTCGGCACCATCACCGAGATCTACGACTACCTGCGCCTGTTGTACGCGCGGGCCGGGCGTCCGCACTGCCCGGAGTGCGGGGAGCCGATCAGCAGGCAGTCCCCCCAGCAGATCGTCGACCGGCTGCTCGCGCTGCCCGAGGGCACCCGGTTCCAGGTGCTGGCCCCGGTCGTCCGGGGTCGCAAGGGCGAGTACGTCGACCTGTTCCGCCAGCTGGCGGGTCAGGGGCTGTCCCGCGTCCGGGTGGACGGCGAGGTGCACCAGTTGCTCTCCCCGCCCACGCTGGAGAAGCAGAAGAAGCACTCGATCGACGTGATCGTCGACCGGCTGGCCGCCAAGCCCAGCATGAAGCAGCGGCTCACCGACTCGGTCGAGACCGCCCTGGGACTGGCCGGCGGCGTGGTCTCTGTGGACTTCGTCGACCTGCCGGAGGACGACCCCCGCAGGGAGCGCCGGTACTCGGAGAAGCTGGCCTGCCCGAACGAGCACGACATCTCCGTCGAGGAGCTCGAGCCGCGGCAGTTCTCGTTCAACGGCCCGTGGGGCGCCTGTCCCGCCTGCTCGGGGCTCGGCACCCGGATGGAGGTGGACGTCGACCTCGTCGTCCCCGACACCGGCCGCAGCCTGGCCGACGGTGCGATCGCGATGTGGCAGACGCCGTACCTGGCGGGCTACTTCCAGAACCTCTTCGCCGCGCTGGCCGAGCAGGAGGGGTTCTCGGTGGAGACACCGTGGGAGAACCTGCCGTCCCGCATCCAGAGCATGCTGCTGATGGGCGTCCCGCACGCGCTCACCGTCCACAGTCGCACCCGGCACGGACGGGAGCACACCTACCGCGCGAAGTACGAGGGCGCCGTCCCCTACGTCCGGCGCAGGCACGCCGAGGCCGAGTCGGACAACGCGCGCGAGCGGTACGCCGGCTACATGCGCGAGGTGCCGTGCCTGACGTGCAAGGGCGCCCGGCTCAAGCCCAGCTCGCTCGCCGTCACCATCGGAGGACGCAACATCGCCGAGGTCTCGGCGATGTCGATCGACGAGGTCGCCGCGTTCATGCGCAACCTCACCCTCACCGAGCGCGAGGCGCAGATCGCCGAGCGTGTGGTGAAGGAGATCAACGAGCGGTTGCGGTTCCTCCTCGATGTGGGCCTGGACTACCTGACGCTCTCCCGCCCCGCCGGGAGCCTGTCCGGCGGCGAGGCACAGCGCATCCGGCTCGCCACCCAGATCGGGTCGGGCCTGGTCGGCGTGCTCTACGTGCTCGACGAGCCGTCGATCGGCCTGCACCAGCGCGACAACCGGCGGCTGATCGACACGCTCGTCCGGCTTCGCGAGCTCGGCAACACCCTGATCGTGGTCGAGCACGACGAGGACACCATCCGTACGTCCGACTGGGTGGTCGACATCGGGCCGGGTGCGGGCGAGCACGGCGGAGAGGTCATCGTCTCCGGAACGGTGGGCGACCTGCTCGCCCACCCCACCTCGCTCACCGGCGCCTACCTGTCCGGGCGGCGGTCCATCCCGATGCCCGAGCGGCGGCGTCCGGCCACCGGCCGGGCGATCACCGTCCATGGGGCGTCGGAGCACAACCTGCGCGACGTCACGGTGTCGTTCCCCCTGGGGCAGTTCATCGCGGTCACCGGCGTGTCCGGTTCGGGCAAGTCGTCGCTGGTGAACAGCATCCTGTACACCGCGCTGGCGAAGAAGCTGTACAACGCGCACGCCGTGCCGGGGCGGCACCGATCGCTCACCGGCGTCGAGCACGTCGACAAGAGCATCCACGTCGACCAGTCGCCGATCGGCCGCACGCCGCGCTCGAACCCGGCCACCTACACCGGCGTGTTCGACCACATCCGCCGACTGTTCGCCGACACGCCCGAGGCGAAGGTGCGCGGCTACCAACCGGGCCGGTTCTCCTTCAACGTCAAGGGCGGACGCTGTGAGAACTGTGCCGGGGACGGCACGATCAAGATCGAGATGAACTTCCTGCCGGACGTCTACGTGCCCTGCGAGGTGTGCCACGGCGCGCGGTACAACCGCGAGACGCTCGAGGTGCACTACAAGGGACGCACGATCGCCCAGGTGCTGGACATGCCGATCGAGGAGGCTGTGGAGTTCTTCGCGGCCATCCCGTCGATCGCCCGCCACCTGCGCACCCTGGTCGACGTCGGGCTCGGCTACGTCCGGCTGGGTCAGCCGGCGACGACGCTGTCCGGCGGAGAGGCGCAGCGGGTGAAGCTCGCCTCCGAGCTGCAGAAGCGCTCCACCGGACGGACGATCTACGTGCTCGACGAGCCGACCACCGGCCTGCACTTCGAGGACATCCGCAAGCTGTTGTCGGTCCTGCAGTCCCTGGTGGACAAGGGCAACACGGTGGTGGTGATCGAGCACAACCTCGACGTGATCAAGGCCGCCGACTGGGTGATCGACCTCGGGCCGGAGGGGGGCTCGCGGGGCGGTCAGGTCGTGGCGGAGGGCACCCCCGAGGACGTGGCCGGAAACCCGGCCTCGTTCACCGGCGCGTTCCTGAAGCCGGTGCTCGCCGGGCACCGCGTGCCGGTGGCGGTCGAGGAACCCGATCTCCTGGCGCCCGCGGGGTAGCGCCTCAGCTGATCGTGAGCGCGTCGCCGTTCACGGTGACGGTGGCCCTGGACAGCGCCTTCGTCGCGGGCCCGGTGAGCACCGAACCGTCGGCGAGGGAGAAGCTGCTGCCGTGGCGCCCGCAGACGATCGCCGCGTCGGTCACCTGCTGCACCGGGAGGTTCTGGTGCGTGCACAGGTATCCGAAGGCCTCGAACGTCCCCGAGGTGGGCTGGGTGACCACGAACGAGCCCACGATCTTCCCCCCGCCGACGGGGATCTCGGAGGCCGGCACCGTCGTGGGGCCGGTGGCCGTCGCCGCGGACGGGCCTGAGGCCGCCGCGCACCCGGCGAGGCAGAACGTGACGGCGGCCGCCCCGGCCGTGCTGAGCACGACCCGGCGGCTGGGGAGTGACGGACTGGTCAATGGGTCCTCCTGACTCGGATGCTGGAATGGTAGAAGGTTCAACCACCCCCTGCCTGTGACGCGCCTGTGAATCCGGCGCCAGATTGCGTCCTGCCGCCCGGAACGGCGCTCCTGGGCTGAGGGCGGGCCTGCGGCGGTCCGCGTCCGGATCGTCAGTGGCGGTGCCTATGCTGGCTCGGGTGAGGACGACCCGGTTGCGTGAGGACGGACGGCATGGCTGATCCGGCCTCCTACCGTCCGGCGCCCGGCACCATCCCGACCGGGCCGGGGGTGTACCGGTTCAGCGACGCGGAGGGACGGGTCGTCTACGTCGGCAAGGCGGTCAACCTCCGCCAGCGGCTCAGCTCCTACTTCGCCGATCCCGCAGCGCTGCACTTCCGCACGCAGACGATGGTCCGCACGGCGGCGAAGGTCGAGTGGACGCTGGTGCGCAACGAACTCGAGGCGCTCCAGCTGGAGTACACCTGGATCAAGCAGTTCGAACCGCGCTTCAACATCAAGTACCGCGACGACAAGTCCTACCCCTGGGTGGCCGTGACGTGGTCGGAGGAGTTCCCGAGGGTCTTCGTCGGCCGGGGCAGCAAGCGCAAGGGCACGCGCTACTTCGGCCCGTACGCCCAGGCGTGGGCGATCCGCGACACCATCGACTCGCTGCTGCGCGTGTTCCCGATGCGCTCCTGCACCAAGGGGGTGTTCCACAGCGCGCACGTGTCCGGGCGTCCCTGCCTGATGGGCTACATCGGCAAGTGCTCAGCCCCCTGCGTCGGACGGATCGACGCCGACGCCCACCGCGCCCTCGTCCAGGACGTGTGCGACTTCCTCGCCGGGCGCACCTCGACCCTCATCCGGCGCCTCGAGACCGACATGTTCATCGCCTCCACGAACCTGGAGTTCGAGCGAGCCGCGGTCCTGCGTGACCAGCTCTCCGCGCTCAGGCAGGCCACCGAGCGGAACGCCATCGTTCTGGGCGACGGGACGGACGCCGACCTCGTCGCCCTGGCCGAGGACCCGCTGGAGGTCGCCGTCCAGGTGTTCCACATCCGCGACGGGCGGGTGCGCGGGGAGCGGGGCTGGGTGGCCGAGCGCAGCGACGACGCGGACACCGGCGAGCTCCTCGAGCAGTTCCTGCTCCAGCTCTACGCCGACGCGGACGCGGACGCGATCCCCCCGCAGGTGCTCCTCCCCGCCCTGCCGGCCTCGGCGGAGGTGCTCGGCCAGCTGCTGGGGGAGCAGCGCGAGGGCCGGGTGCGACTGAAGGTGCCCCGGCGCGGCGACAAGGCGGCCCTGCTGCAGACCGCCGCCCGCAACGCCGCCGACTCCCTCGCCCTCCACAAGGTGCGCCGGGCCAGCGACCTGTCCACCCGGAACCGGGCGCTGGAGGAGCTCCAGGAGGCGCTCGACCTCCCGCAGGTGCCGCTGCGCATCGAGTGCTACGACATCTCCCACACCCAGGGCACGGAGGTCGTCGCGTCGATGGTGGTGTTCGAGGACGGCCTGCCCCGCAAGGGGGAGTACCGCCGGTTCATCATCCGGACCGTGGAGGGATCGAACGACGTCGGCGCGATGCACGAGGTGCTCACGCGGAGGTTCACCAGGCTGATCGAGGAGCGGCGGCAGGCCGGGCGCGAGGACGAGTCCGGGCCACTCCTCGTCGACCCCACGACCGGAGCCCCGCGCAAGTTCGCCTACGCCCCCTCGCTGGTGGTCGTGGACGGCGGCGCGCCCCAGGTCGCGGCCGCGGAGCGGGCGCTCGCCGACCTCGGTGTGGTCGACGTCGCGCTGTGCGGGCTGGCCAAGCGCCTGGAGGAGGTGTGGCTCCCGGGGGAGGAGTACCCGCTCATCCTGCCGCGCGCCAGCGAGGGGCTGTACCTGCTCCAGCGGGTGCGGGACGAGGCCCACCGCTTCGCCATCACCCACCACCGGGGCCGGCGCAGCGCCAGCATGGTGGAGTCGCTGCTCGACGACGTCCCCGGGCTCGGGGAGATCCGTCGCAAGGCGCTGATCACCTACTTCGGGTCGCTGCGGAAGCTGCGGGCGGCCACCGTGGAGCAGATCGCCCAGGTGCCGGGCATCGGGCCGCGCACCGCCGCGTCCATCAAGGAGGCGCTCGCCGGACAGGAACCGCCGGTCGCGATCAACGTGACCACCGGCGAGGTCATCGAGCAGTGAGCCCCGCGGCGGGATAATGAGCCCATGAACGACTCCGCCCCGCCCGTAGAACTGCTGGTGATCACCGGTATGTCCGGTGCGGGACGCCGGACGGCCGGCCACGCCCTGGAGGACCTCGGCTGGTTCGTCGTCGACAACCTCCCCCCGAGCATGCTTCCCGAGCTCCTCCAGATCAGCCGGCGCCGCCAGTTCACCCGGGTCGCCGTCCTGCTGGACGTGCGCAGCCGCTCGGACTTCCAGCAGATCCCGGCCGCGTTCTCCGCCCTGGGGGACGTCGGGGTGGTGCCGCAGATCCTTTTCCTCGACGCCAGCGACGAGGCGATCGTCCGCCGGCAGGAATCCGTGCGGCGGCCGCTCCCGCTGCAGGGTTCCGGGCGCCTGCTCGACGGCATCCGCAAGGAGCGCAAGATGCTGGCCGGGCTGCGCGCCAGCGCCGACCTCGTGATCGACACCTCCTCGATCAACGTGCACGAGCTGGCCGCGCGCGTCGCCAAGGCCTACGCGAGTGCGTCCGAGACCGACCTCCAGGTCACCCTGATGTCGTTCGGGTTCAAGAACGGGATCCCGATCGACGCCGACCTCGTGTTCGACGCACGATTCCTGCCGAACCCGCACTGGGTGCCGGCGCTTCGGCCGCAGACCGGGCTGGCGCAGCCGGTGTCCGCCTACGTGCTCGGGCAGCCGGACGCGGAGCCGTTCCTCCAGCACGCCCTCGGGCTGATCGACCTGATGCGCCCCGGGTACGTCCGCGAGGGCAAGCGCCACGCCACCGTCGCGATCGGCTGCACCGGCGGCAAGCACCGCTCGACCGCGCTCGTCGAGGAGCTGTCCCGCCGCCTCGCGGCGGAAGGCGTGCACACCGAGGTCGTGCACCGGGACCTGGGAATGGAGTGAACGGGTTCGCCCCGCCGCCGTCCGTGGTGGCCTTCGGCGGCGGCCACGGCCTCGCCGCCAGCTTGACCGCCCTGCGCCAGCTCACCCACCGGCTGACGGCCGTGGTGACCGTCGCCGACGACGGCGGCTCGTCCGGCCGGTTGCGCGAGGAGTTCCCGATCCTGCCCCCCGGCGACCTGCGGATGGCCCTGGCGGCGCTGTGCGGCGACGACGAGGTGGGGCGCGCGTGGGCAGAGGTACTGCAGTCGCGCTTCCCCGGGGACGGCCCGCTCGGCGGACACAGCATCGGCAACCTGCTGATCGCCGGGCTGTGGCAGCAGCTGTCCGACCCGGTGGCCGGCCTCGACATGGTGGCCGCCATGCTCCACGTCGAGGGACGGGTGCTGCCGATGGCGGCCGTCCCCCTGGTGATCGAGGCGGACGTGATCGGCGCCGACCCGTCCTCGCCCGACGAGGTGACGCTCGTCGTCGGCCAGGAGGCCGTGGCCCTGGCGACCGGGGAGATCGCCGACGTCCGGTTGGTGCCGGCGGACCCGCCGGCCGTACCGGAGGCGCTGCGCGCCGTCCACGCCGCCGACTACCTCGTGTTCGGGCCGGGGTCCTGGTACTCCTCGGTGATCCCGCACGTGCTCGTACCCGAACTCCTGGACGCGATCCAGGCGTCGCGCGCCCGCCGGATCCTCACCCTCAACCTGGTGCCGACCGAGGACGAGACGCCCGCGTACACTGCGTCCCGCCACGTGGAGGTGCTCGCCGAGCACGCGCCCGGACTGCGCCTCGACGCGGTCGTCGCCGATCCGTCCTTCGCCGCCGGCGACCCGCACCTGGCGACCTACGTGCAGTCGCTGGGTGCCCGCCTGGTCGTCGCGCCCGTCCGGATGAGGGACGGGTCGCCCCGCCACGATCCCCACCTCCTGGCCGCGGTTTATGCGGGGATCATGGGTCTGTAGGCTAAGCGCCCATCGACGCTCTCGGCGAAAGGCAGTTTCCGGCAACATGGCGATGACGCAGCAGGTGAAGTCCGAGCTGGCGACCCTGGAGGTGACCAAGCCGGAGCTTCGCAAGGCCGAGGTGGCCGCATTGCTGCGGTTCGCCAACGGCCTGCACATCGCCGGCGGGCGGATCGTTGTCGAGGCGGAGCTCGACACCGGCGTCGCCGCACGCCGCCTGCGCACCGCGATCGCCGAGCTGTTCGGCTTCACCTGCGAGTTCGTCGTGATCACCGGCAGCGGCCTGCGCCGCGGCACCCGGTACGTCGTGCGGCTGATCCGCGACGGCGAGTCCCTCGCCCGGCAGACCGGCCTCATCGATCCGCGCGGGCGTCCCGTCCGCGGGCTGCCCGTCCAGGTGGTCAACGGAGGCATCGAGGTGTCGGTCGCCGCGTGGCGCGGCGCGTTCCTCGCGCACGGCTCGCTCACCGAGCCGGGACGCTCGATGGCGCTCGAGGTCACCTGCCCCGGCTCGGAGGCCGCGCTGGCCCTGGTCGGCGCCGCCCGGCGGCTCGGCATCAGTGCGAAGGCACGGGAGGTGCGCGGAATCGACCGCGTGGTCATCCGGGACGGCGACGCGATCTCGGCGATGCTCACCCGGCTCGGTGCGCACGAGTCGGTGCTCGCCTGGGAGGACCGCCGGATGCGCCGCGAGGTCCGCGCCTCCGCCAACCGCTTGGCGAACTTCGACGACGCCAACCTCCGCCGCTCCGCGCGGGCCGCGGTGGCCGCCGGGGCCCGCGTCCGCCGTGCCCTGGAGATCCTGGGCGAGGACATCCCCGAGCACCTGCTGGTGGCTGGCCAGCTGCGGCTCGAGCACAAGCAGGCCAGCCTGGAGGAGCTGGGGCAGTTGCACGTCCCGCCACTCACCAAGGATGCCGTCGCCGGTCGCATCCGTCGGCTGCTCGCGACCGCGGACAAGCGGGCCGGCGAGCTGGGCGTCCCGAACACCGAGGCCGTCCTGAGCCCCGAGATGCTGGACGAGGACGCCTGAGGCGCACCGCACCGCCGGTGTCCGGAACGGGGGCTCTGCGGGCTCCCGGGTGCACGGTCCGGATTTCCGCCCCTGCATCCGGCGGCACCGTGAACCGATAGGGTGGAACCCGAACAGGGCTGGGCTCAAGCCCGCCACTGGACCCGTTCGTAAAGGAGACCCTCACTTATGACCGTCAAGGTTGGCATCAACGGCTTCGGCCGGATCGGCCGCAACTACTTCCGCGCCCTCGTGGCTTCGGGCGCCGATCTCGACGTCGTGGCCGTGAATGACCTCACTGACAACAAGACGCTCGCCCAGCTGCTGAAGTACGACTCGATCCTGGGTCGCTTCCCCGGCGAGGTCACCGCGGACGAGACCGCGCTGTACGTCGACGGCAAGGAGATCAAGGCGTTCGCCGAGCGCGACCCCGCCAACCTCCCGTGGGGTGAGCTGGGTGTGGACATCGTGATCGAGTCCACCGGCTTCTTCACCGACGCCGAGAAGGCCAAGGCCCACATCGCCGCCGGCGCCAAGAAGGTCCTCATCTCCGCCCCGGCGAAGAACGAGGACATCACCATCGTCATGGGCGTCAACGACAACCTGTACGACCCGGCCGCGCACAACATCATCTCCAACGCGTCCTGCACCACCAACTGCCTGGCCCCCCTGGCCAAGGCGCTGAACGACGGCATCGGCATCGTCAAGGGCCTGATGACCACGATCCACGCCTACACCCAGGACCAGAACCTGCAGGACGCCCCGCACAAGGACCTGCGTCGCGCCCGCGCCGCCGCCCTGAACATCGTCCCGACCACCACCGGTGCCGCCAAGGCCGTCGCCCTGGTCCTGCCGGAGCTGAAGGGCAAGCTGGACGGCTACGCGCTGCGCGTGCCGACGCCGACCGGCTCGGTCACCGACCTCACCTTCGAGGCCGCGCGCGAGACCACCGTCGAGGAGATCAACGCGATCGTCAAGGCTGCTGCCGAGGGCCCGCTGAAGGGGATCCTGGAGTACAGCGAGGACCCGATCGTCAGCAAGGACATCGAGACCTACCCGCTGTCCAGCATCTTCGACGCTCCGCTGACCAAGGTCATCGGCAACCAGGTGAAGGTCGTCTCCTGGTACGACAACGAGTGGGGCTACTCCAACCGCCTGGTCGACCTGACCGTGCTGGTGGGCTCCAAGCTCTGATGATCGATGACGGGTCGGTCCGCGTTGGCGGGCCGGCCCGTCTCTTCATGAACGGAAGAGAGAGGTAAGAGGTGAAATCAGTCAAGGACCTCGGTGAGCTGAGGGGCAAGCGCGTCCTGATCCGGTGCGACTTCAACGTGCCGCTGGATGGGGACACCATCACCGACGATGGCCGGATCCGCGCGGCGCTGCCGACCCTGACCCTGCTCAAGGACGCCGGCGCGAAGGTCGTCATCATGGCGCACCTGGGCCGGCCCAAGGGCCAGGTCAACCCGAAGTACTCGCTGGCCCCGGCCGCCCGGCGGCTCGGTGAGCTGATCGGCGCCGACGTGAAGCTGGCCACCGACGTGGTCGGCGAGAGCGCCACCGCCACCGTCGCCGCACTCGCCGACGGCGAGATCGCGATGCTCGAGAACGTCCGCTACGAGCCGGCCGAGGAGTCCAAGGTGGACGCCGAGCGCGAGGAGCTCGCCGCGAAGTACGCCGCCCTCGGTGACGTGTTCGTGTCCGATGGCTTCGGCGTCGTGCACCGCAAGCAGGCGTCCGTGTACGACGTCGCCAAGCTCCTGCCGAACGCCGCCGGGTTCCTGGTGGCCAAGGAGGTCGAGGTGCTCAAGAAGCTCACCGAGAGCCCCGCGAGCCCCTACGTCGTCGTCCTCGGCGGCGCGAAGGTCGCCGACAAGCTGGCGGTCATCGACAACCTGCTGAAGGTCGCGGACACCCTCATCATCGGTGGCGGCATGGCCTACACCTTCCTCAAGGCCAAGGGCTACGAGGTCGGCACGTCCCTGCTCGACAGCGAGAAGATCGAGACCTGCGCCGGCTACCTCGAGCAGGCCACCGCTGCCGGCAAGCAGATCCTGCTGCCCGTCGACGTGCGCGTGGTGTCCGAGCTGGACATCCCGGCGCGCCACGCCAGCGAGGTGACCATCGTCGACGCCGACGGCATCCCGGCCGACCAGGAGGGCGCCGACATCGGCCCGAAGTCCGAGGCGCTGTTCGCGGACGCGATCGCCGGTGCGGCGACGATCTTCTGGAACGGCCCGATGGGCGTCGCGGAGATCCCGTCCCTTGCGCTGGGCACCGACGCGGTCGCGAAGGCGCTTGCCGCCTCCAGCGGCTTCTCGGTGGTGGGTGGTGGCGACTCCGCCGCCGCCGTGCGCAACCTCGGGTTCGCAGACGAGGCCTTCGGCCACATCTCCACCGGTGGCGGTGCGTCACTGGAGTACCTCGAGGGCAAGGTGCTCCCGGGTCTTGCTGTCCTGGAAGGGGAGAACTGACATGGCACGCACGTCGCTCATGGCGGGCAACTGGAAGATGAACCTCAACCACGTCGAGGCCACCGGGCTGGTGCAGAAGCTGGCCTGGACGCTGGCCGACGCCAAGTACGACCCGGCATTGTCCGAGGCGGCCGTGATCGTCCCGTTCACCGACATCCGGACCGTGCAGACCCTGGTCGAGGGGGACAAGCTGCCGCTGAAGTTCGGCGCGCAGGACGTCTCCGTCCACGCGTCCGGCGCCTACACCGGCGAGGTCTCGGCCGACATGCTGGCCAAGCTGAACTGCAGCTACGTCGTGGTCGGGCACTCCGAGCGCCGCGAGTACCACGGCGAGACCGACGAGCTGATCGGCGCCAAGGCGAAGGTGGTGTTCGAGGCCGGCATGACCCCGATCATCTGCTGCGGCGAGGTGCTCGAGATCCGCAAGCAGGGCACGCACGTCGAGCACGTCCTCGGCCAGGTCGAGGACTGCCTCGCCCCGCTGACCGCGGAGCAGGTCGCCGCGTCCGTCATCGCCTACGAGCCGGTCTGGGCGATCGGCACCGGCGAGGTGGCCACCCCCGAGGACGCCCAGGAGGTCTGCGGTGCGATCCGTGGCTACGTCACCGACACCTTCGGTGCGGCCGCCGGTGAGGCCGTGCGCATCCAGTACGGCGGCTCGGTGAAGGCCAGCAACGTGGTCGAGATCATGGCGCAGCCCGACGTCGACGGCGCCCTCGTCGGAGGCGCGAGCCTCAATGCGGACGAGTTCGCCAAGATCGTCATGTACTACGCGGCCGGCTGACCCCAGCCCGCGTCCGACCCCGCCCCCTCCCTCCGGCCCACGCCGGAGTGAGGGGGCTTCGTCGTCCCCCGTCCCTGCGTCGAGGGCCAGCGTTGTGGCCGAGGGCCCGTCCACCGGTGCCGGCCCTCGGCGAGAAGGCTGGCCCTCGGACGGGAAGGCTGGCCCTCGCAGGGGACGGGGTGGACGCCGGCCGCGACCAGCCCCTACCCGCGTTTCGTTGGTCCGGGCAGGCGTGGGTTAGGATTCTCCGCGTGACTGCGCTCCCTCTGGTGACGACCTGGCCGATCGTGACACTTCAGATCGTCCTGATCCTGACCAGCATCGTCCTGGCACTGTTCATCCTGCTGCACAAGAGCCGGGGCGGCGGCATGTCCGACCTGTTCGGCGGCGGCATGAGCACGGGGATGGGGGGCACCTCGGTCGCCGAGCGGAACCTCGACCGCCTGACCATCATGGTCGGCCTGGTGTGGCTCGCCAGCATCATCGGCCTGTTGGTGCTGTACCGGTATTTCCCCGAAGTCGGGGCCCTGGGCTGAGTCCGGCCCGCTCGCAGCAAGGAGTCAAAGCACGTGGTTGGTGGTAGCGCAATTCGCGGTAGCCGGGTCGGCGCCGGCCCGATGGGGGAGGCCGAGCGCGGAGACGCGGCCCCCCGCCTCTACGTCTCCTACTTCTGCGCCCACGGTCACGAGACGCGCCCGGCGTTCGCCGCGGACGCCGTCGTCCCGGACACCTGGGACTGCCCGCGGTGCGGCCTGCCGGCGAACCTCGACAGCGAGAACCCGCCGCCCCCGCCGAAGACCCAGCCGTACAAGACGCACCTGGCCTATGTGAAGGAGCGTCGCAGCGACGCAGAGGCCGTGGCCATCCTCGCCGAGGCGCTGGACGCCCTGCGCGCCCGTCGGGCGGCCGGCGAGGTCATCTACTGAGCCGGATGCCCCCGTCCGGCCGCAGGCCCACGCCTTACAGCGAGCAGTCGAAGTAGGGCAGCTCCGCCGAGGCGTCCTCGTCCACGAGCCACAGCGTGCGCTCCCGTCCGGCCACTCGGGCCGCCGGCAGCGCCGTGTCGCCGGCCAGTGAGCGGCACAGCGCGTTCGACTTCTCCGACCCGCTCACCAGGAACCAGACCTCGCGGGAGTCGTTGAGCGTCGGGATGGTCAGGCTGATCCGCTCCGGCGGTGGCTTCGGCGCCTCGCTGACGCCGATCACCGCCTGCGTGGTGGGCTCGCTGGACGGGTGGTTGGGGAAGATCGAGGCCACGTGGCCGTCCGGCCCCATGCCGAGCAGGCACAGGTCGAAGCGGGTGTCCCCAAGTTCCTTGGCGTAGGTGGCCGCGGACGCGGCGGCGTCGATCACGCCGTCCGCGCTCGGCATCGGGTGCGTACGGGCCGGATCCACCGGGAAGTGGCTGGCCAGCAGCGCCAGGGTCGGCCCGGCGTTCCGCTCCGGGTCGCCGGTCGGGACGAAACGCTCGTCGCCCCACCAGAGCTCGAGGCGGGACGGGTCGAGCGCCGAGCCCTCCACCAGCTCGCCGAGGCGGGCGTAGACGGCCATGGCGATCCGTCCGCCGGTGAGGCACACCTGCGCGACCCTGCCGTCGGCCTGGAGCCCGATGAGCACCGAGAGGAGCCGGGCGGCACCGCGCGCGGCGAGGTCGTCCGCGTCGTGGTGACGGATCACCTGGGGCTGCGCGCTCACTCCGCCCTCACCTGGCCGCGTGCCACGGCACGATCGATTCTCCTCACCACGGACGCCATGGCCTCAGCGTAGATGGGATCGTCCTCGAGGCGCCGCAGCTCCTCGGCCAGCAGCGTGTTCACGTCGCGGCGCGGGAGAGCGACCAGCCTGCTCGACAGCCCCGGGGCGGAGAAGCTGGCGAGGTTGCCGTCGGTGCGCGTGATCCGGATCTCGTCCTCGCCCGAGCCGAGCACGACCCCGGTGATGCCCACGGCCGGGCCGGTGCGCTCGAGGGTCACCGGGACGTCCAGGCGCTGCGACAGCCAGGCGGCGAGCAGCGTGCCGGCGGCGTTCGCCGGGGCGGCGCTGACGGTGGCCCGGGTGACGTCCATCGGGTAGGCGTCGAGGGCGGCCGCCATCAGCCCGCGCCAGCGGGTGAGGCGCGTCCAGGTGAGGTCGGTGTCGCCGGGGCAGTAGTTCCGGGCGCGCACCTCCAGCGCTGCCAACGGGTCGGGGTCGCCCATCGCGTCGGTGATGCGTCGGGTGGCGAGCCGGCCGATCGGGTCCAGGCCCGGCGTCCTCGGCGAGCGTCCCGGCCACCACACGATCACCGGAAGGTCGGGCAGCAGCAGCGGCAGCACCACGGACTCGCGGTGCTTCTGGAGCACGCCGTGGAACTTCAGTGCGATGATCTCGCCGGGCGAACCCTCGCCGGCCTGCACCTCCGCGTCCAGCCGGTCGGCCCGGGCGCGTCCGTTGGTGAGGAGCAGGATGCGGGACGGGTGCTCGCGCCCGGCCTCGGCGCACGCCTCCTTCGCCCGCTCGTAGTCGGAGAGCTCGGCGACGACGACGAGGGTGAAGACCAGCCCGGAGGCGGCCCCCACGTGGTGCCTGGCCTTCGCGATGGCCTGCTGCACCTCTGCGGCGTTGGTGCCGGTGAGTGTGACGATCACGATCGCTCCTCCTTACGGACGTCGCCAGCTGAACCCGTCACGGGCCAGCATCTCGACGGCGGACGGGGGACCCCACGTGCCCGAGGGGTACGGCTCTGGCGGGGTGTCCCGCTCTGCCCAGCGGTCCAGCACGGGGTCGAGGATCTGCCAGGACAGCTCCACCTCCGCCGGCTGGGGGAACAGCGGCTCCGAGCCCAGCAGGACGTCGAGGAGCAGGCGCTCGTAGGCCTCGGGGCTCGACTCGGCGAACGACGTGCCGTAGCCGAAGTCCATGTTCACGTCGCGCAGTTCCATCGGGGTCGCCGGCACCTTGGCCCCGAACCGCAGCGTGATGCCCTCGTCCGGCTGGATCCGCAGCACGAGCGCGTTCGTGCCGAGCGCGCGGACGTCCGTGCCGTCGAACGGCAGGTGGGGCGCCGGACGCAGGTTCAGCGCCACCTCGGTGACCCGGCGGGGGAGTCGCTTGCCGGTGCGCAGGTAGAACGGCACGCCTGCCCAGCGGCGGTTGTCGATGTCGACCCGGATCGCGGCGAAGGTGTCCGTCCGCGAGTCGCCCGGGATGCCCTGCTCCTCGAGGTAGCCCGGCACCTCGACACCGCCGGACCAGCCGGTCGCGTACTGCCCGCGCGCGGTGTGGGCGTCCAGGTCGGACGGCACCCGGGCGGCGGAGAGCACCTTGCGCTTCTCCAGGCTGAGCTCGTCGGCCCCGAAGGACGTCGGCTCCTCCATCGCCGTCAGGGCGACGAGCTGGAGGAGGTGGTTCTGGATGACGTCGCGGGCGGCGCCGATGCCGTCGTAGTAGCCGGCACGCCCGGCGATGCCGATGTCCTCGGCCATGGTGATCTGCACGTGGTCGATGTACGTGCGGTTCCAGATCGGCTCGAACATCGTGTTGGCGAAGCGGAACGCCAGCAGGTTCTGCACCGTCTCCTTGCCCAGGTAGTGGTCGATCCGGAAGATGCTGGACGGCGAGAACGCCTTCGCGAGCTTGCGTTCGAGCTGGCGGGCGCTGTCCAGGTCGTGGCCGAACGGCTTCTCGATGACCACCCGTCGCCAGGACCCCTTCGGACGGTCGGCCAGGCCGTGGCGCCGCAACTGGGCCACGGCGACGTCGAAGGCCTTGGGCGGCACCGACAGGTAGAAGGCGTGGTTGCCGCCGGTGCCCTGCCGCTCGTCGAGGTCGGCGAGGGTCTGCTTGAGCTGGGCGAAGGCCTCGTTGTCGTTGAGCTCTCCGGGGACGAAGCGGATCCCCTCCTGCAGCTGCTTCCAGACGTCCTCGCGGAACTCGGTGCGGGCGTGCTCGCGTACCGATTCCGCGACCAGTTCTGCGAAGTGCTCGGCCGCCCAGTCACGGCGGGCGAACCCGACGAGCCCGAAGCCGGGTGGCAGGAGGCCGCGGTTGGCCAGGTCGTACACGGCCGGCAGCAGCTTCTTGCGGGCGAGGTCGCCGGTGACGCCGAACAGGACGAGGGCCGAGGGGCCCGCCATCCGGGGCAGGCGGGGATCGCGCTGGTCGCGGAGCGGATTCACACCTGCGACTGTACCCACGCGGTCACTGGGGAGCGATGCTGATCGCGGCCGGGCGGAACGGGCGTCTAGACTGCTCAGACGCTGACCCCTGACGTGATCGGAGCCGGATGAGACCAGCCGAGGAGGGCGCGTCCCTGGCCGCCCTTGAGCAGGGTGGCTGGCGCGCCGTGGTGACGGCCTACGTGGGCCTTGCCAAGCCGCGGATCATCGAGCTGCTGCTGGTCACGACCATCCCGGCGATGTTCCTGGCCGCGGGCGGCTTCCCGTCCTGGCAGCTCGTGGTGTGGACGCTGCTGGGTGGCACCGCTGCCGCCGGCAGTGCCAACGTCTTCAACTCGGTGCTGGACGCCGACATCGACGCCCGGATGCGGCGCACGCGGCGGCGTCCGATGGTCCGCGAGCTGGTGAACACCCCCCGGGCGCTCGCCTTCGGCGTCGCCCTCGGGCTGGCCGCCACCCTCATCCTCGGCCTCGGCGCCAACTGGCTGTCGGCCGCGCTCGCGCTGGTGGCCAACCTCTACTACGTGTTCGTCTACACCCTGGCGCTGAAGCGGCGGACGGCCCAGAACATCGTCTGGGGCGGCATCGCCGGCTGCTTCCCGCCGCTGATCGGCTGGACCGCAGTGACCGGCTCTGTGGCGTGGACGCCCCTGGTGCTCTTCGCGATCGTGTTCGCCTGGACCCCGCCCCACACCTGGGCGCTCGCCCTGCGCTACCGCGAGGACTACCAGGAGGCGCACATCCCGATGCTGCCCGTGGTGGCGCCGCCCGTGGCCGTCGCCTGGCGCATCCTCGCCTACAGCCTGCTCACCGTCGCGGTCAGCCTGCTGCTGTGGCCGGTGGCCGGCACGGGCTGGCTCTATCCCGTGGTCGCGGCGGTCGCCGGCCTGGCGATGCTGGCCGAGGCCGTGGCGCTCCTGGTCCGTGCCCGCCGGGGCCTGGTGGACGCCGCGCTGAAGCCGATGCGGCTGTTCCACCTCTCCAACAGCTACCTCGCCGTGGTGTTCATGGCCGCTGCGGTGGATCCCCTGCTGTTCTGAGAGCCCCGGCTTCGGCTGCCGGGAGGTCCGCGTCCGTGGGCCGGGTGTCGCGCACCAGCCACCAGAGGTTCGCCAGCGCAGCGGTGAAGACGGTCAGCCCGAGCATGTGCAGCGCCACCAGCGGCACCGGAAGGCCGAGGAGGTACTGCGCGTAGCCGATCGCACCCTGGGCCAGTTCGACGGCCAGCAGCAGCACGGCCGCCCGCCGCGCGGCACCGGTGGTGAGCAGGACGAGGGCGATGGTGAGCGCGACCACGACCCAGACGCTGAGGGAGTGGACGCGGGTCGCTGCCACCACGTCGAGCCCGTTGCGCGCCGAGTCGCTGTCTCCGGCGTGAGGCCCGGCGCCGGTGGCCACCACGCCGAGCGCCATCGAGGCCATCCCCACCCAGAAGGCCACCCGGGCCAGCAGGCGGGCGAGCGGGCGCGCGGCGGCCGGTCGCCCGCCGTACGCGTCGTGGACCAGCACGGTGCACACCGCGATCAGGGCCACCGACACCACCATGTGCAGCCCGACGACCCACGGGTTGAGGCCGGCCAGCACGGAGAAGCCGCCGATGATCGCCTGGGCGGGGATGCCGAGGGCTGCGGCGAGGGCGAGCCTCCGGGTGCGGCGCCGGGGGGCGCCGGCATCGTCCCTCGCCTTCCAGGCCGCGACGAAGGTACCGACGGCGAGCACCACAAGGACGAAGGTGAGCAGCCGGTTGCCGAACTCGATGGACGCGTGGAGGGAGGCCTCGGGCGGCGTGATCGAGCCCGGTTCGCACTGCGGCCAGGTGGAGCAGCCCAGGCCGGAGCCGGTCAGGCGCACCAGGCCCCCGGTGACGACGATGCCCATGTTGCCCACCAGGGACGCGACCGCCCAGCGTCGCAGGGCGGCGGGGGAGCCTACGAGGTCCATCGGAACACCTTTCTGGCCAGGGCGAGGGCCGCCACGGCCCACACCGCGACGACGATCAGGGGCAGGGCGTCGACGCCACCGCCGGCCCACGTGCGCAGCGTCTCACCCAGCGCGGTGGTCGGCAGCAGCGAGATCACGGGCTGGGCCCACCCCGGGAAGGCCGCGACCGGTACCAGGAGGCCGCCGGCGGCCCCCAGCAGGTAGACCAGGTTCGCCAGCCCCAGCGTCAGTTCGGCGGACGCGCGTCCGGCGAGCACGAGGGCGAGGCCGGAGAACGCGGCCAGGGACAGCACGACCACGCCCGCGGCGACCGCGGTCTGCGCCACCGACGGACGGGGCGACCAGCCGGCGGCGACCCCGGCCAGGGCCAGGACCGCAGCCTGCGCCAGCGCGACGGCGATGACCATGGCGGCCTTGCCCAGCATCAGGTCGGTGCGGCGCAGCGGGGTGGCAACGAGGCGCTCAAGGACGCCGTAGCGCCGCTCGAAGGCCGTGGTGATGGCCAGGGAGGTGAAGCCCGTGGACCACAACCCCAGCGCGATCACGGAGGCGACGAACGGCTCGCGCGCGATCCCGAGGCGCTCTCCGGCGACGGCCTGGCCCAGGATCAGGCCGAGCGGGATCACCAGGGCGAGCAGGAGCTGCTCGCCGTTGCGCGTGACCAGGACGGTCTCCATGCGGGCGTGGCGAAGGATCCGCTGCAGGCGCGGTGCCGGCGCCGGCGCGGGACGCAGGTCGAGCGTGCTCATGCCGCGCTCCCGGGCCGGGTGAGCTCGAGGAACAACTGCTCGAGGCTGCCACCGGCGGTGAGCTCCGCCACGCTGCCGTCGGCCACGCCCTTGCCGGCGTCGATGAGCACGACGTGGTCGGCGAGCTGCTCTGCCTCGTCCATGGCGTGGGTGGTCAGCAGGACGGCGACGCCCGCGTCGCGGAGCGCGCGGACCAGGGTCCACACCTCCCGGCGGGCGTGCGGGTCCAGGCCGGCGGTGGGCTCGTCGAGGAAGACCAGCTCCGGGCGTCCGATGATCGCCCCGGCAAGGTTCACCAGCTGTTGCTGGCCACCCGAGAGCCGTCGGTAGGGCGTGCCGGCGAAGGGGCCGATGCCGAGGGCGTCCACCACGTCGGTGACCGGCAGGGGAGTGGCGTGCAGCGAGGCGAGGTAGGCCAGCAGTTCGCGGGGGCGGACGCCGGACCACGCGCTGGTCGCCTGCGGCATGAGCCCCACCCGGCTGTTCGCCGACGCCGATCCCGGCGGCGCTCCGAGCACCTCCACTCGGCCGGAATCGGGGGTGAGCAGGCCGGTGCAGCAACGGATCATCGTGGTCTTGCCGGCCCCGTTCGGCCCGAGCACAGCGGTCACCTCCGCCGGGGCGGCGACCAGGCCCAGCCCGTCCAGCACCGCCCGTCCGCCCAGTCGCAGGCGCACGTCGGTGAGCGAGAGGGCGGCAGGCACCCGTTCAGTCTAGGCAGACGAGACGCCGCTGCCCGGCTCCCTCGCGGGAACCGGGCAGCGGCGGTGGGTCCTGCGGTCAGGCCTTCGCGACGGCCTCCACCGCGTCCGCGGCGGCGGGAGCCGTGGCCGCGGAGCCGACCTCGGCCGGCGCCTGCTTGAGGTAGGCGAAGTCGGCAGCCGTCAGCATGGGCTGGTCGATCCGCATCCCGTAGAAGGAACGCCACACCATGTAGACCGACGCCAGGCCGAACACGACGGCCAGGACGGCGTTGATCGCCGGGTTGCTGATGATGAGGCTCAGCTCGATCGCCAGCATGCCGAACAGGGTGGTGAACTTGATGACCGGGTTCAGGGCCACCGAGCTGGTGTCCTTGAACGGGTCGCCGACGGTGTCGCCCACGATGGACGCGTCGTGCAGGTCGGTGCCCTTGGCCTGGAGGTCCACCTCGACGATCTTCTTGGCGTTGTCCCAGGCGCCACCGGCGTTGGCCATGAAGATGGCCTGGTAGAGCCCGAACATGGCGATCGAGATCAGGTAGCCGATGAAGAAGAACGGCTCGACGAACGCGAACGACAAGGTGGCGAAGAAGATGCCGAGGAAGATGTTGAACATGCCGCGCTGGGCGTACTGGGTGCAGATCTCGACGACCCGCCGGGAGTCCTTGACCGAGGCCTTGGTGGAGTTCTCCAGGTCGATGTTCTCCTTGATGAACTCGACCGCGCGGTAGGCGCCGGTGGTGACGGCCTGGGTGGAGGCGCCGGTGAACCAGTAGATGATCGCGCCACCGGTGAGCAGGCCCAGCAGGAACGGCACGTGCAGCAGGGACAGGCTCTCGATGTTCTCGGTGAGGCTGTTGGTCAGGCCCATGATGATCGAGAAGATCATCGTGGTCGCGCCCACGGCCGCGGTGCCGATGAGCACCGGCTTCGCGGTCGCCTTGAACGTGTTGCCGGCGCCGTCGTTCGCCTCGAGCAGGTGCTTGGCCCGCTCGAACTTCGGGGTGACGCCGAAGTCGCGCTTCAGCTCCTCCTCGATGCCGGGGACGGACTCGATCTGCGACAGCTCGTAGACGGACTGGGCGTTGTCGGTGACCGGGCCGTAGGAGTCGACCGCGATGGTGACCGGGCCCATGCCGAGGAAGCCGAAGGCGACCAGGCCGAGGGCGAACACGCCCGGGGCCAGCATGATCGCGGACGGGATCAGCGTGGAGACGCCGTACGCGCCGGCCATCAGGGCGACGATCGCGATGCCGAGCCAGTAGGCGGAGAAGTTGCCCGCGACGAGACCGGAGAGGATGTCGAGCGACGGGCCGCCCTCCTTGGCCGACTTCACGACCTCCTCGACGTGCTTGGCCCGGACACCGGTGAACACCTTCACCAGTTCGGGGATGACCGCGCCGGCCAGGGTGCCGAAGCTGATGATCAGCGACAGCTGCCACCACAGGTTGGGGTTGCCGGGGATGTCCGACATCAGCATCGCGGAGATCGCGAAGGTGAGGACGATCGAGACGATCGAGGTGACCCAGACGAGGGAGGTCAGCGGGGTCTCGAACTCCATCTCGTCCGCGTCGCCGTACTTCGCCTTCGCCCACAGGCCGTTGCCGAAGTAGGACAGCGCGGAGGCGACCAGCATGATCGCGCGGATGAAGAAGATCCACACCAGGAAGTGGGCCTGGAGGTCGGCCTGCACGCCGAGCAGGATGAAGGTGATCAGCGCGACGCCGGTGACGCCGTAGGTCTCGAAGCCGTCCGCGGACGGGCCGACCGAGTCGCCGGCGTTGTCACCGGTGCAGTCGGCGATGGTGCCCGGGTTGCGGGGGTCGTCCTCGCCGATCTTGAACACGATCTTCATCAGGTCGGAGCCGATGTCGGCGATCTTGGTGAAGATGCCGCCGGCGATGCGCAGCGCGGACGCGCCCAGGGACTCGCCGATGGCGAAGCCGAGGAAGCAGGCGGTGGCGATGTCGGCGGGCAGGAACATCATGATCGCGAGCATCATGATCAGCTCGGTCGAGATCAGCATCATGCCCACGCTCATGCCCGAGCGCATCGGGATGTTGTAGACGTTGAAGGGCTTGCCCTCGAGCGCGGCGAACGAGGTGCGGCTGTTGGCGAAGGTGTTCAGGCGGATGCCGTACCACGCGATGCCGTAGGAGCCGGCCATGCCGATCAGTGCGAACGCCAGCACGATGAAGACGCGGCCCCAGCCACCGGAGGTGTTCAGGAAGCCGAAGTACACGAAGATGACCGCGCCGATGAACGCGAACAGGGTGAGCAGGAACTTGCCCTGCTGGAGCAGGTACGCCTTGCAGGTCTCGTAGATCAGCTCGGAGACGTCACGCATCGCCTGGTGCACCGGCAGCTTCTTCAGCTGCATGTAGCTGACCAGTCCGAAGGCGAAGCCGCCCACGCAGATCAGCAGGCCGATCAGCAGCAGGTACCAGCCGCTGATTCCGCCCATGCCCGCGAAGGTGGCCGCGTGCAGGTCGGGCAGGGGGAGGTCGAATTCGCTCTGGTGCTGGGTGTGGCCGGCCTCACCGGCGCCGCCGGAGCAGGCGCTGAGGGCCGGGACCATGAGCCCGAACGCCACAGCCAGGCCGGAACGCACGAGGGTGCGCCGTCCTGATGATGGTTGGGTATCGAGCGAGGGAGTCGTCACGATGCTTCCTTTGAAGGTGTCTGTGTGGTTGTAGATGACCTGTCGCCTTTGACAAGACAAAGTCACCGTCCCGCACTCTACGACCAGCTGTCGTAGTTCCTGTACACGGCCATCTTTCGGAAGCGGGCGTCCGGCATCCGGTCCCGCACCGGCCGGCGAGTTGAGTACGGCGCCGAATAAGGTAAGAATGGCGTTGTGAAAAGCGAGCAGGAGGGCGCCGTCGCCGTCCCCACCGAGGCCGAGCAGCTGGCTGCGGACGCTTCCACGCGCAGCCGGGTGGCCCGCTCGATCCTCCAGCACGGGCCGTCCACGGCCAACGACCTCGCCGGCCGCCTCGGGCTGACGCCGGCAGCGGTCCGCCGCCACCTCACGGTGCTGGCCAGCACCGGCCAGGTGACCAGCAGGGAGCAGCGGGTGTACGGCCACCGTGGGCGGGGACGTCCGGCCAAGGTGTTCGCGCTGACCGACGCCGGGCGCGCGGAGTTCTTCCAGGCCTACGACCGGCTGGCGATCGACGCGCTGGAGTACCTGCAGCGGGTGGCCGGACCGGCGGCCGTCGAGCAGTTCGCCGCCCGGGTGGCGGAGAGCGTCTCCACCCGCTTCCACGCCATCGCGGGGGAATACGAGAGCCCCACGGAGGCGTTGGTCGAAGCGCTGACCGCCGAAGGTTTCGTGGCCTCGCTGCAGCCGGTCGCCTCGGGCGTCCAGCTGTGCCAGTACCACTGCCCGGTCGCCCACGTGGCGGCCGAGTTCCCGCAGCTCTGCGAGGCAGAGACCAGGGCGTTCGCGAACCTGCTCGACTCCCATGTCCAGCGACTGGCGACCATCGCTCACGGCGACGGGGTGTGCACCACCCACGTGCCCCGCCCGGTGCCCGCCACCGCACATCCGTCCCCACAAGGAAGGGCCCACTGATGACCTCAACCGCTCCCGCCGCCCCCGGGCTCGGCGCGACGCAGGAAGAGCACCTCCAGGCGCTCGGCAGCTACCAGTACGGGTGGCGCGACTCCGACGTGGCCGGTGCGTCCGCGCAGCGTGGCCTGACCGAGGACGTGGTCCGCAACATCTCCGGGCTGAAGAACGAGCCCGAGTGGATGCTCAACCTCCGCCTGAAGGGCCACAAGCTCTTCGGCCGCAAGCCGATGCCGGCCTGGGGCGCGGACCTGTCGGGCATCGACTTCGACAACATCAAGTACTTCGTCCGCTCGACCGAGAAGCAGGCCCAGACCTGGGAGGACCTGCCCGAGGACATCAAGCGCACCTACGACCGGCTCGGCATCCCCGAGGCGGAGAAGATGCGCCTGGTGGCCGGCGTCGCCGCGCAGTACGAGTCCGAGGTGGTCTACCACAAGATCAACGAGGAGCTGGAGCGCCAGGGCGTCATCTTCCTCGACACCGACACCGGCCTGAAGGAGCACCCCGAGCTGTTCGAGGAGTACTTCGGCTCAGTCATCCCGGTCGGCGACAACAAGTTCGCCGCGCTGAACACCGCCGTGTGGTCGGGCGGGTCGTTCATCTACGTGCCGAAGGGCGTCCACGTCTCGATCCCGCTGCAGGCCTACTTCCGGATCAACACCGAGAACATGGGCCAGTTCGAGCGGACGCTGATCATCGCCGACGAGGGCTCCTACGTCCACTACGTCGAGGGCTGCACGGCGCCGATCTACTCCTCGGACTCCCTGCACTCCGCCGTGGTCGAGATCATCGTGAAGAAGAACGCCCGGGTGCGGTACACGACCATCCAGAACTGGTCGACGAACGTGTACAACCTCGTCACCAAGCGCGCCACCTGTGAGGAGGGAGCGACGATGGAGTGGATCGACGGCAACATCGGCTCCAAGGTGACGATGAAGTACCCGGCGGTCTACCTGCTCGGCGAGCACTCCCGCGGCGAGACCCTCAGCATCGCGTTCGCCGGCGAGGGCCAGCACCAGGACGCCGGCTCGAAGATGGTGCACGCCGCGCCGCACACCTCGTCCTCGATCATCTCCAAGTCGGTGGCCCGTTCCGGCGGACGCTCGTCCTACCGCGGCCTCGTGCAGGTCAACGAGGGCGCCCACCACTCCGCCAGCTCGGTCAAGTGCGATGCCCTGCTCGTCGACACCGTCTCCCGCTCCGACACCTACCCCTACGTCGACGTCCGTGAGGACGACGTGTCGATGGCCCACGAGGCCACCGTGTCCAAGGTGAGCGAGGACCAGCTCTTCTACCTGATGAGCCGTGGCATGGGTGAGGACGAGGCGATGGCGATGATCGTGCGCGGCTTCGTGGAGCCGATCGCGCGCGAGCTGCCGATGGAGTACGCGCTGGAGCTGAACCGCCTGATCGAGCTGCAGATGGAAGGGGCCGTGGGCTGAGCCCGCGGACCGACGAACCCAGAAAGATGACCGTGACCGCTGTTCCGAACGTCGCCGAAGCGGTGGAGACCAAAGTCGAGTCCCACCTGCACCCCGTCGCCTCCTTCGACCTGGCCGACCACCCCATGCCCGGAGGCCGCGAGGAGGTGTGGCGGTTCACCCCGATGCGCCGCCTGCGCGGGCTGCTGGACGGGGCGCCGAGTTCCGCGCACCTCGACTGGCGAACCACGCTGCCCGAGGGCGTCGTGATGCGGGAGATCAGCACGTCAGAGGCGATCGCCCTGGGCGTGCCGGCCCCGGTGGACCGCCCGTCCGCCCTCGCCGTGGCCGAGAGCGGGGGAGCCGTGCTGGTCGAGGTGCCGGCCGGGCTCGAGCTCACCGAGCCGGTGGTGATCGAGCTGGTGGGGACGGACTCCGACCAGCAGGTCTACGGCCAGGTCGTGTTCGCCATCGGCGCGCAGGCCAAGGCGACGGTGGTGCTGCGGCACCTCGGGTCGGCCCGCTACGCGTCCAGCGTCTCGGTGCTGGTGGGCGAGGGCGCCAGCCTGAACTTCGTCGGCCTCCAGGACTGGGCGGACGACGCCGTCCACGCCGGCCACGTCGGCCTGCGCATCGGTCGGGACGCCCGCGTCCGCACGGTGACGGCGAGCCTCGGTGGTGACCTGGTGCGGCTCGTCGAGACGGCGGAGTACGACGGCCCCGGCGGCGAGCTGGAGCAGTTCGGCCTCTACTTCGTCGACGCCGGCCAGCACATCGAGCACCGGCTCTTCGTCGACCACAACGCCCCGCACACCCGCAGCCGCGTCGACTACCGCGGCGCCCTGCAGGGCCAGGGTGCGCACTCGGTGTGGGTCGGCGACGTCCTGATCCGCAAGGTCGCAGAGGGCATCAACACCTACGAGACCAACAAGAACCTCGTGCTCACCGACGGCTGCCGTGCGGACTCGGTGCCCAACCTGGAGATCGAGACCGGCGAGATCGAGGGCGCCGGGCACTCCTCGACCACCGGGCGCTTCGACGACGAGCAGCTGTTCTACCTCCGCTCGCGCGGCATCCCCGAGGACGAGGCCCGTCGCCTCGTCGTCCACGGCTTCTTCGCCGACATCATCCGGCGGATCGGCGTCCCCGAGGTCGAGACGCGGCTGCTGGCCACCGTCGAGAAGGAGCTCGCGGTGATCGTCGGCACCCCGGCGGGGCTGGCGTCATGAGCTTCGTCCGTGCCTGCGCGGTGGACGAGGTGCCCGTCGGCTCCGCGATAGCGGTGGACCTCGGCGGCGACGCGGAGATCGCCGTCGTCAACACCGTCGACGGCTTCTTCGCGATCCGCGACGTCTGCTCCCATGCCGAGGTGCCGCTCAGCGAAGGGGAGATCGACGGGTGCACCCTCGAGTGCTACATGCACGGCTCCCGGTTCGACCTGCGCACGGGCCTCCCGCTCGAACTTCCGGCGGTGATGCCGGTACCCGTCTACCCCGTCCGGCTGGACGGGCAGGACGTCCTCATTGACCCACACAACCCGATCGACATCCAGGAGCAGTAAGTGTCAGAACTCCGCATCAGTGACCTGCGCGTCGAGGTCGAGACCGAGAGCGGCCCGAAGGAGATCCTGAAGGGGGTCAACCTCACGGTCCGCAGCGGCGAGGTCCACGCGATCATGGGTCCCAACGGCTCGGGCAAGTCGACGCTCGCCTACTCGATCGCCGGCCACCCCAAGTACACGATCACCGGCGGCTCGGTGACCCTCGACGGCGTGGAGCTCTCCCAGCTCACGGTCGACGAGCGTGCCCGGGCGGGGCTGTTCCTCGCCATGCAGTACCCGATCGAGGTGCCGGGCGTCTCCGTCGCCAACTTCCTGCGCACCGCGAAGACCGCCCTGAGCGGCGAGGCCCCGAAGGTCCGCACCTGGGTGAAGGACGTGAACGCGGCCCTGGAGCGGGTGGGCCTGGACGGCAGCTTCGCCGCACGGTCGCTCAACGAGGGCTTCTCCGGCGGCGAGAAGAAGCGCAACGAGATCGCTCAGCTCGAGCTGCTGAACCCGAAGTTCGCGATCCTCGACGAGACCGACTCCGGGCTCGACATCGACGCGCTGCGGATCGTCTCCGAGGGCGTGAACCGCTACACCGCCCAGGGCGATCGCGGCCTGCTGCTGATCACCCACTACACGCGGATCCTGAACTACATCAAGCCCGACTACGTGCACGTCTTCGTCGACGGCCACGTCGTCGAGGAGGGTGGCGTGGAGCTGGCGGACCGCCTCGAGATCGAGGGCTACGACCGGTTCGTCCGGTCGGCGGCCAAGGTCGATGCCTGAGCCTGTTCCCACCGCGTCCGGGGTGGCCGCCCCGGTGGTCGGCCTCGACGTCGAGCGGGTCCGCGCCGACTTCCCGATCCTGTCCCGCAGGATCGGGGACTGGCCGCTGGCCTACCTCGACTCGGCGAACACCTCGCAGAAACCCAAGCGGGTCGTCGAGGCGATCGCGCGGCACTACCTCGAGCACAACGCCAACGTCGCGCGCGCGATGCACACCCTGGGCGGCGAGGCGACCTCGGCGTTCGAGGGCGCCCGGGAGAAGGTGGCCCGGTTCGTCGGCGCGGCGAGCGCAGCAGAGGTCGTGTTCACCAAGAACGCGTCCGAGGCGCTGAACCTCGCCGCGCACACCCTCGGAGGCAGGCTCTCCCCGGGCGACGAGATCGTCATCTCGGTGATGGAGCACCACTCCAACATCGTCCCGTGGCAGTTGCTGGCCCAGCGCACCGGCGCGATCCTGCGGTGGTTCGACATCACGCCCGACGGCCGGCTCGACCTGGAGCGCGCGGCCGCGGACGGCCTGATCAACGAACGCACGCGCATCGTGTCGATCGCGTGGGTCTCGAACGTTCTCGGCACGGTGAACCCGGTGGCCGAGGTCGCCGGGCTCGCCCACCGTGTCGGCGCGCATGTGGTGGTGGACGGCTCGCAGGGCGTCCCCCAGCTGCCCACGGACGTCGCCGCGCTGGGCGCCGACCTGATGGCCTTCACCGGGCACAAGATGCTCGGACCGACCGGCATCGGCGTCCTGTGGGGCCGCTACGACCTGCTGGAGACCCTGCCGCCGTTCCTCGGCGGCGGGGAGATGATCGAGGTGGTCCGGCTCACCGGCTCCACCTTCGCCAAGCCGCCGGCCCGGTTCGAGGCTGGCACGCCGCCGATCGCGCAGGCCGTCGGCCTGGGCGCGGCGATCGACTACCTCGAGCGCCTCGGCATGGAGAACGTCGCCGCCCACGAGCAGCGGATCACCCGCTACACCCTGGAGCGCCTTGGACAGGTGGACGGCGTGTCCGTCCTCGGGCCCACCGAGGCGGTCGACCGTGGGGGAGCGGTCTCGTTCACCCTCTCGACGGCGGACGGCACCGAGGTGCACCCGCACGACGTGATGCAGTTCCTCGACGCCCGTGGCGTCGCCGTCCGCGGCGGGCACCACTGCGCGCGTCCGCTGCACGAGCGCCTGGGGATCACGGCGTCCAGCCGCGCGTCCGGGTACCTGTACACCACGGAGGCCGAGATCGACGCCCTCGCCGAGGGCCTCGACTACGTGCGCTCCTTCTTCGGAGGACGGTCATGAGCGTCGAGGCGATGTACCAGGAGATCATCCTGGACCACTACAAGGCCAAGCACCACAGCGGGCTCCGCGAGCCCTACCAGGCCCAGGTGACCCACGTGAACCCGACCTGCGGCGACGAGGTGATGCTGCGGGTCGCGCTCGACGGCGACCGGGTGGCCGACGTGTCGTACGAGGGAGTGGGCTGCTCGATCTCCCAGGCGTCCACCTCGGTGATGAGCGACCTGGTGATCGGACGGACGGTGGACGAGGCGCTCGCCCTGCACGAGGAGTTCACCGAGATGATGCACTCCCAGGGCAGGGCAGAGCCCGACGAGGACAGGCTGGAGGATGCGGTCGCCTTCATCGGCGTCTCGCAGTTCCCGGCACGGGTGAAATGCGCGCTGCTGGGGTGGTCGGCGTTCAAGGACGCCGCCGCGCAGGCCCTGGCCGCGGAAGGAAAGGAGTGAGATGACGCAGAACGTACGCCCCTCGGACCTGGTGCAGGACACCTTCCCCGACGACCCGGCGAGCGCCCGGCCGAGTGAGGAGGACGTGCTCGAGGCGATGAAGGACGTCGTCGACCCCGAGTTGATGGTCAACGTCGTCGACCTCGGGCTGGTCTACGGGGTGACGATCGACGACGCCAACAACGCGACGATCGACATGACCCTGACCTCGCCCACCTGTCCCCTCACCGACCGGCTGGAGTACGACACCCAGCTGGCCCTCGAAGGCCTGGTGAGCTCTGTGACGATCAACTGGGTGTGGCTGCCGCCGTGGACCCTGGAACTCATCAGCGAGGACGGCCGCGAGCAGCTCCGCTCCATCGGCTACAACCTCTAGCCCCCGACTCTTCCGCCGATGTGGACCGAAACCGCGGTTGTCGGCGGTTTCGGTCCACTTTGCTGTTCAGGAGGGGGAGGTGGTGGCGGCGAGGGCGACGGTCAGGGAGTTCCGCCAGAGGGTGAGGTCCGGCGGACGGTCGCGCAGCAGGGCGTCCAGGACGAGGCCGTCGAGCATGGCGAGGAGGGCCTCCGCGTCCGGTGCCGCGACGCCCGTCGCGGTGATCCGGGACACGAGGGCGTCCCTGGCGGCGAGGAACACCTGCCTCAGCCCGGGCTCCCGGCGCGCCATCAGCATCACCTCGTAGCGGGCGGTGGCGAGGGCGGAGCCGTCCCCGGTCCACCAGTCGACGAGCTCGTCCACCGTGGGCTCGCCGGCGGTTCCGGCGTCCGGCGGACCGACCCGCTCGGCGGCGAGGAGTCCGTCCACCAGAGCGGCGCGCAGTCCGGCCAACCCTCCGAAGTGGTGCCGGACGCTGCCGTGCGGAACCCCGGCGGACGCTTCCACCGCGCGGACGGTGACCGCGCCCCCGCCGTGCCCGGCGAGGAGGGCGAGGGAGGCGTCGACGAGACGGCCGGGAACGCTCTTCTCCATGTGGAGAGCCTAGCGTGCTAGATTCTTCTCCAACTGGAGAAGGAGAGTCAGATGAAGAATCGTGGCTGGATCGGCCGGGGTGCCCTCGCCGTCGTCCTGGCCGTCGCGGCGATCGCCGCGGCGCCCGCCGTGATGGAGCCGTCCTACCAAGTACTACAGCCCCGTCTCGGGCCGTTCACCCTCATCGTGGTCGAGGTGCTGTACGCGCTCTTCATCGACTTCCCGCTCGCGACGGCCTACGTCGCGATCGTCACCGCCTGGCAGGGTCCCCGGCGCAGTCCCGCGCGGTCGGCCCTGGGCTTCACGCTGCTGTTCTTCGCCCTCATCGGCGCCTGCATCGCCCTCGCTCCGACGAGTGAGCTGCTCGCCACCTGGGCGCTGGCCGACACGTTCCCGGTGGCGATCGCCGAGGCGGTGGACGGCCTGGGCGCACCGACGGTGGGGCTGCTGCTGGGCGGGTTCCTGGCCTTCGACCTGGCGCTCTGCGCGACCGGCGGCGTCACCGCGGACGCGCTGGTGTTGAGCAGGCACGCGAAAAGTGATATCACTTAGATATCAGTTTCTCGTGAAGGAGTGAGTTCCGATGTCAGATCAGATCCGGTTCGACGACCAGGCGGCCCCCGGGGGCGAGCCCGCCGGCGTGCCGGTGGGCCACGGCGGGGCCCGGGTGGACATCGCCGAGCGGCCGGCCTGGAGCGTCAACGGCGCCCTGGGATTCGGCGTCGTGGTCGCTCTCGTGGTCGTCGGCTTCGTGCTCGTCGTCCAGGCGGCGGGGGCGGACGAGGCCGGCGGCAACGGGACGCCGCTCGGCATCCTCGGTGCGTTCGTGCTGCTGGTGGCGGGACTGCTGGGCTCCGCGCTCACGGTGGTCAGCCCCGGCGACACCCGCGTGCTGCGGTTCTTCGGCCGCTACGTCGGGACGCTGCGCAGCCCGGGCCTCCAGCTGACGATGCCGCTCGTCGTCAGCCGGAAGGTGTCGGTGAAGGTCCGCAACTTCGAGACCAACGAGCTCAAGGTCAACGACGCCGACGGCAACCCGGTGAACATCGCCGCGATCATCGTCTGGCAGGTGGCGGACACCGCCAAGGCCGTCTTCGCCGTCGAGAAGTACGACGACTTCGTCCGGGTGCAGGCCGAGTCCGCTCTGCGCCACGTGGCCACCACCCATCCCTATGACAACGCCGGACCCGGCGAGGAGTCGCTGCGCGGGTCGACAGACCTGGTGGCGGCGGAACTGGCGACCGAGGTGGCCGCCCGGATCGCGATCGCCGGCCTCGAGGTCGTCGAGGCCCGGATCTCGAGCCTCGCCTACGCCCCGGAGATCGCCCACGCCATGCTCCAGCGCCAGCAGGCGGCCGCCGTCATCGCCGCCAGGGAGAAGATCGTCGAGGGTGCGGTGAGCATGGTCGAGAGCGCCCTGCGCCGGCTCGAGGCCGACGACGTGGTGACCCTGGACGACGAGCGCAAGGCCGCCATGGTGTCCAACCTCCTGGTGGTGCTGTGCGGTTCGGCCCAGGCCACCCCGGTGGTCAACACCGGGACGCTCTACAACTGAGGCGACCGTGTCGGACGCAGCCGAGGGCACGCCGGGGGCAGCGGCGGGACGGGAGCGCAAGCCCGTCCTGCTCCGCCTCGACCCGGCGGTGCACGAGGCCCTCGCGCGGTGGGCGGCGGACGACCTCCGCTCGCTCAACGCCCACGTCGAACTGCTGCTGCGCCAGGCGCTGGCGAAGGCCGGGCGCTCGCCGCGGGAGGCCGGGCCGTTGCCCCGGCGCGGGCGTCCGTCGAAGGACGCCTGAGGCTCACCGCGGCGTCAGGTGGACGCCGGCCAGCATGCAGCGCACCGATCCGCCGGCCAGCTCGATGGTGGGGATGGCCAGCGGGAGCAGGCGCGCGGACTCCTCGACCACCGCGCGCTGCGCCGGGGTGAGGGCGGCCGCAGCGCGGGCGGACAGTGCGAGCACCCGCCCGTCCTCGCCGGTGAGCTCCATCGCGTTGCCGGCGAACTCCGCCACCTGCGCGAAGCTCAGCTCGAGCACGGCGCGGCCGCTGTCGGCGAGGCGCTCGGACACCTCGGCCCTCCGCGCCGGGTCGGCGATCGCGTCCAGGCAGACCAGCGCATAGTCGGTGGCGATCGTCATCAGCACGTTGGTGTGGTAGATCGGCCGCCCCTGGGCGTCGGCGGTCGGGAACGCCATCGGCTCGTAGCCGAACGCGGTGCAGAACCGCTCCAGGATCACCGGGTCGGCCCGGTGGGAGCTGGCGACGTAGGCGACGCGCTCGAGGTGGTCGAACACCATCGCGCCGGTGCCCTCGAGGAACAGGTTGTCGTGCTCGAGCCCGGAGTAGTCGATCACCTCCTGCACCCGGTAGGTGCTCTTGAGCAGGTCGATCACGTCCGTGCGGCGTTCCCGGCGACGGCTCGGGGCGTACATCGGGTAGATCGCGATCCGGCCGCCGTGGTGCGTGGAGAACCAGTTGTTGGGGAACACCGAGTCCGGGGTGTCGAGCTGGCCGAAGTCGTCGAACACGTGCACCCGTACCCCGGCGGCGGTGAGCGCGTCGACGCAGCCGTCGAACTCGTCGCGCGCGGTCCGCGCGACCGCCTCCGGCGACAGCCGTCCCGGCAGCGCCTGGAAGGCGTTGTCGCCGAGCGTCTCCGGGTTCACGGCGAAGTGGTGGGGACGCACCATCACCACGGCCGTGGGGGCCTGGACGTTGCGGTAGTTCACGGGGTCCTCCTGAGGGTCTCCGCCAGCTTATGGTTTGCGGGTTGGCCGTATCGGGCAGCATGGCCACGTGAAACGCGATGTCTCCTGCCACCTCGAACTGTCCGCCGACGGCCCCGCCGAGCTCGTCTTCTCCGTGGCGGTGGCGCGCGGCGTCCCGGTCGTCTCCGAGTCGCTGTTGGTGACGTCGTCCGGGGCGCTGCTCGAACCGGTCGAGATCGTCGACCAGCACGGCACCCGCCTCCACCGCGTCCGCGTGGACGCGGGCCCCGTCGTGCTCGACTACGCCGCGACCGCCGACGGCCTTGCCCAACCGGCGCCCGTGGACGACCTCGACCGGCTGCGCTACCTCAGGCAGAGCCGCTACTGCGAGTCCGACACCCTCGCCCCGACGGCGGCGGCCGAGTTCGGTGGCCTGGCGGGGGCCTCGCTGCTGGCCGCGGTGGTCGAATGGGTGCACGACCGCATCGCCTACGTGAGCGGCGCGAGCGTCGCGACCGACAGCGCCCTGGACACGCTGCTCGCCCGGCAGGGGGTGTGCCGCGACTTCGCCCACCTCTCGATCGCGCTGCTGCGGGCCCTGGGCGTCCCCGCCCGGCTGGCCGCGGTCTACGCACCGGGGCTCAGCCCGATGGAGTTCCACGCCGTCTGTGAGGCCATGGTGGACGACGCCTGGTGGGTGGTGGACGCCACCCGGCTGGCGCCGCGGCAGAGCCTGCTGCGCGTGGCGACCGGACGCGACGCGGCCGACACGGCCTTCCTCACCAGCTTCGGGGCGCCGGTCGGGCTGACCGCCCTCGAGGTGACCGCCGTCGCCGGGCAGTTCGAGCTGGACGACCCGTCCCGGCTCACCCGGCTGCGCTGAACTCCGGGTCGCCGAGCGTCTCGGCCAGGCCGTGGCGGGCGATCGCGGCGAGTGCCGGCATGTCGTCGCTGGCCAGCGCGAACACGGACGCCAGGCCCAGGGCCCAGGCCCAGGCGCGCGCCCACACCGCGGAGTCGTAGGTGCCGGACAGGCTGCACGACGCGCGGAACTCCGCGCGGGCGTCCGCGTCGAACATGAGCCAGGCCACGGACAGGTCGCTCGCGGGGTCGCCGGCGCAGACGTCGCCGAAGTCGATCACGCCGGCGAGCGTGCCGTCCGAATGCAGCAGCAGGTTCATCGGGTGCGGGTCGCCGTGCACCCACACCGGCGGGCCGGGCCACGCCGGGGCGGTGGCGTGGGCCCGCCACGTCCGCACGGCCCGGTCGCCGGCCACGACCCGCACCCGCTCGGACAACCCCTCGGCCCGCTCGGCCAGCGGGACGCCGCGGTAGGGGTTGGCGGGTGCGTCGTCGTCCGCGGCGGTGTGCAGCGCGGCCAGGAACGCGGCGAGCCCCGGTGCCGCCGCCGCGCGGTCGGGCACCGGCACCCCGGACGCGCTGTGCCCCGGCAGACGTGGCACGACCGTCCAGCGCCAGGGGTAGCCGCGGGACGGCCGTCCGGCGAACACCGGCACCGGCACGGGACTCGGGAGCCGGCCGGCCAGGCGGGGAAGGGTGGCGATCTCGTGCTCGATCAGGTCGGCCGCTGCGCGCCGGCGGGGCAGGCGCACCAGGAGGCCGGGTCCGAGCGCGAACATCTCGTTGTCCCAGCCGTGGGCGAAGGGTTCCACGTGCGGATCGGCCAGGTGCGGGGCCTGCTCCTCGAGCAGCCGCGTGACCAGCGCGGCGTCGATGCGCACGTCTGCTGCGGGAATGCCGGCCACCGCGACAGGGTAGCCTTGCCGGGCGATGTTGGTGGCACGAGAGCTTGAGGTCCGGGCGGGAGCCCGGCTGTTGCTGTCCCCGGCGTCCTTCCAGGTCGCCGCCGGCGACAAGGTCGGCCTCGTCGGACGTAACGGCGCGGGGAAGACCACGCTCACGCGGATCCTCGCCGGCGAGTCCCTGCCCGCGGCGGGGACGGTGACCCGCACCGGCCAGATCGGCTACCTGCCGCAGGACCCGCGCACCGGTGACCTCGGCCAGCTCGCCCGCGACCGCATCCTCTCCGCCCGCGGGCTCGACCACATCCTTCGCCGTCTCGGCACCTACGCGCTCTCGATGGCCACCGCGGAGGGCGAGGCGCAGGAGAAGGCGATGGCGTCCTACGCCCGCGCGGAGGCCGAGCTCGCCGCCGCGGGCGGCTACGCGGCGGAGTCCGAGGCCGCGCGCATCGCGGCGAACCTCGGGCTGCCCGACCGGGTGCTCGGCCAGGAGCTCAGCACGCTGTCCGGCGGCCAGCGGCGGCGGGTAGAACTGGCGCGGATCCTGTTCTCCGGGGCGGACAACCTGCTGCTCGACGAGCCCACCAACCACCTCGACGCCGACTCGATCGTCTGGCTGCGCGGGTTCCTCCAGTCCTATCCCGGCGGGTTGATGGTGATCTCGCACGACGTCGGCCTGCTCGAGGCGACGGTCAACAAGGTCTTCCACCTCGACGCCAACCGCGCCGAGCTGGACATCTACACGATGGACTGGAAGCGGTACCTGCTGCAGCGCGAGACCGACGAGAAGCGCCGCAAGCGGGAGCGGGCCAACGCCGAGCGCAAGGCCGAGGCGCTGATGGCGCAGGCGGACAAGATGCGGGCGAAGGCCACCAAGGCCGTCGCGGCGCAGAACATGGCCCGGCGCGCGGAGAAGCTGCTGTCGGGCCTGGAGGAGGCCCGCGCGGCCGACAAGGTGGCCAAGATCCGGTTCCCCACGCCCGCCCCGTGCGGGAAGGTGCCGCTCACCGCGTCCGAGCTCAGCAAGTCCTACGGCTCGCTGGAGGTGTTCACCGACGTCGACCTGGCCATCGACCGCGGGGCCAACGTCGTGGTCCTCGGCCTGAACGGCGCGGGGAAGACCACCCTCCTGCGCATCCTGGCCGGCATCGAGGCCGCCGACACCGGAGAGGTCGTGCCCGGGCACGGGCTGCGGCTGGGCTACTACGCCCAGGAGCACGAGACGCTGGACGTCGCCGCGACGGTGCTGGAGAACATGATGACCGCCTCGCCGGACCTCAACGAGACCGAGGTGCGCAAGATCCTCGGGTCGTTCCTGTTCAGCGGCGACGACGTGGAAAAGCCCGCCCGCGTCCTGTCCGGAGGCGAGAAAACACGGCTCGCCCTGGCGATGCTGGTGGTCTCCGCGGCCAACGTCCTGCTGCTGGACGAGCCCACGAACAACCTCGACCCCGCCTCACGGGCGGAGGTGCTGGCCGCGATCCGCACCTACGCGGGCGCCGTCGTGCTGGTGACCCACGACGAGGGTGCGGTGGAGGCACTCCAGCCAGACCGGGTGTTGCTGCTGCCCGACGGCGTCGAGGACCTCTGGAACCCGGACTACGCCGACCTGGTGTCGCTGGCCTGAGCCGCGGCGACCACCGCGGGACCTGGGGCGACCGCGCCGTCCGTCACGTGGGGGCGGAGGGCGAGCTGGGCACCCCCGACGAAGCCGGCGGCCAGGGCGAGCGCCAGGTGGCGGATCGACTCCTCCGCGGGCAGGAAGGTCGGGTGGTGCAGCCCGACGCGGTGCCGGGCTCCGCTGGACGGGCCGCCCGTGCCGACGAACATCATCAGGATCGGCGCGATGCGGGAGTAGTGGCTGAAGTCGTCGGCGCCGCAGGACCGGAACGGCTCGTGGGCCACCGGCATCCCCAGGTGCCCCAGCAGCGGGTCGACGAACTGCACCAGCCGGCGGTCGTTGTTGAGCACGGGGTCACCAACGACGAGGGTGACCTCCGCGTGAGCCCCCCGCGCGGCGGCGGTGTGCTCGGCGAGCCTCCGGATGGCCGCATGCAGGTGCGTGCGGTCCGCCTCGTGCATGGTCCGGATCACCCCGTGCAGCGAGCCGCTCTCCGGGATGATGTTGTGCGCGGTGCCGGCCTCGATGTGCCCGACGGTGATCACCGCGGGGTGGATCGGGTCGATCGTGCGTCCCACCAGCTCCTGGAGGCCGAGCACGATGGAGGCGAGGACGGGGATCGGGTCGATCGCGACGTGCGGGTAGGCGCCGTGTCCGGGCTGGCCGTGCACCACGATGTCGAACTGGTCGGCCGCGGCGTTCACCGCTCCCATGCCGGTGCTGACGACGCCGGTCGGCACCCGGGGCTGGACGTGGCCGCCGATGACGGCCCGCACCTCGTGCTCTGCCAGCAGCTGCGAGCCGACGACGTCCTCCGCGCCCGAGGGCTGGACCTCCTCGCGGGGCTGGAAGAGCCCCACCAGGCCCACCGGGAGGTCCGCGACGTGCCGGGCGGCCTCGAGCAGCGCCCACAGCGCCGCCATGTGGACGTCGTGGCCGCAGGCGTGCATGGCGCTGCCGGTGGACGACCACTCGACGCCGGTCCGCTCGACCAGGGGCAGGGCGTCCAGCTCCGCCCGGATCGCGACGGACGGGCCCGGCGGCCCGACCCGCACCAGGAAGCCGGTATCGGCGACGCGCGTGGCCCGCAGGGTCGGCAGCGCGTGGCGGAGCCGGTCGGCGGTCGACCGCTCGAAACCGCTGAGGTCGGGGTGACGGTGCAGCTCGCGCCGCAGCGCCTGCGCGTGCGGCAACTGCTGGTCGAGGTGCGCCACCAGGTCGGCCAGGAGGAGCTTGGCCGGGTCGCTGGGCCAGGTGGACGCCATGCGCCCCATCTTGTCAGCAAACCCCGCGCGGTATCGAGCACCCCCGCCCCGCGCGGACGGCGCTCAGCGCAGCGGCCGGAACACCTGCACGGTGACGTCGATCGCGACCTCCCCGGCAGCGACCTCTTCGGGCACGCGGTGGAACGCGTTCGGCCCCATGGCGATGAGGTCGCGGGCGAGCGTGCCGTCCGCGTCGGCGCGATGGCGGGCGACGCGGGTGTCCACGAGCTCGAAGAACTCCGCGGCGGCGGCGGCCACGTCCGCGTCCTTGCCCGGCGGGATCCGCAGCAGGCCGTGGCGGTCCCGCAGGCCGGCGAGGTGCCCGGGGCCGGGGGTGGCCACCACCAGCCGGCCGTCCGGGCGCAGCACGCGGGCGAACTCGCCGAGGTTGCGGGGGGCGAAGACGCACAGCACGCCGTCCAGGCACCGCGGACGCACCGGCAGGGTGCGCCAGACGTCCGTGACGACGGCCGCCACGCGCTGGTCGGCCCGGGCCGCGGCGCGGGCCGCAGCCTTCGCGACGTCGAGCGCAAGGCCGACGGCAGCCGGATCGTCGCCCAGCGAGCGGCGCAGGTAGTACGCCGTCCCCGCGCCGGCCTCCAGCAGGCGACCGCGTCCGGCCAGCGCGTCGGCCACCAGGGTCGCCACCGGTCCGAACAGCCCGGTGGCGTGCACCCGTTCCCGTGCCGCGACCATGCCGGCGGTGTCGGCGTTCGCGGGCTCCGGGCCCCCGAGCAGGTTCAGGTAGCCCTGGCGCGCGAGGTCGTAGCTGTGGCCGGAGGCGCACCGGACGGCCCCGCCGGCGACGACGAGCCCGCCCGCGCAGCGGGGGCAGGCGAGCAGGTCGATCGCCGAGGGGACGCCCACTAGGCCGCGGTGAAGACCAGGCCGGTGTCGCCACCGGTGATGGTCAGCGTGTCGCCCTCGATCGCGTAGGCGGTGGCCGACTGGAGGTTGGCGAGGACGGCCGTCTCCTGCGCGGTCAGCTCGGGGGACGTGCACGCCATCTTCGTGCTCATCAGCGGCCCGGCGGTGAAGGACCCGTCCTTCGCCGTCACCTGGCCGCGGAAGGTGTTGCAGGCCTTGCCGGACAGCTGGTCGCCGGAGATGGTCATCGTCACCACGCCGTCGGCGACAGCAGAGGTGACGGCGTCCTTGGCGATCACCCCGGAGAGCTGCCAGGTGGTGCCTTCCAGCGGCTTGTCGACGACGGGTGCGAGGGCGAAGACCACCGACTGCCCGGCGTCCACGAGTTCGAGGCCCGTCCCCGCCTGGCGCAGCCCTGCGACCGTCGCCAGCGCCGTCGTCACGGCCTGCTCCTGCGCGGTGACCGCCTCGTCGGCGCACGCCATCGCGGTCATCGCGACGTCCTTGCCGAACGTCAGGCGTGCCCCGTCCTGGGTGTAGCCGGTGCTGAAGGTGTTGCACCCCGTCGTACCGCCCACCCGGCCGTCGGCGAACCGCATCGTCGGCGGGTGGCCCTCGACGGTGGGCTTGCCGTTCAGGTGGCTCACCGTCCAGCTGGTCCCGTCCAGCGCCGGCCCGGTCGCCGGGGCGGCGGGAGTCACCGACGCGCACGCGGTGAGCAGGGCCACCAGGCCCAGCGGAACGATCCAGGACTTCCTCACGACGGGTCTCCTCCCGGGTTCTGCGGCGACGTCGCCGCGAGCTTCGTCGCGCGGAGGTCGGAGCGGATCAGCAGTACCAGCCCGAGTCCGGCCATCGCAGCGAACGTGAACCATTGAATCGCATAGGAGAAGTGGTTGCCCTCGGTCAGCTCCGGTGGCCTCACGGGAACCAGCCCGCCGTCCTGCGCGGGGGAGATCTCGACGACAGAGAGGTAGCCGTTCACGACGGGGTAGGGGAGCGTGGCCCCCAGCGCAGCGGAGTTCACGAGGCGCACGGTGTTGGTCGGCGGCAGCGGGGTCATTGCCTCGGGGCTGCCCTGCTCGTCGCGGCGGACGTGGCCGACGATGCGGACCTCGCCCGCCGGTGGGGACGGCAGGACGGCGGGGTAGTCGCGGTCCGCCGGCTTGGCGATGAACCCGCGGTCGACGAGCACCCAGGTGCCGTCGGGCGTCCGCAACGGCGTGACCACCTCGAAACCGCTCTCCGGCCCGTTCGACCGGTACCGGACGAGGAACTGGTGGGCGGCGTCGAACGTGCCGGACACGCGGACGCGCTGCCACTGGTCGGCCTCGGTGATCGGGCGGGTGAAGACGGTGGAGAAGTCGGCGATCGCGGAGTTCTCGTGGCCGAGCACCGTGTTGTTGGCGGCGCGGCGCTGGTCGAGCCGGGCGAGCTGCCAGAAGCCGAGGTTCACGAACGCGATCGCCAGGGCCACGACGAAGGCCGCGAGCACGAGCCAGCGCAGCCACCGGCGGCCACGCGTGGGTGCGGCGCCCATCGGCGCCCTCAGGAAACTCATCAGTCCTCGACCGTACCCTTCACGGTGCCCGGGCCGGCGAGTTCGGGCCGCGACACGGGCTCCGGGGCGGGAGGCTCCGGCGGCCGGCGCTGGTCGATGGCGTTGGCGAGCATCACCGCGATCGCCGGCAGCACGGCGGCGGCGAGAAGGAGCAGCAGGTTCCACGGCAGGGGTGTGAGCGTGGCCGCGATGAAGCAGGCCACGCGGACCGCCATGGTCCACAGGTAGCGCACCTGGCGGTCGTGGGTGTCGAGCGTCCTGCCGGGGCGCGCGCTGGTGATCAGCGTCGGCCTGGGCAGGTGCAGGGGGCTCACGTCACAAGACTAGGTCGCAGACTTCTGGTGCTCCGTCCGCTACGGTTGCCGCCGTGACTGAAACCTCAACCAGTGCAGTTGCCCGCAGCGTGATCGTGACCGGTGGCAACCGGGGCATCGGGCGGGCCATCGTCGAACGCTTCCTCGCCGCCGGCCACAAGGTGGCCAGCTTCGACATGGGCGGGGAGGCCCCGGCCGGGGCCCTCGGGGTCACCTGCAACGTCACCGACCAGGAGCAGGTGGACGCGGCCTTCGCCGAGGCAGAGGCGGCCCACGGGCCGGTCGAGGTGCTGGTGGCCAACGCCGGCATCACCAAGGACACCCTCATCCTGCGCATGACCGACGCCGACTGGGACGCGGTCATCAACGTCAACCTCACCGGCGCCTTCCGCTGCGCCCGCCGCGCGGCGAAGAGCATGATCCGGGGCAAGTGGGGACGCATCGTGCTCACCGGCTCGGTCGTCGGCCTGTACGGCTCGCCGGGCCAGGTGAACTACTCCTCCTCGAAGTCGGCGCTCGTCGGCATGGCGCGCTCGCTCACCCGCGAGATCGGCAGCCGTGGGGTCACGGCCAACGTGGTCGCCCCCGGCTTCATCGAGACCGACATGACCGCCGTGCTCCCCGAGGACGTCATCGCGAAGTACCTGGCGTCCATCCCCGCCGCACGCCTGGGCCGGCCGGACGAGGTGGCCGCAGCGGTCGCCTTCCTCGCCTCGGAGGACGCGGGCTTCATCTCCGGCGCCGTGATCCCGGTCGACGGCGGCCTCGGCATGGGCCACTGACGGGAGGCCGGGCATGGGAATCCTCGAAGGCAAGAACATCCTGGTCGCCGGCGTGACCATGAACACCTCGATCGGCTACCGCGTCGTCGAGCTCGCCCAGGCCGAGGGGGCCACGGTGGTGGTGTCGAACTTCGGCCGCGCGATGAGCCTGACCCAGCGGGTGCTGCGGCGCCTCGACCCCGAGCCGCCCCTGATCGAGCTGGACGTGACCGACGCCGAGCACCTGGCCACCCTTCCGGACCGGCTCCGCGAGCACGTCGACCACCTCGACGGGGTCGTGCACTCGATCGCCTTCGCCAACCCGGAGACCGCGCTCGGCGGCAAGTTCCTCTCCACCCCGTTCGACGACGTGGGCTTCTCCGTCCACGTCTCGGCGTACTCGCTGGTGAGCCTGGCCATGGCCTGCAAGCCGCTGTTCGCCCCGTCGGCCTCGGTGGTGGGGATGACCTTCGACGCCACGGTGTCGTGGCCCATCTACGACTGGATGGGCGTGTCCAAGGCCGCGCTGGAGAGTGCCTCCCGCTACCTCGCCCGCTACCTCGGCCCCGACGGCGTGCGCTGCAATCTCGTCGCGGCCGGTCCGCTGGAGACGATCGCGAAGAAGGCCATCCCCGGCTCGGAGGAGTTCAACGCGATCTGGGGCACCCGGGCACCGCTCGGCTGGGACCCGAAGGACCTGACCCCGACGGCGAAGGCCGTTGTGGCGCTGCTCAGCGACTGGTTCCCGGCGACGACCGGCGAAATGGTGCATGTCGACGGCGGGCTGCACTCCACGGGGGCGTGAGGGTAGGTAAGTTGGCCGCATGAGTGTCGTCCAACTGCGGGGTGTCTCGATCGTCCGATCCGGTTCCACCCTGCTCAACGACGTCACCTGGACGGTCGAGGAGGGCGAGCGCTGGGTGGTGATCGGGCCCAACGGCGCCGGCAAGACCACCATGCTGCAGATCCTGGGTGCCCAGTGGCACCCGAGCAGGGGCACCGCTGAGGTCCTCGGGGAGACCCTCGGCGCGGTGGACGTGTTCGAGCTGCGTCCCCGCATCGGCGTCACCTCCGCGGCGCTCGCCGACCGGATCCCGAAGGGCGAGCGCGTCTCCGACGTCGTCGTGTCCGCCGCCTACGCCGTGATGGGGCGCTGGCGCGAGTCCTACGACGACCTCGACCACGAGCGCGCCCGCCAGCTTATGCAGCAGTTGCAGGTCGACCACCTCGCCGACCGCACCTTCGGCACGCTCAGCGAGGGCGAGCGCAAGCGCGTCCAGATCGCTCGGGCGCTGATGACCGACCCGGAACTGCTCCTGCTCGACGAGCCGGCGGCCGGCCTCGACCTCACCGGCCGGGAGGCCCTGGTCAGCACGCTGTCGGAGATCTGCTCCGACCCGTACGCCCCCGCCACCGTGCTGGTCACGCACCACGTGGAGGAGATCCCGCGTGGGATCACCCACGCCCTCCTGCTCAAGCACGGACGCATCGTCGCCGCCGGCCCGATCGACCGGGTGCTCACCGGCCCCCGGCTGAGTGCCACGTTCGACATCCTGCTCGAGGTCAGCGCCGTGGACGGGCGCTGGTCCGCACGGGCGGCTTCCCGCGCGGGGCACCGGCCTCCCGCGCGCTTGGCATGATGGAGGGCGAAGGAGGTGGCGCACGATGGAGTGGCTGACTGAGCACGTGTGGGTCGTGTGGATGTCGATCGCGGCGATCCTGGGCGTCACCGAGCTCCTCACGCTCGACTTCACGCTGCTGATGCTGGCGGGGGGAGCCCTCGCCGGCGGGGCCGCCGCGCTGCTGTTCCCCGGGCTGCTGTGGGTGCAGATCCTCGCCGCCGTCGTGGTAGCCGTGGCGATGCTCGGCCTGCTTCGCCCCACCTTGCTGCGCCGGGTGCGGGCGCTGCCCGGCTACCGCTCGAGCGTCGACAAGATGGTCGGCAGCCCGGGCGTCGCGCTCACCGAGGTCACCGCCGCCACCGGCGAGGTGAAGGTGTCCGGGGAGGTCTGGTCGGCCCACAGCCTCGAGGGGAGCATTCCCGCGGGTACGGAGGTCGAGGTCTACCGCATCGACGGCGCCATCGCCATCGTCTACCCCCGCAACATCGCGCTGCCCTGACCCGGAGCGCGTGAACACCTGAAAAGCCCGAACACCTGAGAACCCGAACAGGAAGAAACCCCGATGCCCGAGATCCTGTCCATCATCATCAGCCTGATGATCGCCGCGGTGGTGGTGACCATCCTGCTGCGCGCCGTGCGGGTGATCCGGCAACAACAGGTGGGCGTCGTGGAGCGGCTGGGCAAGTTCCGCCGCACCCTCGAGCCCGGGCCGCACCTCCTGGTGCCGGTGATCGATGCCGTCCGCTACACCATGGACATGCGCGAGGCGGTCGTGCCGTTCCCGCCGCAGGGCGTGATCACCGAGGACAACCTGATGGTGAACATCGACTCGGTGATCTACTACCAGGTCGTCGACCCGGTCCGGGCGGCGTACGAGGCCCAGAACTACATCCAGGCCATCGAGCAGCTCACGATGACCACGCTGCGCAACATCATCGGTGGCCTGGACCTCGAGCAGACGCTGACCAGCCGCGAGGAGATCAACCAGAAGCTGCGCGCCGTGCTGGACGAGGCGACCGGCAAGTGGGGCATCAAGGTGAACCGCGTCGAGCTGCGCTCGATCGAGCCGCCGGCCACGATCAGGGACGCGATGGAGAAGGGCGCGCGGGCCGAGCGGGACAAGCGCGCGGCGATCCTGCTGGCCGAGGGCCAGCGCCAGTCGCAGATCCTGTCCGCGTCCGGCGACCGGGAGGCGTCGATCCTGCGCGCGCAGGGCGAACGCGAGTCCGCGGTCCTGCGCGCGCAGGCCGACCGCCAGGCGGCGATGTTGCGGGCCGAGGGCGAGGCGCAGGCCATCACCACGACCTTCAACGCGATCCACGCCGGCAAGCCGACGCAGTCGCTGCTGGCCTACCAGTACCTGCGCATGCTGCCCAACCTCGCCCGCGGCGAGTCGAACAAGGTCTGGATCGTGCCGAGCGAGCTGAACGACGCGCTCAAGGGCCTGGGCCAGCTCGCCGGGACGGCGGCCGCCGGGGGTCTCCGCGCCGGGGCCGAGGAGGCCGAGGAGGGCGAGTTCTCCGCGCCGAAGCCCGTCGACGTGTTCGCCGAGATCGAGGCGCAGAAGAAGATCGACGAGGCCAACTCCCAGGCGTCGGTGCAGCAGGCGATCGCCGAGGCGGAGGCGCTCGAGGGACGCCGGGCCGCACGGTTGGCCACCGAGGCCGGCAACGCGCTGACCACGGGGCGTCCGGACGCGGCTCCCCAGCGGGCGGACCTCGAGGAGACGCCGGAGCAGCAGCCGCAGGAGCGTCCCGCGGAGTGAGCCGGCGGGCGCGCGTGGGCCCGGCTCAGCCGGGCGCGCCGCCCAGGCCGAGCAGGTCGACCAGGTAGTCCAGGTGCCCGGCCATGTCGATGCCGGGGTCCAGCAGCCACTGGGTCTGGAGGCCGTCGGCGACCGCCAGCAGGAGGGCGGCGACCCGGTCGGCGTCCAGGGTGTCGCTGAGCGTGCCGGCCGCCTGGCGGGCGCGCAGGTCGTCGGCCATCCGCTGGCGCAACCGCCCGTACCGCTCGACGAACGCCTGGTGGGCAGGATGGGCGGGGTCGGTCGCCTCGACGGAGAACTGGGCGTGCAGCTGCACCAGGCCGGGGACGTCCGCGTTGTGCCGCACGACCTTCACCAGCAGGTCCGGCACCGTCCCGGCCCCGGGCGCGCTGCGGGCACGATCGACCTCGTCGCGCTTGCGCAGGACCTCGGCGAACAGCTCCTCCTTGCAGGAGAAGTAGTGCAACAGCCCGGCCTGGCTCAGCCCGACCGCCGTGGCCAGTTCACGGACGGACGTCCGCCGGTAGCCGGTGCGGGCAATGACCTCCAGCGCGGTGGCCAGGATCTCCTCGCGCTTGGCAAGGCCCTTGGCGTAGCGGGCGGGGCGTGGCACCTGCTCATCGTAGGGCGAGCACGTGCCCCGGGCTCAGGACGGCGAGGGCGTGGGATCGGCGGCGTCGGCGCCGGCCGCGCGCGCGTAGCGTCCGGCGAGGGCGCTGCACGCCATCAACTGCGCCTGGTGGAAGAGCACCAGCGGCAGCATCAACAGCCCCAGCGGCTGGCCGGCGAACAGGACACCCGCCATCGGCAACCCGCTGGCCAGCGACTTCTTGGTTCCGCAGAACTGGATCGCGATCGCGTCCTCGCGCGAGAAGCCGAGGGCCCGCGCCGTCCACCAGGTGAGGCCGAGCATCACGGCCAGCACCACCAGGCAGATCAGGAGCAGCACCAGGAGCGAGACCCAGGAGGTCTGCGTCCACATGCCCTCGCGCATCCCCGCGGAGAACGCCGCGTACACGACGAGGACGATCGAGCCGCGGTCGACGAGCTTCAGCTGGGGGTGGGCGGCGACGAAGCCCGCCGTCCACCGGCGCGACAGCTGGCCGAGCACGAACGGAAGGAACAGCTGGAGCACGATCTCGACGATGGTCGAGGTCGTGAACGCCACGTGGCCCGTCCCGCTCATCAGCAGCCAGCACAGCAGGGGGGTGAGGAAGACCCCGAGGATGTTGGACGCGGACGCGCTGACCACCGCTCCCGCGACGTTGCCACGGGCGATCGAGGTGAAGGCGATCGAGCTCTGCACGGTGGACGGCACGAGCGTCAGGTAGAGCAACCCCGACTGGAGTCCCGGATCGAGCACGGAGCCGGTGGCCGCGACCAGGGCCAGGCCGAGGAGCGGGAACGCGACGTAGGTGAACGCGAGGATGACGCCGTGGAGCCGCCAGTGCCGCAGGCCGGCGAGCGTCTCCGCGGGACTCAGGCGAGCCCCGTAGAGGAAGAACAGCAGGGCGATCGCTGCGGTGGTGGCGACCTCGAGGGCGTCGGCCCAGACGCCGGAGGCGGGAAAGATCGAGGCCAGGACGGCCGCCGTGACGATGGCGAGCAGGAACCGGTCGATCGGCAAGCGCGTGAGCCAGGACATCGCCGCACAGACTACCCAGCCTGCGGGTGGATGCCCGCCGTGGCCACGCCGGCGCACCGGCGACCGGCGTCCGGAGCGTCGAGCGCCGGGCATAGGATCACCGCCGTGGCCACCGTGATCCGTGTCGAGAGCGCGGCGGACCCGCGGCTTGCCGACTACGTGGGGCTGCGGGAGGCCACCCTCCGGCACCTGCTGGAGACCGAGCAGGGCGTCTTCATCGCGGAGGGCAGCAAGGTGATCCGGCGGGCCCTCGCCGCCGGCTACCCGCCGCGGTCCTTCCTGCTGGCCGAGCGCTGGCTGGCGGAGCTCGCCGACATCGTCGAGCCGCTGGACGCGCCAGTCTACGTGGTGAGCGAGCAGCTGGCGGAGGAGGTGACCGGCTTCCACGTCCATCGGGGCGCGCTCGCGTCCCTGCACCGGGTGTCACGGCACGGGGTGGCCGACGTGCTCTCCGGGCGACGCGTGATGGTGCTGGAGGACCTTGTCGACCACACGAACGTCGGCGCGATCATCCGGAACGCCGCCGGCCTGGGGTGGGACGGGCTGCTGGTCAGCGCGCACTGCGCCGACCCGCTGTACCGGCGCTCGGTGAAGGTCTCGATGGGGACGGTGTTCTCGCTGCCGTGGGCCCGGCTCGAGCCGCGGGTCGCGATCGGGGACCTGCTCCACGGGGCCGGCTTCCGCGTCGCCGCGCTCGCGCTGTCCGACGATGCCGTCGATCTCGCCGACTTCGCCGCGACCGTCACGCCGCAGGACCGGGTGGCGGTGCTGCTGGGGACGGAGGGGCACGGGCTGAGCGACGCCTGGGTCGCGGCGGCCGACGCCGTCGTGCGGATCCCGATGCGGGCGGGTGTCGACTCGCTCAACGTGGCCGCGACGAGTGCGATCGCCGGCTACGTGCTCGCCTGAGGCGGCCCTGCGACCGCCCGAGGGCTGGCCGCAGGCCAGCCGTCACTCGGCGGCTGAGGTCTTCCGCGGCGTCAGCGGCCAGTCCTCCGGGTAGAGGTGGGACAGTTCCTCGTGCTGGGCGTAGAGCTTCCGCCGCAGCCGGTTGGACAGCCGGTCGCCGAAGACCGTGCCCTTGAGGTGGTCGGTCTCGTGCTGCAGGCAGCGGGCGAGCAGCCCGGTGCCGTGCACGGTGACCGGGTTCCCCCACGGGTCGAGCCCGGTCACGGAGGCCTTGTCTGGGCGTGCCAGCGGCTGGTAGCCACCGGGCAGGGACAGGCAGCCCTCGTCGGTCGACTCGAGGTTGCGCTGGTCGCCCTCGGGCAGGATCAGCACCGGGTTGCAGATCGCGCCTACCCGGTTGACGTCGTCCTCGTCCGGGCAGTCGTAGACGAACAGCGACAGGTCCACGCCGACCTGGGTGGCGGCCAGGCCCACCCCGTGCGACGCCTCCATGGTCGCGAACATGTCGCGGACGAGCGTGCGCAGGTCGTCGTCGAAGCTGGTGACGGGTCGCGTCGGCGCGTGCATCACCGGTTCCCCCCAGCGAGTGATCCGTCGCAGCGCGCCGCCCGTGGTCAGCTCCTCGATGCCCATGCCCATCCGTTTCACGTCTCGTCGAACGGGTGTCATCTTAGGACCACCATCGCCGGGGCCCCCGACGCTGCCGCCCCTGTGCGCACCGATCCGGCGGACGCGCGGGAGGCCGCGCCGGCCGACCACCACCGGGCGCGCGGGTCCGCGACTCCCTGTTCCCCGGCGCGGCCGCTTGCGCGCCGGGGCGGGCCGGGGCGACGCTGGCCGGGTGGTGCAGCGCGAGGAGATCGGTCCGGCGGAGGTCGCGCTGCTGGCCGCCTTCGCCGACCACCTGCGGCTGGAACGGGGCCTGTCTCCCCACACCGTGCGCGCCTACACCGGTGACCTGACCAGCCTCTTCGTGCACCTCGCCCACGTCGGCGACGGGGGCGCCGGCGACGTGACGCTCGCCGACCTCAGGACGTGGCTCGCCAACCAGCACGCCACCGGCGCCGACCGCGCCACCCTGCAGCGTCGGGCGGCGGGGGCGCGCACGTTCTTCGCCTGGGCCGCCCGCACGGGCCGGCTGCCGTCCGATCCGGCGCAGTCGTTGCGCTCGCCGAGGGTGGACCGGCGCCTCCCGCCCACGATCGAGGTGGACCAGGCACGGGCCGTGCTGGACGGCCTCGCTGCGCGCGTCGACGAGGCGACCGAGCCCGACGAGCTGGCCGCGCGACGCCGGGACCTCGCCATGGTGGAGGTGCTGTACGCGGCCGGGATCCGCGTCTCCGAGCTCGCCGGACTGAACCTGCCCGACCTGGACGCCCAGCGCAGCCTGCTGCGGGTGCTCGGCAAGGGGGGGAAGCAGCGGACGGTGCCCCTGGGCGTGCCGGCGCTGAGGGCTCTGGACGGCTGGCTGGCGGTGCGCGGGCGTCTCGCCCGTCCGGCGGCGGGCCAGGCCCTCTTCGTCGGCGACCGCGGTGCCCGGATCGATCCCCGTGTGGTCCGCCGGCTCGTCCACCGGGCTCTGGCGGGCGTTCCCGACGCTCCGGACCTCGGCCCCCACGGCCTGCGGCACGCGATGGCGACCCACCTCCTCGAGGGTGGCGCGGACCTGCGCTCGGTCCAGGAGCTGCTGGGCCATTCCTCGCTGGCGACGACGCAGCTCTACACGCACGTGTCGGGCGACCGCCTGCGTCGGGCCTACCAGCAGGCGCACCCCCGGGCCTGAGCCGGTCGTCACCGGAAGCGCTCCGGGTCGACGTACCGGCCGTCGACAAGGACGCCGAAGTGCAGGTGACAGCCCGTCGACCAGCCGGTGCTGCCCACCGAGCCGACGACCTCGCCACGTCGCACCCACTGGCCGGGCCGGACGCGGTAGCCGGTGGCGTGCAGGTAGACGGTGACGAGGTGGTGGCCGCCCACGGTGCCGTGGTCGAGTTCCAGCCGGTGGCCGGACGCCGGGTCGTGGCTCACGCGGGCCACGCGTCCCTGCGCCGCTGCCCTGATCGGCTCACCGCACCCGGCCCGGAGGTCCACCCCGGCGTGCAGCCGCCACTCGTGGAAGATGGGGTGCAGCCGACGGCCGAAGCCCGAGCCCACCGCCCCCGGCACCGGCGGGTCGAGCACGCCCACCACGGCGCCACCTGCGCCGAGGGCGTCGTGCCGGTAGCCCTCGAGGGCCACCACGCGGGCCGCAGCGTCCCCGGGCAGCAGGCGGACCCCCGAGGTGCCCAGCAGTTCGAGCGGGTCGAGATACGCCTCGCCGCGCCTCAACCCCCAGTGAAGGCACTGCCCGCCGGGGCAGGCGTGGCCCGCGGCCAGCCGGCCGATCACCTGCCCGGTCGAGACCCGGGTGCCCACCCGCACCAGGGGACGGACCGGGAGGTAGGTCGTGCGCAGTTCCCCGTGCGAGACGACCACCACCTCCCGTCCGGCCACCGTTCCGGCGAAGACGACCCGACCCGCCATGGCCGCCACCACCTCGGTGCCCACCGCGCCGAGCAGGTCGACCCCTCGATGGCCGGACAGCCACGGCATCGCCGGCGGGTCGAACCCGCGGGCCACGGGACCGGCGAGCGGCAGGACCCCCCATCCCGCCGCCCGCGCGGGAGCGGCCACGGCGACCGCCCCCGCGAGCGCGACCAGCACCGCCGTGAGCCACGCGACAGCGTGGTTGCGCACCGTCCCCATACCGCCATCCTCCGCGGGCCGGGCCCGTGCCGCGTCAGGGCGGGGCGCCGCCTGTGGACAACGGGGCGGTTGTGGACGACGGGCGCCGCGGCCCGGTTGGCGGGCGCACCGCCCCAGCGCGTACAATCTGCGCAGCGTCCCGGCAGATCCGGGTCGACTTCGCACGCAGTCCTACCGCCTCAGGGCGGGCCGGCCCCGTGGTCCCAGCGATGGGTGGGCACCCGGCGACCGCGTCAGGCGGACCGAAGAGCTCGGTCCGGACAACCCAAGCGGGTCCGGCATGCCCGGACACCCCGCGCAGAAAGGAACGGCCATGGCCGTCGTCACCACGCGCCAGCTGCTCGACAGCGGCGTCCACTTCGGGCACCAGACCCGCCGGTGGAACCCGAAGATGAAGAAGTTCATCTTCACCGAGCGCAACGGCATCTACATCATCGACCTCCAGCAGTCGCTGTCCTACATCGACTCGGCATACGCCTTCGTGAAGGAGACCGTCGCGCGCGGCGGCCAGGTCCTGTTCATCGGCACCAAGAAGCAGGCCCAGGAGGCCATCGCCGAGCAGGCCACCCGCGTCGGCATGCCCTACGTCAACCAGCGCTGGCTGGGCGGCATGCTCACCAACTTCGGCACCATCAGCAAGCGCATCGCGAAGATGAAGGAGCTCGAGGGCCTGAACTTCGACGACGTCGCCTCCTCCGGCCTCACCAAGAAGGAGCTCCTCCAGCAGAAGCGCAAGAAGGAGAAGCTGGCCAAGACCCTCGGCGGCATCCGCGACATGCACCGCCTCCCGCAGGCGGTCTGGGTGGTCGACACCAACAAGGAGCACCTCGCCATCGACGAGGCCCGCAAGCTGCGGATCCCGATCGTCGGCATCCTCGACACCAACTGCGACCCCGATCACGTCGACTTCCCCATCCCGGGCAACGACGACGCGATCCGCTCGGTGGCGCTGCTGACCCGCGTGCTCGCCGACGCCGTGGCCGAGGGCCTGCTGGCCCGCTCCGCCGGCGCAACCACCGGCGAAGAGGTCGAGCCGATGCCCGACTGGGAGCGTGACCTGCTCGCCGGCGCGACCGCGGCCGAGGCTGTGGCCGAGCCGACCGTCGAGGACGTCGTCGTCGTGGAGCCGGTCTCCGCCGCCGTCGCCGAGGAGCTCGCCGTCGAGGCGCCCGCCACCGAGGACGTCCCCGCCGAGGCTCCGGTCGAGGAGGCTCCGGTCGAGGAGGCCCCCGAGGCCGCGGTCGAGGAGGCCCCGGCCGCAGAGGCCGTCGCAGAAGAAGAGGCCGCGACGCCGGCCAAGCCCGCCAAGAAGACCAAGTAAGGAACACCGAAGTTATGGCAACGATCACTGCCGCGGACGTCAAGAAGCTCCGCGACGCCACCGGCGCCGGAATGATGGACGCCAAGAAGGCCCTCACCGAGGCCGACGGCGACTTCGACGCCGCCATCGAGATCCTCCGGGTCACGGGCGCGGCCAAGATGGCCAAGCGCTCCGACCGCGAGGCCAGCAACGGCCTCGTCGCGTCGGCGGGCAAGACGGTCATCCAGCTGGGTGCCGAGACCGACTTCGTCGCGAAGAACGCCGAGTTCATGGCGCTCGCCGACGAGATCGCCAAGGCCGTGGACGCCGCCGGCGCCCACGGTGTCGAGGCGGCCTCCGCCGTGGCGCTCCCGTCCGGCCAGACCGTCGCGGACGCCGTCGCAGAGCTCAGCGCCAAGATCGGCGAGAAGCTCGAGCTCGCGGCGGCCGCCACCTTCGCCGGCCCGGTCAGCGTGTACCTGCACAAGCGGTCTGCCGACCTGCCGCCTCAGGTGGGCGTGATGGTCGAGTTCGAGGGCGGGGACGAGGCGTTCGTGCGGGGCATCGCGATGCAGATCGCGGCCATGTCCCCGGCGTATGTCACCCGCGACGAGGTGCCCGAGGCCGTGCTCGAGAACGAGCGCAAGATCGCCACCCTCACCGCGCAGGAGGAGGGCAAGCCGGAGGCCATCATCCCCCGGATCGTGGAGGGCCGCCTCGGTGGCTTCTTCAAGGAGGTCTGCCTCGTCGAGCAGGCGAGCGTGTCCGACGACAAGCTCACCGTCGGCCAGCTGCTGAAGAAGAACGGGGTCGAGGTCAAGCGCTTCGTCCGGTTCGCCGCCGGCGCCTGAGCACACCGCACCACAGGACGGCCGCCCAGCTCGCTGGGCGGCCGTTCTGCGTCCCCGTCCAGCCGCGTCTGTCCGCGTCCCTCCGCCCCTCTCGATCCCGCCCTTGCCACCGAGTGCAACTCTCGCCGCCGGAATTCCGGCAGCAGGAGTTGCACTCGGGGGCGCGAACGGCCGCTGGGCGTGCGGCCGGTGGGGAACCGGGCGCCAGGTGGGGAGCCGGGCGCCAGGTGGGGAGCGGGGCGCCGGCGACAGGGCGGGCGGCGTGACCGGGACAGCAGGAACGGCGGGCGAGCGGGCGCCGCTTACGCGGGGCGGCGCCTCGTCGTCTAGGGTGGTGCCGCATCCCCGAACACCTGCCCGAGGAGAACCCATGACCAGCCCGTACCGCCGCGTCCTGCTGAAGCTCTCGGGGGAGGCGTTCGGCGGCGGCAAGCTCGGGGTCGACCCCGACGTCATCTCCGGCATCGCCGCCGAGATCGCCGAGGTCGTCTCCAGCGGCGTCCAGCTGTCGATCGTCACCGGCGGGGGGAACTTCTTCCGTGGCGCCGAGCTGCAGACCCGCGGCATGGACCGCGCCCGCGCCGACTACATGGGCATGCTGGGCACGGTCATGAACGCGCTGGCCCTCCAGGACTTCCTGGAGAAGGCCGGCGCCCAGAGCCGCGTCCAGACAGCGATCGCGATGGGCCAGGTCGCCGAGCCGTACGTCCCGCTGAGGGCCATCCGCCACATGGACAAGGGCCGCGTGGTCATCTTCGGCGCCGGGTCGGGCATGCCGTTCTTCTCCACCGACACCGTGTCCGCGCAGCGGGCCCTCGAGGTGCACGCCGACGTCCTCCTGATGGCCAAGCAGGGCACGGACGGCGTGTACGACTCCGACCCCCGCACGAACCCGGATGCCAAGCGCTACGACGAGCTCACCTACGACGAGTTCCTCGCCGCCGACCTGAAGGTCGCCGACGCCACGGCGGTCAGCCTGGCCCGCGACTACGCGCTGCCGATGATCTTCTTCGACCTCGGCGTCACCGGAAACATCGCCCGGGTGGTCGCAGGTGAGAAGATCGGAACCACCCTGCACGCGTGAGCGCGCAGAGAACGAGAAGGGAAGGGACCTCGTGATCCCCGAGATCATCAAGGACGCCGAACACAAGATGGCCGTGGCCGTCGACCACGCCCGTGAGGAGTTCGCCGCCATCCGCACCGGACGGGCCCACCCGGCCATGTTCAACAAGCTGATGGTGGACTACTACGGCGCGCCCACGCCGCTGCAGCAACTGGCCACCTTCCAGGTGCCGGAGGCCCGCACCGTGCTGATCACGCCGTTCGACCGCGGCGCGATGCACGGCATCGAGAAGGCGATCCGCGACTCCGACCTCGGCGTGAACCCGGCCAACGACGGCAACGTCATCCGGCTGGTCATGCCGCAGCTCACCGAGGAGCGGCGCCGGGAGTACATCAAGGTGACCCGCCACAAGGCCGAGGAGGCCCGGGTGGCGGTGCGCAACGTCCGTCGCCACTCGATCGAGGCGGTGAACAAGCTGGTCAAGGACAAGGAGATCAGCGAGGACGACGCCCGCGGCGCGGAGAAGCAGCTGGACGCGGCCACCAAGAGGCACATCGATTCCGTCGACGAGCTGCTGAAGGCCAAGGAAGCCGAACTGCTGGAGGTCTGAGTGGCCGACGGCGAGCCGCAGGACGCCGCCCCGCGCACCTCGCGTGCGGGGCGGGACCTGCCCATGGCCATCGTGGTCGGGCTGGGCCTGTTCGGGTACGTGGTCGCCACGCTGACGTGGTGGCCGGTCGGGTTCATCGTGCTGCTCGTCGTGCTCACCAGCCTCGGGGCGGTGGAGCTCCACCACGCGCTCAAGCGCGTCGGCATGACGTCGGTCGTCGTGCCCGTGGTCATCGGCAACATCTTCATCATCGGCGGTTCCTATGCCGCGGCAGTGTTCCAGCCGGTGACGCGGATGCCCTGGCACGTGGTGCTGCTGGGCACGATCGGCGGCACCGTCCTGCTCGCGCTGATCTGGCGCATGTTCGGCGGGGCGGAGGGCTACGCCCGCGACAGCGCCGCGAGCGTGTTCATCATCGGCTACGTCCCGCTCCTCGCCTCGTTCGTGGGGCTGATCCTCGCCCAGGAGCACGGGGTGGCGAAGGTCGTGGCGGTGCTGCTGTGCATCACCGGGAGCGACACCGGGGGCTACGCCGCCGGCGCCACCCTCGGCAGGCACCCGATGGCCCCGAGGATCAGCCCGAAGAAGACCTGGGAGGGCATGGCCGGTTCGGTGGTCCTGGCCAGCGTCGTGGGCATCCTGATGGTGGTTTTCGTGATGAAGCAGCCGTGGTGGTTCGGCCTGCTGCTGGCCGTCGTCGTGGTGATCACCGGCACGGCGGGCGACCTCATCGAGTCGCTGATCAAGAGGGATGTGGGGATCAAGGACATGAGCTCGTTCCTGCCCGGCCACGGGGGTGTCATGGACCGCCTCGACTCCACCCTGGTCGCCGCACCGGCGGCCTGGCTGCTGTTCACCCTCGCCGGGGTCAGCTGGTGACCGGCCTCACCCCGGAGGAGGAGTCGGCCTACGCCGAGTCCCTCGCCCACGCGGAGGCCGGACGGACGGTGCCGCTCGCCCTCGGCGCCCCGCGCCGGGGGAAGCCGCCGCGGCACTGGGCCGACCTGGACGCCGCGGAGCGTGCGGACGCGGTCGTCGCGCTCGGCCTGCCGAAGTTCCGCGCCGCGCAGCTCACCCGGCACCTGTTCGAACGGCTCCAGGCCGACCCCGCGGGGTGGACGGACATCCCCAAGGCCGAGCGGGCCGTGCTCGCCGAGCGTTTCGCCCCGTCCCTGCTGGACCGGGTGCGCGACCAGGCGGCCGACGCCGGCACCACAGTGAAGACGCTGTGGCGCCTGCACGACGGCTCCCTGGTGGAGAGCGTGCTGATGCGCTACGGCGTCCCGGGCATCCGCGCGAGCGGGTCGGGACGGGAGCGGGCCACGGTCTGCATCTCGTCGCAGGCGGGCTGCGGGATGGCGTGCCCGTTCTGCGCGACCGGGCAGGGAGGGCTCCAGCGCAACCTGAGCACGGCGGAGATCCTCGCGCAGGTGATGGACGCCGCCCGCCGGTTGCGCGACGGCGAGGTGCCCGGGGGACCGGGCCGGGTCAACAACATCGTGTTCATGGGCATGGGCGAGCCGATGGCGAACTACACCGCCATGATCCGGGCCGTCCGGACGATCGTCGCGCCGGGGCCGGACGGGCTCGGCATCTCCGCCCGGGGTGTGACCGTCTCGACCGTCGGGCTGGTGCCGCAGATCCGGCGCCTGGCCGCCGAGGGGCTGCCGGTGACGCTCGCGGTCAGCCTGCACGCGCCGGACGACGAACTCCGCGACATGCTCTGCCCGATCAACACCCGCTGGAACGTGGCCGAGGTGGTCGGCGCGGCCCGCGCCTACTTCGAGGCCACCGGACGGCGGGTGTCGATCGAATACGCCCTCATCCGCGACGTGAACGACCAGGCGTGGCGTGCCGACGCGCTCGCGGACGTGCTGCGGGCGCCGGGCCTCCAGGGCCGTCCCGGCGGTTTCGGCTGGGTGCACGTGAACCTGATCCCGCTCAACCCGACTCCCGGCTCGAAGTGGACGGCGTCGCGGCGCGGCGACGAGATCGAGTTCGTCCGCCGCCTCGAGGCCAGGGGGGTGGCGGTCACCGTCCGCGACACCCGCGGCCGGGAGATCGACGGCGCCTGCGGGCAGCTCGCCGCCACCGAGACCACGCGCGGCTGACGCCGTCACCCGGCGACGGGCTCCATCCGGCCGTCAGCCGAGCAACGCGGGTACCCCGGCCACGCCGTCCACCAGATGGATCGCGCCGGCCATGGGCCGGCCGTCGGCGAGCGCGGTGAGCAGTGGCCAGGCCGGGCGCGTCCGCGTCCAGTACTCCACGCCGACGAGCACCAGCGGCGGCAGCGGCTCGCCGGGGGCAGCGTAGAAGCGGGGGGTGACGGCCTGGAAGACCTCCTGGACGGTGCCCGCCGCTCCCGGGAGGCAGACCAGGCCGCCGGAGGCGTGCCGGAGCAGGACGTCCTCGCGGATGGCGTTGGAGAAGAGCTTGGCGATGCCGGCGCTGAACACGTTGGGCGGCTCGTGGCCGTACAGCCAGGTGGGGATCCCGTAGCTGTGGCCGCTGAGCTCCCACCGGTCGCGGACCGCCATCCCGGCCCCCACCCACGACGCGACGTCGTCGGCGAACCGCGGCCGCTCGGCCAGCAGCGCGAGGGCCGCCTCGAGGGCGGACACCGGTCCCCGCAGCGCCGCGCCCAGGTTCACCGCCTCCATGGCCCCGGGTCCGCCGCCGGTGATCACCGTCCGCCCGGTCGCGGCCAGCGCGCGGCCCAGGTGCGCGGCCCCCGTGTAGTCCGCGGACCCGCGCAGGAGCTGGTGGCCGCCCATCACCCCCACCGCGCCGTCGAGGCCGACGTCGTCCAGCGCCTCCGTGATCGCGTGGTCGTGCAGGGTCATGGCGAGCTCGCTGGTCAGGCTGCGGTGCCGGCCGACGTGGCGCCACCACCGGTACACCCGGGCGTCGAAGGTGTAGCGGTGGCCCTTGTCGAGGCCCGCGTACAGCTCCTGGGGCGTGTACAGCCCGGAGCGGTAGGGGTTGAAGGGCAGGTCGGGGAGGGTCGGGAACACCAGCGCCCCTGCGGCCTCCAGCGCGGCCTCCACGCCGGGGGCGAACGTGCACCCGAGGAACACGGCCCGGGTCACGTCGGTGGCCAGCAGCGCCGCGCCGTGAGCGGTGAGGTCGAGCGACTGCAGGTAGCACTCGGCGAGGCCCTGGCCGGAGGACAGTCGCGCGTCGAGCTGGGCGAGCGACTCGATCTCGCCTCCGGTTCCCGGAGGGGGGCTGGTCACGCCGCTCCCGGGTCCGTGCCGTGGACCACGATCGTGTCGCAGTCGGCCCCCGCGAGCCGGTGCCGCAGGACCTCCTGGTACTGCGGGGAGCGGTACCAGGCGAGCAGGTCCTCCTCGCCGGGGAAGCTGATGATCACCGAGCGCGAGTACGGCCAGCTGCCCTCGAGGACGGTGGGGGAGGCGTCCACAGCCAGGTAGGTGCCGGTGGAGCGGGCGAAGACCTCGCCGCAGGCGTCGAGGTAGGCCCGGTACTCCACCTCGTCGTGGATGCGGATGTTCGCCACGAAGTAGACCGTCATCGTCGGCCCGCCGTCCCGGGCGTACCCACCCGCGAGCCGGGACACGCAGCGGACGCCGGCCGTCGCGGCGCCGGGGGGACCGGACGCGTCGGGGGAGGAACACGGTCGAGCACGGTGTCGCCTTCGTTCGCCACGCGGAGCGGGATGGACGGTTCCGACCCTACCGGGGCGACGGCCCGCCAGCCGGGCTTTGCGACGTCGTCGAAGCGTTGCGCTGGAACGCGTCGGCTACCCTCGTCTGGGCCGGGCCCGACACAGCCGGCCGGAAGGAGTGCGGATGCGCGACGTGGTGATCCTGGGCAGCACGGGGTCCATCGGCACCCAGGCGGTCGACGTGGTCTCGCAGCGCCCGGAGCGCTTCCGGGTGCTCGGGCTCGCCGCGGGCGGCTCGTCCGTGGACGCCCTCGTGGCCCAGGCGCGGGCGCTGCGGCCCGAGGTGGTCGCCGTGGGGGACCCCGACGCCGCCGACCGCGTGGCGGACGCCCTTCCCGGGACCACGGTGTGGTCGGGGCCGGACGCGGCCACGCGGCTCGCCGCCCTCGCGTGCGACGTCGTCCTGAACGGCATCACCGGCGCGGCCGGGCTGGAGCCCACCCTCGCGGCCCTCTCCGCGGGCTCGACGCTCGCGCTGGCCAACAAGGAGTCGCTCGTGATCGGCGGGCGCCTGGTCACCGACGCGGCCGCGCCCGGCCAGATCGTCGCGGTCGACTCCGAGCACTCGGCCTTCGCCCAGGCGTTGCGGGCCGGCCGCGCCGAGGAGGTGCGGCGCCTGGTCCTGACCGCGTCCGGCGGGCCGTTCCGCGGCTGGAGCCGCGAGCGCCTGGCGTCGGTGACGCCCGAGCAGGCGATGGCCCACCCCACCTGGCAGATGGGCCGTGTGATCACGATCAACTCCTCGACCCTGGTCAACAAGGGGCTCGAACTGCTGGAGGCGGGCCTGCTGTACGGCGTGCCGCTGGAGGCGATCCAGGTGGTGGTCCACCCGCAGTCGGTCGTCCACTCGATGGTGGAGTTCTGCGACGGCTCGACCATCGCCCAGTGCTCGCCGCCGGACATGCGGCTACCGATCGCGCTGGCGCTGTCGTGGCCCGAGCGCACGCCGGACGCCGCCGCGGCGTGCGACTGGACCCGGGCGACCAGCTGGACCTTCGAGCCCCTGGACGACGACGCGTTCCCTGCGGTCGAGCTCGCGCGGCGGTGCGGCCTGGCCGGGGGGCTGGCGCCCGCGGTCTACAACGCGGCCAACGAGGTGTGCGTCGACGCGTTCTGTGCGGGGCGGTTGGGGTTCACTGGCATCGTTGAGGTGGTCGCAGACGTCGTCGACGCCCACCTGACCCGGCCAGGGACCGGAGAGCTCACCGTCTCCTCGGTCCTCGGGGCGGACGCGTGGGCGCGCGCGGCCGCAGCCGAACGGATCGATCGGGAGCACTGACATGGAAACCCTCACGGTGATCGGCTTCGCCGTCGCGTTCTTCGCCCTGATCATGGTCTCGGTCGCGCTGCACGAGATCGGGCACATGGTGCCGGCCAGGCTGTTCGGCGTCCGCGTGCCGCGCTACTTCGTCGGCTTCGGCCCGACGATGTGGTCGACACGCCGCGGGGAGACCGAGTACGGCGTGAAGTGGTTCCCCCTGGGCGGCTTCGTCCAGCTGCTCGGGATGTACCCGCCGCGCCCGGACGGGAGGCGGCGCCGTACGCGGCTGGCAGAGTTCGCCGACTCGGCCCGCGCCGCGGAGTGGGAGGAGATCACCCCCACGGACGTGGAGCAGGAGCGGTTGTTCTACCAGAAGAAGACCTGGCAGAAGCTGGTCGTCATGGCGGGCGGGCCGGCGATGAACCTGCTGATCGCCTTCGTCCTGCTGCTGGGGGTGACCGCGACCTACGGGGTGGTGCGGCCGCAGACGACCATCGCCTATGTCCAGGCGTGCATCATCGCCGACCCGGCGCGCACCGAGTGCGCGCCCTCCGACCCGCCCTCGCCGGCCGCCGCGGCGGGGTTGCGTCCCGGCGACCGCGTGGTGAGCTTCAACGGCACCCAGATCACCTCCTACGCCCAGCTGAGCGGCCTGATCAGGGCCAACAGGGACGCGGAGGCGCGGATCGTGGTGGAGCGCGACGGCGCGCTGGTCGACCTGACCCCGGTGCACACCGTGGTCACCGCCCTCCCCGACACGCTCGACCCGTCGAACCGGGTGCAAGGTGGCTGGCTCGGCGTGAGCCCACAGACCCAGCTGGTGCGGGGCGGGCCGGTCGACGTGCTCGGCGACATGTGGACGATGACCCAGCAGAGCGCGGTGGCCCTCGTGCAGTTCCCGCTCAAGGTGTGGCACGTGGTGTGGGGGCTGGTCACCGGCCAGCCACGCAGCGTCTACGACCCGATCAGCATCGTGGGCGCCAGCACCGTGGCCGGCCAGGTGGTGGCCTCGGGCGAGGTGGGCCTGCCGCAGAAGGCGGCGACCTTCTTCTCCCTGCTCGCAGCGGTGAACCTGTTCCTCGCGCTGTTCAACTTCATCCCGCTGCCGCCGCTGGACGGTGGGCACATCGCGGGCGCCCTCTACGAGTGGCTCCGGCGCACCGGCGCCCGGCTGTTCGGGCGCCGCGACCCGGGCTTCTTCGACACCGCGAAGCTCCTGCCCGTCGCGTACGCGGTCGGTGCGCTGCTGCTGGTCAGCGGTGTCGTGCTGATCCTGGCCGACATCGTCAGCCCGGTGCAGCTCTTCTGACGGTCCGGTCCAGGGGCGGCGGCAGCACAACTGCCTCCGGCCGCGTCGGCAGCGCCTGCGTCCCCGCCCCTGCGGGCGGTGGGTAGGCTGTCTGCGGCGGCCCGGTCGACGGCCGTCGGTGTTGTCGAACGAGGAGTCCATGACCATCAACCTGGGAATGCCCGCCACTCCGCCGCCGGTCCTCGCACCGCGACGTCCCACCCGGCAGATCAGGGTGGGCAAGGTGCTCGTGGGGGGCGGCGCGCCGGTCTCGGTGCAGTCGATGACCACCACCAAGACCACCGACATCAACGGCACCCTCCAGCAGATCGCGGAACTCACCGCCACGGGGTGTGACATCGTCCGTGTCGCCGTCCCCAGCCAGGACGACGCCGACGTGCTGCACATCATCGCCAAGAAGAGCCAGATCCCGGTGATCGCCGACATCCACTTCCAGCCGAAGTACGTGTTCGCCGCCATCGACGCGGGCTGCGCAGCCGTCCGCGTGAACCCGGGCAACATCCGTGCCTTCGACGACCAGGTGAAGCAGATCGCCCAGGCCGCCTCCGACGCCGGCGTCTCCATCCGCATCGGCGTCAACGCCGGCTCCCTCGACAAGCGGCTGCTGGCCAAGTACGGCGCTCCCACAGCGGAGGCGCTGGTCGAGTCGGCCCTGTGGGAGGCGAGCCTGTTCGAGGAGCACGGCTTCCGCGACTTCAAGATCTCGGTCAAGCACCACGACCCGGTGGTGATGGTGCGCGCCTACGAGCAGCTCAGCGAGGCCTGCGACTATCCGCTGCACCTCGGCGTCACCGAGGCCGGTCCGGCGTTCCAGGGCACGATCAAGTCCTCGGTCGCCTTCGGCGCGCTGCTGGCCAAGGGGATCGGCGACACCATCCGGGTGTCGCTGTCCGCCCCGCCGGCCGAGGAGGTGAAGGTCGGGATCAAGATCCTGGAGGCTCTGAACCTGCGCCCGCGCCACCTCGAGATCGTCTCCTGCCCCTCCTGCGGCCGCGCCCAGGTGGACGTCTACAAGCTGGCCGAGGAGGTCACGGAGGGGCTCACCGGCATGGAGGTCCCCCTGCGCGTCGCCGTCATGGGGTGCGTGGTGAACGGACCCGGCGAGGCGAGGGAGGCCGACCTGGGCGTCGCGTCCGGCAACGGCAAGGGCCAGATCTTCGTGCGTGGCGAGGTCATCAAGACCGTGCCCGAGTCCGAGATCGTCGCCACGCTGATCGAGGAGGCCAACCGGCTCGCGGCAGAGATGCCGGACGCGGCGTCCGGCCCCGTCGAGGTCAGCGTCTCCTGACCATGTCCGCCGCGTAGCCATGTCCGCCCGGATCCTCACCACCTGGGACGCCGGCACCGCCCGGCGGCTCGTCGCCGAGGACCCGGTTGCGAACGTGTTCGTCGGCTCCCGCCTCGATGCGGGCGTGCTCAACCCCGGCGCCCCCGGCGTGCTGTGGGGCTGGCCGGGCGACCACCCGTCCGCGCTGCTGCACAGCGGGGCGAACCTGGTGCCGGTGGTCACGGACTCCGAGGCGCTCCCTGCGTTCGTCGAGGCCGTGGGACGCCGGCGCACCTGCCAGTCGATCGTGGGGCCCTCCTGGTTCGCGCTGCCGTTCTGGCGAGCGCTGGGGGAGCGCTGGGGCAAGTCGTACAGCCAGGTGCGCGAGGTCCGTCCCCGCCAGCCGGTGATGGCGATCACCGATTCTCCCGCCGTGCCCGCCGACCCTCGCGTCAGGCCGATCACCGCTGCCGACTTCGACTCCTACTTCGCCGCCTCGGTCGCGATGTACACCGAAGAGGTGGGGGCCGACCCGCTCGCCGGCGGTGACACCAGCTACCGCAGCTACTGCCGCTGGCTGGTGGATTCCGGGCGCGCGTTCGGCATCGTCGAGGGCGGCCGGGTGGTCTTCAAGAGCGACATCGGCGCGGCCAGCGGACCGGTCGCGCAGATCCAGGGGGTCTGGCTGGACCCGTCCCTGCGCGGAAGAGGGCTCTCCGAACCCGCGGTCGCCGCGGTCACCGAGTACGTGCTCGCCGAGTACCCGACGGCCTGCCTGTACGTGAACGACTTCAACATCCGCGCCATCCGCTGCTACGAGCGGGTCGGCTACCGGCAGTCCGGGGAGTTCGCCACCGTCCTGTTCTGAGCGGACGGCCCGCCCTCCGGCGGCGGCCGGTCCCCGTGGTAGGAAGGTCGCATGGACACCGGCTGCACCCTCACCACGATCACCCTGGCCGCACCCGAACCCCTCGCGCTGGCCCGCTTCTACGCCCGCCTGCTCGGTTGGGCGGAGCCCACGACCGGTGACGACGACTGGCTGGCGCTGCGCAATCCGTCCGGCGGCATCGGGCTCGCGTTCCAGGCGGAGCCCACCCACGTCCCCCCGGTCTGGCCGCAGGGGCCCGGCACCCAGCAGATGCAGGCGCACCTCGAGATCAGGGTCGACGACCTCGACGCCGGCGTCGCGCACGCGCTGGCGTGCGGCGCCCGGCTGGCCGCGTTCCAGCCCCAGGACGACGTGCGGGTCTGCCTCGACCCGGCCGGGCACCCCTTTTGCCTCTGGATCGAGGCCTGAGCACCCGCTCTGTTCCTCGCCGTTCGCCGAGGGGCAGCCCTCAGGCGATCTCCTCCACCGGGGCGCCGGTGAGCTGGACGAGCTCGTCGGGCGAGAGCGGGAAGACGGCGTAGGGGTGCCCGGCGGCGGCCCAGACCTGGTCGAAGCGGAACAGTTCGCGGTCGACGAGGATCACCGGAGCGCTGGTGTGGCCGATCGGGGAGACCCCGCCGATCGAGAACCCCGTGGACGCCTTCACGAAGTCCGCGTCCGCACGGCCCACCTTCCCGACCAGGGCGGAGACCTTCTTCTCGTCCACCCGCAGGTCGCCGGAGGTCACCACGAGAACCGCGGCGTCGTCGGACAGGCGCCGGAACACGATGCTCTTCGCGATCTGGCCGAGCTGGACGCCGAGCGCGGACGCGGCGTCCGCCGCGGTGCGTCCGGTGACCGGCAGCATCACGACCTCGTGCGGGTGGCCGAGCCCGGCCAGGGTCTCGCCGACGCGGCGGGCGCCGTCGGGGATCGGGGTCTGCGTCACGCGGTCATCCTGCCATCGTGGCGCCACCCGCCAGGGCCGTGCCCAGCAGCAGGATGGCGAGCAGCGGGGGACCGGCCTGCACCAGCGCCGCCCGCCGCTTGGCCGGCGAGGACAGCGCGAGCACCAGGCCGGCCGCCACCATCGATCCCGTGCCGGCGAGGACCAGGGTCGCGCCCACGAGGGAGTGGCCGAGTGCGAACAGGGCGATGCCCGCGGCCACGAGCACGGCGAGGAACAGGTTGTAGAAGCCCTGGTTGAAGGCCAGCTCCCTGGTGGCCTCGGCCTGCTGCGGGGTGGTGCCGAAGGCCGCGCGCCCCCGGGGGCCGGTCCACCACAGCGACTCCAGGGCGAAGATGTAGACGTGGATCCCCGCGGCGAGTCCGGCGAGGACGAGGCCGGTCACGAGCATGTGCTGTTCCCCCTGGTCGATGGCGTGCGCCCACCACAACCCCGGCGGCGCCCGGGTATTCCCCGCCCCGAGGGACGACCGGGCCGGTGCCGGGTCTTGTGAGGTGAGGCTAACCTCAGTGCACCGCCCGAGGACGAAGGACTTCCGCCGTGACCGTCACCACCCCTGCCGCGTTCGAGACCGTCCCGCTGGAGGCGCGCCTGCGTCCGGCGGAACTCGTCGCCCGGACCTGGCTCACGCCCGGCTACGTGCGGATCCGGGTCGCCGGCGAGGACCTGCGTGGCTTCGAGGCTCCCGGGGCGGACGACCACGTCCGGCTCTTCTTCGCCCCGGCCGGCGTGGCCCTGCCCGCGACGCCGGAGGAGTGGCGCGAGCTGCCGAGCCGTGAGTACACGCCGATGAACGCCGACCCGGTCGAGGGCTGGGTCGAGTTCGACGTCGTGATCCACGGCGACGGCCCCGGCTCGCAGTGGGCCTCGGCCGCGCCCCTCGGCTCCGCGCTGGCTGTCGCCGGGCCGCGGCGGACGAACGCCGTCACCGCGGAGCCCGACGCCTGGTTCCTCGCCGGGGACGAGACCGCCGTCCCGGCCATCTCCCGCTTCCTCCGCTCCCGGCGTCCCGGCACGCCGGCCCGCGTGCTCGTCGAGGTCGCACCGGAGAACGAGCTGGTGCCGATCCCCGGCGACGCCGCCGCGCACGTCACCGTGCTGGTCCGTGGCCGCGACCGTCTCACCGACGCGCTGGCCGCGCTGGGGGAGAGCGACCGGCCGTCCGGGTCGGTGCTGGGCTTCGTCGCGTCCGAGGCAGAGGTGGTTCCGGCGGCCCGCGCGTTGCTGCTGGGACGCTGGGAGCTGCCCGCGGAGGCCGTCATCGTGAAGGGCTACTGGCGCCACGGGTGACCGCAGGCGGGGGAGGGTCCCCGCGGCTCGCTAAGATCGCCCGGTGATCACCCGCCTTTCCCAGCTGTTCGTCCGTACCCTGCGTGAGGATCCCGCGGACGCCGAGGTCCCCAGCCACCGCTGGCTGGTCCGTGCCGGCTACATCCGGCGCACCGCCCCCGGCATCTACACCTGGCTGCCGCTGGGACTGAGGGTCCTCCAGCAGGTCGAGCGGATCGTCCGCGAGGAGATGGACGCGATGGGCGCGCAGGAGGTGCGCTTCCCCGCGCTGCTCCCCCGAGAGCCCTACGAGGCCACGCACCGCTGGACCGAGTACGGGCCCAACCTGTTCCGCCTCAAGGACCGCAAGGGCGGCGACTACCTGCTCGGCCCGACGCACGAGGAGATGTTCACCCTGCTGGTGAAGGACCTGTACTCCTCGTACAAGGACCTCCCGCTGTCGCTGTACCAGATCCAGACCAAGTACCGCGACGAGGCACGGCCCCGGGCCGGCCTGCTGCGCGGCCGTGAGTTCGTGATGAAGGACTCCTACTCCTTCGACGTCGACGACGAGGGGCTGGCCGCGTCCTACGAGGCGCACCGGCGCGCGTACGTCCGCATCTTCGAGCGCCTGGGGCTCACCTACGTGATCGTGAAGGCCACCTCCGGCGCGATGGGCGGTTCGGCGTCGGAGGAGTTCCTCGCCGTCTCCCCGACGGGCGAGGACACCTTCGTGCGTTCACCGGGCGGCTACGCGGCGAACGTGGAGGCCGTCCGCATCGCACCCCCGCCCGCGCAGGACGCCGAAGGAATCGGCCCGGCGCGCACCGTCGACACCCCGGACACCGGCACGATCGTCGAGCTGGTCGACGTGGCCAACCAGAAGTTCCCGCGCCCCGACCGCGCCTGGACGGCGGCCGACACCCTCAAGAACGTGGTGTTCCGTCTCGTCCAGCCCGACGGCCGAAGCGAGCTCCTGGTCGTCGGCCTGCCCGGTGACCGCGACGTGGACATGAAGCGGCTCGAGGCCGCCGTGTCGCCGGCCGAGGCGGCGCCCGTCACCGACGAGGACTTCGCCGACAACCCCGGCCTGGTGAAGGGCTACATCGGCCCGGTGTCGCTGGCCACGGGTGAGGCCGTGCAGTACCTCGGGGCCGAGGGCCCGCTGAAGGTGCGCTACCTGACCGACCCGCGGGTCGTGGACGGCACCGCCTGGATCACCGGCGCCAACGTCGTCGACACCCACATGGTCGACGTGGTGGCCGGCCGCGACTTCACCTCCGACGGCGTGCTCGACGTCGCCGAGATCCGCGAGGGCGATCCCGCCCCCGACGGCTCCGGCCCGCTCAGCCTGGCCCGTGGCATCGAGATGGGCCACATCTTCCAGCTCGGCCGCAAGTACGCCGATGCGCTGGGGCTGAAGGTGCTCGACGCCAACGGCAAGCTCGTGACGGTCACGATGGGCTCCTACGGCGTGGGCGTGTCCCGCGCCGTGGCCGCCGTGGCGGAGGCGACCTGCGACGAGCGCGGCCTGGCGTGGCCCCGCGCGCTCGCGCCCTTCGACGTGCAGGTGCTGGCCACCGGCAAGGGCGACGAGATCGCTGCCGCCGCCGAGCAGCTGGCACACGACCTCGACGCGCGTGGCGTCCGCGTGCTGCTCGACGACCGCAAGGCGAGCCCCGGGGTGAAGTTCGCCGACGCGGAGATCATGGGCATGCCGGTCTCGGTCGTGGTCGGGCGCGGACTGGCCGACGGGCTCGTCGAGGTGCGCGACCGCGCCACCGGCGAGCGTGCCGAGGTGCCGGTCGCGGGTGCCGTGGACGCGGTGCTCGCAGCCGTCCGCGGCTGACCCCGGCACCGCCGGCCCCGTCCGGGGCCTAGAATTGGCAGCCTGCGCAGCACAACACAACCGCATTCGCACAATCGGATCGAGGGACTGGCCATGAACACCGCTGACCTGGAGGCGTTGGTCGCACCTGTGGCCGCGTCGCACTCCCTCGAGGTGGACCGGCTCGAGGTGATGACCGCGGGCAAGCGCTCGGTGGTGCGGGTCTTCCTCGACGGCGACGGCCCGGCGGGCCGCGGGCCGTCCCTGGACGAGATCGCCGAGGCGACGCGGGCCATCTCCGCGGTCCTTGACGCCGCGGACATCACCAAGGGCCGCCCCTACACCCTCGAGGTCTCCTCGCGCGGGGTGAGCCGTCCGCTCACCCACCCCCGGCACTTCCGCCGCAACACCGGACGCCTGGTCGAGCTCGCGCTGGCCGAGGGCACGGTGACCGGACGGGTGCTCGCCGCGGACGAGGAGTCGGTCGAGGTCGAGGTCGACGGCACCCCACGGCGCGTGGCGCTGGCGGACGTGCGGCGGGCACTGGTGCAGGTGGAACTGAACCGGCCGGTCGAGGGCGAGGACACCGAAGAGGAAGCAGAGGTCTGACGTGGACGTCGACATGAGTGCGCTCAAGCAGCTGGAGCGCGACAAGGAGATCAGCATGGACGTGCTGATCGGCGCCCTGTCGGAGGCGCTGCTGAACGCCTACGAGAAGACCCCCGGCGCCGTGCCGGGATCGCGGGTCGAGATCGACCGGCGCTCGGGCAAGGTGACCGTGTTCGCCCCGGAGCTCGACGAGGAGGAGAACCGGATCGGCGAGTTCGACCACACCCCGGAGGGCTTCGGGCGCGTGGCCGCCACGACGGCCCGGCAGGTGATCTTCCAGCGGCTCCGCGAGGCGGAGGACGAGCAGAAGTTCGGCCACTTCGCCGGGGTCGAGGGCGACATCGTCCTCGGCGTCGTCCAGCAGGACCGCGACTCGCGTACCGTCCGCGTCGACCTGGGCAGCATCGAGGCGATCATGCCGCAGGCCGAGCAGGTGCCCGGCGAGGACTACCGCCACGGGCTGCGCCTGCGGGTGTACGTGGTCAGCGTGCGGCGTGAGTTGCGCGGGCCGCAGGTGGTGGTCTCGCGCACCCACCCGAACCTCGTCGCCAAGCTGTTCCGCATGGAGGTGCCCGAGATCGAGCACGGCATCGTCGAGATCAAGGCGATCGCCCGCGAGGCCGGCCATCGCACCAAGATCGCCGTGGTGAGCAACAACCCCGACGTGTCCGCCAAGGGCGCCTGCATCGGCCCCATGGGCCAGCGGGTGCGCGCGGTGATGCACGAACTGAACGAGGAGAAGATCGACATCATCGACTACTCCGACGACCCGAAGGTCTTCGTCGCGCAGGCGCTCAGCCCGGCCAAGGTGACGTCGGTGACGGTCACCGACGCCACCGCGCGGGCCGCGCGCGTGGTGGTGCCGGACTACCAGCTGTCGCTCGCCATCGGCCGGGAGGGGCAGAACGCCCGCCTCGCGGCCCGGCTGACCGGCTGGCGGATCGACATCCGTCCCGACACCGCCGAATAGCCGGCTACTTCTGCGTCGGCGTCGCCGACGGCTGCGTGCCGGCGTCGTCGCGCAGTTCCGACATCGCCTCCTGCAACGCGGCGAGCACCTTCGCCTCGTCGAGGTCCAGCTTGTCGGCCAGGGTCTTCGCGATCGATTCGGCGAACCCCGACCGGTCGCCCATGCCGTCCGGCTGACCGGAGGGACGCCCGGTCGGCTCGCCCGTCGGTTGCCCGGTCGGCTCGCCCGTCGGCGCGCCGTCCGGCCGCCCGGCCGGTACCGCCTCCTCCAGCGCCGTCCGGACGGTGGCCTCGTCGACGCCGAGCTTGCCGGCGAGGGACGCCGCCAGGCGGTCGGTGTCGAACCCACCGCGGCCGGAGCCCGGGCCGGCGTCCCCGTCGCGGTCCGTGCCGGCGCCGGTGGACGCGCTGGCCGGCGCGGCGGCGCCGTCCTGGCCGCCTGCGAGGTTGGCCGCGAGCGCGCCGACACCGACCGCCGCCCCGATCGCGATCACTGCCGAACCCACGCCGATCGCGATGGTCGCCCTGCTGGTCATGTGTCTCCTTGCCGCTGTGGGAGCCCGTTGCTCCATCCCGGAGCCCAGCACACCGCGAGCTGCTGTGGTCGGGCCCCGGCCGGGCTGGGAGCCCGCTGTGGATCCCGGGTGTGCACGCAGGACGCGGGTCCCGCAGCCTGCGCGGGCAACCGGGAACAGGCGGCCTACACTGCGACGTTGTGATCGGAGTTCGCACGTGCATCGGGTGCCGCGGCACCGCGGGCAAGGCCGAACTGGTGCGGCTGGTGTGGAACCCGGGCACGGGCACGGTGGTCGTCGACGGGTCCCAGGTGATGCCCGGCCGCGGCTGCTACCTCCACCCGGGATGCGCGGCCGCCGTCGTGAAGCGGCGCGCCGTGGCCAGGGCGTTGCGCCGTCCCGTCGACGGGAGCCAGGTCGCCCGGCTGCTCGGCGTCCCCGATTAAGGGTTTGCGGACGGAAAAGGATAGACTCTTGCCCGCGCGTCCGCCGTCGTGGCGAACACAACCAGAAAGTGGGCTAACGCTCATGACCACTCGATGAGTACCTCGAAATGAGCACTGAACACAACTAGCTGGTCCGTCGCGCCCGCGCGGACCTGAAGGAGAGTAGTGGCCAAGGTCCGCGTCTACGAGCTCGCGAAGGAGCTCGGACTCGAAAGCAAGGAACTTCTGCAGACCCTCAATGACATGGGGGAATTCGTCCGGTCCGCCTCGTCGACCATCGAGGCGCCGGTCGTGCGCCGGCTGAAGGAGAAGGCCGCCGGTTCGTCGGCGAGCGCTCCCGCGCCGAGCGCCCCGGCCGCCCGTCCGTCCGCCCCGACGCGGACGCCCGCCCCGGCACAGCCGGCCGCCGCGGCCCCCGCGCCGGCCACCCCGGCCCCTGCGCCGGCACCCACTCCGGCCCCGTCCGCCCCGGCCCCCGCGCCGGCGGCCCCCGTCGCCCCGGCAGCCCAGGAACGCCCCGCCGCGCCCTCGCGCCCGGCCCCGGCCGCCCGTCCCGCACCCGCTGCGGAGGCGGCCCCCGCCCCGGCGGCGCCCACCGAGGCGCGTCCGGCGGCGACCCCCGGCCCCCGTCCGGCCGCGCCGGCACCCCGACCGCAGCCCGGCGCCGAGTCGCCGCGCCCGCGTCCGGTCCCGCGCCCCGGTGGCACCGGTGGCCTCCCCGGACAGGGATCCCGCAAGCCGGGTGCCCCGCGTCCGGGCAACAACCCGTTCGCGTCCCGTCAGGGCATGGGCGTCCAGCGCCCGCGTCCGGAGGGTTCGGCGGGCCAGGGCCGTCCCGGCGACCGCAGCTTCGGCGACCGCCCCGGTGGCCCCCGTCCGGCCGGTGACCGCATGCCGCGGCCCGGCGGTGGCGTGGCGGGCATGCCGCGTCCCAACCCGGCGATGATGCCCAAGACCGCTCCGGCGGGCCTGGGTGGACCCTCCCGTGGTGGGGCCGGCCGTCCCGGCGGCGGTGTCGGTGCCGCCGGCCGTGGCCGTCCCGGCGGCGCGCCGGGCCGTGGTGGCGTCGGTGGTCCTCCCGGTGCGGGTGGCCCGCCCGGTGGCGGCGGCCGTGGCGGCCGTGGCGGCCGTGGCGGTTCGGGTACCCAGGGCGCCTTCGGGCGTCCGGGCGGTCCCGCCAAGCGTGGGCGCAAGTCGAAGAAGCAGCGCAGGCAAGAGTTCGACCAGATGGAGGCCCCGAGCATTGGCGGCGTGCGCGTCCGCCAGGGCGACGGGCAGACCGTCCGGCTGCGCCGCGGCGCGTCGCTGACCGACCTCGCTGAGAAGATCGGCGTCGAGCCGGCGTCCCTGGTGCAGGTGCTGTTCCACCTGGGCGAGATGGTGAACGCCACCCAGTCGGTGGCCGACGACACCCTGCAGGTGCTGGGTGCAGAGCTCAACTACAACATCGAGGTCGTCTCGCCCGAGGACGAGGACCGCGAGCTGCTGGAGAGCTTCGACATCGAGTTCGGCGAGAACGAGGGTGGCGAGGAGGACCTCGCCCCGCGTCCGCCGGCCGTCACCGTCATGGGTCACGTCGACCACGGCAAGACCAAGCTGCTGGACGCGCTCCGCAACACCAACGTGGTGGCGGGCGAGGCCGGTGGCATCACGCAGGCGATCGGCGCCTACCAGGTGGCCACGGTGGTGGACGACCTGGAGCGGAAGATCACCTTCATCGACACCCCGGGCCACGAGGCGTTCACCGCCATGCGCGCCCGTGGTGCGAAGTCGACCGACATCGCCGTCCTCGTGGTGGCCGCGGACGACGGCGTGATGCCGCAGACGATCGAGGCGCTCAACCACGCCAAGGCGGCCGACGTGCCGATCGTGGTCGCGGTGAACAAGATCGACAAGGAGGCGGCCGACCCGGTCAAGGTCCGCGGCCAGCTCACCGAGTACGGCCTGGTGCCGGAGGAGTACGGCGGCGACACGATGTTCGTCGACGTGTCCGCCACGGCCAGGCTGGGCCTGGACGAGCTGCTGGAGGCGATCGTCCTGACCGCCGACGCGTCGCTGGACCTGCGGGCGAACCCGGACATGCCGGCCCAGGGCGTCGCGATCGAGGCCCACCTCGACCGCGGTCGTGGCCCGGTGGCCACCGTCCTGGTGCACCGCGGCACGCTGCACACCGGTGACTCGATCGTGGCCGGCTCGGCCTACGGTCGTGTCCGCGCCCTGATCAACGACCAGGGCGAGACCGTGGACGCGGCACCGCCGTCCATGCCGGTACAGGTGCTCGGCCTCACGTCGCTGCCCGGGGCGGGTGACAACTTCCTGGTCGTCGAGGACGACCGGATGGCCCGCCAGATCGCCGAGAAGCGGGAGGCCCGGCAGCGGGCGGCCCTGCTCGCCAAGTCGACCCGGCGCAAGACGCTCGACCAGCTCTTCGAGCAGCTCGCGAAGGGCGAGACCCAGGAGCTGCGGCTCATCCTCAAGGGCGACTCGGCCGGTGCCGTGGAGGCCCTGGAGGACGCGCTGCTGCAGATCGACGTGGGCGACGAGGTCGACCTGCGGATCCTCGACCGCGGCGTCGGCGCGATCACCGAGACCAACGTGTCGCTGGCCGCTGCCTCGGACGCGGTGATCATCGGCTTCAACGTCCGTCCGCAGGGCAAGGCCACGCAGCTGGCCGACGCCGAGGGTGTCGACATCCGGTACTACTCGGTGATCTACGCGGCGATCGACGAGGTCGAGGCGGCCCTGAAGGGCATGCTGAAGCCGATCTTCGAGGAGAAGGTCCGTGGCCAGGCGGAGATCCGGGAGATCTTCCGGTCCTCCAAGTTCGGCGTGATCGCGGGCTGCATGGTGATCGACGGCAGCATCCGACGCAACGCCAAGGCGCGCCTGCTGCGGGACGGGGTCGTGGTCGCGGAGACCAGCATCGCGTCCCTGCGTCGGGAGAAGGACGACGCCACAGAGGTCCGCGAGGGCTTCGAGTGCGGCATGACGCTGGCGAACTTCTCCGACATCCGGATCGGCGACATCATCGAGACCTTCGAGATGGTGGAGAAGCCGCGGGACTGACCGCACCGGTGAGCTCTTCGAGAGGAAGCAACCATGAGCAGCCCGCGTTACGCGAAGATCTCCGAGCAGATCAAGGAGATCATCGCCCGCATGCTCGAGCGCCGGATCAAGGATCCCCGGCTCGGGTTCGTGACGATCACGGACGTGCGTATCACCGGTGACGGCCGGGAGGCGACCGTCTTCTACACGGTCCTCGGCGGTGCCGACGACCGTGCCGCCAGCGCGATCGCCCTGCACTCGGCCACCGGACTGCTGCGCTCGACCGTGGGCAAGCAGCTCGGGCTGAAGTTCACGCCCACCCTCGAGTTCGTGCTGGACGCCGTCGAGGAGGACGCCGCGCACCTGGAGGACGTGCTCGTGCGCGCCCGGGCACAGGACGCCGCCGTCGCGGCCCAGGCCGCCGGCGCCACCTATGCCGGTGACCCCGATCCCTACCGCAAGCCCGGTGAGGACGACGACGAGGACGCCGAGTGATCCCGTCGCCGTCCTGCGTGCGGTGAGTACGCCGACCGACCCACAGCACGTGGCGCGGGACGGGCTGCTGGTGGTCGACAAGCCCCAGGGCTGGACGTCCCACCAGGTCGTCGCGCGCGTCCGCCGCCTGCTGGGGACGAAGAAGGTCGGCCACGCCGGCACGCTCGACCCGATGGCCACCGGCGTCCTGCTCGTCGGGGCCGACCGCGCCACCCGGCTGCTCGGCCACCTCGCCGGGCACGACAAGACCTACACCGCGACGATCCGGCTCGGCCAGGCGACCGTCACCGACGACGCCGAGGGCGAGGTGACCGCGGCCATCGGCGCCGCCGGGGTGGACGAGGCGATGGTCCGCGACGCCGTGGGCGCGTTCGTCGGCCCGATCAGCCAGGTCCCCTCGGCGGTCTCTGCGATCAAGGTGGACGGGCGGCGCGCGTACGCGATGGTCCGGGCCGGCGAGGACGTCCAGCTGGCCGCCCGGAGGGTGGTCGTCGACCGGTTCGACGTGCTCGGGGTGCGCCCCGGCGTTGCCGCGGACGACGCGGCGACTCCCGTCCTCGACGTGGACGTGGTCGTCGACTGCTCCTCGGGAACCTACATCCGGGCACTGGCCCGCGACCTCGGCGCGGCCCTGGGGTGCGGCGGCCACCTGACCGCGCTGCGCCGGACCCGCATCGGCGCGTTCGGGCTCGATCTCGTGGGACTGGACGCCGAGGGGCTCGTCGGCGACTCCGCCCCGGTCCTGCTCACGCCGGCCGACGTGGCCCGTCGCGCGTTCCCGACGATCGAGGTGGACGCCGAGGTGGCCCGCGAGATCGGCTACGGCCGCAGCCTCGCCCTCTCCGTCCCCGCCGACCCGACCGCGCTGGTGGCCGGCGACAGCCTGCTCGCGCTGTACCGCCCCGGCGAGGACGGTCGAGCCCACCCCGTCGCGGTCCTGGCCCCGGCGAGTTGCTAGGGTTCTTGTTCGGTGCGACCTGACCAGCGCGGAAGGTGGAAGTGAGCTCAGCAACCGTCGTCATCGGCAACTTCGATGGCGTTCATCCCGGGCATCGTGAGGTGCTGGCAGAAGCGAAGCGCAGGCAGCCGGGGCTGCCGCTGATCGTGGTGACCTTCTGGCCCCATCCCGTCTCCGTGCTGCGCCCGGAGGTCGGCCCGATGCTGCTCACCTCCCTCGAGGCGAGGATCGAGCTGCTGACCGCCGCCGGTGCCGACCGCGTCGAGGTGATCGACTTCACGCCGGAGTTCGCCACCTGGTCTCCGTCCGACTTCGTCGAGCGCGTGCTGCTCCCGCTCGATCCGGCCGTGGTCGTGGTGGGGGAGAACTTCCGGTTCGGGCATCGCGCGGCCGGCAACGTCGGCACCCTGCGCGAGCTCGCCGCCGGCCGGTTCGAGGTCGAGGGCCTGGCGCTGGTGCGCTTCGGCGACGAGGAGACCTGTTCCACCCGCATCCGTGAGGCACTCGCCACCGGCGACGTGGCCCACGCCGCAGAGCATCTGGGCCGCCCGTTCTGCTTCCGCGGGGTGGTGACCCACGGGGACCGGCGGGGTCGCACGCTGGGCTACCCGACCGCCAACCTGCCCGTCCCCGACAAGCTGGCCTGCCCCGCCGACGGCGTCTACGCCGGCTGGGTGACCCGGCGCGACGGCCTGGACGCCCACGGCGAGGCACTGCCCTCCGGCGAGCCGGCGCCGCGCTGGCCGGCGGCGATCTCCGTGGGGACGAACCCGACCTTCGACGGCCTCTCCCGGCGCGTGGAGTCCTACGTCCTGGACCGGGACGACCTCGAGCTCTACGACGCGCCGATCTCGGTGGAGTTCACCGCCCGCATCCGCGGCCAGGTGCGCTTCACCGACATCGACGAGCTCATCGACAAGATGGCCGAGGATGTCCAGGAGTGCCACCGCCTCCTCGGGGTGGATCCGCGCCGCTGAGGCTTCCCGCCTCGCCCCCGTGCGGGCACAATTGGGGAATGTTCGGGCTCGGTCCGATCCGTCGCTGGGTGACGGAGCTGGTCGTACCGGCGAAGGTTCCCTCCGCCGGACTCAGCCTTGCCGAGGAGGACGTGGAGGAGCTCTCCGCGATCGGTGCCCGGGTGGCCGCCGAGTACGGGGTGAGTTCTCCCGCCGTGCTCTCGGCCAACCTCGCCCGCCTCATCCGGCGCCAGGTGCCGGTGCGCGCCTTCCGCTCCGGCGAGGTGCGCAGCGTCGGCGGGCTGCAATTCGCCGACGGGACGGTGGTGCTCGTCCGCGGGCGTCGTGCCGGCGACCTCGGACGGCTGGCCGCAGGGGTGCACCTGGGGCCCGTCCACCTCGACGACTTCCACGCGGAGCCGGACGGGGTGACGGTGGACGTGAGCTTCGGCGGCCACCACGAGCGGTTGCACGCGCTCGGCATCACCGAACCCTGCTAGGGCGCCGGCGCGCCCGGGATCACCGCGTCATCAGCGACTTGCGGTAGATCGCGTCGGTCTGCTCGGTGGTGTAGACCGCGCCCCCGGCGTCCACCGCCTCGTAGGTGGTCAGGGCGTGGTCGCCGGTGGGGGTGTAGTCGAGGCCGATGTACATCGGGATGGCCGCCTCGTTGTCGGGGTTGACCCGGAGGAACACCTCGACGAAGCCGAGGGAGGCAGCCAGCTGCTCGAGGAAGGTGGTGAGCGCCCGCGCCGCGCCCTGGCGACGGTGCTCCGGGTAGACCCAGAGGTTCTTCAGCTCCGGGCACAGCGGTCCGTCGGGGCGGCAGTCCAGCACGCTGGTGCCCAGGGGCGTGTCGCCGCGCAGGGCGATCGCGTAGTAGTAGTCGCCGCTGGCCTGCCGCTCGGCGTGGCGTTGCGCGATGTGGGCGGACGGGTGGGCCTCCAGCGCGTGGAGGGCCGGCAGGTCCGCTTCGGTGCACAGGCGCACGGTGATCGGCTCCAGGGTCATGCATCCTCCGTGGTGGTGGGGGCACTCAGGCTCCCAGTCTTACCCGGGCCCCCCCAACGCCATTCGCCGTCTTGCCTGACGATCCTCAGGGGCGTGCAACGACATCATCACGATCTCGGGAGCTTCCTGCGAGCCGCCTGTGCACGTGCTAGAGAGTGGACCAAACCTTGTTAAGGGGGAAGGAAGAGATGATCCGCACTCGCATCCTGGTCGCGTTCGCCGCCGGGATGACCCTGCTCGCCGGATGCGCGACCGCTGCTCCGGTGCCCGCGCAGACGGCCCCGGCCAGCGTGCCGCCCGCCTCGGATGCACCCGCGACGTCGGCGGCCGCACCCGCCGGCAGCGACATCGACGACTTCATGGCCAAGGTGGTCGCGGCACAGAAGGGCGTGAAGACGTACACCCTGGACATGTCGATGGAGACCGTGATGGCGGGCCAGCCGGCCAAGATCGTGATGAAGGGTGTCGTCGACCAGAGCGACCCGGCCAACATCAACATGTCGATGGACATGGACTTCGCTGGCATGCAGATGAAGACGCTGAAGGTCGACGGGGCGATGTACCTGAAGATGGCGGCCACCGGCAAGCAGTGGATGAAGGTCCCCAAGGACCAGATGGCGCAGTACGAGAGCGCCACCGACTCCGCGGACCTCACCGCCGGCATGGAGAAGGCCAAGGGCGCCATGAAGAAGATCGACCTCGTCGGTGACGAGACGATCGACGGCGTGGCCGTGCACCACTACCGGATCACCGTCGACGCCGCGGGGTTGTCGGAGATGACCGGGTCGGACGCGAAGATCTCCGGCGACACGTTCGACTACGACGTCTGGCTCGACGACGCCAACCTGATGCGCAAGGTCTCCATGGACGTGAAGGCCGACGCCGACGGCGAGGAGCTCCCGATGACCGTGAACGGTGTCATGGGCCACTTCAACGAACCGGTGAACATCACGGCGCCCGATCCCAAGGACGTCGTGGAGATGGGCGGCTAGCGGGGCGCGCGCCCACCCGACGCAGAACCCCCATGGGAGGCGGCCCGGTCAGGGCCCCGACCATGGGGGTTCTGCGTCGTTCGGGGCCGGCGCGCGCCGGCCGTCCGGGCTACCCGAGAGCCTTCAGGATGTCGTCCACGCGCTGCTTGGCGTCACCGAACAGCATCTGGGTGTTCTCCTTGAAGAACAGCGGGTTCTGGACGCCGGCGTAGCCGGTGGCCATCGACCGCTTGAAGACGATCACGTTCTCGGCCTTCCAGACCTCCAGCACCGGCATGCCGGCGATGGGGGAGGACGGGTCGTCGAGCGCGGCGGGGTTGACGGTGTCGTTGGCCCCGATCACCAGCACCACGTCGGTGTCGGCGAAGTCGTCGTTGATCTCGTCCATCTCCAGCACGATGTCGTACGGCACGTTGGCCTCGGCGAGCAGCACGTTCATGTGGCCGGGGAGGCGTCCGGCCACCGGGTGCACCCCGAACCGCACGTTGACACCGTGCGCCCGCAGCTGGGCGGTGAGGTCTGCGACCGGGTACTGCGCCTTCGCCACCGCCATGCCGTAGCCCGGCGTGATGATCACGGAGCGGGCGTTCCACAGCATGTCGGCCGCGCCGGCCGCGTCGATCTCGCGGTGCTCGCCCTGCTCCTCGGTGCTCGCGGCGACCGTCCCGCCCTCGGAACCGAAGCCGCCCAGGATCACAGAGATGAAGGAGCGGTTCATCGCCCGGCACATGATGTAGCTGAGGATCGCACCGGAGGAGCCGACGAGAGAACCGGTGATGATGAGCAGGTTGTTGCTCAGCATGAAGCCGGCCGCGGCCGCGGCCCAGCCGGAGTAGGAGTTGAGCATCGAGACCACGACGGGCATGTCCCCGCCGCCGATGGCCGCCACCATGTGGTAGCCCAGCGCGAAGCCGATCACGGCGATCGCGATGATCAGCGCCCAGCCCAGCGTGGTGTCGTGCTCGGCCACCAGGACGAACCAGACCATGAGGACGAGGAACACCACGAACCCGCCGAGGTTCAGCAGGTTGCGTCCGGGCAGTGTGAGCGGCTTCGACGACATCTTCGCCGACAGCTTCAGGTAGGCCACCACCGAGCCGGTGAACGTGTAGGCACCGATCAGCACGCCCAGGGCGACCTCGACGAGGTGGACGGCGCCGCCGGCACCCTCGGGGACCGCGAAGGAGTTGAAGCCCACCAGGACCGCCGCCATGCCCACGAACGAGTGGAAGGCGGCGATCAGCTCCGGCATCTGGGTCATCTCGACCTTGCGTGCGATCGGGGTGCCGATCGCGGCGCCGATCACCAGGACCGCGACGATGAGCAGCCCGGTGACCAGCACGGACTGCCGGTTGGCCGGGTCCTCGGCCGACAGGAACAGCGAGTGGATGATCGTGGCGACCAGCGCGAGCGCCATGCCGACCATGCCGGCGATGTTGCCCGACCGCGCGGTGGTCTGCTTGGACAGCCCCGCGAGCGAAAGGATGAACAGGACGCCGGCGACGATGTACAGCCCCTGGATGAAGTAGAGCAGCATGCTCAGGCCTCCTTCTTGAACATGCCGAGCATCCGGTAGGAGACCAGGAAGCCGCCGAAGATGTTGATCGACGCGATCGTGGCGGCGATGAACGACATCACCAGCACCGCGAGGTTGGTCGACCCGAGCTGGAGCAGCGCGCCGACGAGGATGATGCCCGAGATGGCGTTGGTCTGTGCCATCAGCGGGGTGTGGAGGGAGTGCGAGACGCCGCTCACCACGTAGAAGCCGACCACGACCGCGAGCGCGAACACCGTGAAGGCGCCCACGAAGCTCGCCGGCGAGAAGGTGACCGCGGCGATCACGAGCACCGCCGCGACGACCGACATCACCAGGCTCCGGGTGCTGCGCGACTTCGCGAGCGCCGCCTCACGGGCGGCCCTGACCGCGGGGTCCTCCGCGACGGCCGCGACGGCGACCGGCGCCGCCGACACCTGCACCGGGGGCGGGGGCCACAGCACCTCGCCGTCGGACTGCACGGTCATGCCGCGCAGGACGACGTCGTCGAGGTCGAGCACGACCTCGCCGTCCTTGCCGGGCGTGAGCAGCTTGAACAGGTTGACCACGTTCGTGCCGTACAGCTGCGACGCCTGCGTGGGGAGCCGGCCGGCCAGGTCGGTGTAGCCGATGATCTTCACGCCGTTGTCGGTCACGACGACCTCGTCCGGCTTCGACCCCTCGACGTTGCCGCCGTTGGCCGCGGCCATGTCGACGATCACCGAGCCGGGCTTCATCGAGGCGACCATCTCCGCGGTGAGCAGCCGGGGCGCGGGGCGGCCCGGGATCAGCGCGGTGGTGATCACGATGTCGACGTCCCTGGCCTGCTCGGCGTAGAGCTCCGCCGCGGCCAGCTTGTAGTCCTCGCCCATCTCCTTGGCGTAGCCGTCCGCGGAGATCTCCTGGGTGACCGCCCGCGGCGAGACGAACTCGCCACCCATGGACGCGACCTGCTCGGCCACCTCGGGACGGGTGTCGGTCGCCCGCACGATCGCGCCCAGCGACTTGGCCGTGCCGATCGCGGCGAGCCCGGCGACGCCGGCGCCGGCCACCAGCACCTTGGCCGGCGGCACCTTGCCCGCCGCCGTGACCTGGCCGGTGAAGAACGAGCCGAACTGGTTGGCAGCCTCGACCACCGCGCGGTAGCCCGCGATGTTCGCCATCGAGGAGAGCACGTCCAGCGACTGCGCGCGGGAGATGCGGGGCACGGCGTCCATCGCCAGGACGGTGATCCGGCGCGCGGCCAGCTTCTCCAGCAGCTCGGGGCTGCGTCCCGGCGCGATCAGCGAGATCAGCATGGCGCCGTCGGTGAGCCGTGCGATCTCGTCGTCGGTGGGGGCGTTGATCTTGGCCACGACGGGGGAGGTCCAGACCTCGGTCTGGTCGCCGATGGTGGCGCCGGCGGCCGCGAACTCGGCGTCCGGGTAGGACGACTTCGCCCCTGCCCCGGCTTCGACGACCACGCTGTGGCCGAGCTTGATCAGCTGGGCGACCGTCTTCGGCGTCGCCGCCACCCGTGTCTCTCCCCTGAGTTCCTCTCGGGGAATCCCGATCTGCATCTTCGTTGACAGTCCTTCCGGTGGGGCGAACCTGCGCACTCGTCGGTAGCGTAGTGGTCAGAAGTACCGATGGACGCCCGTGCCCGCGCGGGTCGCACCCGGCCCGCAGCGGCTGATTCGCGCCCGCGAGGCGGCACCGGTAGACTGCTTCCGCCGTCACGACGGCCGCGGACGCCCAAGAGCTCCCGACGATCCTCGAATCCGATCATCGTGCCACCTCGGCAGGGAGCGCCGCGCAACGGGAAACCGAGAGGAGAGCAGCTCGAGCAATGGACGCTGACACCAAGAAGAAGATCATCGAAGAGTACGCGGTCGCCCCGGGTGACACCGGTTCGCCGGACGTCCAGATCGCGCTGCTCACCAAGCGGATCGCGCACCTGACCGAGCACCTCAAGGAGCACAAGGGAGACCACCACAGCCGTCGTGGCCTGATGCTCCTGGTCGGCCAGCGCCGCCGCCTGCTCAACTACGTGATGAAGAACGACGTTGAGCACTACCGTTCGCTGATCGCGCGCCTCGGCCTGCGTCGGTGACACCTGCTTCATGACCAGCCGGTGACGGGGAAGCCCGTCACCGGCTGGTCGTGCAATACAACCCAAGAAGAGCCCACGGACCTGGTTTGGTCCTCGGTAGTGACTTTCGGGCAGCCGGACGCCGGCCTCCCGCGAGCCTCGATCGAAGACCGGGCGAGGCCGGCGGGTACAACCGAAAGGAACCCCGAATGGAAGGTCCTGACCTTCGTTTCACCGAGGCCGTGATCGACAACGGCGCGCTCGGCAGGCACGTCGTCCGCTTCGAGTCCGGCCTCCTGGCCAAGCAGGCCAGCGGCAGCGCCGCGGTCTACCTCGACGGCGACACCATGCTGCTGTCGGCGACCACCGCGGCCAAGAACCCGCGCGACGCCATCGACTTCTTCCCGCTGACCGTGGACGTGGAGGAGCGGATGTACGCCGCCGGCCGCATCCCCGGCTCGTTCTTCCGCCGCGAGGGCCGCCCGTCCGAGGGCGCGATCCTCGCCGCACGCCTCACCGACCGCCCGCTGCGTCCCTGCTTCGTGAAGGGGCTGCGCAACGAGGTGCAGGTCGTCATCACCGTGATGGCGCTGAACCCGAACGTCCGCTACGACGTGCTGGCGATCAACGCCGGCTCCGCGTCCACCACCCTGGCGGGCCTGCCGTTCTCCGGCCCGGTCGGCGGCCTCCGGGTCGCGCTGATCGGCGACAAGTGGGTCGGCTTCCCGACCGTGGAGCAGTCCGCGGACGCCACCTTCGAGATGGCGATCGCCGGCCGCGTCCTGCCCGACGGCGACGTCGCGATCATGATGGTCGAGGCCGAGTCCACCGAGGCCACCTGGGACCTCGTCCGCTCCGGCCGCACCGCTCCGACCGAGGACGTCGTGGCGCAGGGCATGGAGGCTGCCAAGCCGTTCATCAAGGCCCTGTGCGACGCGCAGGCCGAGCTGGCCGCGATGCTGCCCAAGCCCGTCCAGCAGTTCCCGGTGTTCCTGGACTACCAGCCCGACGTGTACGAGGCCGTCGCGGCCGCCGGCACCGACCGGCTGAAGGCCGTGATGAGCATCGCGGGCAAGGCCGAGCGTGAGACCTCCACCGAGGAGCTGCTCGCCGAGCTGCAGTCCGAGCTCGGGCCGCGCTTCCCGGAGCGCGACAAGGAGATCACCGGTGCCTTCCGCGCGCTGACCAAGAAGGTCGTGCGGCACAAGACGCTGACCGAGCAGGTCCGCATCGACGGTCGTGGCGTCCGCGACATCCGCACCCTGTCCGCCGAGGTCGGCGTGCTCCCGCGCGTGCACGGCTCGGCGCTGTTCCAGCGTGGCGAGACCCAGATTCTGGGCGTCTCCACCCTGAACATGCTCGACATGGAGCAGAAGCTCGACACGCTCTCCCCGGAGACCACCAAGCGGTACATGCACAACTACAACTTCCCGCCGTACTCCACCGGTGAGACCGGCCGGGTCGGCTCGCCGAAGCGGCGCGAGATCGGCCACGGCGCGCTCGCCGAGCGGGCCCTGGTCCCGGTGCTGCCGAAGCGGGACGAGTTCCCCTACGCGATCCGCCAGGTGTCCGAGGCGCTGGGCTCGAACGGCTCGACGTCCATGGGTTCGGTGTGTGCGTCCACGCTGGCGCTGCTGAACGCCGGCGTCCCGCTGAAGTCCCCGGTCGCGGGCATCGCGATGGGCCTGATGAGCGAGGAGATCGACGGTGAGACGCGCTACATCGCGCTGACCGACATCCTCGGCGCGGAGGACGCCCTGGGCGACATGGACTTCAAAGTGGCCGGCACGAAGGACTTCGTGACCGCCCTCCAGCTGGACACCAAGCTCAACGGCATCCCGTCCGAGGTGCTCGCGGGTGCGCTGCAGCAGGCCCGTGAGGCCCGCCACGCCATCCTCGAGGTGATGGCCGAGGCCATCGACACCCCCGACGAGATGAGCCCCTACGCTCCGCGGATCATCACCATCCGGATCCCGGTCGACAAGATCGGCGAGGTCATCGGCCCCAAGGGCAAGATGATCAACCAGATCCAGGACGACACCGGCGCGAACATCTCGATCGAGGACGACGGCACCATCTACATCGGTGCCGACAACGGCGAGGCCGCCGAGGCCGCGCGCACCCTGATCAACGCCATCGCCAACCCGACGATGCCGGAGAAGGGCGAGCGCTACCTGGGCACCGTGGTGAAGATCATGCCGTTCGGCGCGTTCATCTCCCTGCTGCCCGGCAAGGACGGCCTGCTGCACATCTCCAAGCTGCGTCCGCTCGCCGGCGGCGCCCGCGTGGAGAACGTGGAGGACGTCGTCAGCGTCGGCCAGAAGATCCAGGTGGAGATCTCCGAGATCGACGACAAGGGCAAGCTGTCGCTGATCCCGGTCGTCGAGGAGGCTGCCGCGGCGCCCGCCGAGGCCTGAGTCCCGCGTCACCGGCGGAGCCGGCGTCCCCCTGGGGGCGCCGGCTCCTGCCGTCTCCGGACCACTCCGCCCGCCCGCGCATCCGCCCCGGCTGATCGTCGATGGCGGCTTCGCTCTCGCGCCGGGCCTCCGTCGGGCGTCCTGACGCACGCCGAGGGCGTCCCCGTCGTCGCTTCGCCACGTGGGATCCACGATGCGTGGCGCCGGCTGGGTGGACGGTGGGCGAAGCGGTGGGACCGTGGGGTGGGGGTGCCGTGACGGAGGCGCCCGTAGGATGGGCGGGCCGAGGAAAGGGAGCAGCATGCGCGTTGCGGTGTTCGGGGCCGGTGGACGGATGGGGGCGGAGGTCTGCCGTGCGGTGGAGGCCGCGGACGATCTCGAACTGGTCGCAGCGGTGGACGCCGGGGACGACCGGTCGACCGTCGAGGCCGCGGACGTCGTGGTGGACTTCACGGTCCCGGACGCGGTGATGAACAACGTCGCCTGGTGCGTCGAACGTGGCATCCACATGGTCGTCGGCACGACGGGGTTCACGCAGGAGCGGCTCGACCGCGTGCGTGAGCTGACCGCGGCGCGTCCCGGTGTGGGCGTGCTCGTCGCGCCGAACTTCTCGATCGGCGCGGTGCTGATGATGCACTTCGCCGAGCAGGCGGCCCGCTTCTTCGAGTCCGCGGAGATCATCGAACTGCACCACCCGAACAAGGTGGACGCACCGTCGGGGACGGCCCAGGCGACCGCCACCCGGATCGGACGGGCGCGCGCGGAGGCGGGACTGGGGCCGGTCCCGGACGCGACGACGTCCGGCCTCCCGGGTGCCCGCGGGGCGAAGGTCGCCGGGATCCACGTGCACGGGGTACGCCTGCGCGGACTCATCGCCCACCAGGAGGTGCTGTTCGGGGCGGAGGGGGAGACCCTGACGATCCGCCACGACTCCCTCGACCGGGCGGGCTTCATGCCGGGCGTGCTCGCCGCCGTCCGCGCCGTCGGGGGGCTGCCCGGCCTCACCGTCGGCATCGACCGCCTGCTGGGGTTGTAGGCGTGCGCAGGGGCCTCCTGGTCGGGCTGGTCGTGCTGGCCGTCCTCGGGGTCGGCGGGTACGTGGCCGACGCCGCCGTGCGGGGCCGCGTCGAGTCCGAGGCGGCCTCTGCGCTCCGAACGCGGCTGTCCCTCGACCAGGCACCCCAGGTCTCCCTCGGCGGGTTCCCGTTCACGCTCGCGCTCCTGACCGGCACGGTCCCGGACGCGAGGGCGACCGCGGCCCAGGTGCCCCTCGAGGTGGGGACGTCCCGGGTGAGCCTCAGCGGCGTCCGCGTGCAGGCGAGCGGGATCAGCCTCGCCGGCGACACCGTCCGCGTGGCGCGGGCCGAGGCCACCGGCGTCCTGGACTACGGCGACCTCTCCGCGATCATCGGCGTGCCGGTGGCCTACGCAGGGGACGGGCGCATCACGGCCACCTACACCGTCGACGCGGGGCCGCAGGACGTGAGCGTCGGCATCACCGCGCTGCCCGTCCTCGACACCGACGCGGGGACCATCCGGCTCACCGAGCCCGAGCAGGACGCGTCGAGCCGGAACACGATCCGGCTGTCCAGGGCGCAACTGGCCCGGGTGGCAGCGCCGATCCCCGTCGGGCTCGGGAACGGCGCCCGCCTGGTGTCCTTCGCACCGTCGGACGGCGGCGTGGCCGTCGCCGCTGTGGTCACCGGGGTGTCGCTGCCCGTGGCCTGAGTCCGTCAGATCGCGGTGTGCAGGCGCAACAGCTTGAGCCGTGGCCCGTCGTCGCCGAGCGCCACCTCCGTGTGTGCGCCGTCGGCGTCCCACCCGGCCTCCACGAGGAACTGGCGTAGTACATCGTCGTACGAACGCACCCACCACGTCGCCCGCGTGAAGCCGTCGGCGCGCAGGGTGTCGACCACGGCGTTCAGCAGGCGGGAGCCGTGTCCCTGCCGTTGCGCGACCGGGTCGACCTCGAACTCGGCGACGAGGGCGTCCGCGCCCGCCTCGGCGTCCGGGTCGTCGGACGGGCCGAGGGCGGCGAACCCGACCACGCGGTCGGAGCCGACCGCGACCAGCACCCGGAACTGCGCCAGCGGGGGACGCCGGATGGCGGCCTCCCAGCTGTCGGTCATGGAGGCGAGGTCGACCGCCGACAGCACCGCTTCTGCGACGTCGGGGGGCAGCGACCGTGTCCAGGCCCGCCGCTGCAGGGCGGCGATCGCCGCGGCTTCCCCGGGCAGGGCGAGACGGACGGAGTCGGCGAGCATGGGGGTCACTGTACCCAGCAGCCGGACCACCCCGGGGTGCCGACGAGCGCGATCGCGGCCCGGCGGGCTAGGTTGGGCGCGTGCGAGAGAGCCTGAAGAACCCACCCCGGCTGGCCAGGGACACGCTGCGGATCACGCCGCTGGGCGGTCACGGCAACATCGGCCGCAACATGAGCTCGTTCGAGATCAACGGCGAACTGCTCTTCATCGACTGCGGTGTGCTGTTCCCCTCCGAGGAGCACCCCGGCGTCGACCTGATCCTGCCGGGCCTCCACCTGGTGGAGGACCGCCTCGACCAGGTGCGCGCGCTCGTCCTCACCCACGGCCACGAGGACCACATCGGCGCCGTCCCGTACCTGCTGCGCCGGCGCAGCGACATCCCGGTGCTCGGCTCGCGGCTGACGCTCGCGCTGGTGCGCGAGAAGCTGCGCGAGCACCGCATCCGCGACGTCGACCTGCGCGTCGTGGCCGAGGGTGACCGGCTGACCATCGGCGAGTTCGACCTGGAGTTCCTCTCGGTCAACCACTCCATCCCCGACGGGCTGGCCGTGGTGATGCGCACCCGTGGCGGCTCTGTGCTGCACACCGGCGACTTCAAGATGGACCAGCTGCCGCTCGACGGCCGGCTCACCGACCTGCGCGGGTTCGCCCGCCTCGGCGAGGAGGGCCTCGACCTGTTCATGCCCGACTCCACCAATGCCGAGACCCCGGGCTTCACCACCCACGAGCGCGACATCCAGCCGGCCATGGAGCGCGTGTTCGCGGAGGCGAAGCAGAAGCTGATCGTCACGTGCTTCGCGTCCCACGTGCACCGCGTGCAGCAGGTGATGGACGCCGCCGTCCGCCACGGCCGCAAAGTGGTCTACGTCGGCCGCTCCATGCAACGGAACATGAGCGTGGCCAGGGAACTGGGTTACCTCCACGTCCCGGAGAACACGCTGATCGACCTCAAGCAGATCGAGAACTACCGCGACGACGAGGTGGTGATCATCTCCACCGGTTCCCAGGGGGAGCCGCTGAGCGCGCTGTCGCGCATCTCCAACCACGAGCACCCGGTGATCACGGCAGGGCCCGGCGACGTCGTGCTGCTCGCGTCCTCGCTGATCCCGGGCAACGAGAACTCGGTGTACCGGGTGATCAACGGGCTGTCCCGCAACGGGGTCACGGTGGTGCACAAGGGCAACGCCATGGTGCACGTGTCCGGTCACGCCAGCGCGGGGGAGCTGCTCTACTGCTACAACCTGCTCAAGCCGCGCAACGTGCTGCCGGTCCACGGCGAGGTGCGCCACCTGATCGCGAACGCCCAGCTCGCTGTGGCCACCGGGGTCCCGGCCGACCGCGCGCTCGCGGTGGAGGACGGCGCCGTCATCGACCTGGCCAACGGTCGCGCCCGGTTGGTGGGACAGCTCGACTGCGGCTACATCTTCGTCGACGGGCTCACCGAGGGGGAGATCGGCGACACCGAGCTGACCGACCGGAAGATCCTCGGTGAGGAGGGATTCATCTCCGTCGTGGCCGTGGTGAACTTCCACGCCAACACCCTCGTCAGCGGCCCCGACATCCACGCGCGCGGGTTCGCCGACGACGACCAGGTGTTCGACGACATCCGTCCCGAGCTGGTGCAGGTGATCGAGAAGGCGCTCGCCGACGGGGTGGAGGACACCTTCCAGTTGCAGCAACTCGTCCGGCGGACGATCGGGCGCTGGGTGAACAACAACTTCCGTCGCCGGCCGATGATCCTGCCGATCGTGGTGGCCAGCTGACGAGGAGCCGATTCGCGCCCACGCCCGCGCGTCGGGTATCGTAGGCAGGTCCCCGCTTCGGGGGCCCTGTGCCTGCGCGTGCTGGACGCGCCATTTCGCTAGACAACGAGGAGTACTCCGGTGGCTGCCGTCTGTGACATCTGCGCCAAGGGGCCCGGCTTCGGGCACAACGTGCCGTGGTCGAAGAAGAAGACCAACCGGCGCTGGAACCCGAACATCCAGCGGGTCCGCGCGGTCGTCAACGGCACCCCCAAGCGCCTCAACGTGTGCACCTCCTGCCTGAAGGCCGGCCGGGTCACCCGCTGACCGCACCCGAAGGAGAGACCCGCTGCGGCGGGTCTCTTCGCATGTCCGGGGCCGGGAGAACGCTCCTGATCGTCGCCTCGCCCCCCGCGGGTGGGTGCCGGTGTGCCAGCATGACGGCGTGACCAGGACCCCCGACCCCGACTTCCTCGGCTGGGCGCCCGACCTCCCGTTGTCCTGGGCGCCTGCGGAGGGCCCCGGCGTCGAGCCACCCCTACCTGAGACGGTGCGCGTCGACGAACCGGCCCGCGTGCCCGGCGTGGCCGGCCTCGCACCCGCCCCCCACGCACCCCACCCTTCGGCGGTACCTCGTCCTGCGGCGCCTCGGCCGGCGACCCCGCGCCCGGCGGCACCCCCTCCGGTGGAGGCGGTCCCTGCGAGGCGGACGCCGCGCACCCGGGCGGCCTCCCGCCTGCTCGGGCCCACCCTGCTGGCCTTCGTGCTGGCGCTCGGGTTCACCCTGACGACCCTGTTCGCGTCCGAGGCTGCGGGCGGGTCGACGGCGCAGTTCTTCGTCGGTGCAGCGGTCACGGTGTTCCTCGCCCGCCTGGCCTGGAGCATGCTCCCGCGGTAGCCGGCGGGGGCGGACGTGTCGGCGTCCGCGGTGTCGGGGCCAGCGCCTAGGCTGTGGCACCGTGGAGGCGGGACTGGGTGGCTGGCGCACGGCGATGTACGCGCAGCTGCACGCGCCGTTGGGCCCGGTCGTGGGAGAGCGGACGGCGAAGGAGTTCGCGTCCCTGCGCATCCACACCGTCGGCGACCTGCTGAGGTTCATCCCGCGGCGCTACCTGTCCGGCACCGACCTCACCGACCTGGCCACCCTCAGCGAGGGCGAGCACGTCGCCGTGATCGCCCGGGTGGCCGACATCCGCCGGCACGAGGGCCACGGCCAGCCCGGACGGTCCGCACGCCCGGGACGGCTCGAGGTTCTGCTCAGCGACGGCCACGGGCGGCTCACGGCCACCTTCTTCGGCAAGACCCACCTGCTCACGTGGTGGGAACGCCAGCTCCGCGAGGGCGTCGCCGGCGTGTTCGTCGGCAAGGTGGGCAGCTTCCGCGGCAACCTCCAGATGAGCCACCCGGTCTTCGCGATGATGGACGGATCAGGCCGGATCGTCGCCACCTCCGAGGAGAAGGAGCGGATCGCCACCCTGGCCACGGGCGGACTGGTGGGCCTGTACCCGGCCACGGCCAGGCTGCCGACCTGGAAGGTCGCCGAGTGCGCCCGGCTGGCGCTGGCGGCGCTGGCCGGGGTGGACGACCCGTGGCCGGCCTGGCTGCGCGAAAGGGCGGGCGTCCTCGACCTGCCGACGGCCCTCGCCGCCGTCCACGAGCCCGCGAGCCTGGCCGAGGCCGGGCGTGGCGCCGAGCGCCTCCGGTTCGACGAGGCGCTGGCCACCCAGCTGACGATGGCCTACCGCCGCGCGGACGCGGCCAACCGGCCCGCCGTACCCCGCGTCCCGGTGCCGGGGGGCCTGCTCGACGCCTTCGACGAGCGGCTGCCCTTCCGGCTCACCGACGGCCAGTCCTCGGTGAGCGCAGCGATCCAGTCCGACCTGGCGCGCTCGCGGCCCATGCAGCGGCTGCTCCAGGGCGAGGTCGGCTCCGGCAAGACGGTCGTGGCGCTCCGCGCGATGCTCACGGTGGTCGACGCCGGCGGCCAGGCGGCGCTGCTCGCGCCGACGGAGGTGCTCGCGTCCCAGCACTACCAGACGATCCGCGCGCTGCTGGGCGACCTCGGCCAGGGGCGCATGCTCGGCGCACCCGACGTGGCCACCGACGTGGTCCTGCTCACCGGCTCGCTGTCGGCCGCAGCCAAGAGGACGGCGCTGCTGCGTGCAGCCAGCGGCGAGGCGGGGATCGTGATCGGCACCCACGCGCTGCTGTCCGACCGCGTGCAGTTCGCCGACCTGGGCCTGATCGTCGTCGACGAGCAGCACCGGTTCGGCGTCGAGCAGCGCGCCGTCCTGGCCGACAAGGCCGCCGGGCGCCCGCACGTCCTCGTGCTCACGGCGACGCCGATCCCGCGCTCGGTGGCGATGACGATCTTCGGCGACCTCGACGTCTCCACGCTCGCCGAACTGCCCTCTGGCAGGGCAGAGGTGAGCACGGTGGTCGTGGACGCTGCCAGCCGCCCCCAGTGGGTGGACCGGGCCTGGGAGCGCGTGCGCGAGGAGGTGTCCACCGGGCGCCAGGTGTTCGTCGTCGTGCCGCGGATCGGTGGCCGTGGGGGGTCGTCGGCCGACGGTGCCGGCGTGGTCGAGCTCGCCGACGAGTTGCGCTCCGGACCGCTGGCCGGCCTGCGGGTCGGCGTCCTGCACGGGCAGCTGCCCACAGAGGCCAAGGACGAGGCCATGGGGGCCTTCGTCGCCGGTGCGCTCGACGTGCTGGTCGCGACCACGGTCATCGAGGTGGGCGTCGACGTGCCGAACGCCTCGATGATGGTCATCTGGGACGCGGACAAGTTCGGCATCTCCCAGCTCCACCAGCTGCGCGGGCGCATCGGCCGCGGCGCCCACCCCGGCGTGTGCCTGCTGGTCACGCGCGTGCCGGCCGGCGAGCCGGCCCGCGACCGGCTGGACGTCGTGGCCGGCACGCGCGACGGCTTCGAGCTGGCAGAGCTCGACCTCGAGCAGCGGCGCGAGGGCGACGTCCTCGGCGCCAGCCAGGCGGGCAGCAGGTCCAGCCTGCGACTGCTGCGGGTGCTCGAGCACGCCGACCTCATCGCCCAGGCGCGCGACCTGGCCGCGGAGTGCGTGGCCCGCGACCCGGGGGCGGCCACGCCCGGGTTCGCCGACGCGATCCGGGCCACGGAGCTGCTCGCCTCGCCGGACTGGCTCGAGCGCAACTGACAGCCGCGTCTCGAATACCCTGAACCGGTGACGAGGATCATCGCCGGTTCCGCGGGGGGACGCCGCCTGCGCACGCCCGCGCACTCGGCGACGCGTCCGACGACCGACCGGGTGCGCGAGGCGGCCTTCTCGCTGGTCGGCGACTGGGCGGGCACGCTGGGCGAGCCGGCCGAACGCATGCTGGAGGGGCTGTCGTTCCTCGACCTGTACGCCGGCTCCGGGGCCGTGGCCCTGGAGGCGGCCAGCCGCGGCGCCCGTCCGGTGTGGGCGGTGGAGAGCGACGCCGGCACCGCCCGGATCGCCCGTGGCAACGCCACCGCCACCGGGCTGCCCGTGACCGTCGTGGCCACCACGGTGGAGAAGGCCCTCGGCGCGCCGCCCCCGGCCCGCTTCGACGTGGTGTGGGCCGACCCGCCCTATGACCTTCCCGGGGAGCGCCTGGCTCCCGTGCTCGCAGCGGTCCAGGAGCGATGGCTCGCCACCGACGGGCTGCTGGTAGTCGAACGGGCCACTCGAGACCTCGCGCCCGTCTGGCCGCGGGAACTGTCCGAGCGCTGGGATCGGCGTTACGGTGAGACGACGTTGTACTTCGCCGGAAGGTCCCCCGCATGATCGCGATCTGCCCAGGGTCGTTCGACCCGGTCACCCACGGGCACCTCGACATCATCACGCGCGCCGCCGCGCTGTTCGAGTCGGTCGTGGTCGCCGTGGGCCGGAACTCGGCCAAGAACTACCTGTTCAGCACCGAGGAGCGCCTCGAGCTGGTGCGGGCCACGACGGCCCACCTGCCCACCGTGAGCGTGGAGGCGCTGGACGGGCTCCTGGTCGAGTTCGCGCGACGGCACGGTGCCGGGGTACTGGTGAAGGGCATCCGGTTCGCCTCCGACGTCGACTTCGAGCTGCAGATGGCCCACATCAACGCCGTCGTCGGTCCGGTCGAGACCGTGATGTTGCCCGCGTCGCCGGTCTGGTCCACGCTGTCCTCCACGATGGTGCGCGAGGTCGCCTCCTACGGTGGGGACGTCTCCGCCTTCGTGCCGGACGTGGTCGCCCGGCGCATCCGCCAGAAGACCCAGGGAATGGAGCAGGCCAATGGTTGAGCGCACGAGGGAAGTGCTCCAGCAACTCCGCCAGCTCGTCGAGGGCGCCAAGTCCGTGCCCATGTCGGCGTCGTGCATGGTGAACCGCACCGAGGCGCTGAGCCTGATCGACCAGGCCACCCAGGCCCTCGACAGCGACGTCGGCGAGGCGCAGCGGGTCACCGCGACCTCCCTGGAGACGCTGGAGCGGGCGCAGGCGGAGGCCGCGCAGATCATCGCGTCCGCGGAGGAGCGTGCGCAGTTCCTGGCCGGCCAGACCCCGGTGATGGAGATCGCCCGCAAGAAGGCCGCCCAGCTGGAGGCGAGGGCCCTGGCCGACGCCGAGGCGCTGCGCCGCGAGGCCGACGCCTACGTGGACGCCCGGATCGCCTCCTTCGAGGCCGGGCTGCACAAGACGATGTCCCAGGTGCGCACGATGCGCGACCGACTGGCGAGCAGGTCCTCCCTCGACGACACCTCCACCCAGGCCCTGCCGCGCCTCCAGCTGTGACTCCGCCGGGGGCCGCGACCGGCGTTTTGGTGCCCGGTCCGGCCGCACGGTAGAGTTCTGCGTTGGTTATGACGCTGTCGTGCCGCTGCTGAAGGGATCCATCGTGCCTCCCCGTCTGCCTGACCCCCGATCCGGGCTCGTCCTGGACACTCACGAACTGAGTCGGAGGGCAGGGACGCTGAAGGAGGTCACGCGGGTCGCGGAGGCTCCGGCGGATCTCGGCATCGAAGTAATCGGGGTGCCACCCGGCTCACCCGTCGACCTCAGCCTCCGGCTGGAGTCGGTGGTGGAGGGGGTCCTGGTCACCGGTACCGCCAAGGTCCGGCTGTCGGGGAACTGCGCACGCTGCCTGGACGAGATCTCCCGTACCGAGGAGGTCGACCTCCAGGAGCTGTTCTGTTACCCGGGCAAGGAGCTCGACGATGCCGAGGCCTTGCGCATCGAGGGCGAGATGATCGACCTCGAGCCCGTCCTGCGGGACGCGGTGGTGCTCGACCTGCCGTTCACGCCTCTGTGCCGCCCGGACTGTGCCGGGTTGTGCCCCGACTGCGGGGCCAACCTGAACCGCGACCCGGACCACGGCCACGCCGAACCCACCGATCCCCGGTGGGCCGGGCTCGAGGGGTGGACGGAACCGACGAACGAACCGAACAACAAGGAGTAACGCCGTGGCCGTTCCCAAGCGGAGAATGTCCCGCGCCAACACGCGGGCCCGCCGTTCCCAGTGGAAGACCTCCGCGCCGACCCTGGTGACCTGCGCCAACGCGGCGTGCGGTGCGAAGCACCTGCCGCACACCGCCTGCCCCGAGTGCGGCCAGTACGGCCCGCGCGCCGCTCGTCGGCAGATCCTCGAGCCCTGACGCCGGGTCCGGCCACGACCGGCACCGACGCGGCCCCTGGCCGCACCCTCGAGCTGATCGAGCAGCTGGGGATCGACCTCGATCCCCAGCTCTTTCGGCTTGCCGTCACCCACCGCTCGTACGCGTACGAGAACGGCGGGCTGCCGCACAACGAGCGGCTCGAGTTCCTGGGTGACGCCGTCCTCGGCGTGGTCGTCACCGAGTTCCTCTACCGGCGGTTCCCCGACCTCCCCGAGGGCCGCCTTGCCAAGCTGCGCGCGGCCGTCGTGAACGCCCAGAGCCTCGCCGACGTGGCCCGTTCGCTCGACCTCGGCAGCCAGATCCTGCTGGGCAAGGGCGAGATCGCCACCGGCGGCAGCGACAAGTCCTCGATCCTCGCCGACGCGTTCGAGGCGTTCCTCGGCGCGGTCCTGATCTCCGCCGGCCGCGACGCCGCCGACCGGCTGGTGCACCACCTGTTCGACCCGCTCGTGCTCGAGGCGGCTGCCCTCGGCGCCGGCCTGGACTGGAAGACCAGCCTCCAGGAGCTGGCCGCGGAGAGCGACCTCGGCTCGCCGAGCTACCGGGTGACCGAGTCCGGCCCCGACCACGACAAGCGCTTCGAGGCGGTCGCCATCGTCGGCAACCAGGCCTACCCGGCAGGCACGGGGACCTCGAAGAAGCAGGCGGAGCAGGGCGCGGCCCGCAACGCCTTCGAGGGCCTCACCGGCCAGGACTCCACGGCCGCGGAGCCCGCCGGCACGGCGCGCGCCGGACAGGGTGATGCCTGAGCTTCCCGAGGTGGAGGTGGTCCGCTCCGGGCTGGACGCGGCCGTGACCGGGCGCACCCTCGCCGGGGTCACCGTCCTCCATCCGCGCCCGGTCCGTCGCCATCCTGGTGGCCCGGACGACTTCGCCGCATCCCTCGTCGGCCGGACGTTCGCCGAGCCGCGCCGTCGCGGCAAGTACCTGTGGCTGCCGTTCACCGACGGGGACGCCCTGATGGCCCACCTGGGCATGAGCGGTCAGTTCCGCCTGGACGACCCGGGCGCCCCCCACCCGCCGCAGTGCCGGCTGGAGTTCCGTTTCACCGACGGCGGCCCCGAACTGCGTTTCGCCGACCAGCGGATGTTCGGCGGCCTGTGGATCAGCCGCGGGGGAGCAGAGCTGCCCGCGGAGGTGGCCCACATCGCGCGCGACCTCTTCGATCCCGAGCTCGACCTCGCCACCGTGGTGGCCGCCGTCCGCCGGCGGCGCTCGGGCATCAAGCGGGTGCTGCTGAACCAGACGGTGGTGTCGGGGATCGGCAACATCTACGCCGACGAGTCGCTGTGGCGGGCCCGCCTGCACTACGACACCCCTGCCGACCGGCTGTCGCCGGCCCGGGTGCGGGAGCTGCTCACCGCGGCCAGGGACGTGATGGGCGACGCGCTCGCGGAGGGCGGGACCTCCTTCGACGCGCTCTACGTGAACGTGAACGGCAGCTCGGGCTACTTCGAGCGGTCGCTGTCCGCCTACGGGCGCGAGGGGCTGCCGTGCCCGCGCTGCGGGCGCGCCATCGTCCGGGAGCCGTTCATGAACCGCTCCAGCTACCGCTGCCCCGCCTGCCAGCGGCGTCCGCGTCCCCCGGCCGGCGCCGCCGGACGGTAATGTTCGCACTCGTGACCCCCGCCGACATGTACAGCCGCTACGGGCACGTGCTGCGCCAGTTCGTGAAGTTCGGGCTGGTCGGCGGCGCGGGCGTCGTGGTGAACATGCTGGTGGCCATCGCGATGAACAAGGCCAACGGCGGCACCGTGAACGCGCAGCGGGTGATCCTGTCGTTCCCGGGCACCCCGTACAACCTGCGCTACACCACGCTGGTGTGGATCGTGGCCTTCCTCGTCGCGAACGTGTTCAACTTCCAGCTGAACCGCTCGTGGACCTTCCGGCACACCCAGAAGGCCCCGTGGCTGCGGGAGTTCTGGCCGTTCCTCGCTGTCGGCAGCGCCGCGGCCCTGGCGGGCATCTTCATCAAGATCGGCTTCACCAACCCGACCTCGCCGTTCTACCTCCCCGAGCCCTGGTTCCACGAGAACGCCGGTCTCCAGTCGCGGGAGTACTGGGCGCAGCTGCTCACGATCCTGATCACGATGCCGCTGAACTTCGTGGTGAACAAGCTGTGGACGTTCCGCCACGTCCGCAACAAGCACGCCACCACCATCGACGCCTGAGCCGCCCATGTACCTGAAGAGCCTGACGCTGCGCGGCTTCAAGTCGTTCGCCTCGACCACGACGATGGTCTTCGAGCCGGGCATCACGTGTGTGGTCGGCCCCAACGGCTCGGGCAAGTCCAACGTCGTGGACGCCCTCGCCTGGGTGATGGGCGAGCAGGGCGCCAAGACCCTGCGCGGCGGCAAGATGGAGGACGTCATCTTCGCCGGCACGTCCGGCCGCGCCCCGCTGGGACGCGCGGAGGTCGTGCTCACCATCGACAACTCCGACGGCGCCCTGCCGATCGACTACACAGAGGTGACGATCAGCCGGACGATGTTCCGCGCGGGCGGCTCGGAGTACGCGATCAACGGTTCCCCGGCCCGCCTGCTCGACGTGCAAGACCTGCTCAGCGACTCCGGCATCGGCCGCGAGATGCACGTGATCGTCGGCCAGGGCCAGCTCGACTCGATCCTCCAGGCGACACCCGAGGTGCGGCGCGGCTTCATCGAGGAGGCCGCGGGCGTCCTGAAGCACCGCAAGCGCAAGGAGAAGGCTGAGCGGAAGCTCGAGGCGACCGCGGTCAACCTCAACCGGCTCAGCGACCTCCTGGGCGAGATCCGCCGCCAGCTCAAGCCGCTGGGACGCCAGGCCGAGGTGGCCCGCAAGGCCGCGGTCATCCAGGCCGACCTGCGGGACGCGCGGGCACGGCTGCTCGCCGACGAACTGGTGGGCCTCACCGGCCGGCTGGAGGTGGAGCTCGCGGCCGAGGCGGAGCTCAAGCAGCGGCGCCTGCGCCTGGAGGAGGATCTCACCAGGGCGCGCGCGCAGGAGCAGGAGGCCGAGGCCGCCGCGCGCGACGCGCTGCCCCGGCTGACCACAGCGCAGGAGACGTGGTACGCCCTCGCCGGGCTGGCCGAACGTGTCGCCAGCACGTCCTCGATCGCCGCGGAGCGGCTGCGCAACGCGCAGAACGTCGGCACGGAGGACCGCCCCGGCCGTGACCCGGAGGCCATCGAGCGCGAGGCGGCCGAGGTCCGGCGTGCGGAGGAGGCCCTCCAGGCGGAGGTGGCGGCGAAAGCCGACGCGCTGGCCGCGGCCACGCAGGCGCGCAACGCCGCAGAGGCACTGCACGCCGAGGCGGAGAAGCAGTACGCGGCGCAGCAGCGGGCGATCGCCGACCGGAGGGAGGGCCTCGCCCGGCTCTCGGGCGAGGTCAACACCTTGCGCAGCAGGGCCGAGGCCGCGGCCGCGGAGATCGGCCGGCTGTCCGCCGCCCGTTCGGAGGCAGAGGAGCGCGCGGAGGACGCCCGCCACCGGTTCGCGTCCCTGGAGACGACCCTCGCCGGCCTGAGCGCGGGGGAGAGCGGCCTGGACGCTGCGTACGAGGCGGCGGAGGCGGACGCCGAGGAGGCCGCCGCGTCCCTGGAGCGCCTCCAGGACGCCGAACGCGCCGCCGCGGCGGAGCGTGGCGCCGCGGCCGCCCGCGCGGAGGCGCTGGCGCTCGGGCTGGAACGCAGGGACGGCTCGGCCGCGCTGCTCGCCGCCGGCGACCGGCTGGACGGCCTGCTCGGCTCCGTTGCGGCGCTGATCAGCGTCCCCTCCGGCGCGGAGGTGGCCATCGCCGCGGCGCTGGGCTCTGCGGCCGACGCGGTCGCGGTGACCGGGCTGGACGCGGCCGTCGCGGCCTTCGACCACCTGAAGGCGGAGGACCTCGGCCGGGCGGGGCTGCTGCTGGGCGGGGACGCCGGTCCCGACACCACCGCCTGGCCAGAACTGCCGGGCGCCGCGCGCTACGCGTCCCGCATGATCGAGTGCGCGCCCGCCCTGCGTCCGGCGATCGAGCGGCTGCTGTTCAAGGTGGCGGTCGTCGACGACCTCGCCGAGGGACGGCGCCTGGTCGCCGACCTGCCAGAGGTGACCGCGGTCACCCTCGACGGCGACGTGCTCAGCGCGTGGTTCGCCGCCGGCGGCTCGTCGTCCGCCCCGTCGCTGCTGGAGGTGCAGGCCGCCCTCGACGAGGCGAACCAGCGGCTGGGGGCCGCGCAGGCCGAGACCGAGCGGCTGCGGTTCGCGATCGCCGAGGCGCAGGCGGTGCTCGCCGCGGCCCGCGAGCGCTCGGACGCCGCGCTGGCGCGACTGCACGAGTCGGACGCCGAGCACGCCGCGCTGGCGGAGGAGGCCGGGGAGCTCAACCAGACCGTCCGTGCGGCGCAGGCGGAGGCCGGCCGGCTGGCCGCGGCGGCCGAGAACGCCGCCACCGCGCGCGAGCAGGCGCTGGCGAACCTCGGCGAGCTGGAGGCGCGGCTGGAGCTGGCGTCCGCGCAGACCGAGGTCAGCGAGGCCGACCCGACCGAGCGCGACCGGCTCGCGGAGGCGGCGCGCGGCGCCCGCTCCGCAGAGATGGACGCACGCCTGGCGCTGCGCACCGTGGAGGAGCGCGCCCGTGCCCTCGCCGGGAGGGCGGAGAGCCTGCTGCGGGCAGCGGAGGCCGAGCGTGCGGCCAGGGCCAAGGCCGCGGCCCGGCGCGAACAGCTGCGCAGGGAGGCGGAGGTGGCAGCAGCCGTCCAGGCCGCCGCGGAGTGGCTCGCCGGGCAGGTGGCGGCGTCCCGCGCCCTGGCGGAGGCCGAACGGACGCTCGCCCAGCAACGCCGCAACGAGGCCGAGGCGGACCTGTCGGCGGCCCGGCAGCGGGGCCGCGAGCTCGCGCGCTCGTTCGAGGGCCTGGTCGACAGCGTCCACGCCGACGAACTGGCGCGCGCCCAGCAGCAGATGAAGATCGAGGCACTGGCGGAGCGGGCCCTCGCGGAACTCGGGCTGGAGCCGGAGTCGTTGGTGGCCGAGTACGGCCCCGACCAGCCGGTGCCGGTGCTCGTCGGCCCCGACGGCGCGCCGCTCGGCCCCGACGACCCGCGGCCGGAACCGGTGCCCTACGTGCGCGCCGAGCAGGAGAAGCGGCTGCGCGCAGCGGAGCGCGACCTCGCCGTGCTGGGCAAGGTCAACCCGCTGGCGCTGGAGGAGTTCGACGCGTTGAGCGAGCGGCACACCTTCCTCGCCGAGCAGCTGGCAGACCTGCGCAAGACCCGCGACGACCTCACCGACATCATCGCCGACGTCGACGCGCGGGTGCAGGAGGTGTTCGCTGCCGCCTACGCCGACGTCGAGAAGGCCTTCGAGGATGCGTTCGCGCGCCTGTTCCCCGGCGGCGAGGGACGCCTCGTGCTCACCGAGCCCGGCCAGTGGCTGACCACCGGCGTGGAGGTGGAGGCGCGCCCGCCCGGCAAGAAGGTGAAGCGGCTCTCGCTGCTGTCCGGCGGCGAACGCTCGCTGGTGGCGGTGGCGTTCCTCGTCGCGCTGTTCAAGGCCCGGCCCAGCCCGTTCTACATCCTCGACGAGGTCGAGGCCGCCCTCGACGACACCAACCTCGGTCGGCTGCTGGAGATCTACGAGGAGTTGCGCGCCGACAGCCAGCTGCTGGTGATCACCCACCAGAAGCGGACGATGGAGATCGCGGACGCCCTGTACGGCGTGACGATGCGGGCGGACGGCGTCTCCGCGGTCATCAGCCAGCGACTGAAGGAAGACTGAGAGGGCCCGCAGCAAAGGCTGAGAGCCGGATTTCCTCAGGCATACTGACAAAGGAAGTCCCGTGTCGGAAGGCGAGCTGTGACCTACTGGATCATCACCGTGGCGATCGTCGCGATAGCGCTGTGCGTCATCGCGGTCGTGGCCGTGGGGATGCGGGGCAGCCTCGCCGACCGTGCGCCCGACGTCGCGAACGTCCTGGCCAATACGGCGCGCCACCTGAACGGCGACGCAGAGCCGCCGCAGGCGCTGGTCGACTTCTTCGGTGAGATCCCGCGCAGCGCCGCGTCCGCCCGGAGCGCCATGTCGGCGCGCAGCGCGCCCTCGGCCTCGGAGCCGCCCACCCGCTGACGCCGTCGGCGCGGCCCGCCCCGGGTTGCCTACCATGACCCGGTGGAGATCTTCTGGTACCTCATGGCCGCGGTCGGCCTCGTCCTGCTCGTCGCCGCGGTCACCATCGTCGTCGGACGCCGCAGGGCGTTGCCGCCCGCTCCTCCCGGGGCGGAGCTCCCCGCAGCGCCCGAGCCGGTAGCACCCGCGCCCGCGGCGCCCGCTCCCGCGCCGGCCCCCGAGGAGCCCGGGCTGGAGGCCCCCGAGCCTCCGGCGTCCCGGCTCACCCGGCTGCGCCGCCGGCTGAGCGCGAGCAACAACCCGTTCGCCCGCGGCCTGCTCGGCCTGCTGGCCGCCGACCGGCTGGACGCGGAGGCGTGGGAGGACCTCGAGGCGACCCTGATCACGGCCGACCTCGGCGTGGGCCCCACCGACGAACTGATCACGGCCCTGCGCCGCGAGCTGTCGATCGACGCGGTCTCCGACCCGGCCCGCGCCCGGTCGGTGCTGCGGAGCGAGCTCGTGCGGCTCGTCGGGACCGATGCCGACCGGTCGCTGCGGGTCACCGGCGCGGACGGGCTGCCGGGGGTGGTCCTCGTCGTCGGCGTCAACGGCACCGGCAAGACCACCACCATCGGCAAGCTGGCCCGGGTGCTCGTCGCCGAGGGCCACTCGGTGGTGCTCGCCGCTGCCGACACGTTCCGGGCCGCGGCCGCGGACCAGCTCCAGACGTGGGGCTCGCGGGTCGGCGTCCCCGTCGTGCGCGGGCCGGAGGGCGGCGACCCGGCCTCCGTGGCGTTCGACGCCGTGGAGGCCGGCATCAGCGGGGGCGCGGACGTCGTGGTGGTCGACACCGCCGGCCGCCTGCACACCAAGACCGGCCTGATGGACGAGCTGGGCAAGATCAAGCGGGTGATCGAGCGCAAGGCGCCGGTCACCGAGGTACTGCTGGTGATCGACGCCACCACCGGGCAGAACGGGCTGGCCCAGGCCCGCGTCTTCGCCGAGGTCGTGGACGTCACCGGCATCGTGTTGTCCAAGCTCGACGGCTCGGCCAAGGGCGGCATCGTCGTGCCGGTGCAGCGCGAGCTGGGCGTTCCGGTGAAGCTGATCGGCCTGGGCGAGGGCCCCGACGACCTGGCGCCGTTCGACGCAGAGGGCTTCGTCGACGCGCTGCTCGCGGAGTCCTGATGCGGATCCGCCCGGCGCGCCCTGCGGACCTGCCGGCCTTGCTGGAGATCTACAACGACGCCGTGGTGCACACCACCGCGTCCTGGGACCTCCTGCCCTGGACGCCGGTCGAGCACGCCGAGTGGTACGCCACCAAGGCCGGGCACGGCCACCCCGTGCTGGTCGCGGACGAGGACGGCGAGGTGGTCGGCTACGCGGCGTACGGGCCGTTCCGTGCGAAGGCGGGCTACGCCGCCACGATGGAGCACAGCGTGTACGTGCGCCCCGCCGACCAGGGGCGGGGGATCGGGCGGGCGCTGCTCGAGGCCGTCGTCGCGGCGGCGCGGGCGAACGGCGTCCACGCCCTGATCGGCGGGCTGAGCGCAGACAACGAGGCCTCTGTGGGCCTGCACCGCTCGCTCGGCTTCGTCGAGGTGGGACGGCTGCCGCAGGTGGGACGCAAGTTCGACCGCTGGCTCGACCTCGTGCTCGTCCAGCTGATCCTCGACTGAGCGGCGCCGCGCGCGCCGGGGGAGCGCCGGAGCTCCCGGTAGGATGTCCCGAGTCACCGACCGTGAGGTAGAGCCTTGTTCGACACCCTCTCCGACCGCCTGTCCGCCGCGTTCCGCGGGCTGCGCGGCAAGACCCGGCTGAGCGACGCCGACATCGACGCCACCGCCCGCGAGATCCGCCTGGCCCTGCTCGAGGCCGACGTCAACCTCACCGTGGTCAAGGAGTTCATCGCCGCCGTGCGCGAGCGCGCCCACGGCGCCGAGATCCACGCGGCCCTGAACCCCGCGCAGCAGATCGTCAAGATCGTCAACGAGGAGCTCATCGGCATCCTCGGCGGCCAGGCGCGGCCGCTGCGCTACGCCAAGCGCCCGCCGACCGTGATCATGCTCGCCGGCCTCCAGGGTTCCGGCAAGACGACGCTGGCCGGCAAGCTCGGCAAGTGGCTCAAGGACCAGGGCCACTCGCCGCTGCTCGTTGCCGCAGACCTGCAGCGACCCAACGCCGTCACCCAGCTCCAGGTCGTCGGCGAGCGGGCAGGCGTCCACGTGTTCGCCCCCGAACCCGGCAACGGCGTCGGCGACCCCGTGCTGGTCGCGCGCAACTCGATCCTCCAGGCGATGAGCAAGCTCTACGACGTCGTCATCGTCGACACCGCCGGCCGCCTCGGCGTGGACGCGGAGATGATGCAGCAGGCCGTGGACATCCGCGACGCGGTGAACCCGACCGAGATCCTGTTCGTCGTCGACGCCATGATCGGCCAGGACGCGGTGAACACCGCCCAGGCGTTCGCCGAGGGCGTGGGCTTCGACGGCGTCGTGCTCTCCAAGCTCGACGGCGACGCCCGCGGTGGCGCTGCGCTGTCGATCGCCCGGGTCACCGGCAGGCCGATCATGTTCGCCTCCAACGGCGAGGGCCTGGGCGACTTCGACGCGTTCCACCCCGACCGGATGGCCAGCCGCATCCTCGGCATGGGCGACCTGCTGACGCTGATCGAGCAGGCGGAGAAGACCTTCGACGCCGAGCAGTCGGCCAAGGCTGCCCAGAAGCTGATCGCGGGCAAGGGCGAGTTCGGCCTCGACGACTTCCTCCAGCAGATGCAGGCCGTTCGGCGGATGGGCCCGCTGTCCAAGATCCTGGGCATGATGCCCGGGATGGGCCAGATGAAGGACCAGATCAACAATATCGACGAGCGTGAGATCGACCGGATCGAGGCGATCATCTACTCGATGACCCCTGCCGAGCGCGCCAACCCGAAGATCCTCGACGGCTCGCGCCGCGCCCGCATCGCGTCCGGCTCCGGCACGAAGGTGTCCGACGTGAACTCCCTGGTGAACCGCTTCTTCGAGGCCCGCAAGATGATGCAGAGCCTGGCCGGCGGCGGGATGCCGGGGATGCCGGGGGCGCGGCGTCCCGCGCCGAAGCAGCAGGCCAAGAAGAAGAAGGGCACCCACAAGGTGTCCGGCAACCCGGCCCGGCGCTCCGGCGGCCCGGCCGCCCCGGCCGCGGCGACGCCGCCGCCGGCGGTCTTCGGACAGCAGGTGCCCAGCGACGCCGACCTGGCGAAGGCCGTCGGGGAGTTCCAGCTGCCGCCGGAGCTGCAGCAGCTGTTCAACCCCAAGAACACCGGCCCGCGCTGACGAGCCGGGGATGAGCGGGCACGCACCCCCCGGGCTGGGGGAGCCGGAGTTCTTCGCGCACTCCCACGCCGCAGCCCCCGTGCCCACGGCGCCGGAGGCGCAGCGACTGCACCTGCACGGCGTCCTGTTGCCCGGCGGGGAGCAGACCGACCTGTGGGTGGCGGACGGGCTCGTCCGCACCGAACCGGTCCCCGGGGCGGTCACCGTGTGCCGCGACGCCTGGATCCTCCCCGGCCTGGTCGACGCGCACTGCCACGTCGGGCTGGGCTCCCAGGGCCCGGTGGCCGACGAGGTCGCCGAGGCGCAGGCGCTCGCCGACAGGGACGCGGGCACGCTGCTCATCCGCGACGCCGGCTCGCCGGTCGACACCCACTGGATCGACGCGCGGGAGGACCTGCCCCGGATCATCCGGGCGGGGCGCCACATCGCCCGTCCCCGGCGCTACATCCGCCACTACGCCGAGGAGGTCGAGCCCGAGGAGCTGATCGCGGAGGTCGCCCGCCAGGCCCGCCGCGGGGACGGCTGGGTGAAGCTCGTCGGCGACTGGATCGACCGCGACGCCGGCGACCTCGCCCCGCTGTGGCCGTCCGACGTGGCCGCGGCCGCCATCGCGAAGGCCCACGAGCTGGGAGCCCGCGTCACCGCCCACTGCTTCGGGGAGGAGTCGGTGCACGAGCTGGTGCGCGCGGGCATCGACGGCATCGAGCACGGCACCGGGCTGGACGCCTCCACCATCGCCCTCATGGCCCAGCGGCAGGTGGCGCTGGTGCCCACGCTGGTCAACCTGGAGAACTTCCCCGCGTTCGCCGACGCGGGCGAGGAGAAGTTCCCGGCCTACGCCGCGCACATGCGGGCGCTGCACGCCCGCCGCTTCGCCACGATCTCGGCCGCCGTGGAGGCCGGGGTGCCGGTGTACGCCGGCACCGACGCGGGCGGCACCATCAGCCACGGGCTCATCGGCACAGAGATCACGATGCTCGCCGCGCTGGGGGGTGCCGACTTCGCGCTGGGCTCGGCGTCCTGGCGTGCCCGGGAGTGGCTGGGTGCTCCGCCGCTCGCCGACGGGGCCGGCGCCGACCTGGTCGTGTACGCCGCCGACCCGCGCCGCGACCCGTCCGTCACCCGGCACCCCGAGCTGGTGATCCTGCGCGGCCGGGTGGTCCATCCCTCCCGCCCCGCCTGATTGCGGCCGAACCCGTCCGGCCCGGGAGGGGGCTCACGCGGTCAGTTCGCGCGGCACGGCGATCACGTCGACCAGGGCGCCGTTGCGCCACACCGTGATCTCCACCGGACGCCCGATGGCCTCCTCGACCATCCACCGCTGCAGGCTCGTGGCCGACCCCATCGGCTCCCCGGCGACCGCGACCACGACGTCGCCCACCTTCAGGTCGGCCAGCGCCGCCGGGCTCCCGGGCACGACCTGGGCCACCCTCAGCCCGGTGGCGCGGCCCAGCCGCGACGCGAGCGGGGGCGGCAGCGGGGCCTGGCCGGCGGCCACGCCCAACCAGGCGCGCCGGACCCGTCCGGTGCTCATCAGCGCGTCGATGATCCGCCGGGTGCTGGGGTTGATCGGCACGGCCAGCCCGAGGCCGACACCGGCGACAGCGGTGTTGACCCCGACCATGCGGCCGGCGCTGTCGGCCAGGACGCCGCCGCTGTTGCCCGGGTTCAGGGCGGCGTCGGTCTGGATGACCTCGTCCACCACCCGTCCGCCGCGCGTGGGCAGGGACCGGCCCAGCCCGGAGACGATGCCGGCGGTGACGCTGCCGGACAGCCCGAGCGGGTTGCCCAGCGCCACGACGAGCTGCCCGACCTGGAGGGTCGTCGCGTCGCCCAGCACCACGGGGTCGGGTGCCGGCCCCGTCGCCCGCAGGACGGCGAGGTCGGAGAGCGGGTCGCTCCCGGTCACCTCGACGGTGGCCTGGGTGCCGTCGGCGAACTCGGCGGTGGCCTGCCGCGCCCCTTCGACGACGTGGGCGCTGGTGAGCAGGAATCCGTCGGAGGTCACGACGCTGGCACTCCCGGCACCGTCGCCGCGCGCGCCGCGGACCCGCAGGCTGGCCACGCTCGGCAGCACCTGCCGGGCCACCCTCACCACGGCGGCGGAGTAGGCGTCCAGCGCCTCGGAATCGGCCATACCGTGCCAACGCCCGCGCCCGGTGGCCCTGTTCCGCTGTTCGCCGACGGCGTGGAGGGGCCGCGGCGACGCTCGGCGGGGAAGGGCGTGCGCATGCGGCCGGGTGCTCATTGGCGTCGTCCGGCCCTGCTCTGGCACAATGAACGACGCATCTGTGCCCGACGGTGCCCTCTCATCGCCGGCGGTCAACGGATCCACCCGAACCTGGTGCGCGTTGCCCCACAGCGAGCGCCGGCGTTCACCCGTCCGGCCCGGTGACGTCACCGGACCTTTCCCACAGGAGATACCACACACGTGGCTGTCAAGATTCGCCTGAAGCGGCTCGGCAAGATCCGCTCCCCGCACTACCGCATCGTCGTCATGGACTCCCGCACCAAGCGGGACGGCCGTGCCATCGAGGAGATCGGCCTCTACCACCCGAAGAACTCGCCGTCGGTGATCCGGGTCGACTCCGAGCGCGCGCAGTACTGGCTCGGCGTCGGCGCCCAGCCGACCGAGGCCGTCGTGGCGCTGCTCAAGCGCACCGGTGACTGGCAGAAGTTCAGCGGTGACACCAGCCCCTCCGGCGTCGAGGACCAGCCCGCGCCGAAGGACAAGGTCGCGCTGTTCAACGCCGCCCTCGCCGAGGCCGACAGCGAGCCGGCCACCGCCGCCATCTCGCGCAAGAAGAAGGCCGACCAGGCGGAGGCCGAGGCTCCGGCCGGGGCCGAAGAAGAGGCCTGATGAGCATGCTGGCCGACGCGCTGGAACACCTGGTCCGTGGACTGGTGCCCAGCCCGGACGACGTCCGGGTGCGCGAGTCCGACCGTGGTCGCGTCCGCACCCTCGAGGTGCGGGTCCACCCGGAGGACATCGGCAAGGTCATCGGACGGCAGGGGCGCACCGCGAGTGCGCTGCGGACGGTGATCGCAGCCCTCGCCGGCCGCGAGCAGGTGCGGGTCGACTTCGTCGACGTCGACCGCCGGCCGCGCCGTCGCTGAGCACCACCCACCCATCCGCCCCGTCCGCACCCGCGGCGGGGCGGATGCTCGTATCGGAGGCGAGTTGAGCGAGCAGGTCATCGTCGGCACCGTCGGACGCGCGCACGGCCTGCGTGGCCAGGTGAGCGTGCGTCCGCGCACCGACAGCGTCGAGGAGCGGTTCGCCCCAGGGCAGGTCGTCACCTCCGGGCAGCGGACCCTCACCGTCGCGGGCCACTCCTGGCAGCAGGGACGCCTGGTGGTCGCCTTCGACGGCGTCACCGACCGCACGGCAGCCGAGGCGCTGCGCGGGCTCGACCTCTGGGCCGAGGGGACGAACGTCGCGACCGGCGACGAGGAGTACCACGACCTCGAGCTCATCGGGCTCACCGCGGTCGACCCCGAAGGGCGCGAGCTGGGATCGGTGGTGTCCGTCGAGCACAACCCCGCCCAGGACCTGCTCGTCGTCCGCACGCCCGCGGGCGACCGCCTTGTGCCGTTCGTGACCGCGCTGGTCCCCGAGGTCGACACCGCAGCCGGCCGCCTGGTGATCGCGCCGATCCCTGGGCTGCTGGAAGAGGTGCCCGATGCGGATTGACCTGGTCTCGATCTTCCCCGACTACTTCGCGCCGCTGCGGCTGTCCCTGGTCGGCAAGGCCGTCGAGGCCGGGCTGCTCGACCTCGGCGTCCACGACCTCAGGGACTGGACGCACGACCGGCACCGGACCGTCGACGACACCCCGTACGGCGGGGGAGCCGGCATGGTGATGAAGCCCGAGCCGTGGGGCGAGGCGCTCGACGCCCTGGTCCCCGCGGACGGGCCGACGCCGGTGCTGGTGGTGCCGACGCCGGCCGGCGTCCCGTTCAGCCAACCCCTGGCCCACGACCTCGCCGCGCGCGACTGGCTCCTGTTCGCCTGCGGACGCTACGAGGGCATCGACGCCCGCGTCGTCGAGTACGCGTCCTCCCGCATGGAGGTGCTCGAGGTGAGTCTCGGCGACTACGTGCTGAACGGGGGAGAGGTGGCGGCCCTCGCGGTGACCGAAGCGGTGGTCCGGCTGCTGCCCGGCGTCCTGGGCAACCCGGCGTCGCTGGTGGAGGAGTCCCACGGCACCGACCTGGACGGACTGCTGGAGTACCCCGTGTACACCAAGCCGGCCCTCTGGCGAGGCCTTGAGGTACCGCCGGTGCTGCTGTCCGGCCACCACGGCGAGGTCGCGAAGTGGCGCCTGGAACAGTCGCGGCGCCGGACCGCGGAGCGCCGTCCTGACCTTCTCGAGGGCCGCAATTAGGGCACGTCGCTTTTGCTCAATTGCGCCGAATCGGCCCTTCGTCCAGTCCTTGTCCGTTATCTGAGACCGGCTGTGCCGGAAAGGCCGCAGGCGTCAGAAACTGTCGCCGATCCTCACTAGTCTGTGGACGTGGCGACAACGACTCTTACCCCTCATCAGAGAGCTGTCCGATCCACGGTCGCGTTGAAAGCCCTGATGGCTGTCACCGGTCTGATCATGATCGGCTTCCTGCTGATGCACATGTACGGCAACCTCAAGATGTTCCTCGGCGCCGAGGCATTCGACCACTATGCAGAGTGGTTGAAGGGGGACATCCTCTACCCGCTGGTCCCGAAGGGCTGGTTCATCTGGATCTTCCGCGCCGTGATGGTCGCGTCCGTGGTGCTCCACATGTACTCGGCGATCACCCTCTGGAAGCGCGCGATGGACGCGAACCCGTCCGCGTACCAGGTGAAGAAGCAGCTGGCCCAGACCTACTCGGCGCGCACCATGCGCTGGGGCGGCATCATCCTGGCCGGCCTGCTGATCTTCCACCTCGCCCAGTTCACCGTGCACTCCGCACTGGTGGCCGGCGCCTACACCACCCCGTACGAGATGGTGGTCGGCGAGTTCCGGATCTGGTGGATGGTCCTGCTGTACGCGATCTGGATCGCGACCGTCTGCATGCACGTGCGGCACGGGTTCTGGAGCGCATTCGCCACGCTGGGGGCCAACACCAGCGCCAAGGCTCGCGCCGTGCTGAACGGCTGCGCCTGGGCGGTCGCCCTCCTGCTCTACATCGGCTTCATGATCATGCCGGTGGCCGTTTTCTTCGGATGGATCAACTGATGACCACGACGACCAAGACCTCACGCCAGAAGGCGGAGAAGACCGACGCCGGCGCCGACTACTTCGTGGTCGGCGAGGAGATCGCCGACGCCAAGGCTCCGGCCGGCCCCATCGAGCAGAAGTGGGCCAAGCGCAAGTTCGAGGCCAAGCTGGTCAACCCGGCCAACCGCCGGAAGCTGACCGTGATCATCGTCGGCACCGGCCTCGCCGGTGGCGCCGCGGCCGCCTCGCTCGGCGAGGCCGGCTACAACGTCCTCAACTTCTGCTACCAGGACAGCCCCCGCCGGGCGCACTCGATCGCCGCCCAGGGCGGCATCAACGCGGCCAAGAACTACCGCAACGACAACGACTCGACGTTCCGGCTGTTCTACGACACGGTCAAGGGCGGCGACTACCGCGCTCGCGAGACCAACGTGTACCGGCTGGCAGAGGTCAGCGCGAACATCATCGACCAGTGCGTCGCGCAGGGCGTCCCGTTCGCCCGTGAGTACGGCGGCCTGCTCGACAACCGCTCCTTCGGTGGCGTCCAGGTGCAGCGCACCTTCTACGCCCGCGGCCAGACCGGTCAGCAGCTGCTGATCGGCGCCTACCAGGCGCTGGAGCGGCAGGTCGCGGCCGGGACGGTCAAGATGTACGCCCGGCACGAGATGCTCGAGCTCATCGTCGTGGACGGCCGCGCCCGCGGCATCGTCACCCGCGACATGGTGACCGGCGCCATCGAGAGCCACTACGCCGACGCGGTCGTGCTCGCCACCGGCGGCTACGGCAACGTGTTCTTCCTGTCCACCAACGCCATGGGCTGCAACGTGACCGCCACGTGGCGGGCCCACCGCAAGGGCGCCTACTTCGGCAACCCCTGCTACACGCAGATCCACCCGACCTGCATCCCGGTGCACGGCGAGACGCAGTCGAAGCTGACCCTGATGTCGGAGTCGCTGCGCAACGACGGCCGGATCTGGGTGCCGAAGCGCGCCGAGGACTGCGACAAGGACCCGCGCCAGATCGCAGAGGCCGACCGCGACTACTACCTGGAGCGGATCTACCCGGCGTTCGGCAACCTGGTGCCGCGTGACATCGCGTCCCGCCAGGCCAAGAACATGTGCGACGAGGGCCGCGGTGTCGGCCCCGCCGTGAAGGAGTTCGACCACGAGGGCAACGAGCGGATGGTGCGCCGGGGTGTCTACCTCGACTTCGCCGACGCGATCGGACGTCTCGGCAAGGACGGCGTCGCCGCCCGCTACGGCAACCTCTTCGACATGTACGCCCAGATCACCGGCGAGAACCCGTACGAGACCCCGATGCGGATCTACCCGGCGGTGCACTACACCATGGGTGGCCTGTGGGTGGACTACGACCTGTCCAGCAACATCCCCGGCCTGTACGTGACCGGCGAGGCGAACTTCTCCGACCACGGTGCGAACCGGCTCGGTGCGTCCGCCCTCATGCAGGGCCTGGCCGACGGCTACTTCGTGCTGCCGAACACCATCAACGACTACCTGGCGGGCGCGCCGTTCGAGAAGATCGACGACACCCACCCGGCGGCCGCTGAGGCGCTGGCGTCGGTGAAGGGCCGGATCGAGGCGCTGCTCAGCGTCAACGGCACCCGCACGGTGGACTCCTTCCACAAGGAGCTCGGCCACATCATGTGGGAGTACTGCGGCATGGAGCGCACCGAGGAGGGCCTGAAGACCGCGATCGCCAAGATCGACGAGCTCCGCGAGGAGTTCTGGCGTGACGTGAAGGTCACCGGCGTGAACGAGGACTTCAACCAGACCCTGGAGCGGGCCGGCCGGGTGGCCGACTTCTTCGAGCTGGGCCGGCTGATGTGCGTGGACGCGCTGCACCGGCGCGAATCCTGTGGCGGCCACTTCCGCGCGGAGAGCCAGACCGAGGACGGCGAGGCGCTGCGTCATGACGACGAGTTCCTCTACGTCGGCGCCTGGGAGTTCACCGGTACCGGCGAGAAGCCGGTCCTGCACAAGGAACCCCTGGAGTACAACTTCATCGAGCTGAAGCAACGGAGTTACAAGTGAACGTCACCCTGCGCGTCTGGCGCCAAGCAAACGCGTCCTCGGAGGGGCGCATGGTCACCTACCAGGTGCAGGACGTCTCTCCCGATATGTCCTTCCTGGAGATGCTGGACCTCCTCAACGAGGACCTCACCGTCAAGGGTGAGGAGCCGGTGGCCTTCGACCACGACTGTCGCGAGGGCATCTGCGGCATGTGTGGCGTGGTGATCAACGGCACGGCCCACGGCCGCGGCAACTCGCCGGTGCCCACCACCACCTGCCAGCTGCACATGCGGTCCTTCGAGGACGGCGCCGTGATCGACGTCGAGCCCTGGCGGGCCGGCCCGTTCCCGGTGATCAAGGACCTGGTCGTCGACCGGGGCGCCTTCGACCGGATCATCCAGGCCGGTGGGTACGTGTCGGTGAACACCGGCGCTGCCCCCGACGCTCACGCCAATGCCGTGGGCAAGCTGAAGGCCGATCGCGCCTTCGACGCTGCCACCTGCATCGGCTGCGGCGCCTGTGTGGCAGCCTGCCCGAACTCCTCGGGCATGCTGTTCACTGCGGCGAAGATCACCCACCTGGCGATGCTCCCGCAGGGCCAGCCCGAGCGGAAGCTGCGGATCAAGAACATGATCGCGCAGCACGACTCCGAGGGCTTCGGCGGCTGCACGAACATCGGTGAGTGCGCCGAGGTCTGCCCCAAGCAGATCCCGTTCGACACGATCAGCCAGCTCAACCGCGACCTGATCGCCTCGCTGTTCTCCCGCGACGGCAAGTAGGTCATCCGCCTGAGTCGGCCCCCGGAGCACGCTCCGGGGGCCGACGCCGTTTCCGGTCTCCGCCCTGGCCCCTCTGCCCCTGCCCGTCCCCGGCCCTCCCGGACCCGCGTTCGCTGCCGATTGCCACTCGTGCTGCCGGAATTCCGGTGGCGAGCGTTGCACTCGGGGGCAGGAACGCGGGGGACGGCGCGCCTGGCGGCGTCCGCGCACGGCAGACCTCCAGGGCGACCTCCGGGCAAGGTGGCGACCGCCAGGCGGGGGTTGGCGGACGCAGCGGCCGCCCACCAAAGGGTTGCCGGACGCGGAGGCCGTCCGCTGCCCTCCCCGGTCCGCGTTTGCTGCCGATTGTCACTCGTGCTGCCGGAATTCCGGTGGCGAGCGTTGCACTCGGGGGCAGGAACGCAGGGGACGGCTGCCCGCCGGCGACGGTGACGGGGGACGCGGGGCGGCGGCGATTACCCTCGCCGGGGGCGGGTGTGGCAAACTTGTTGACCGTTGTGCCGTCGGCGCTCCTGCCACAGGGGGAAGGCCTCGACGGACCTCACTCAGAACGAGACGAAGTGTCCTGTGGCACTGGCGAGGAAACCATGAACCAGCTTGTTGAGCAGATCGGCAAGGCCGCCCTGCGCGAGGACGTGCCGGACTTCCGTCCCGGCGACCAGGTGAAGGTGCACGTGCGGGTCATCGAGGGCAACCGCTCCCGCATCCAGATCTTCGCCGGCGCCGTGATCTCCCGCACCGGTTCTGGCATCGCCGAGTCCTTCACCGTCCGCAAGGTCAGCTTCGGCACCGGCGTCGAGCGCACCTTCCCGCTGCACAGCCCGATCATCGAGAAGATCGAGGTCGAGCGCATGGGCGACGTGCGACGCGCCAAGCTGTACTACCTCCGCGGTCTTCGTGGCAAGGCTGCGAAGATCAAGGAGAAGCGCGACCGCTGAGGCCTCCGGACGTCCCGGTGGTGGCAGACTCGCAGCGTGAAGGGCAGCCCCACGAAGGGAGTGCGGTGAGCGCACCCAGCGAAACCGAGCGCGAGCGCGGCGGTGCCCTGTCGACCGTCGGCGGCTGGCTGCGCGAGATCGCGATCGTCGTGGTCGGCGCCCTGATCGCCTCCACCCTGCTGCGCCTGTTCGTGGCGCAGATGTTCGTGATCCCTTCCGGTTCGATGGAGAACACACTCCTGGTGCGTGACCGCGTGGCCGTGCAGAAGATCGCCGGCTACCAGCGCGGCGACATCATCGTGTTCCGCGACACCCTCGACTGGCTGGCGCCCGCGAAGGTGAACGACGACCCGGTGAATCGTGCCCTGGTCTTCGTCGGGCTGGCGCCGGACGAGAGCTCCAACCACCTCATCAAGCGCGTCATCGGCGTGCCGGGTGACCACGTCACATGCTGTGATGCGCGTGGACGCGTGAGCGTCAACGGGACGGCGCTGAACGAGGGCGACTACCTCTACGTCGACCCGACCACGGGCAAGCAGGTCGAGCCGTCCTCGGTCGCCTTCGACATCGTCGTGCCCGCCGGGCGGGTCTTCGTCATGGGCGATCACCGCAACGACTCCGCCGACTCCCGCTGCCACCTGTCCGACGACACGCGCGGCGCTCCCGAGGGGACGAACGCCTTCATCCCGGTCGAGAACATCGTCGGCACGGCGGTCGCGGTGGTGTACCCGTTCAGTCGCTTCCACGGCATCAGCCGTCCGCGGACGTTCGAGGGCGTGCCCGCAGGAGAGGCGCCGCCGGAGGCACCTGTGCTGACCGGCCCCAAGGTCGTCTGCTAGGCGATCATGGGGATCGTGGTGCGCCGGGACGCCGGCATCTACGCCTACGAGGCCTCGCTGCGGCGCGCCGGGTTCGAGCTGATCGCCGGTGCCGATGAGGCGGGACGGGGAGCCTGCGCGGGCCCGCTCGTGGCGGCGGCCGTGATCCTGAAGCCGGGGCGCGGGGGCCAGATCCCCGGGCTCGCGGACTCCAAGCTGCTCAGCCCTGCCGCTCGTGAGCGGGTCTACGACCAGGTGGTCTCGCGCGCGCTCGCCTGGTCGGTGGTCAGCGTCGAGGCTCGGGAGTGCGACGAACTCGGCATGCACCACGCCGATCTGGCGGGGCTTCGGCGGGCGCTCCTTCGCCTGGCACCCGCAGGGGACTTCGCGCTCACCGACGGCTTCAGCGTCGACGGCCTGGGCGTGCCGAGCCTGGCGATCTGGAAGGGCGACCGGGTGGCCGCGTGCGTCGCGGCCGCGTCCGTGGTGGCCAAGGTGACGCGTGACCGGATCATGGCCGGATGGCACGAGGACCTGCCCGAGTACGCGTTCGACATCCACAAGGGCTATTGCACGCCGCTGCACCAGGAGCGGCTCGACGAGCACGGGCCGAGCCGCATCCACCGGATGTGCTTCGACAACGTGCGGCGAACGATTAAGGTGAGTGCGTTATGAGTGCCGAGGACCTGGAGCAGTACGAGTCTGAACTCGAACTGCAGCTGTACAAGGAGTACAAGGACGTCGTCGGCATCTTCACCTACGCGGTGGAGACCGAGCGCCGGTTCTACCTGTGCAACGCGGTCGACCTGAAGGTGCGCACCGAGGGCGGTGACGTGTACTACGAGGTGTCGATGGGCGACGCCTGGGTGTGGGACATGTACCGTCCGGCCCGGTTCGTGAAGAGCGCCAAGGTGCTCACGTTCCGCGATGTGTCGATCGAGGAGATCGCCCACAGCGACCTGAAGGTGCCCGACAACCTCTGAGCCTGTGGACGGCGCACCGCTCGTCCACAGGCCGCGCGTCCCGCTGACGCGATCGGCCGGTCCCTCCCGGATAGTGACCATCGGGAGGTGGTTGCGGTGGAACGCGCCGAGGTCTGGCACGTCGGGGAGGAACTGGCAGCAGCACACTTGCAGCGATTGGGCTGGAGGATCCTCGAGCGGAACTGGCGGTGTCCGGCCGGAGAGCTCGACATCGTGGCACTGGAGCCGGGCCCCGAGCCCGTGGTGGTCTTCTGTGAGGTCAAGTGCCGCATCGGGTTGGGTTTCGGCCCTCCGCTGGAGGGCATCACGACGGCGAAGGTCGCCAAGCTGAAGCAGGTGGCCCTGCACTGGCTGCGGGCGCAGCCCTCCCCGGTGCGCCACATCCGGTTCGACGGGGTCGGCGTGCTGCTCACGCGAGGGGCGCCGCCGGTGATCACCCACGTGCCGGGGATCGGACGGTGAGCCAGGCGAGGGCGTGGTCGGTCGCGCTGGTGGGCATCGAGGGGACGATGGTCGAGGTCGAGGCCGCGATCAGCAGCGGCCTGCCGCGCACCACCATGGTCGGGCTCCCGGACGCGGCCCTGTACGAGGCCCGCGACCGGTGCCGCGCCTCGATGGCGTCGACGGGCTTCGGGTGGCCGTCCGACCCGGTGACGATCAACCTCTCCCCGGCGACCCTGCCCAAGGCAGGCTCCCACTACGACCTCGCGATCGCGGCTGCCGTGGCCGCTGCCGGACGGAAGTTCGACCCGGCGGCGCTGGAGGGGCTCGCGCTCTTCGGCGAGCTGGGGCTGGACGGGCGGGTGCGCACGGTGCGGGGGCTGCTGCCGGCGATCCTCTCCGCTGCCGGACGCGGGTTCGCCCGCGTGGTGGTGCCGGCCGGCCAGATGCGGGAGGCCTCGCTCGTCGACGGCGTGGAGGTGTTCGGGGCCGGCGACCTCGCCGACCTGTTCGACGTCCTCACCGGCGGTGAGGGCGCCACACTGCCGCCCCCCGCGGAGGAACCGGCGCAGGAGCGGGCACGCCTCGACCTCGCCGATGTCGCGGGGCAGGCGGAGGGCAAGTGGGCGCTGGAAGTCGCCGCGGCCGGCCGGCACCACCTCTACCTGCACGGGCCGCCGGGGGCCGGCAAGACCCTCCTGGCCGAGCGCCTGCCCGGCCTGCTGCCCGACCTGGAGGTGAGCGAGGCGCTGGAGGTGTCCGCGGTGCACTCCCTCGTCGGTGCGAACCTCGACGGCGGCCTGGTCCGGCGTCCGCCGTACGCAGACCCCCACCACTCGGCCTCCATCGCCAGCCTGGTCGGCGGAGGGGCCCGAATCGCCCTTCCGGGGGCGGTGTCGCGAGCGCACCGCGGCGTGCTCTTCCTCGACGAGGCGCCGGAATTCTCCCCCCGGGTGATGGAGGCGCTGCGCGTGCCCCTGGAGTCGGGACGGATCGTGCTCGGGCGATCGATGGCGACGGCGGTCTACCCGGCGCGCTTCCAGCTCGTCCTGGCCGCCAATCCGTGCCCGTGCGGCATGGCCGGTACGCCCGGGGGCGGCTGCCGCTGCGCGCCCATGGCCGTGCGCCGGTACGCCTCGCGGGTGTCGGGGCCGATCCTTGACCGGATCGACATCCACCAGCAGCTGCGCCCGGTGAAGGCGGCATTCCTGCGCCACGGCCAGGAGCCCGCCGAGAGCACGGCCGTCGTGGCCGAGCGGGTGCGGGCCGCGCGCGACCGGCAGCGCCGCCGCCTCGACGGCAGCGGGTGGCGCACCAACGGCGAGGTGCCGGGGCCGGCCCTGCGCAAGCGCCTGCCCCTCCCCGAGGGCGCGGAGATCCTCGATGCGGCCGTGGCCCGGGGACGCCTGTCCGCCCGGGGGGTCGACAAGGTGCTGCGGCTCGCCTGGACGGTGGCGGACCTCGCGGGGGCGGACCGGCCCGGGCGCGAGCACCTGCACACGGCCCTGGCGATGCGGCGGGGCGAGTCGGGAACGGAGGCGGCGTGATGGACGAGCGGCTCGCGAGGATGTCCCTGGCTGCCGTGGTCGAACCGGGCCATCCCGCGGTCGCCGAGGCGGTGGCGGCGTACGGGGCCGAAGCTGTGTGGGCCAGTGTCAGGGAGCGACCGGGCGACGTGCCGCTCGCGGTCCGGGCGCGTCGCGTCGTGCCCGAGGAGCTCGTGGCCCGCACCCGGGCCGCGGGGCTGCGCTTCGTGGTCCCCGACGACGAGGAGTGGCCCGCCGCGCTGGCGGACCTCGTCGGGGGCGAGCCCGTGAACGAGCTGTCGGGGGAGCCGCTGGGGCTGTGGGTCGGCGGCGGTGGCCACCTGGGCGAGCTGTGCTCCTCCAGCGTGGCGATCGTCGGGTCCCGGGCCTCCACCGCCTACGGAGACACGGTGGCGGCCGACCTCGGGGCGGAACTGTCCGAAGGCGGACGCAGCATCGTGTCCGGCGGCGCGTACGGCATCGACGCCGCGGCCCACCGCGGGTGCCTCGCCGGCCGGACGCCGACCGTGGCGGTGCTGGCCGGAGGACTCGACCAGCCGTATCCGGCCGGCCACCGGCCCCTGTTCGAGCGCATCGCCGAGCGTGGCGTGCTCGTGAGCGAGCTGGCGCCGGGGGAGCACCCGACGCGGGTGAGGTTCCTGGCCCGCAACCGGCTGATCGCCGCGCTCGCCCCGGGCACCGTGCTGGTGGAGGCCGCCGCCCGCTCCGGCGCCCGCAACACCGTGACGTGGGCGAATGCGCTCGCGCGCGTGGTGATGGCGGTCCCCGGGCCGGTCGGCAGCGCGACGTCCGTCACCCCGCACAGGCTGATCCGGGAGGCCGAGGCGGTGCTGGTCACGGGCGCGACGGACGTGCTCGAGCTGCTCTCGCCGCTGGGAAGGGCGAGCCCGCGGACGCCGGGGGAGCACCGCGCGACCGACGACCTGGACGGCGTCGAACTTCGGGTGTTCGAGGCGGTGCCTGGCCGCGGCGCACTACCGGCGGGGGAGGTCGCGCTGCGTGCGGGTATCACCCTCCCGCGGTGCCTGGCCGCCCTCGACCGCCTCGCGGAGGAGGGCTTCCTCGCGCAGGACCTGCACGGCCAGTGGCACCTGCCGCACCGGACGCCTCACCGTGCCCGGTAGGCCTCCAGGAGGCGGAGCCAGACCTCGCTCGCCGTCGGGTAGGACGGGACGGCGTGCCAGAGCTGACCGGCCGTCAGGCGGCCGACGATGGCGACGGTCGCAGCGTGCACCAGCTCGCCCACCTCCTGCCCGACGAAGGTCGCGCCGATGAGGCGGCCGGTGTCGCGCTCGAAGAGCAGCTTCGCCCGGCCCGAGGCGTCGTCACGCAAGAGCCCGAAGCCCGAGGCGCTGGTCAGGTCGACCTCGACGGGGTCGACCACGAGGCCGCGGGCCGTGGCCTCGTCCTCGCTGGGGCCGCTGGAGGCCACCTGTGGGTCGGTGAAGACAACTTGCGGCACCGGCACGTCCGCGGGTTCGTCCGGGACGGGCCGTCCCTCGGCGACGGCGGCGATCCGGTCCCCGACCAGGCGCGCCCGGTACTTGCCCCAGTGCGTGAGCGGTGCCTCTCCGCTGACGTCTCCGACGGCGTGCAGCCACTGCGGCAGCAGGGACGCCTGCCGCAGCGCGTCGGCGGGAAGTCCGACGGTCTCCAGCCCCAGCGCGTCGGTGGCCGGACGCCGTCCCGTGGCGACGAGCACCTCGGCGAAGTCCCGGGACGCGCCGTCCACGGTGAGCGTGACCGGGCCGCCGTGCACCCGCCCGACGCCGGTGTCCCTGCCGTCGGGCCGCTCGGCCCGGGAGACGTCCGCGCCGAACTGCACGTCGACGCCCGCGCCCCGCAGGCCGTCCGCGACCAGGTCGGAGGCGAACGGCTCGAAACGCTCGAGCAGCCGCCGGCCCCGCACGAGCAGCGTCACCCGGGCCCCGAGCCCGGCCAGCCAGGTACACGCCTCGACCGAGACAACCCCGCCGCCGACGACGGCTATCGACTTCGGGACCTCCGACAGCCCGGTCGCGTCGCGCGACGTCCACGGGTGCACCGAGGCGAAGGTGCCCGGGACCACCGCAACGCTGCCCGTGGCGAGCACGACCGCGATGCGGGCCTCGACCTCCCGCGTCACCCCGTCCGTGGTCACCTGCACGCGCCGCTCGCCGGCCAGCCGGCCGGTGCCGCGGACGACGTCGATGCCGGCCCCCGTGGCCCACGAGACCTGCCCGCTGTCGTCGTAGTGCGAGACCCAGGAGTCACGGCGTGCGAACAGTGCGGCCGCGTCCACCGGCACGTGCTGGGGTAGCCCCTCGAGGTGCTCGGCGGCCGCCCGCACGTCCAGGGGCCGCAGGAGCGCCTTGCTCGGCATGCACGCCCAGTACGAGCACTCACCGCCCACACGCTCGTGCTCCACGAGGAGGGCGGTGCGGTCCGAGCCGCGAATCGCGTAGTCGGCGGCGTTCTCGCCGGCCGGCCCGCCGCCGATCACAATGACGTCGTAGCTGTCGGAGGTCATCGGCCCAGTCTGGTGCAGGTCACGATTGCGCAACAGTCCGGCGCCGTGGCGCCACCTACGCAACAAAGCGCATGCGCCGCCCGTGGGACAGGGCATGAAGACACTGCCCGTGCTCGGCGCGGCCGCCGCCGCGATCGCCTCCCTCGCCCTGCTGGCCGGCTGCTCCGGCGGGTCGGGCGCCTCCTTCCCCAACGCCACGATGGCGGCCGACGGCCGCGTCGACGCCCCCGGCGAGGCCGGGGCGGAGCCGGCGCCGGCAGAACAGCCCGCCGGGGTGCCCGGGATCACCGTCGAGCAGAAGATCGCCCGGACGGCGCTGGTCAGGATCACCGTGACCGACGTCGAGGCGGCCGCCGCCCAGTTGCGCCAGCTCGCCAGGGCGATGGACGGACAGGTCACGGCCGAGAATCTCGTCACCCGTGCGGCAGCGGACGACGAGCGTGGCCCGGTCTCGACGATCGTCATCACGGTGCCGTCCGACCGCCTCGACTCGACCCTCGACCAGCTGAAGTCGGTCGGCACCCTGACCAGCAGGGTGGTGTCGTCGGAGGACGTCAGCCTCGAGGTCGCCGACGTGGACGCCCGCATCCGCACGCTCAACGACTCCATCGCGCGGCTGCGCGAGCTGTGGAAGCGTGCCGACCGCACCAGCGACCTGATCCAGCTCGAAGGGGAGACGCAGGCCCGGATCTCGGAGCGGGACTCCCTGGTCGCCCAGCAGCGCGTGCTCGCCGCGCGGGTCGCGACGTCGCCGGTCACCATCACCCTGGAGACTCCGGAGAAGGCCAGCGAGATCGAGACCACCGGGTTCCTCGGCGGGCTCATGGCGGGATGGAACGCCCTGGTCTCCAGCAGCCGCGTGCTGATGACCGTCGTGGGGGCCGTGCTGCCGTTCGCCGCGCTGGCGGCCCTCATCGTCGTCCCCCTGCTCGCCTGGCGGCGCAGGGCCCGGCGCCCGGTGGTCGTGCACGCCCCGGCCCCCGCGTCCGCTCCGGCTGCGCCGCACCCGCCCGGCAGCGCCTCAGCGGCGCAGGATGCCACGTCCCCGGCCCCTGATGCCGGCGCGGACGCCGACCGCACGACGCCGTGATGTCCCCCGTCGGGGGGACAGACGTGGAGGGCCCCGCGTCCCTAGGCTGGAAGCGCCAGGGGGGAGCAGCCGCTGCTGCTGCGAGGCCGCGAGGCCGGCAGCGACTGACCTGAGGAAGACCCGATCGCAGAAGACGCCACAGGAGCGGACGAGCCTCACCGGCCGTCCGCTCCTGGCATGTCAGGGGTGACGGACGCGCCGGAGGACGGCGGCGACCAGCGGCTCGAGCAGCAGCACCAGCAGCGACCAGAACTGGAGCCCCGGCACCGTGACCGCCAGCACGAGCGCAAGGGCGAACAGGCCCGTGGACACCCCCGGGGCCGTCAGCGCGGACGCCGTCGCTGCGAAACCGGGCCCGACCAGCGCGGGCCGGCGGCCCAGCCACCAGCGCATGGACAGGGGGATCAGGCTGGTCGCGAGCATCGTGCCGATGTAGACCGCCAATTGGAGGCGATCGGTCTCGAGGGCGCCGATGAGGGCGGTCGCGACGGGCAGCCAGACGATGGTGAACATCCAGGCGACGTTGGGCCGCAGCAGCACACCGTCCTGCTTCTCGACGTGCTCGAACAGCCGGTCGTGGCCGCGCCAGAACGCCGCGATGATCACGAAGCTCAGCGCGAACGCCACGAGCTGGCCGTCGTGGGCGCGGAGGTAGCCCCCGGTGTCGAGGCCCTCCTTCGCCGCGTCCGTGACCGACTCCAGCAGCGGGAGGATCAACAGGGTCATCGCGATCGCCACGACGGCGTCGGTGAAGAAGACCAGCCGCTCGACCGGGCGGAGGTGGACGGTGGACATGCCCCGAGCTAAGCGGCGGCCGTGACCGGACGCAAGGCGCCGCGCCACCACAGCGCTGCCGCGACCGCCACGTGCAGCACCACGACGGCCCAGAAGGCCGACGGCGATGCCGACAGGACCCCGGTCGCGACGAACATCACGTCGATCACCCCGTGGAACAGGGCGCACGCCAGCACCGACCCCCGGCCCAGCCGGTACACCCAGCTCAGGATCACCGACGTGGCAACGGTCAGCACGAAGAAGCCGGCGAACCCGGCGTCAAGTTGGTGACGTCGGACCGCGCTGCCATGCGCACAACTTCGCTGACCCGGCCACGCGGTGTCGGCGCCAGCCGTTAGGGTGACGCGGTGCACAAGCTGACGGTGGCCCAGGGGACGGCCCTGAGCGCCGGGGCCGTGCTCGGCGCCGGGGTGATCGCACTGCCGGCCGTGGCCGACGCGATCGCCGGCCCCGCGTCCCTGGTCGCCTGGCTGGCGCTCGTCGTGCTGTCGGCCCCGCTGGCCTGGACCTTCGGCGAGCTCGGCGCGCGCTTCCCCGACGGCGGAGGGGTCTCCGCCTACGTCCGGCGGGCGTTCGGCACCCGGGCCGCGGACGCCGTCGGCTGGATCTTCTACTTCGCCGTGCCCCTGGGGGCCCCCGCGGCGTGCTCGTTCGCCGGCGGCTACGTCGCCGATGTCGTCGGGGGCGGCCAGCTCACGAAGACGCTCACCTTCCTGGCCATCATCGCCGCGGTGTTCTGGATGAACTGGCTGGGGCTGCACGTGTCCGGACGGGTCCAGCTGGCGCTGTCGGCCACTCTCGCCACGCTGCTCCTGGTCACCGCACTGGCCGCGCTCCCACACGCGGACCTCGGCAACCTCACGCCCTTCGCTCCCGCCGGGTGGGGGGCGGTCGGCTCGGCCGCGGCCCTCCTGGTCTGGGCCTTCGCCGGCTGGGAGGCCGTGTCCTCGCTGTCACCGGAGTACGCGAACCCACGGCGGGACGTGCCGAGGGCGACCATGCTCGCCGTGATCGTCGTGGGCGTCCTCTACCTGTCGGTGGCGTGGGCCAGCGTCGTGGTGCTGGGGCCGGACCTGGCCGGCAGCCAGGCCCCGCTGGCGGACCTGCTCGCGAGGGGCCTCGGCGGCCCGGTACGCCCCGTCCTGGCCGTCGTCGCCGTCCTGCTCACCCTCGGCACCGTGAACGCCTACGTCACGGGAGCCTGCCGGTTCGGTGCCGCACTGGCCCGGGAGGGGGCCCTGCCCTACCGCGCCTTCGGCACCACCCGCCGTTCGCTGGTGTTCGTCGTGGCCGCTGCCGTCGTCGCGCAGCTTCTGCCGATCGAGCTGCACACCCTGATGCTCCTGGTCACCGGCGGACTCACGCTGGTGTACGTGTTCGGTACCGCCGCGGCGGTCAAGCTGCTGCCCGGCCGGGGCGAGAAGCTGACGGCGGGCTTCTCCCTGCTGTGCGTGTGCGTGCTGCTCTGGCTGACGGGCTGGCCGGCGCTGCTCGGCCTCGGCGTCGCGGCGGCGGCTGTCGGCTACCGGGCCTGGCGCGACCGCGTGCGGGCGGCGCGGCAGCCGGGCTAGCGTCAGCAGCCCGCGAGGTGGAGCCGCAGCGGGGCGTCGAGCACCAGCTGGTGCGTCACCTGGCCCGCGGCGCCGTTCACGTGCTCCATGGCCGCGTTGTGGGCCGCCACCCACAGGCTCGCCGCCCACGCCACCTCGAGCTCGTCCGCGCTGAAGGCCCGTCCGGTCTCGGCCTGGTAGGCGGCGAGGACGCGTTCCCCCTGCACCACGGGTGCCAGCCGCGGTTCATCGGGGAGTTCGTGGTAGTTGGCGGTGAGGCACCCCACCAGCACCGCCTCCGGACGCGCCGTGAGCTCGTCCCAGCCGTGCACGACCGGCAGTGGGGCGCCGCCGGGGCCGTCGAGCCACCGCACGTGTGCGCCGTTGAGGTCGGGGTGGCCGATGACGGACGGGAGGTCAGCGGCGAGCAGCCGTTCCCTCGCGAGGCGGGCCTGACCGACCAGCCCGGGCGGCAGGACGCGCACCACGTCCTCGGGATCCCGGCCCGGGACGGCCACCGGGGCCCACAGGCGGCCGGCGGCGCGATGGTCGTAGCGCAACCATGGTGGTGGCGGCACGAGGGGAGCCGGATCCAGCCCGGACAGCGCGGTGACCAGCCGAGCGAGGAGCCGGCCGTAGCTGCCCGGCGGGTCCTCAGCGGGCACCACGGCGCCGTCCGAACGCCACGTCTCCGCCGTCACCAGCAGCGGCTCCGGCCCCATCGGGGCGGGCCCGGCCAGCGGCAGCGGGCAGGCGATGCCGGCCTCGTGGGCCCTCCGCTGGGCCGCGACGCACGTGTCCAGACGCGCGGACGCGGGGCGCACCTTCACCGCCACCACGCGTCCGTCAGCGAGTTCGAAGCCCCACAGCTGGGACGACGGCGGGTCGGCGATGAAGCTGTGCACCGGCGAGGAGCCGAGATGGAGCTCGCACCACTGGGTGATCGTGTCCGGGTGTGCGGGGTCGGACGCGAAGGGCACGATGCGAAGAGTAGTCCGGCACGGGGGGCGCCGAGGGATTGCTAAGAGAATCAAGGTCCGCTAAGAATGCCTAGTGTGACCTTGACGCCGCGGGAGCGCGAGATCCTCGCCCTGCTCCGGGCACAGCCGTTGCTCGACGCGGCCGGGCTCGCCCGCAGCCTCGGCACCAGCAAGGGAGCCGTGGCGGTCGCCCTGTCCGCGCTGAGCCAGAAGGGCGAGATCGTCGGCCGCGGCTACATCCTGCGCGGTGAGCCCTGGGCGGTCGTCGTCGGCGGGGCCGCCTGGGACATCAAGGCCCGCAGCGTGGCGACCGTCCGGCTGCGTACCTCCAACCCCGCCGTGGTCGGACGCACGCCCGGCGGCGTCGGCCGCAACATCGCGGAGGGCGTGGCCCGCCTCGGCGGGCGCGTGCACCTCGTCGCGGCCGTCGGTGCCGACACCGCGGGACGGGACCTGCTCGCGATCACAGCGGAGGCGGGGGTCTACGTCGACCACGTCGTCACCAGCCCCCACCCCACGGGCAGCTACCTCGCCGCCCTGGACTCCGACGGCGAGCTGGTGGTCGGGCTGTCGGACTTCGCCGCCACCGACGCCATGGACGTGGCCGCGCTGAGCCGGTCCCAGGAGCTGATCGCCCACGCCGGTGTCGCCGTCCTGGACGGGAACGTGGGCGTGCCCGTGGCGGCCTGGGTGCTGGCGGTGGCCGGCGGGGGCGGCGTCCCCGTGGTGCTCGAACCGGTCAGCGTCGCCAAGGCGGCCCGGATCGCCCCGCTGCTGCGTCCGGACCTGCCGGTGTACGCGGTGACGCCGAACGTCGACGAACTGGCCGCCCTCGTCGGGCGCCCGGTGGACGACACCACCGCCGACATCGTCACCGCCGCCCGCGGCCTGCACGCGCGCGGGGTGGCCCACGTGTGGGTGAGCAGGGGCGCCGGGGGCAGCCTGCTGGTCAGCGCGGACGACGTGGTCGCACTGGACGCCGTCCCCGCAGAGGTCGCGGACGTCACGGGCGCGGGCGACGCCCTCACTGCCGGGTTCGTGCACGGGCTGCTGGCGGGGGAGAGCCCCGCGGAGGCTGCCCGGCAGGGACACCTCGCCGCAGCCCTCACCGTGGCCAGCGGCCACACCGTCCGCCCCGACCTCGGGGTCGCGTTCGCCGCGGCCCTCGCCGACACCCGACAACCATGAGGAGCCCGACCATGACCGAACCGCATCCCCTGCTCGCCGTCGCCCCGGAGGTGCGGGACGCGCTGGCGTCCGGCCGTCCCGTGGTCGCACTGGAGTCGACGATCATCAGCCACGGCATGCCGTACCCGAAGAACGTGCAGACCGCCCGCGAGGTCGAGCAGATCATCCGCGACGGTGGCGCCGTCCCGGCGACGATCGCGGTCCTGCACGGCGTCCCCCGGATCGGGCTGGACGACGACGAGCTCGACCTGCTCGGCTCCGACGAGCACGTGCGGAAGGTGAGCATCCGTGACCTGCCCGTGGTGATCGCGCGGGCCGAGCACGGCGCCACCACCGTCGCCTCGACGATGCGGCTGGCGGCGCTCGCCGGCATCCACGTGTTCGTGACCGGCGGCCTGGGCGGGGTGCACCGCGGGGCGGAGCACTCGATGGACGTGTCGGCCGACCTGACCGAGCTGAGCCTCACCGACGTCGCCGTGGTCAGCGCGGGGGTGAAGTCGCTGCTCGACATCGGGCGCACCCTGGAGGTGCTCGAGACGCTCGGCGTGCCCGTGGTCACGGTCGGCTCCGACGACTTCCCCTCGTTCTACTCCCGCTCCAGCGGCTTCCGCTCACCGCTGCGGCTGGACAGCGCGGAGGAGGTGGCGCGCGCGATGCGTGCGAAGTGGTCGCTCGGGCTCGCCGGCGGCATCGTCGTCGCCAACCCGATCCCGGTCGAGGACGAGATCCCCGAGGCGGAGATCGGGCGGCTGATCGAGCAGGCCGTCGCCGAGGCCGACCAGCGGGGGATCACCGGCGCGGCGATCACGCCGTTCCTGCTGGGACGCATCGTCGAGTTGTCCGGCGGGGAGTCGTTGCGGGCGAACATCGCCCTGGTCAAGCACAACGCCGCGCTGGGCGCAGCGATCGCCGTCGCCTACGCCCGGTAGCTCCGGGGGTCAGCCGACGCCGCTGCCGACCACGGAGCGTTCCCTGCTCGCGGTGTCGTGGAGTCGCCAGACCAGCGGCGTCAGGATGAGCTGCATCGCGAGCTCCATCTTGCCGCCGGGCACCACGATGCTGTTCGCCCGCGACATCAGCGAACCGTCGATCATCGACAGCAGGTAGGGGAAATCGATTCCGCGAGGATCGGCGAATCGAATGACCACCATGGATTCATCAGCCGTCGGAATCCAGCGCGCCGCGAAGGGATTCGAGGTGTCCACGATCGGGACCCGCTGGAAATTGATGTGGGTCTTCGTGAATTGGGGGCAGATGAAGTTCACGTAATCGGGCATCCGGCGAAGGATGGTGTCGGTCACCGCCTCGGTGGAGTAGCCGCGCTTGGTGCGGTCGCGGTGCAGCTTCTGGATCCACTCCAGGTTGATCGTGGGCACCACGCCGATGAGCAGGTCGGCATGCCGGGCGACGTCCACCGTGTCGGTCTGGACGGCCCCGTGCAGCCCCTCGTAGTAGAGCAGGTCCGTGCCGGGGGCGAGCTCCTGCCAGGGTGTGAACGTGCCGGGTGGCTGCGAGAACAGCAGCGCCTCGCCCTCGTCGTGGACGTAGTTGCGGACGCTGCCGGTGCCGTTCTCGCCGTACTGGTGGAACAGGCCCTCGAGCTCCTCGAAGAGGTTCGCCTCCGGGCCGAAGTGGCTCATCGCCGCCCGTCCGGCGGCCTCGGCCTCCGCGTGCACGCGCTTCATCTCGGCGCGGTCGTAGCGGTGGAACGAGTCGCCGTGGACGATGGCTGCGGTGATGCCCTCCCGCTGGAAGATCTGCTGGAAGGTGTCGGTGACGGTGCTCGTGCCGGCTCCCGAGGAGCCGGTGATGGCGATCACCGGGTGCTTGCGCGACATGCGTCCTCCTGGAATCCGGTCAGTCGGCGAACAGGGTGCGGTTGTGGAACAGCGGGTGTGAGAACTCCCGGTCGGTCCCGCTGGCGTGGTCGGCGACGTAGCGCTCCAGCCGCTCCACCTCCGCGGTACTGCCCAGGAACAGCGGGGTCCGGGTGCCGAGGTCGACGGGGACGACGTCCAGCACGCGGCCGGTGCCGGTGCTGGCGGCGCCCCCCGCCTGCTCGGCCAGCAGGGCCAGGGGTGCGGCGTTGTGCAGCAGGGGCGACAGCCACGCACCCGGGCGCTCCACACGAGGGGCCAGGAAGAGCCCGCCGCTCACCAGCACCCGGTAGGCCCCGACGAGCGCGGACGCGTTCCAGCGCATGCTGAAGTCCTGCCCCCGCGGGCCGGTGGTGCCGCGCATGCACTCCTCGACGTACCGCTTCACCGGGGCCGGCCAGAACGGCGCCTCGGTGGCGTTGATGGCGAACATGCGGGCGTCGGCGGGCACGCGCACCCGCGGGTGGGTGAGCACGAAGTTGCCCACATCGCGGTCGAGGGTGAAGCCGTCCACCCCGTCCCCGGTGGTCATGACGAGCACCGTGCGGGGGCCGTACAGGGCGATGCCCGCTGCGACCTGCCGGTGGCCGTGCTGGAGGAACTCCGCGGGCGTGCAGGGCCCGTCACCGGTGCGCTCGAGCAGCGAGAACGCCGAACCCACGGGCAGGTTGTCGGCGAGGTTGGACATGCCGTGCATGGCCTCGATCAGCAGCAGGTAGCGGCCCTCGGGCGAGACCTGGTGCAGCCGGGGCGTGCCCGCGATCGAGATGCCCGCCAGCTGGTGGATCCCCGCGGTCTGCGCGAGGAGGGCGCCCGTCGCCAGGCGTCGCAGGCGCAGCCGCACGTGGCGGTCCTCCCCGGCCGTCGCCGTGGCGCCCTCGAGCACGAGCGGACCCCGGCTGATGGTGGCGGCGGTCAGCTTGACCGCGACCGAGACCGCGCTCAGGATGTGCGCGTAGCCGGCACCGCGGACGTCGCTGCCGACATCGAGCAGGTGCTGGGTGAGGGTCCGGGCCGCCACGGGACGCTCCTTCGGGTTCGGTCGTGGGCAGGTGGCGAAAGGCTATTGACCCGGAGAGCGACAAGGGCGTCCGCGGACGCACATTGCGCAATGACGCCACCGGGCCGGGGATTCGGTGAACGATTGTGCAAGCCGCCTCCGGTGCGTTCCGTGCGCCGCGTCGCAGACATTAGCATTGGCGCAGCGAGGACGGTCGCTCCGGTGTGTGGAATTCGTTCCCCGGGTGGCCGGTTCCGTGAACAATTGTGCGCCGGCATTCCTTTTCCGTGCGCGCTTTTCGAGTGTGATGGGAGTCATTGTGGACCAGTCCCGGAGGTACGCCGACCTGGGGATCAGCGAGGACGAGCTCATCGCCGGCGGCCGCCACGTGCTGTGCGCGTACTGGCTGAGGCCGAAGCCGGGGGTGGGCTTCGTGGAGGCGGCCGCGCACTTCGCCGCCGAGTCTTCCACGGGCACCAACGTGGAGGTGTCCACGACCGATGACTTCACCCGCGGGGTGGACGCGATCGTCTACCGGGCCGACGAGGCGTCCGGCGAGGTACGGATCGCGTACCCGATCGAGCTGTTCGACCGGAACATCACCGACGGCCGGATGATGCTGGTGTCGTTCCTGACGCTGACCATCGGGAACAACCAGGGCATGGGCGACATCGAGTCGGCACGGATGTACGACTTCTGGGTGCCGCGCAGGGTGATCGAGCTCTTCGACGGCCCGGCCAGGGGCATCGCCGACCTGTGGCGGACCCTGGGACGCCCGGTCGTGGACGGGGGCTACATCGCCGGCACGATCATCAAGCCCAAGCTGGGGCTTCGTCCCGAGCCGTTCGCCAGGGCGGCCTACGAGTTCTGGCTGGGCGGGGACTTCATCAAGAACGACGAGCCGCAGGGCAACCAGGTGTTCGCGCCGATGAGGCAGACGATCCCGCTGGTCTACGACGCGATGAAGCGGGCGATGGACGCGACCGGTGAGGCGAAGCTGTTCAGTGCCAACATCACCGCAGACGACCACGCCGAGATGGTCGCGCGCGGCGAGTTCATCCTGTCCGCGTTCGGTCCGGACGCGGACAAGGTCGCCTTCCTGGTCGACGGCTTCGTCGGCGGACCCGGCATGGTCACCACCGCGCGGCGCTGGTTCCCCAACCAGTTCCTGCACTACCACCGGGCCGGCCACGGCATGATCACCTCCCCGTCGTCGCGGCGTGGCTACACCGCCTACGTGCTGGCCAAGATGGCCCGCCTCCAGGGCGCCTCGGGCATCCACGTCGGCACCATGGGCCACGGCAAGATGGAGGGCAGCGCCGACGACCGGGCGATCGCCTACATCTGCGAGCGCGACTCCTACTCCGGCCCGGCGTTCCACCAGGAGTGGCACGGCATGCGGCCGACCGCGCCCATCGTCTCCGGCGGCATGAACGCCCTGCGGCTGCCCGGCTTCTTCGCCAACCTGGGCCACGCGAACGTCCTCAACACCGCCGGCGGTGGCGCCTACGGCCACCTGGACGGCCCGGCGGCCGGCGCGCGCTCGCTTCGCCAGGCCCATGACTGCTGGGCCGCCGGCGCGGATCCCGTCGAATGGGCCGCCACCCACCACGAGTTCGCCCGCGCCTTCGCGTCCTTCCCCGCCGATGCCGACCGGCTCTACCCCGGCTGGCGCGATCGGCTCCGCCCGGGCGAGCCGGGGTAGCGACGTGGCCAGGGGTGGTCCGAACCGCCCGGCACCGCCGGCGGCGGCGCCCGCGTCCCCGGACGTCCGCTACGAGGACCGCTACCAGGCGGCGTCCCGGTACTACGTGCAGGGCGAGACGATGGAGTCCATCGCGAAGCAGCTGATGCTCTCGCGCTCGACAGTCTCGCGGCTGCTCCGGGAGGCGCGTGACCAGGGCCTCGTGCGCATCACCCTGGCCGACCACGCCGGCTCGACCTCCTCGCCCGCGCTCGCGCTGGCCGACGCGTTCGGGGTGCGTGTGCACCTGGTGGCGGTGCGGGCCAGCGCCACCGAGACCGCCCGCCTCGACCAGGTCGCGAAGATGGCCGGTGGCCTGCTGACCGAGGCGGTCGGCGACCACGACGTCATCGGGGTGGCCTGGGGCGCGACGGTGTCCCGGGTGGTGCAGCACGTCTCGCGGCGTCCGCTCACCGGGGCGACGGCCGTCCAGCTCAACGGCGGGGCGAACCCTCGGGGCTTCGGGCTGTCGTACACGGGCGAGATCCTGCGCGCGCTCGCGGACGCCTTCGACGCCGACTTGGCGCTGTTCCCCCTTCCCGCCTTCTTCGACCAGCCCGCGGCCAGGGACGTGATGTGGCAGGAGCGCTCGGTGCAGCAGGTGCTCGACCTCAGGGCGCGGGCTGACATCGCCGTCTTCGGCGTGGGCAGCCTCCAGGCGCGGACCCGCTGCGAGGTGTACTCGGCGGGTTACCTCGACGACGCGGACGTCGCACGGCTGGCCCTGGACGGCGTGGTGGGCGACGTCTGCACGGTCCTGCTGCGCGAGAACGGGACGTGGGCCGACATCCCGTTCAACCGGCGGGCGACCGGCCCCACCCCTGCGGAGCTGCGTCGCATCCCGCGGCGGATCTGCGTGGCCGCGGACGCCGCCCGCGTGGCCGCGGTCGTCGGCGCCCTGCGCGCGGGTGTCGCCACCGACCTGGTGATCGACTCCGAGACCGCGCGCGCCGTCCTCGACCGGATCGGCACCCCCACGCGCTGAGCTCGCGCGGGCGTGCACCGTTGTGATCCGTAGTCGGTCAACAACGGTGCGCTCCGAGGCGTAGCGCCTTGTCAGGAGGGGCGGCCGGGCCGAGGATGAACCATGACCGAGACGACCACCTACACGCTCGAGGTGCCGGGCGCCGTGCTGGCCTACGACGTGCACCGGCCCGGCACGCCGGGCGACCGCCGACCGCTGCTCGTCTTCGGGTCGCCGATGGGTGCATCGGGCTTCGCCCAGCTGGTGGGCCAGTTCGGCGACCGGACGGTGATCACCTACGACCCCCGGGTCAGTGAGCGCAGCACGCTCGAGGAGGGCGCCGCGGTGTCCTACGAGGTGCACGGCGACGACGTCCACCGGGTGGTGGCGGCGACCGGGTTGGGCCCGGTCGACGTGTTCGCCTCCAGCGGTGGCGCCGTCGCGGCGCTCCCGTGGCTGCTCGCACATCCGGAAGAGGTCGGCACGGTGGTGGCCCACGAGCCTCCGCTGACCGCGCTCCTGGAGGACGGCGAGGTGCTCGAGCAGGTGACGGCCGACATCGTGGCGACCTACCGCGCCCGGGGCCACGGCCCGGCGATGGCGAAGTTCATCCAGCTGGTGATGTACGACGGCCCGCTCCCTGACGACTTCCTCGACCGGCCGGCGCCGGACCCGGCGGTGTTCGGGTTCTCCGCCGAGGACGACGGCAGCCGCGACGACGCGCTCCTCGGGCGCAACATGACGATGCCCGCGTACCACCCCGACGGCGAGGCCCTGCGCGCCTCAGGCGTGCGGGTCGTGCCGGCCGTGGGGGCGGCGAGCGGAGCGGCGATGCCCCGCCGGGCCGGCGAGGCGCTCGCGGCGCTGCTCGGAGTGGAGGCCGTCGAGTTCCCCGGCGACCACGGCGGGTTCGCCGCCAACGAGTGGTCGCCGCAGAACGACCCGGCCGCCTTCGCGGCAAGGCTGCGCGAGGTCCTGGACGGGGACTAGCCCCGATCCCCCTGGGGGCGCTGGTCTTTCGCCCCGCGGATACGACAGTGGCCCTGACCATTTGCCTGGTCAGGGCCACGTCCGCTGGGTGTCCGAGAGAGGACTTGAACTCATGCTTCAGGTGCTTCAGGCGAGTGCACTCCAGTGCGTTTGAGCGCTTCTGGAGCGTGGCGGAGGCTGCGCAACCTACGTCCGGGAGCACCCCGGCGCATGCCGGTACGGGGGCGGCAGTATCACGCAAGTATCACGAGTTCGCCTCAGCTGGCGTCGAGTTCGTCGAGCCAGGCGTTCGCTTGTGCGGCGGCCTGCTCGAGTGTGTCCGCGACTGCCGCGGACTGGGCGGCGCGTTCGAAGCTGGCGGTCCAGTGGGGGTAGGGCGTGATGCGGGCGGGCCAGGTTCGTTCGGGGTAGCCGAGGGTGGAGGCGTCGCGGGCCCGGGTGTCGAAGATGTCGAGGATGGCCGCTTTGACCTCGGGATGGGTTGGGCTTCCGGTCTCGCGGATGAGGTCGCGCAGCAGGAGCAGGTCGACGACATCTCGGGCGCGGTCGTTCTGGAAGTCCGGTGGGTCGTGGGGGTCAGACACCGCGTGCACCTTCTGCGCGATTTGGTAGCGCATCGCCAGCCCGGTCAGGTGGTCGGGTGTGGGTAGGCCGAAGCCGGCCAGTGATGGCGCGGGTACCGGTTCGCCATGAGTTCCAGCCGAGCCCTCGTCGGGGGAGATCTCGACCTGGATGCGACGCCAGGTCACGCCGTTGACCTGCACGATAAGGGCGAACCGTCTGGGCTTGACGACGCGGTTGGGCACCTGGATTACCTCGACGGGGTTGCGGCGCAGGGTGCATGGACCCCAGGGTCGGGCAAGGACCGTGTCGAGCACCTCGATGAACCGGTCGAGGTCGCCGCGGACCAGACCGTCGAGGTCAGTCGTCGCCCGCGATAGCCGTGGCAGGCGGTGCTGCAGCAGCGTGCCACCCTTGACCAGAAACAGCGGCTCTCCCTGTTCGCCCACCGCCTGCTGGAGGGCAGCAGCTGCCACGGTGGATGCGACGAGCCAGCCGAGACGACCTCCGTCGGAGCCGAGTTGTCGCTCGGCTTGCGCGATCCAGCCGTCCAGTACCCGCGCTGAGTTTGGTGCCTTCTCCTTCGGGCGAAGGCCGGCCAGGGCTGCGGCGAGGTTCACCGACTCAGGCGCGTCCATCACGTTCCTCAAGGAGTCGGATCAGCCGGTCGCGGTCGGACGCGGGCAGCAGGCTGGTGCGTCCGCCTCGTTCGATTGCCTGTCGGATGAGGTAGCTGGGAGTGCCGGTGTCGATGCAGTCGGCGATGGTCGTGGGCAAGTTGGTAATGGGGATGCCCTCCCACCAGGTGCGCAGGCCAGGATCGACGTCGCGCTGGTGGATGACGTACCGCTCACCACCGGCGCGTCGTAGTCGTCGGTGCTTGCCGACGGTGAGGTGGACCCGGTCGGGGTTCACGTCGCTCACGTCCCACGCGGCCAGCGCCGTCTCGTGCGACAGGCAGGCCTCTGCCACGCCGGTCCACAGCACCGCCAGCGCCCAGTTGTCGTGCGGAGTCGTCGGGACCTGGGGGATCCGGTACACCCCATGCGCGACGCGCTCAATGCGGCCGCGACTGGCGAGCTTGGGCAACTCGGTCTTCGGAATGCCGTCGGCGACGGCTTGTGCGGTCGTCACGAAGCCGTGCTGGTCCAGTGCGACCTCGCGGAGACGCTCCAGGTAGGTCAAAACCTCGGTCATGTCAGAAGAATACCAATATGGGTTACTTCTGACGGCCACACACGTTGCTGGGCGCGGGTTGGACCCGTCCCTGAGTCGTCCTTCGCCAGGTGTGACGCTCTCATCGCGGATCTGCACGATGGTCGAGCCAACGCCGCCGTACCGGTCCCATTGACAGGCGGAGTTATCCTGACCGTGCCCCACCCCCGCGGGCTGATCGGCCATTTCGGGAGACTCGTCTCGTGGGTGTCGGGCTTACAACTGAAGCCGCGATCGCACTCCCCGGTCTACTTCTGATGTAGCAATTTCTGTCTGTTTGTCCGGATCGACCCTTCTTCATCGGCTTAGTGGGATATGGACAGTGTTCTCGGGCAGGCTCTCGGCCACCTTCGCCAAGCAGCCCACCAACTCCTGGTCGAGCCCGACCCAACCGGCCAGGCACTGTCGCTCGCCACCGAGATCCTTGACATCGAGAACCTCTTCGAGGAACTGAGCGTCGAGCCATCGTGGGTGCCCGCTGGAGACTCGGCCGCCGACTCCTTGGCGGCCGCAGGCCAGCTTCTCGGCAGAACCGTGGAGGCCGTGCCCTCCCAGGTTTGGCCACCCTTGCTGGCCGTGCTGCACAAGGCAGGCGATCATGGCGACCGTTGACGCCCTCCTGGCCGCACTACACGACCGCACCGGCGAGCTGATGACACAGCCCACCTCACCCGAGGCAGCCATGCTCGGATGGCACCGCCTCGCCCAAGGCACGATCCGCATCCTGGCCACGATCGGCCCGCCACCAGACGTGATGCCGATCCTCCAGAAGATGCTCAGAGACATGGTGCGACGTGACGCCCCCGTCGACTCAGCCATGACGGCGATCGGCTATACCCTGGGCGTTCTCGCCGACACCCTGAACTCGCACCCCGACACGGTCAACCACGCCGACCACGCCAGCCGCGGGCAACTGCGCTCGTGCGTACTCGGCGCGCTGCACCAGGTCGCGATGGTGACCCTCACCGCCATGCACACCGATCCCGACTCCCGAGACCGCCGCCTCGTCCGCGATCTGGCGGACGCTACGGAAGCCGCCTCCTACGTCCCCTGGCGGGCCCTGCATGAACCCCTCGGCGGGCTCTCCCTGGGCCCATTCCCAGGCAGCCTCGACGAGGCTGTCGACCGATGGGCAGACAACGCCACCGACATCCTCAACAGCCGGACCCGGATCACGTCCTACGCCTTCCAACGCACGGCAGCCACCATCGCCCGCATCTGTCACGCGGCCGCAATAGCGTTCGCCGACCCATTGGGGGAACGCCATGTCGACGGCCCTGGTGAGGCAGCCATGGTTCGCGCGTTCCAGGCCTGGCAGATCGCCGCCGACTGGCCACCCGAAGTACGCCTCGGCGGACGCACCACCGAACTACGGCACCGATCACGCGAACTCGACGAAGCCTTCGCTGCACAGCACCTGGTTCAGGCTGAGACTCCGCTACAGCAGGACGCGATGTTCACCGCACTCGTGCAGGCGGAGAAGATCGCGGCCCAGCACCAGTCAGCACTGATCCGCGTCGTCGCCGACGGAGGCCTCTGGATCAGCGTGCAGGCACTCGGCCCGGCCTATCAGACCCGCCATCCCGGAGCGAGCCGAGCCCACTGGGTGCCAGACCCCGGAACCGCCTACGGCGCGACCTTGATCGATCGGGGCGAACGGGCAAGCAGAGAGCTGCGGGCAGCCGTCGACCACGTCGAACAGCGGGAAGTGGTGACCAGATCGCCTGGGCAGGCCCACAGCCCAACTCCCTGCGAGACCGTCGCGCCTGCAGAACATTCCCTGCAACGGACCTCGACGACCGTGGCGTCGCGTGCGCGCAACATGGGCCGGTGATACGGCCTTCGGCGCTCGAGGCGTCACGCATCCCGACCTGCCTGACGTCTGGTCGGTGTCGATCGCGACGGTCCTCTTGGAGGCCGTTGTGGCGCTCAGATAGCTGTCTCCCGACTCGGAGTCCGATCGTCGCGTAGACGCGTGAGCAGATGCACCGAGCCCCGCTATTCTACAGATCTCGGGAATAGGGGATTGGTGGTGGATGGTCGGGAGTTCAAGGACGGCATGTTCGGCCACTTCGCCCGGGTCGGTGCCGCGCTCGGTCACGGCAAGCGGGTGGAACTGATCGACGTGCTGGCGCAGGGCGAGCGGAGCGTGGAGGACCTGGCCCGCGAGGTGAGCGCCTCGGTGGGGAACACCTCACGCCACCTGCAGGTCCTGGCGGGGGTGGGCCTGGTGGCCCGCCGGGTCGAGGGCAGTGCCCGGATCTACCGGTTGGCCGATCCCGCGGTGCTGCGGGCCTACCAGGCGCTGGTGGCGGTGGCCGAGGCCCGGATCGCGGACGTGGCGGCGCTGGCGTCGGCGTTCTTCGGCGCGGTCGACGGTGCCCGGGCGGTCAGTCTTGCCGAACTTCGGGAGGCCATGGCCGCCGATGACCAGCTGACCCTGATCGACGTGCGTCCCGAGCGGGAGTTCGCCAGCGGCCACGTGCCCGGAGCGGTCAACGTCCCGCTGGCGCACCTGGCCGAGCGGCTGAGCGGGCTGCCTCGCGACGCGCCGATCGTGGCGTACTGCCGCGGCCCGTACTGCGTGATGGCGGCCGCCGCGGTCCACCAGCTCCGCGCTGCCGGGTTCCCGGCCGCCCGGCTGCAGGTCGGCTACCCCGACTGGCTCACCGCGTCCGGCGCCGCGCCGGCCGCTGACCGTACGAGAAGGAACTGACATGTCCACCCTGTTCATCCTGAACGACCCGCCCTACGGCACCGAGCGCGTCTACAACGGCCTGCGGCTGGCGGTGAACCTGCAGCGGCTCGACGAGGACCACGAGGTGGTGGTCTTCCTGATGGGGGACGCGGCGAGCGCGGCCAAGGCCGGCCAGAAGGTGCCGGAGGGCTACTACAACGTGAACAAGATGCTCGGCAACGTGGTTCGCGGCAACGGTCGCATCCTGGTCTGCGGGACCTGCATGGACGCCCGCGGGCTGGCCCAGGATGACCTCGTTCCCGGTGCGCAGCGCTCGACCCTGGACGAGCTGACCCACGAGACCATGGTGGCGGACAAGGTGCTGGTGTTCTGATGGACACCGCGCCGGTCTACCTCGACCACAACGCGACCACCCCGGTCGCACCCGAGGTGGCGGAGGCGATGTGGCCCTACCTCACCGAACACTTCGGCAACCCGTCCAGCGCCACCCCGCTGGGCCGGACCGCAAGGGACGCGGTGGACGCCGCGCGCGAGCGGGTCGCGGCGCTGGTCGGGGCGCGGCCGGACGAGATCACCTTCACCTCCGGTGGCACCGAGTCGAACAACCTCGCCGTCCGCGGCACGGCGGTCCTGGCGGCGACCCGGTTCGCGGTGACCTCCGCGGTGGAACACCCCGCGACCGTCCAGCCGCTCGCCCTGCTGGAGACCGACGGCTGGACCGTGCATCGCCTGCCGGTGGACGCCGAGAGCCGCGTGTCCCCCGACGAGGTGCCGGCCGGGCCGATCGGCCTGGGCACGCTGATCCTCGCCCAGAACGAGACCGGCGCGATCCAGCCTGTCTCGGGAGTCGCCGAGCGGGTCCACGCCGCCGGCGGGGTGATGCATGCCGACGCGGCCCAGGCTGTCGGCAAGATCCCGGTGGCGGTCGACGACCTCGGGGTGGACCTGCTCAGCATCGCCGGCCACAAGCTGTACGCGCCTAAGGGGGTCGGGGCGCTGTACGCACGGCGGGGCACGGCGATCCGTCCGGTGCTCGTCGGTGCGGGCCAGGAACGGGGCCTGCGCCCGGGCACCGAGAACGTGGCCGGCATCGTCGGTCTCGGCAGGGCCGCCGAACTCGCCCTGGGCTGCCTGGCCACCGAACCGGCGCGCCAGAGGGAACTGCGCGAGCAGTTGTGGCGGGGGCTCTCCGCCGGCATCCCCGGCCTGCGACGGGTGAGCCCGGCCGACGGCTGCCTGCCCAACACGCTGATGGTGGCGCTGCCGGACCGGCTCGGTGCGGACCTGCTGGACGTGACGCCCGGGGTCGCCGCGTCCACTGGCAGCGCGTGCCACTCCGGCGTCCACACCCCCTCGGACACCCTGCTGGCGATGGGCATCGACGCCGGCCTGGCCCTCGGCGCGCTACGGCTCTCCCTCGGCCGCTCCACCACCGCGGCCCAGATCACTGCGGCCGCCGCCGCGATCGTGCTGACCTGGCGTCAGGGCTGACGGCTGGGACGAGCCCCAGAGGGGACACCCCCTGAGGAACCCCTGACCGGTCAGTGCTGGTCCAGAGGTGGGGAGGCGGGCGCCCTGTGGCCGTCTGGCCCATTGATACAGCAACTGCTGTACGCTCGCCTGGTGAGCACAGTCGTCCTGAGTCATGCCGAGAGCCTGTCTCGGCTGGGGTATGCGTTGTCGGATCCCACTCGGGTGCAGATCCTGCTGGCCATTCGGGAGGCGCCCGAGGTGCCCTCTGAACTGGCCGACGCCCTGGGCGTATCACGGCAGGTGATGTCCAACCAGTTGACCTGCCTGCGGGGGTGCGGGCTGGTCGAGGCTGCCCGGGAGGGTCGCCACGCGTGGTACCGCCTGGCAGATCCGCACCTGGCGGCCGCGCTCGACGAGTTGTTGCGGGTGGTGCTGGTGGTGGACCCGGAGTGTTGTGCCGGTGAGGAGTGCTCGTGCAGCCGCTCGTAGTCGTCTCGTCCGGGCCGAGTCCGGCACGTCGCGCCATCCTGAGGCGACGGGTCCGGCTTCTCGTCGGCGCGACGATCGGCTACAACGTGATCGAGGCGGTGGTTGCCCTGGCCGCAGGTACCGTGGCTTCTTCGACCGCCCTGGTGGCCTTCGGGCTGGACTCGGTGGTCGAGGTGCTGTCCGCCGCAGCCGTCGCGTGGCAGTTCGCCATTGTCGACCATGAGCGGCGCGAACGGGTCGCGATGCGCCTGATCGCGGTGTCGTTCTTCGGTCTCGCGGCGTTCGTGACCGGGGACGCTGTCCGCAGCCTGGTGACGCAGGCGCCGGCAGAGCACTCGCCGGTCGGGATCGTGCTCGCCGCGGTCAGCCTGGTGGTCATGCCGGTCCTGTCCTGGGCCGAACGCCGTACCGGCCGCGAACTGGGTTCCGGCTCGGCGGTGGCCGACTCCAAGCAGACCTTGTTGTGCACCTACCTGTCCGCGGTGCTTCTGGTCGGACTTGTCCTGAACAGCACGCTGGGCTGGTACTGGGCCGATCCGATCGCCGCGCTCGTCATCGCTGGTTTCGCGGTCAAGGAAGGGCGCGACGCCTGGCGTGGGGACGCGTGCTGCGCCCCGACCGCGTCCGCTGTGGACGGCGACGACTGCACCGACAACTGCTGCCGCTGACACCCACGAACGCGCCGGCGGTTCGGGTTCACCAGTCCGCGCCCTGGCAGTCGCCATCTCCGGCGGTCTCGATCTGGAGGGTGGCGTGGGCAATCTGGAAACGGTCCCGCAGCGTCGTGCTGGCATCGGCGAGCACGGCGCCGGGCGTGGCCCCAGGTGAGGTGACCAGGTGTGCCGTGGCGACGTCCATGCCCGAGGTCAGCCGCCACACGTGCAGATCGTGCACCTCGCTCACGCCGGTGACGGCCATCAGGGCGTCGGTGAGTTCTGCGGGTTCCATGCCTTCGGGTGCGTGTTGTCCCAGGACAGCCAGAACCTCGCGTCCCAACGCCACCGCCCTCACGACGACGAAGAGTGCGATAGCCAGGGCGATGCCGGTGTCCCACCACGCGTTCCCCGTCCAGGACACCATCAGTCCGGCCACGATGACCCCGACCGACCCGACGGTGTCGGCGATCACCTCGAAGTAGGCGCCCTTCAGGTTCAGGCTCTCTCCCGCTCCGGCCCGCAGGAGCACGATGCTGACCAGGTTGACGATCAGTCCAAGGACGCCGACGACCATCATCATCCCGGTCGCGAGCGCCGGTGCCGTTCCGATGCGTCCGACCGCCTCCAGGCCGATGTAGACGCCGACCCCGAGCATCATCAGCACGGCCAATCCGGACGCGAACACCTCGGCACGGTAGGAGCCGAAGGTGCGCCGGCCGGTGCTGTCCTTGCGCGTGGCCAGCCGGGTCGCGATCAGCGCCGCGCCCAAGGTGGTGACGTCGGCGGCCATGTGCCCGGCGTCGGAGATGAGCGCCAGCGAACCCGACAGCAGCCCGGCGGACAACTCGACGACGAAGAACACGGCGACCAGCGCGAACGTGACAGCGAGCCGCCAGCGATGACGGCCCGCGGCGCTGCCTACCTCGTGCGAATGGCCCATCAGGCCTCCTCTGCCGCGGCCGCCGCTGCCTGCCGCGGGTCGTGCGTGATGTGCTCCCTGGTCACGTCCAACAGCAACCGGACGTGGGCGTCCGACAACCGGTAGAACACGTTGCGTCCCTCGCGTCGCCCGCTGACCACACCAGAAGCCCGGAGCAGCCGCAAGGCCTGCGACACAGTGGTTTCCGTGCTGGTCGTCGCCGCTGCAAGGTCGCAGACGCACAACTCACCCGCCTCCAGCAACGCGTACAGCAGCCGGGTCCGGGTCGGGTCCCCGAGCAGCTTGAACACCGCGCTCACCCGCGCTAACTCCTCGGCTGCAGGCGCATGTGCCGTCGCAAGTCGCACCTTCTCCGGGTGGACGGCCGTCACCACACAGCCCTCCAGGCTCTCCACCGACCCCATTCTCAACCTTTCATCTGAATAGATGCACAGATAATACGAGATGATCGGGACTCCTGCCACCTGAGAAGGGTCCCAGAGACTGCCCGAAGGAGGGCCCAGTTCCCGGGTGAACGTCGACCACTGGGTCGGGCTCGTCATGCTCGCGAGGTTTGGCGGCGCGTCGCGCCCGCGGTGCGGGTGGCTGTCGAGCTTGGTCGCCCTGGGCGGGGCTGGTGCTCGCTGGCACCCGATAGGGGGTGGCAACGACCTCACCCGCAAGGTGTCCCTGGGCGCACGCCCGCTGGCTCGCGACATTCGACCTCGGCGGGGTGGGGCCGGCCTTCCACGTGCCAGCCCCACCTTCTATCCCACCTGGCGCTGCCCCATGTCAAAACAGCACGGCGGCGGACCCGGGAGTGAGGACCCCCTCGGGGATCGGACACCTCACGGGAGAACCTCTCCATGGGATTCGCACGTGCGAGGCGACCCGCGTTCCCATGGAGTGACGCCCTACTCCCCAGCATTCCTGTCGATCGTGAAGAGTCGGTCTCCTCCCCGTATCGGAATGGTCAAGATCGCGTGAGGTGGTTGAGTCGGACGCTCGTCGGTCACCCCCTGGCGTCGGCCGGAGGAGTACCCCCTTCGTTTGTATGCATTTGGTAAAGAATCTGTTCAGAGTCTGTTTGTGCAACTGTGAGAGGAACGGATCGCAATCAAAACTCTAGACCCCTCGGGGTGGTGTCCTGGTGATCCATCCGAGCTGTATCGCACCTAGTCCAGACACGGTTTGGTGTCGCCGGACGAGACGCAAAGTCTCAACCAGTACCTTGCCGACGTCGACAGTCGCTCGGTACGAATCTCCTTGTGAGAATTGTGGCGAGAATGCTGTCGGTGGCGCTGGGGATCGCGTTGTCTCTGGGCGGCGGGCTCATTGCGGCGCCACCGTCTCAGGCCGCTTCGGGTACCGGGAGGACCGAGTTCATCGCCAGAGTCGTGGGCGCGGCGCAGGCGGCCCAGCGCAAGTTCGGTGTGCCGGCGTCGGTGTCGATCGCGCAGGCGATCTCGGCGTCGGACTGGGGTGGGTCCGAGGTGGCCAGGAAGGCGAACAACTTCTTCGACACCCCCTGCAGCGGGACGATGACCGAGTCGCAGTACGCCAGCCTTGCCGATGCGCAGGTCGGCAAGCCGTACGTCCTGGGTGCCAACGGCCCGACCACCTTCGACTGCTCAAGCCTGGTCATCTGGTTGAACAACCAATCCGGCGCCTACCGGATGGGTGATGACACCGCCGCCGGCATGTACAACCGAAGCCGTGCGGTGAGCGGGTCCCCGAAGGTTGGCGACATGGTGTTCCTCCGCAACAACCCGGCCCGGGCGAACGGCATCGGCCACATGGCGGTCTTGACCAAGCGGCTTCCCGGCGGCGAGTGGCGCATCATCGAGGCCAGGGGACGGGCCTACGGGGTGGTCAGGAGCACGCTCAGCTACTGGAAGCAGCGCTCGTACTATGCAGGACTTCGACGCCTCCCGAAGATTGCCTTCGCGAGCACCGCCGAGGGCACCGGCTCGGCCGCGAGGCTCTACCAGTCCGGCTGTGTCACGATCGGCTCGACCCGGTACGCCAACTTCACCTCCGTGACGAACTCGTTCTACGCCAATGCTGCAGCGATCACCAGAGACGCCGCATACAAGAGCGCGAATACGGTGATGGCAAACCGGCCTCAGTTCCTGCGGGCACTCGCCGAGGTGGTGAGCCCGAAGGACCCCGAGAGCTACGCCCGGTCACTGTCCTCGCTGATCAGCAGCTACTCCCTCAGCGACTACGACGTCGTCCCGATCGGCCTGGTCCTGAAGTCCGGCAGCGCTGGGGCCAAGGTGACTGCTCTGCAGTACCTCCTACAGGCCGCCGGCAACACCACCCCGATCACCGGACGCTTCGACCGCGCAACCGAGTCGGCGGTGTCGAAGTTCCAGGCGGCCAGGAAGCTGAAGGTCGACGGGGAGGCAGGAGAGCTCACCCTGAGCGCCGTCTTCGCGAAACTCGACACGAAGAGCAGCGGCCCTCGGGTATCCGCCGCGAACACACTTCTGGGCGCACTCGGCCACAGCGTTCCCGCGACCGGCACGTTCGGTAACGAGACGCTGGCAGCTGTCAAGGCATTCCAGACCACGGCCGGACAGGCCGTCACCGGCTCGATCGACAAGCAGACCTGGGCGGCCCTGTTCATGACGCTCGATGCCGCGAAGCCCACGGTCAGCGGTCTCGCCGAGGTCGGTCAGACCATGGAGGCGCAAGCGGGCACCTGGGGGCCCGGCACGGTGAGCATCTCCTACCAGTGGTACCGGGGCGCCAGCGCCATCGCCGGCGCCACCGGGGCGCAGTACGACGTGCAGCCTCTTGATGCTGGCGCAGCGCTCACAGTGGTGGTGACCGGCTCCAGGAAGGGCTACACCCTCACCGCCCGCGCCTCGGCCGCGACCGAGGTCGTGCGAACCGCCAACCTGAAGTCCACCCCCACCCCGATCATCACCGGCTCGCCTAGGGTTGCTGAGACCCTCGGCGCAATCGGTGGCACATGGGCACCGGGCCCAGTCTCGTTCGCTGTCCAATGGTTCCGTGGAGGCAACGCCATCAAGGGCGCGACATCGGTTCGCTACACGGTGGGCCCCGCCGACGTCGGCGCGAAACTGACAGTGGCGATCACTGGATCGAAGGCCGGCTACACGCCCGTAACGAAGGTGTCGGCAGCCACGGCGACCGTAGCCAAGGCCAGGCTCGTTTCAACACCCAAGCCCACGATCACCGGCACCAGACGAGTGGGGAAGACCCTGACGGCCAGCCATGGGGGCTGGGGCCCCGGCCCGGTCACCTACCAGTACCAGTGGTACCGCGGCTCCACACCCATCAAGGGAGCGATCCGCCAGACCTACAAGGTGCGGCCGGAGGACCGGAACCGGAAGGTCCTTGTCATGGTCGCGGGCATCAAGGACGGCTACGAGCGCCTGGTCAGGAAGTCCGCCGCAGCCAGGATCGGCTGAGGACGATCCACCCGGAACGGGCGATCCGGATCCAGGCCGCCGTCGCCACGTTCCGCTCCGCGGCGTTGAAACCTTGACCAGAACTTCATCCAGCCTGGAGCCGGTCGGGTTGCCGCCCACAGGAGAATGAAAGGTACCCATCACTCCGCTGAGCCCCACAGGATGACCATGCCTCAGAAGCCGGATCCGAACTCGCGCCGGGCGGCCCTGCGAGAAGCCTCGCGTCGCGAGGAACTGCGGAAGCGCCGACGCAGGCTCATCATCTGGGGCAGCTCCGCCTTGGCCGTGGTCGACCTGGTCGTGGCGGTCGCCCTGTGGGCGACCCGCCCGGGCAGCCCGGCCACCACAGCAACGGGCGCAGCCTCCTACCCGAACGAAGCGCGTGGACACATCACCGGCACGGCGACCTACGACACGAAACCGCCGGTGGGCGGAAACCATGCCTCGGTGTGGCAGAACTGCGGGATCTACACCGAGCCGGTCGTGGACGAGAACGCGGTCCATTCCCTCGAGCACGGCGCCATGTGGATCACCTACCGTCCGGATCTCCCCGCCGACCAGGTGAAAGCACTGCAGGACCTGCTGAGGAATCAGCCTTACGCCCTGCTGAGCCCCTACCCCGACCTGCCGGCCCCGGTGGTCGCGTCCGCGTGGGGCGTCCAGATGAAGCTGACCTCGGCCTCCGATCCCCAACTGTCTGCGTTCATCACCGAGTACGGCGACGGCAGCAAGGCGCCCGAACCCAAGGGGAGTGCACCGGAGGCGTGGGTCAACCCCAGAACTGACCCTGTCCGGCTCGTTACGACCGGTTCTGGTCCGGCTCGCCGGCGAGGGGGTCGAGTACGCGACGGAGGAACTGCCTGGTCCGGTGCTCCCGAGGGCTGGTGAGGACTTGGGCCGGCGTACCCTCCTCGACGATCAGTCCGCCGTCGAGGAAGGCGACGTGGTCGGCCACCTGTTCGGCGAACCGGATCTCGTGGGTGACCACCACCATCGTCCAGCCCTGGTCGGCCAGGTCTCTCATGACGGCGAGCACATCGCCGACGGTTTCGGGGTCGAGTGCTGAGGTCGGCTCATCGAACAGGATCAGCCTCGGACGCAGGGCCAGGGCCCGGGCGATCCCCACCCGCTGCTGCTGGCCTCCGGACAGCTCACTGGGGTAGGCGTCCGCCTTGTCCGCAAGCCCCACCTGCTCGAGCAGTGCGCGGCCGCGCGTCCGAGCCGAGGCCAGCGGCTCGCTATGGGCGTGGACCGGACCCTCGGTGAGGTTCTCCAGGGCAGTGCGATGGGGAAACAGGTGGTGGGCCTGGAAGACCATGCCCGACTGTGCGCGCAGGGCAGCCAGCTCGCGTCGGTTCGGGTTGGTGGAGTAGTCCACGGTGACATCCCCGATGGTGACGAGGCCTCGCTGTGGGTGGGACAGCCCGTTGAGGCAGCGCAGCAGCGTGGTCTTGCCTGAACCGGATGGGCCGATCAGGACGGTGACCGAGCCCTCGGCGACGTCGAGGTTGACGTCGGCCAGGACGACGTGGTCGCCGAAGGCTTTGTGAAGGTTGCGAACCGTGACCAGGGGCATGTGGGTTCCTAGGTGGTGACATATCGCCCGAGACGCTGCTCGAGGCGCTGCTGGGCGAAGGAGAGCGCGGTGCAGATGACCCAGTAGATGACGGCGGCGAGGGAGTACAGGGCCAGAAACTCATAGGAGGGCGCGGCGATCTCCTGAGCTCGGCGGAGCAACTCGGTGACCATGATCGACGATGCGAGGGAGGTGTCCTTCACCAGCGAGATGAAGGTGTTGGAAAGCGGGGGCACCGCGACTCGCAGGGCCTGGGGAAGGACCACCCTTCGCAGGGTTGTGGCATAGCTCAGCCCGACAGTGCTGGCGGCTTCCCACTGCCCGCGGGGGACGGCCAGGATCGATCCGCGGATCGCCTCCGCAGCGTACCCGCCCACGTTCATTGAGAAGGCGATCACCGCGGACGGGACGGGATCGATCACCACCCCGAGCGAGGGCAGTGCGTAGAAGATGATGTACAACTGCACGAGAAGGGGTGTGCCGCGGATCACCGAAATGTAGCCCCCGGCCAACCACCCGAGCACTCTGATCGACGAGAGCCTGGCCAGCGCGACCGCCAAGGCGATGACGAGTCCGACCACGAACGAGATCAGCGTCAGCGGGATCGTCCCGGCGATCGCACCGAGCAGCAGGGGACCCACCGCGTGCAGCAGCAGTTCCCAGGTACTGGCGTCCACGTCACACCCCTCCCGTGCAGCGACGGTCTACTTGGAGATGTCCTTGCCGAAGTACTTCTGGCCGATCCTGGCCAGGGTCCCGTCAGCAGCGAGCTCCTTCAGCGCCGCGTTGATCGGCTCCACCAGACCGGAGTCCTTGCGCAGCGCGAACGCCTGAGTGACCGTCTGATCGGGCACCTCGAACCCGATCTTCACCGAGCTGTCCTTGGTGGTGGTGAAGTACTCCAGCGCCGCCAGACTGTCGTTGAACGTCGCGTTGACACGGCCGTCCTTCACCGCCGCCACGGCCTCGGTGAACCCGTCGACCGGCTCCACCGTGGCCCCCGCCCGCCGCGCGAAGTCGGCCCAGTTCGATGTCGCGGTCTGGGCGGCTGTCCGGCCCTTGATCGCAGCAAGGGAGGTGATGTCGGCATTGTCGGCCTTGACGATCACCACCGGATAGGAGACCGAGTACGGCTCGCTGAGGTCGTACCTGGCCTGTCGCTCGGGGTTGATTGACACCTCGTTGGCGACGAGGTCGTACCGCTTGGCCTCGAGACCTGCGAAGATCGCGTCCCACTTCGTCTCGGAGAACTGCGCCTTCACACCCAGCCTGGCAGCCACCGCGGTGATCACCTCGACGTCGTAGCCGGCCAGCTCGTTGGTGGCAGCGTCGTGGAAGGTGAACGGGGAGTAGGTGCCCTCCGTACCGACCTTCAGGACTCCGGACTTCTGCAGTTCCGTTAACGCGGGATTCGAACTGCTCGCTGCGGTGGATCCCGGTGCGGACGGAGCTGAGGGCGTCGAGCACGCCGAGAGGGTCGCTGCGAGGACGATCGCGGCGGAGAGTGCCCGGAGTGAGCGGGAAAACTTCATGGTTGTGCCTTTCGTTCGGTGTTGTTCTTGCAAGCGAGGACGCGCAGGAGCGACGCCTCAGGGCGTGGGGATTGTGCTGCGTCCCGGGCGGCCAAGTAGGGCCCGAGCGCTATTCGCTCAGGTCCGGATCAGGGCTTGCGCAGGTCAGATACAGGCGCGCGTCACGACGCAACACAGACACATCGCGGGCCGGGAGAACCGGATGGCGCGAGCGTGAGCGTTCGTGGAGAACTGCATGGCGCGGACTCTACGCGTCCACGTACAGCGCCTCCAAATCGATCGGCCCGGAGTCCTGGTCGGCGGGTTCACCGCGGTCCGCGCGGCTCACCATCCGGAGGTCCGCCCTTTCTCGATCTTAACCGGCTCGACACCACATGTTGACTTCCGCAGGCGAACGATGGAGTCATGCCAGAGGCCGCCAAGTCACCGCAACGCTCGAAGAGTGTCGCCTTCCGCGTCCGGGGGCTCACCTGCTCGAAGTGCGTGGGGGTCGCCCTCGACGAGATCCGCAGCCTGCCCGAGGTTGAGCAAGTGGGTGTCCGGCTGGTGCCCTTCGGGGTTTCGCTGATCACGATCCCTGCCGCGGGCAGTGCGGATCCTGCCGTCGTGAGGGCGGCGATCCTGCGGGCCGGCTTTCGCGTTGTCTCATCCGGGCCGATGGTCCGGGACCCGGTTGATCCGCTCGAGGTCGGGTGGGAGGCGTCTGCCTGATGAACCTCCTGCTCGCCGACCTTCTGCTGAGACGAACCGGTCAGCAGGGGCGGTTGCGCTGGAGCCGGTCCCGCCTCATGCGCTTCCAGTCCGTCCGGCTGCACCAGCTACGCCAACATGCGATGCAGCGATCCCCGTTCCTCGCTGAATATCACCGTCACCTCGACGCTGCGCCGTTGAAGGAACTGCCGCCCATGACGAAGTCTACCCTGATGGAGTTCTGGGACGAGTTGGTCACCGCGCCGTCCTTGAGGCGGGAGTTAGTCGAACGGAACCTCGCGGAGCGTGAGTCGGACGGTACTGACCCGTCATTACCCTGGCGGGGTCGATGGTGGATGGCTGCAACTGGTGGCTCTACCGGCGAACGGGGAGTCTTCGTCTGGGACCGCCGCGAGTGGGTCTCCATCCTTGCCTCCTACGCCAGGGTCAACGACTGGGTCGGCGTCAGGGTGGGTCCCGGGCACCCACTGCCGACGGCCATCGTGTCGACCCGGAACCCGACCCACCAGTCCGCCGTGGTCGGGGCCTCGATTCGCAGCAGGTTGGTGCCCACGTTGAGGGTCAACGCAACCGACCCTCTGGAGCAGATCGTGAACCAGCTCAACCGGTTCCGTCCCAGGCTCCTGGTCTGCTATGCGTCGATGCTCGCCCCGCTGGCCGAGGCGCAACTTGCGGGCAGCCTGAGAATTGCTCCCGAGAAGGTGATCACCGCCTCAGAGGAACTCCTCCCCGCAGCACAACGAATGGCGGTCCACGCGTGGGGAGTGGACGTCCTCAACACCTATGCCGCCACCGAAACAGCCACAATCGCCTCCATGTGTCCGATGGGTTCGCTGCACCTGTACGAGGACTTCGTGCTCGTCGAGCCCGTCGACGCTGCCTACCGTGCGGTGCCGGACGGTCAGCTCGCCGACCGGCTGCTGGTCACCGTCCTGTTCTCCCGCACCTTGCCGCTGATCCGGTATGAGCTCGACGACTCCGTCCGGTTGGCGACCAGGGCGTGCCCGTGCGGCTCGCCCTATCGGGTGCTGGAAACGGTGATCGGCAGGACCGAGTCCTGCCTCCGCCTGACCGCCAACGCCGGCGGCGCGGTTGTCGTCCGCCCCGACGTCTTCCACGACGCGGTGGGCCCGCTGGCCGTTCACGGCTGGCAGGTTCGCCAGCTGCCCAACGGCCTCGCGGTGAGGGTTCTCGACCCGGACCATCACCTCGACCTTCCCCGAATCAGGAGCGCCGTGCTGGCCGGACTCTGCCACGCAGGCGTGGGCCCCGACGTGCCCATCGACGTCGAGCCCGTGTCCCATCTCGACCGGACCCGTCTGGGGAAGACGCCCCTGATCGTGCCGTGGTCGGCGTCCGGGACGCCTTCGCGATCTTGACCGATTCTTGACCGGACGCGCCTGTTGACCGGTGTTTTGGGGACATAGCGTTGCCGAGTTGGGATACCCGCACCCCGTATACGCGCAGGTGGAGAGAGCGACGTGGTCTGGCTTGTGGTGGCAGTGGCGGTCGGGATCACCGGGCTGCTCGGTTGGTACTTCTTCGGGTCCGAGAGGGCCGGGCGCGTGCAGCTTGAGAACGGGGTCCAGGTCGTGCGCATCGTCGTGGACGGCGGCTACCGCCCCGACCTCATCGAGGGCGTCCGTCCGGGCGTTCCGCTGCGACTGCTGTTCGATCGCAGGGAGGGCGGGGAGTGCACCTCCCGCGTGGTCGTGCCGGACTTCAAGGTGAACGCGGCACTGCCGGCGTTCCGAACGACCGCCGTCGAGTTCACCCCGACCAGCGCGGGGGAGTACCGCTTCGCGTGCGGAATCAACATGGTCTCGGGCCTCCTCCGGGTCCAGGGCGAGGCGCCGAGACGACCCCCGCCATCCGGCGGGGCCTCCCCCGAGGCCGACGGACGCCACGCCGAGCCCGCGACAGCGGCGGCTCTCGCAACGGCTGCCGACGAGGAAGAAGCCGAGCGGACGGTGGAGATCCGTGACCTGTCCCACCGAGTGATCGTGGGCGCGGTCCTGTCCGCTCCGGTGTTGTTCGCGGTGACGGCCACCGAGCTGTTCAAAGTGGCCTGGGTTCCGGCCTTCCTGATGAGCCCATTGCTCCAGTTGCTGCTGGTGGCTCCGGTCATGTTCTACGCCGGCTGGCCCATCCACCGGACGGGCTGGCGGGCGCTGGCCCATCGCAACGCGGACAGGAACTCCCTCATCACAGTCGGCACGATGGCCGCCCTCGCCTACAGCCTGCTGGTGACGTTCCTCCCCAGTCTCCTGCCGCCGGAGTCGCGCGAGGTCTACTACGAGCCCGTTGGCGTGATCATCACCCTGATCCTGCTCGGCCGACTGCTGGAGACCAGGGCGAAGGCTAGAACGGGCGACGCGATTCGCCAGCTGATCGGGCTGCAGCCCCGGACCGCGCGAATCGTTCGCGGCGGCCAGGAGCTTGACGTGGCAGTCGACGAGGTCATCGTCGGTGACGAGGTGGTTATTCGGCCGGGGGAGAGGCTCCCCGTGGACGGTGAGGTGGTCGCCGGTTCCGCGAGCGTCGACGAGTCGATGGTCACGGGCGAGTCCTTGCCGGTTGCCAAGGCACCGGGTGATGCCGTGATCGGGGCCGCGATCAACACCACCGGCACCTTGCGTTACCGGGCCACGAAGGTCGGTGCCGACACGATGCTGGCCCAGATCATCAAGCTGCTTCGGGAGGCGCAAGGATCCAAGGCCCCGATTCAGCGGCTGGTCGACAAGGTGTCCAGCTACTTCGCGCCCGTGGTCATGGTGATCGCGGTGTGGGCCTTCGTGGCCTGGTTGGTGTTCGGCCCCCCGCCCGTGTTCAACTTCGCCCTCGTCGCGTCGGTATCGGTGCTGATCATCGCCTGCCCGTGCGCCCTCGGCCTGGCAACCCAGATGTCGATCACCGTTGGCACCGGCAAGGGTGCCACCCACGGCGTCGTGATCCGCTCGGCCGAAGCGCTGGAGACAGCGCACAAACTCGATGCGGTGATCCTGGACAAGACCGGGACCATCACCAAGGGGGTGCGGGCGCTCACCGACGTCCTGCCGGCTGGCGGCATCGGAGAGAACCAACTCCTCGGTCTGGTCGCGGCAGCGGAGAAGGCCTCCGAACACCCCCTGGCGACCGCGATCGTACGCGGGGCCGCCGATCGCGGAGTGAGCCTGCCCGAGCTGGCAGGGTTCATGTCCATCCCCGGGCAGGGTGTGCAGGCCGTCATCGACGGCCAGATCCTCCGTGTCGGCAACCGCCGCCTGCTCGAGGCGGCCGGCATCGATCCAGCGGCGCTGATGGCCGGCCACGACTGGTTGGCCGGACAGGGCAAGACGCCCATCATGGTCGCCATCGATGCACACCCAGCCGGTGTGATCGGCGTCGCCGACACGATCAAGGAGGGGTCCGCCGCGGCGGTCCAGGCGCTGCAGTCCAGAGGGATCGAAGTCGTCATGATGACCGGCGACAACCGCAACACGGCGACTGCCATCGCCAGCCAGGTCGGCATCGCTCGCGTGATCGCCGAAGTCCTGCCCGATCACAAGGCGGCCGAGGTCCAGCGGCTCCAGGCCGAAGGTAAGATCGTCGGGATGGTCGGGGACGGCATCAACGATGCGCCCGCGCTCGCCCAAGCCGATGTCGGCTCAGTCATCGGCACACGGAGCACCGATGTGGTGGCGATCGAGTCCTCCGACATCACGCTCATCTCCGGGGCGCTGTCGGGAGTGGTGACGGCCGTCGACCTCTCCCGCGCCACCATGCGCACCATCCGGAAAAACCTGGTGTTCGCCTTCCTCTACAACAGCCTCGGCATCCCGATTGCCGCCGGTGCCCTCTACCCCACCTTCGGGATCACCCTGAGCCCCATGATCGCGGCCGCGGCGATGGCGATGTCCTCGCTGTCGATGGTGGCCAACTCCAACCGACTTCGTCGCTTCCAGCCACGCCCGATCCCCGTGCCCGCGTCGACCATCGTGGTCCCCATGGTCAGCGCCAGGGACGAGTCCAAGCCCACCGTTCGCCGCGAGGAAACGAGAGTGTTCGGCAGGAAGAAGACCGCCAAGGCGATCGATCCGGTCTGCGGGATGGCGGTTGACCCGGCCCGCCCCGCGGCAACCTGCGCTCATGACGGCCGGACCTTCTGCTTCTGCTCGACCGGGTGTGCGGCGGCGTTCGACGCCTACCCCCACCGATACGGCCACCCCAAGACCAGCCACACTCACCAGGAGCGCACGGAGTACAGGAGGTGATGGCTGTGACTACCGACTTCGACGAGTTGCCCTCATCAGCCACCTCTACCGGATCGAGGGTGAGCTACGCGGCTTGGCCCGGATGGTGGAGCAGGACGTGTATCGACGTGCTGACCCACGTGGTCGCCACCACCGGGGCGCTGCAGTCGGGTCGTTGAGCCTGCCTGACGACCACCTCCCCCGCCGCCTGGCAGAGGCCGCTCAGCAAGGCGCGGTACAAGACACCAAGGCGACCGCGGGTTGAGGTTGTCGAGCGTAGACCTCAATCCCGATGCCGATCCGGGGGAACCTCAAAGGTGCCCAATGCGCCCAGCGGTCGGGGTGCCGGTGGTGTGTTTGGCGGCCGCTGGGTGGCGTCCCATCGACGGGGTCACAGGCTTCCACGAGGGCCCGGTGCTGCTGGCGTATGCCATCAACTGCGCTGGAGGTAGTCGAGTGGGTCGCTGCCGCTGCCGTCCTCGTAGAGGGCGAGGTGGAGGTGGCAGGCGGTGGAGAGCCCGGTGGTTCCGACGTAGCCGATGATGTCGCCCTTGTTGACTCTCTGTCCGTTGCGCACGGCGAGCTTGCTCATGTGAAGGTAGGCGGTCTCTACACGTTTGCCGTTGATGGTGCTGTGGTCGATGCGGATGTTGTTGCCCGAACTGCTGCTGTAGCCGGCTTTGGTGACTGTTCCGGACTGGGCGGCGTAGATGGGGTTTCCGCAGGCGCCGCCGATGTCGGCTCCGTTGTGCAGGCGAACGTAGCCGAGGATGGGGTGTTTGCGCATGCCGAACCCGGAGGAGACGCCACCGTTGGTGGGCCATGCGAACTCGGTGAGGTTGTTCAGGCGATCAACCTCTGCCTGGATGGCGTTGGCTTGCTCCGTTTCCCCACTGCGATGGTCTTGCAGCCGGGACTGCTGGGCTGCGGTCTGCACCAGGCGAGCGGCTTGGTGAAGGCTCGCGGCGCGCTGTTCGGCGAGTTGTCTTGTGGAGGGGGGGTCGGTTCTGGCGGTGCCGATCAGCGGTTGGCGTGCGGGTAGGTCCGCGGCGTGGGCTTGGTGGCTGAGTTCCACCGAGTTGCTCACAACGAGGAGCGTGGAGAGTGCCACCACGCTCATGGCGAGCCGTGCGAGCCGCCCCGCTTGACCGTCAGCCATTCTCCCCTCCCGGCAGCATGAGGATAGCCTAAGGTGCTCTCAGGTTCTACTCAGTCTATCGGTTCTCTGCACCGCCGGTGTGACCCCGTCAGCCGTGGCTGGCGTGGGTGAGGATCTGCTCAATCATGGCGCGGACGTGGTCATCCTCAAGATGGTAGGTCACATGACGGCCCTGGCGGTCGCCGGTCGCGAGGTTGAGGTGGCGGAGGATTCGCAGATGGTTGGAGACTGCGGTCTGGGAGAGACCGAGTTCGGCGGTCAGTTCGCCGACCGTGGCGGGTGACTGCAACAGCCGCGCGAGGATCAGGACGCGGGCGGGTGTCGCGAGACCGCCCATCACTTCCGCCACGCGTTCCGCTTCTGTCAGCAGCATCGTGGAACCTCCGAGCAGTTGGGCACCCTTGATCAAACCAGATCGGCGCCGACTCCGCACGCAGTCACGAGTCGACCATCACGTCACAATATCATGATATGATGCGATCATGAGTGTTATCGATCGTGACGGGTCTTCCGAGGATGCACATGGGGATGGCCGCTGGGAGTTGTGGTTCGCGATCGCCTCCGGGGTGGCGTACCTGTCGGGCCTGCTGACCGAGTTCGGCCTGGGGGCACCGGGGGCGGTGTTTGTGGGCCTGTATCTGCTGGCCTACTTCTTCGGCGGCTTCTTCACTGTGCGCGGGGCGTGGCGGTCGGTGCGACGGGGGCGTTTCGAGGTCGACTTCTTGATGATCGTGGCGGCGGTCGGGGCTGCTGCGGTCGGCAAGCTCGCCGAGGGCGCGGTGCTGTTGTTTCTGTTCAGCATCGGGCACGCGCTGGAGGAGTTCGCCATGGCGCGCGCGACCCGCTCGATCGAGGCGCTGGCCGAGCTTGCTCCGCGGACCGCGACCGTCCGGGTCGGGCAGGAAGCCACTGAGGAACGGCTGGTGGAGGAGCTCGTAGTGGGTGATGTGGTGGCGGTGCGCCCCAACTCGCGGGTTCCGGCGGACGGGTTCGTGAGTGTCGGGTCGACCGCGATCGATCAGTCCGCGGTGACGGGCGAGTCTATGCCGGTGGAGAAGGCGCCGGTGCCCAGTGTCGAGAAGGCGTTGGCGAACCCGGCGGCGATCTCTAGCGGATCCCGGGTCTTCGCCGGGACGGTCAACGGCCCGGGAGCCTTCGACATGGTTGTGACCGCCGCTGCGGCCGACACGACCTTGGCCAGGGTGGTCAAGCTGGTCAAGGAGGCCGACACAGCCCAGTCGCCGACGCAGCGCTTCATCGACCGGTTCCAGCGCTTCTACGTACCTGCCGTCATTGCGGCGGTGGCGGTCGTCTTCGTTGTGGGCGTCCTGTTCCTGCAGGAGCCCACGGTGGACAGCTTTTACCGGGCGATGCTGGTGCTGGTGGCCGCCAGCCCGTGTGCGTTGGCGATCGCGACCCCGGCGGCGGTACTGGCGGGGGTGGCTCGGGCGGCCCGCGCCGGGGTCCTTGTCAAGGGCGGGGCGCCGCTGGAGAGTCTCGGCAAGGTTGAGGCGATGGCCTTCGACAAAACCGGCACCCTCACCTGGGGCCACCCGACCGTGACCGACACCATCGCGGCGCACGGGGCCACAACCGCAGAACTCAGCGCGGTCGCCCTGGCCGTGGAGGCCTTGAGTGACCATCCGTTGGCGACCGCCGTGGTCCGTGATCTCGCTGGGCTTGTGCCTGACAACGCCCGGCTGACCGCTGCCGATCTGGAGGCGGTCACCGGCCGTGGCGTGCGGGCTGTCGTCGACGGCCGCCCCACTCTCATGGGCAGTCTTCGGATGCTGTCCGAAGCCGGCGCCGAGCCCCCCGCCGACCTGGTAGCAGCCGTAGAGCAGCTCCAGTCCGAAGGCCGCACGACGATGCTGGTGCTGCATGGTGAACGGTTCCTAGGCGTGATCGGTGTCATGGACGCACCCAAGCAGGAGGCCCGGGACACCCTCGAAGTGTTGCGCACGGCCGGGGTGGGTGAACTCGTCCTCATCTCCGGCGACAACCAGCAGGTCGCCGAAGCGGTCGGCCGTTCGGTGGGCATCGACCGCGCCTTGGGAGAGCTGCTTCCGCAGGACAAGGTGGCCGTGATCCGCGAACTCGGCCGCGAGAGCAGGATCACCTGCATGGTCGGCGACGGCGTCAACGATGCGCCGGCCATGGCCAACGCCAGCGTGGGCATCGCCATGGGGGCCGCCGGCTCCGCAGTGGCGCTGGAGACCGCCGACATCGCCTTGATGGCCGACGACCTCGGCCGGGTCCCGTTCATGCTGCGGCTGAGCCGGGCGACCACCCGCTTGATCCGGCAGAACCTGATCGCCGCACTCGCGATTGTCGCCGCCCTCGTGCCGGCCAGCCTGGTCGGGCTGGCGATGGGGCCGATCGTGTTCATCCACGAGGGCTCCACCGTGCTGGTCGTCCTCAACGCCCTGCGGCTGCTGCGGTTCGACAACAACCGCGACCACCACGGCATCGTCCACGAGGACAAGCCCAACCGGCAGGCCGGCGACTCGCCCGCGCCCCGCGTGAAGCTGACGGGCCGGCCGTGACCCGGGCCTCCAACCCGGTCGCAGGGGCAGGATCGTCAAACCTGCCTAGGCGGCGGCGGTGAGCGAACCGCACGTGTCCAACTCCTTGGGCTCGCCGGTCTCGGCGGATCCTCCCACCGCGCGCACCTCTGGGCTCGCGGTGGCCGCCCTGATCGCGGGCGGGACGGTGCTGCTGGATCAGGGCAGCAAGGCTCTTGCTCGGTCCGTATTGCGCCAGGACGCGCGCCTACCAATGCTTGGTGACCTGCTCGGGCTGCAATTGGCGTTCAACCCGGGCACGATCCTGTCGCTCGGGTCAGGGGCGACCTGGGTCTTCACCGTCGTGGGTGTGGTCGCGGTGGTTGTCCTGGGACGGCTGGCCGCCCGCGCGCGGTCGAAGGGCTGGGCTGTCGCCCTTGGCCTCATCTGGGGCGGGGCGCTGGGAAACCTGGTCGACCGACTCCTCGGCGAGCCGTCGTTCGGACGCGGTCGCGTGACGGACTTCCTGGCCTACGGCGAACTGTTCGTCGGCAACCTCGCTGACATCGCCCTCGCGGTCGGCGTCGCTGCCGCCTTGCGCCTTGCGTGGCGCGACAGCCGCAGCCGGCCACCGGCGCCGGACCATCGGGTCATCGACACCCGGTCGATAGTGGGGGACGCGACTGGCGCTGGCCTGCCGCAGCCGCCCGGTCAGGTCAGCTCGGGGCCTTCTGGGCGCGGGCTAGACTGACCCCGGCAGGCCGAGGAGCGCTGATGAGAACACGTCGACACCGCAGTGCGTGGAGCGCTGTCGTATTGACCGCAGTCGGTGGCGCCAACCTCGCCGCCGCCGCCGCCGCGAGCGGGAGCGTGAGCGATACGACCTGCTCGCCGCAGGTTCCGCTGTTGGCCTCGCTGGGTGTGCACCTGGACGTGTTGGCCGAGTCACGGCTGTGTCCGGAGCACTCTTATCTGCCGGGCAGCAATTACGGCGTCGCGGTGCAGCTGTGGGTGCTGGTATCGACCTCCACCCTGGTTGCTGGCGCGGTCGGGGTATTGATGGCGCTCGGCGCCGGCCTGTGGGCTCGTCGGGCGTTCCGCAAGGTTCGTGACTGGCTTCGCCAGCGGCTGCCGGCTCGCGGCTTCCATGCCCCGGTGGTGGCCATCGCGACCGTTGCGGCGCCCGCGCCGCAATGTATGGACGTGCGCTTCGGCCTTTACCGGCCGTTGCAGCGGCGCGGCCCACCGGTGTCGTCCTGCTGATCTAGCCCCTTCCATACAGCCGGCCGGCGCGACCGCGCCGTGCGGGCTGTGCTGCGCACCCGCATGTCATGACATCGCGGGCGCAGCCAACGACATCAGAGAGCGACCCTTCCATGCCCTATCCAGCTGACCTGCTGGAACGTGCCCACCGGTTCCGGCAGACCGACCGGTGGATCTTCTCCACCATGCTGTTCTCCGCCTGCCTGAGCCTGTACTCCTCCTTCGTCCTGGCCACCGACGCGATCCGGCTCGCCGCCGACCCCAAGATCGCCCTCCCCTGCAACATCAACGAAGTCATCAGCTGCAGCGTTGTGGCGCGCTCCTGGCAGGCAGGCCTGTTCGGGTTCCCGAACGCCTTCCTCGGCCTGATGGCCGAGCCTGTGGTGATCACCATCGCCGTCGCCAGCCTGGCCGGCGTGCGGTTCCCACGGGCGTTCATGCTCGCCGCCCAACTCGTCTACACCCTCGGGCTCACCTTCGCGTACTGGCTCTTCTTCGAATCCACCTTCGTCATCGGAGCACTGTGCCCCTGGTGCCTAGTGGTGACCGTGTCGACCACCCTGGTGTTCGCCTCCCTCACCCACGTCAACATCCGCGACGGCAACCTCTACCTACCCCGGCCGGTCCACAACGCAGCCAACGCAGGCCTCCGCATGGGGCTCGACCTGCTGCTCGTCGTGCTGTGGCTCACCGCCATCACCACGCTGGTCGTCACCAAGTACGGCCCAGCACTTGTCAGCTAACCCCACACCAGTGACGCCTCGCCGGAGCCGGTCGAACCCCTGACCGCGGGCTCCCCGGACCGCCACCCTCACCAACATCCACCGACCAGTACAAGCCATCAGGAGACCGACATGAGCAAGAACGACAGACGCCCCCAGGGACGGACGACTCCCGAGGACCAGACCAGAGCCAGCACCGAACGACGAGTCAGGAGGATTGTGCTCGTCGTGATTGGCGTCGTCCTGGTGGCGGGCTGGGCCTACGCCGGCTTCCAGCTCACCCGCCCCCAGGAGGCCGCCATCGCCACACCGACACCGTCGACCACCTCATCGGCCGACCTCACGGTGCGGGAGGACTCCCGTCGGCTCAACGACCTCCCCAACGCAAAGGTGACCTTCGTGGAGTTCCTGGACTTCGAATGCGAAGCCTGCGGCGCCGCCTTCCCCGCCATCGAGGAGTTGCGCCGGACCTATGGGAACCGGGTCAGCTTCGTGATCCGCTACTTCCCCATCCAGAGCCACTTCAACGCCCTGCGCGCTGCCCGCGCCGTCGAGGCCGCCGCCCAGCAGGGCCAACTCGAAGCCATGTACACCAAGATGTATTCAGCCCAGACCGAATGGGCCGAACAGCAGGTCCCCAAGGACGACGTCTTCCGCGGCTACGCCCAAGAACTCGGCCTGGACATGGCCACGTGGGAGGCCGCCTACAACGCCACCGCCACCACCGACCGCATCCAAAGCGACGTCCAGGACGGCACCAGCATGGGCGTTCAGGGAACCCCGACCTTCTTCCTCAACGGCAAGCTCATCGAGCCCCAGTCCTTCGGCGAACTGGAGACCCTAATCCAGCAGGCCCTCGCCGAATAGCCCACGAGAACCGGTCAGCGAACCATGGAACGAGCAATGGACACCTCACGTCGCAGCCTGATCGGCGGCGGCCTGGCAATCACCGGGACGTGGCTGCTGGGCGGCTGCGTCCCGGCCCGCACTCGCTCCGGGCCGGACGGCGCGTCCCTGCAGCCAACCATGCCCTACCCGACCCCGCCCCGGCTCGCCCCCGCCGCCGGTGGCACCGTGGTGGAGAAGACGTTGCGGGCAGCCCCGACCACCGTCGATCTGGGAGGGCTGCTGGTCGACACCTGGGCCTACAGCGATGTCATGCCAGGACCCGGCCTGGACGCGCGGGTGGGAGACCTGCTGCGGATCACCCTGGACAACCAATTGCCCGCCGACACCAGCCTCCACTGGCACGGGCTCGCGCTGCCCAACGGTGTCGACGGCGCGCCGGGCATGACCCAGAACTCGATCGCCCCCGGCGGCCGCCACCTGTACGAGTTCGTCGCGCAGCGTCCGGGCACCTACCTCTACGGCGCCCACGTCGGTGTCCAGCTCGACCGCGGCCTGTACGCCTCGCTGACCATTGCCGACCCGGCCGAGCCCGGCGACTACGACGACGAGTGGATCGTGGTCCTCGATGACTGGGTCGACGGGACCGGCCGCACCCCCGACGATGTGCTGCGAGCGCTCACCGCGACCCGGCCGACGACCTCGGCCCAGACGGGCAGCACCAGCACCGCCCCGTTTGGCGACCCGGGCCGCGTCAACTACCCCTACTACCTGGTGAACGGCGCCCTGCCCGCAGCACCGGTCAGCTACCGCGGCCGACCGGGCCGCCGGCTGCGGCTGAGGGTGATCAACGCCGCTTCCGACACGATCTTCACCCTCGCTGTCGGCGGGCATCGGCTGACCGTCACCCACGCCGACGGCTTCCGGGTGGCGCCACGTGAGACAGCGGCGCTCCACATCGGCCAGGGCGAGCGTTACGACCTGCTGGTCAACCTCGGCGATGGTGTGTTCCCGCTCGTCGCGAGACCTTGGCGTCGACCCGGGCAAGCCATGGCCCTTATCCGTACCACCACCGGCATGGCACCAGCCGTTGGTCGGCTACCCGAGTTCACCAAGCCGGTACTCCAGGCTACCGAACTGACCCCGGACGACTCGGCCCGGCTGCCCGGCCGCCCCACCGATGTGTTCGCCCGGCTTCGCCTCGGCGGTCAGGCCGATCCGTATGGGTGGACCATCAACGGGGCACCGTTCGGACGCAACAACCCGATCACCGTGTTCCAGGGCCAGCGGCTGCAACTGGATGTCACCAATGCCACAACCAGCGCCCATCCCCTGCACCTGCACGGACACACCATGGCCATGCCCAACGGGCTACGGAAGGACACCGTCCTGATACCTCCCAGTACCACCATCCCGCTCCAGCTGGACGCCACCAATCCCGGGGCATGGAGCATCCACTGCCAGAACCCCTACCACGCCGAAACAGGGATGGCGATCGCCCTGGAGTACCGGTGACAACGAACCCGACACCGACCGGACGCCAAGACCCGGCAACGAGTCGCCAAGCAGACCCGAGGGCGCGCAAGGCCCAAGCCGGCAGCCACGAAGAGCGGCCGGAGCGAACCGCTGCTTCGGACGACATCGCCGACTTCGTGCGACTGGTGGCCAGTGACCATGACGCCACTGTCGGTCCGCGGACCGTCGTGCGCGAACTGACGCAGCAAGGTCGGCGCCAACCCGGCCCGGACCACGCACAGCTGTACACCTGCGCCGGAGTCGTCGTGAAGCTCCACCCTCGCGGAACCGACGTCGTCCTCCTCGCCCGCCGGTTGCAGAGCATGGCCCGACCGGGCGTCAGCCGTTTCTGGATCCAGCCGCTGCGCGCCCTGCCGATGCCCGGACCACGAGGGCGGCTGGCCACGACCTGGCCGCACGTCGGCGTGCTCACACCCACCGACCAGCCGCCCTGGACACAGCTGGGAACACTGCTCGCCAGACTGCACCAGACCCCGCCCTCTCGGCCCGGCGCTCCGCCCTCCGGCGCGCCCGCCCGCCTCGCACGAGCAACCGCCCACCTCCGCCAGCACACCGGCGAGAACCTGGACTGGCTCGCAGAACTTGGCGATGGCCTGATCCGACAGCTACGCCAGCCGTCTCGCACCACGCTGATCCACGGCGACCTCCACCTCGGGCAACTGGGCCGCCCGCCCGAGGGTAGCTGGAAGCTACTCGATCCGGACGACACTGGCATCGGCGACCCGGCCTGGGACCTCGCACGTCCTGCCGGCTTGTGGGCGGCGGGACTACTCGACGACGCCTCCTGGAACGCTCTCCTCACCGCGTATCGAGACGCTGGCGGCGCCGCAGTACCACCCACCGGCGACCCCTGGGCGAACCTCGACCTGCCGGCCCGCGCGGCAACCCTGATCGCAACCGTCCAGGCGCTCCGCTCACCCGAGCACCCAGACATGACTTGCGTGCTCGTCCAGGCGTGCCGCAGGATGCTTGGCCATTGACCACGTCGACGCAGTCGTCACAGGGCACCACCCGGGCCATCTTTGGGGGAATCGGACGGGTTCGCTTGAAGTCGGAGGACTACCTGCAACGACTGGGCAGGCACGGGCGTGGAGCGCGGTGCGAGGAACGCACTGCTCTGGTGGTGGCAGCCGCCGGCCCGCTGACCGGTGGCGCCACCGTGCTGCCACGCGCCCCTTCCTGGCGCGTCAGACCCGGACCTGCCCACCCCGACTGCGACCGTCAACCATGGCAGTTCCCCGGGCGCCCGGCTCTGGTCCGTGCCTTCGGGTGCGGTTCGCCGGAACCGAGCTCACGCTGTCACCGTTCACCTTCTACTACTCAGGCGCCGGCGGCGGCAGCGTCTGCGTGGACGGCTTCGACATCTACCCGCCTTCAGTCGGGTGGCCAGAAGTGCTGTTCGTCTACGTCCCGGTCCCTGTCTTCGACGAGCTGACGGTGAGGCAGTCGAGCGGGATGGACAAGAGCCCGACCAGCATCAACGCGCGCACCGAAGCCTCGGGCGGCGGCTGGTGGGTGGTCCGCCCGCGGGGCCTGCCCGGCGACCACCGGGTGAGCGTCTTCGCCTCGGGCCACGGCGGCGAAATGGTCGCCGACCTGCTCTGGCAGACCCCGTCCGACCAGGCGATCCCCGAATCCACGGCGCAGATCGCGGTCATCGCCGACGACGGACGCCCAGACTCCTTCGGTGTCGAGTTGTCTGTGGGCGGCCTCGCCACCTCACCGGTACAGGCCTCGGCGATCATCTCGCTCACGGCAGCCAACGGACGCTCGCTCTCGTTCGAGGCGACCAATCCCCGCATCGGCTGCGGCCCGGCCGGCTCGGTGTGGTGGAATGGCCCGGCCGGCAAGGGCAAACAGTCCGCGACGCTGGGCGACTTCCAGTCCACCGTGCAGGTCGATCTCACCCTCGATGGCGTCACCCACGGCGCGAGCGCCACTTTCCGCCGACGATCTGCCCGACCCGGCCAGCAGGCTCCTGCCGCTGCAGTTCGGACCCGCCGTTACGCTGGCTGGCCCCACCAATCTCAAGGAGTTTCGAGACAGCTGCTAGTTCGTCAATGTCAACGAACATGTCCTCAAGACCTTGGGCCTGCTGAACTCACCGACGTCACCAATGGTCAGTCAAGGTCGAAAGATGAAGTCGCTTGAGGACGAGTGCGGCCGGAAGAAGGATTGCTCTATGGTGAGCAGCCCAACGATCACCACAACGACCAGCTGCCGCTTGGGCGGTGCCCGCCAGCCTGCGCACCTGACTCAGCCCGTGCTGCCGCTGGGGTGGGCTGTCGTGACCTCGGCCTTGGCTGGCTTGGCGCTGGACACAGCGTTCCCTGAACTCGGCTGGTGGCCGATCGCGCTTGTCAGCGTCACCCTGGCCTTGATCGCTCTCACCGGCCGCCGGGCAGGCGGGGCCCTTCTGGTTGGTCTGGTCTACGGCGGTGCCTTCTACGTGACTCACCTGAGTTGGGCGGGACGGTTTCTGGGTCCGCTGCCGTGGCTCGGTCTGGCTGGCGTGCAGGCGCTGTTGTTCGCCGTGGGAGCGGTACCGATCGCGTTGGCCTTCCGGTGGTCCACGCGGGCGCTGCGCGGCCGGTGGGGTCAGGTGGTGGTCGTCCCGCTTCTGGTCGGAGGGTTGTGGACGCTGCGCGAGACCGTCATGGGCAGTTGGCCCTACGGCGGATTCCCCTGGGCTCGCCTGGGGATGAGCCAGGCGACCAGCCCCTTCGCCGAAGCGGTCTCGTGGGTAGGTGTGACCGGAATGTCGTTCATGATCGCGACCGTCTGTGCGGGGATCGGCCAGTGGTGGCGGGTCGGTCGCGGGCGTGACTGGCGAGGCCTGGTCATGCCCGCCGCGGTGATCGGCTTGCTTCTGGTTGTGCCGCAGTTCCCCACCACACCGGCTGGTGAGTTAACCGTCGGATGGGTGCAGGGCAACGGGCCAGCCGGCTACTTCGACGCCGCTGCCCCTGGTGCGATGCTCACCGCACAGACCGCCGCAAGCATTCCGCTGATCGGCCAGCCGGTGGATGTGCTGGTCTGGCCCGAAGGAGGGGTAGACAGTGACCCACTCAACGACGCGGGGACCGATGCAGCGCTCGATGAGCTGTCCCGCCAGGCTTCGGCACCCTTGCTGGTGAACGCTGCAACCCGTCGCGGGGGGAACACCTACAACACGTCCCTGCTCTGGCCGGCCGCCGGCGGCGTAGTCCAGCTGTTCGACAAGGCCAACCCGGTCCCGTTCGGTGAGTATGTGCCCGACCTATGGTTCTACCAGCGCATCGCACCGGACCTGATCGGCCTGATCGGACGCGAGTACACCCCCGGCACCAACTCCCCGTATGTCAGCCTGAACGGGGTCGGGGTGGGATTGGCGATCTGTTTCGACGTGATCTTCGACGACGTCATCTGGCGGGGTGCCCAGGACGGGGCTCAGCTGTACCTGCTTCAGTCCAACAACGGCGACTTCCGCGGCACCGACGAGAACCTGCAACAGGCTGCCTTCGCCCGGATGCGCGCAATCGAGACCGGTCGCGGCGTCGTGAACGTCTCCACGACGGGCACCAGCCAGGCCTTCGCCCCCGACGGCACACTCCTCGATGAGCTCCCCGCCGACACCGCCGGCGCTCGGGTCACCACCATCCCACTCCGCACCGGACTGACCCCCGCGGTCGCTCTCGGCCCGTGGCTCGCCGGTCTCCTGGCCACGACCAGCCTGCCCGGCCTCCTGTTGCTCGGGTTCGCAGCCCGGCGGTGAGGCTACCGCAGATCCCGGTCCTCGATCCGGCCTGTCCCGGCTACCGGGGAGCTCGCGAAGGGTTCGCTCCATTCTTGGGACGAATCTGCAGCCCGCCATCCGCGCAGCGCACTTGTCGCCGACGCCCGCGCTGAGGCATCTGAAGTCCGTGGCCTCCACAGGACCCGCTGCCGAGTACCTCTTGCCGGCCGGGGGTGCCGCCGAGCCATCGTGGGACGTGTCGGGCGTAGCGTCGGTACTCGTCGCCGAAGGTGGCTTCCAGAGCCGCTTCTTCGGGCGGGATCTGGAGCCTGTCCATCCAGACCACGAATCCCGCCAACGGAACCAGCCCCGGCAGCGATCGACGCGCAACGGCATGCGCCAGCAGAACCCCGGCCATCCCGACATACATCGGATTCCGCGTCACGGCATTCGGCCCGGTCACCACCAGAGAGGTTGCTCGCCCAGGAACAAGTGGATCCACTGTCGTGCGTTGGCGCCGGAAGCCGACCAGGCTCCCGATCAGCAGCCCGAGCGCCAGCGCCGCCACCAGTGCCGACTCAATCACGGACATCGCCGACGTCCGCCGACCGCGGGCAAGGAGGAGTTGGGCTGCCGCCGCCGCGGCAAGAACCGCGACGGGCGGAGCCTTCGCGAACGTCCTGGTCCGTCCGCGTCTGCCGTTCGGGGAGTGCTCGTTCACCGATCCTCCGCCCTTGGATCGTGCTAGTGCGTCGCGGCTAACTGGAAAAGAAGAGCCCAGCCAGTCCACCCTTGCGGTATCGGCGGTCGCCGTGTTTGCCCCACGCCGGGCCGTAACCGGGCATCGGGGGTGGCTGGTTGAGGAACCGGCCTTCCATCTGGGTGAGCTGTTCGAGTTCGCCGAAGTCGAGGAAGAGTCCGCGGCAGTTGCCGCACTGCTCCAACTGGATGCCGTTGCGTTCGTAGGTGCGCATGGCGCCGTGGCACTTGGGACACACCAGCGCGGTCGCAGGAGGCTGCTGCCCGGGATCGGGATATGGCTCGTACGGAGGGGGGTCCTTTGGGTAGGTCATGTGCCAAGCATGCCGCCCCAACACAAACGGCCAGACGCGCACGCCGCTCGGGTTGGCTGGCGGGATCGAAGGGGCGTTAACGGACCGGGAGTAGCCGCTGGCTTGCAGAAACACCTGAAGCCGCAGCGGAGAATTGTGTGGCTCGTCCAACATGAGTCTGTGCGTGGACACACCCGGGAACCATTGGAGAAGCTGAACTGCGAAGGGGAGTAGTTCCGCCGAACCCTGGTTCGGACGCGGTGCGTCGACATGCTGGCGGTCATTCTGATCCGCCCGGAGTAGTACCTCACATTGGGAGGCGAACGAGACCTTCGGCCATATCGCCGTGGCCGAGGGCAGACCCCTCGGCTACGGCATCACCTGGAGACTCCCGATGCCTGCTGCCCTTGTCCGTCGGATCCTGTTGTGTCTGCTCATCGCGGTGCCCGCGATCACCACCCGCGTGCTCGGGATGGTATTCCCGCCTGTGGTGGCGGTGCTCGTCTTCGGCGCCGCCGTGGTGGCGGCTGCGTTCCTGCTCGCCTGGGCCGCCGAGGCCGCCCAAAAGGATATCTCCGGCGCCTTGGCGATCGCCTTGCTGGCGCTGATCGCCGTCCTGCCGGAGTACGCCGTCGACCTGTACTACGCCTACCGGTCCGGCTCCGACCCGTCCTACCGGCACTTCGCCGCCGCGAACATGACCGGGTCGAACCGGCTGCTGCTCGGCTTCGGGTGGCCCCTGGTCGTGATCGTGGCACTCGTCGTCGCCCGCCGTGCTGCCCGCCGGGACGGAGCAGTCGTCCCGAGCGCCCTGGTGCTGCCTCGTGACAGCCGCCGTGACATCGGCTTCCTCGCGATCCTGGGCGTGATCGCCTTCGCGATTCCGCTGATCGGCAGCATCCCGCTGTGGTTCGGGGTGGGTCTGATCGCCCTCTTCGGCCTCCACCTGTGGCGGGCCGGGCAGGCCCAGAGTGTTGAGGAGGAGGAGTTCATCGGCGCGGCAGCCCTCATCGCCGACCTGCATTCCACCGCCCGTCGGGTGCTCGTAGTCGCGATGTTTCTCGGCTCCGGCGCAGTGATCTTGGCCTCAGCCGAGCCGTTCGCAGAAGCTCTCGTTGCATCCGGTTCTGCGCTCGGTGTCGACAGCTATTTCCTGGTCCAGTGCTCGCGCCGCTAGCCTCGGAGGCCCCGGAGTTCATCATCGCGGTGATGTTCGCCGTGCGCGGGAAGGGAGCGGCCGCCATCGGCGCCCTGATCGCCTCGAAGGTCAACCAGTGGAGCCTGCTGGTCGGGTCGCTGCCGGTGGCGCACTTCCTGGGCGGCGGCCCCTCCTCGCTGGCCCTGGACGCCCGCCAGATCGAGGAGTTCACGCTGACCGCCACCCAGACCCTGCTCGGCGTGGCGATCATCCTCGCGCTGCGGTTCCACTGGTGGCCCGCGATCGGGCTCGCCCGCCCTGTTCGGCGTCCAGTTCCTGGTCACCGACACCACCGGCCGCTATTTCCTGAGCGCCGTCCACCTCGTCCTCGCGGCCGCGTTCTTGATCGCGCACCGTCGGGACATCCTGCGCACGCTCGTGGCACCCTTCCGTGACGAGCCGCCGATCGACGAGGACCAGTCGAAGGTCGCGGTCGGAGCACGCGCCTAGGGCGCGTTGCTAAACCCCGGTGCTGATAATCCATCGGCGTACACCACCTGATCATCATCACGGACCAGCCGGGTGATCTCGTCCAGGTCGTGCACGCTCGCCGCCGTGACGCTGACCGAGTGCACCAGGCCGGTCCCGGCATCAACCCCGGCATGGGCCTTCATCCCGAAGTACCACTGATTACCCTTCTTAGTCTGACGCATCTGGGGATCCCGGGTACCCGAAGTGTTCTTCGTCGAGGAGGGGGCGGCGATGATCGTGGCGTCCACGATGCTGCCCCCGCGCATCATCAGCCCATCAGCCTCCAACTTGGCGTTGAGGACGGTGAACATCTTCTCGCCCAGCTTGTGACGCTCCAGCAGGTGCCGGAAATGCAGCAGCGTGGTCGCGTCCGGAACCTGCTGGCCGCGACCGAAGTCGAGCCGCATGAACTGACGCATCGCGAACGAGTCGTTGATCTGGTCTTCCACCCCCTTCATCGGACAAGTGGAACCACACCTGCAACAGGCACATCCGCAGCATCGTCTCCAGGCCCACCGCCCGCCTGCCCCGCTTGTTGGAGAAGTAGTGCGGCTCGATCAGCTTGACCCAGTCAGCCCACGGCACGACCTGGTCCATCCGGTTTAGGAACTCTTCCCGCCTTCGGGGTACGGCGACGCTGCGTGTACTCGACATCGGACAAACTCGGCTGGAACTCGGTCACAATAGCATTTTGCCTAGCCAACAGCACAATCCAGGGCCACGACACAGGACAAACGCCCCAAACCCGACAACCGAGACTCGCTCATTGATCAGCGTTTCCCTAGCATGGGGGCAATGAATCGCGCCCCCGTCACCCGCATGGTCGAGGACTACGTCACCTTGATCTGGAAGGCCCACGAGTGGCCCGGTGGTCAACCCACCACCACCGATCTGGCCGCCCAACTGGGCGTCACCCCCTCGACCGTGTCGGCGAACCTCAAACGGCTCGCCCGGGACGGATTGATCTCCTACCAGCCCTACGGCTCCATCGACCTGACCGACGACGGACGTACGATCGCCGTCGACATCGTTCGCCGCCACCGCATCCTGGAGACCTACCTCGTACAACGACTAGGCCTGTCCTGGGACCAGGTCCACGACGAGGCCAACCGGTTGGAACACGCCGCCTCCGACCTGGTGCTCGACAGGATGGACGCCGCCCTCGGCCACCCCACCCACGACCCACACGGCGCCCCCATCCCCGACGTCGATGGACGGATTCCATCCGACCACAGCCAGGCGTTGGGCGAGGCCGAACCCGGCAATCGCGTGCAGGTTCTGCGAGTATGCGACCGCTCGCCCGACATCCTGCGCTACCTCACCGAGCACGGCATCTCCGTTGGTACCTGGCTGACCGTCACCGAGATCAACCCTGCTGCCGCGGCTGCCTGGCTCAGCATCAACGACACCCCTGTCGAACTCAGCGTCCACGCAGCGACCGCTGTCCGCGTGAGCCCCACCGCCGAGCGCCGTCCCTCTGCACCATCACCGGCGCGCTAGACAGAAGCAGCCACTCATGGGGACATTCCGCGCCCGACCAGGCACGAGCACCGACCCGGGCAAACCAGACTCAGCGGGGTCTTCCGTCACCTTCGCCGGGCAACTCAGCCGCCCCGGAGGAAGGACGACAGCGCTATTCGGCATCGTCGTGGCGTTCGCTGTCTACTTCCTTCTCACCCCGTGGATCTCGCTTGCAGTAACCGCGGCTGCCCACGCATTGGTCGCGCCCGACGTCCCCTTCGCCGACTTCCGCACATCCGCCACCAGGTACGAGACACCCGCCGGACTTGCCGCGAACGGCGTGGCGATCGCCGCGCTATTGGTGTGTTGCTGGCTGTTGATGACGCTGTTCCATCGCGCACCGTTCGGACAATTATCCTCCGTCGAGCAGCGCCTTCGCCCAGGTTATCTGGTCACCTGCCTCGCGATTGCGGCTGTCGTCGTTCTTGGCGGCACACTGGTGGTCGGGAGCCTCCGGGGTGAGCCGCTCCAGTTCGCACCGCAGGAGGGGTGGTGGGCTTTCCTCGTCGTGGTGGCGATCGTCACTCCTTGGCAGTCCGCAGCCGAGGAGTATCTCTTCAGGGGCTACCTATTACAGGCAGTGACCGGAGTCACCACGAACCCCTGGATTGGAGTCGTAGCCTCATCCCTACTGTTCGCCTCGCTCCACGGCAGCCAGAATGCAGCTCTCCTGCTGGACAGATTCGCGTTCGGAATGCTTGCCTCGTGCCTCGTGATTCTCACCGGCGGCCTCGAGGCCGGGATCGCAGCCCACATCGTCAACAATGTCGGCGCTTACTCGATCGCCGCGCTGACGTCGAGTGTCGCGCAACTGCGAGCGACTCAGGAGGTTACCTGGGCGGACGCACTCACCAATTTGACCATCTTCGCAGTCTTCGCTCTGGCCGCCACGGCTGCGTGCCGCCTCCTTCAACTGCCGAGGACCACCAACTACCCCTTGGCGCAGCCCAACGGACCAGTTGCGGCAACTCGATCACCACGATAACCCGCTGCGATGGATCGCTACACGCCGTGAGGGGCGGGAAACGGGTGAGTCCCATAGCGCGGCTGGGGCGCGGCAATGGGTCACGCACAGGTGGGGCCAACCCACCACCATCGTAGGGCCAAGTCGAGTTGACATACTCAATCCTCAAGCAGCCCATGGGCGAGGCGGCCAACGGCACGGCCGGCGGGTCGTCGTTGCTCTGTAGTTGTCCTTGATGCTGCTCGGGCCATGCCCGCGGTGACGTTGGCCGTCGCCGCCTCAGATGCGGCCCCGCCATTGACTGTCATCATCTCGGGATCGACGAGTGCCTACTTCTTGACGTATTCGAGCGGGTCGCTGCCCACCCCGTCCTTGTAGAGCGACAGGTGAAGGTGGCAGGCGGTTGACAGCCCGGTGCTGCCCACGTAGCCGACCAGATCGCCCTTGTCGACGCGTTGGCCGATCTTCACGACGAACCGGGTCATGTGCAGGTAGGCGGTCTGGATGTTGTTTCCCTCGATCGTGCCGTGGTCGATGCGGACGTTGTTGCCAGAGCCCCCGCTGTAGCCGGTTCCCGTTTTGACGACAATGCCGGATTGTGCCGCGTAGATCGGATTGTTGCACGCACCACCGATATCGGCGCCGTTGTGCAGCCTGCGGGTCTTCAGAATAGGATGAATGCGCCACCCAAATCCCGATGAGACGCCACCCTCAGTCGGCCACAAGAACGTGCTGAGGTTCCGCAGGCGCGTGATCTCTGTCTTGATCAGAGAAGTCTGCGACGCCTCGCGTTTGTGGTGCGCGGCCAAGAGCGTGGCTTCGAGCTGGATTTCGATGGCGCCACTGCCGTCCTCGAGGGCCGCTTGGCGTTCCGCGGCAAGGTCGGCAATGGTGACTTCGGGATCGGAATCGCCAGCGATGGTCTTCGCGGTGACTGGAATGATCAAGGAGTTGGCGGCGAAGGAGGGGACGATCGCCACGGATCCGAGCAGGGTCACGGCGGCGGTCGCGCCTACCAGTGCCGGGCTCAGTGCCGCCCAGACCCGGTTCCGACGGGGTCGATGGCGGGCGAGGGCGGGCGGGAGGGTTTCGTCCTGGTAGGCGTAGCGGGGTGGAGCGCCAACCCGACGGCTCATCTTGCGCAACACCCCTCCGAAAGCTGAAGTACTGCTTAAGAGTCTATCAGCAGTTTCTCATATAGAGTAGTCGGAGGTGCGTTAATCACTCAGCTGTCGGTTCCGAGACTGCCGGGTGCGTGCTGTTTCGTTGAGGATTCGACCACGAGGGCATCCGCCTGATGGCACCCGCCGGGGCGCCTCGCGAGGCGATGCGACCGGCGCCACCTTGCCGACTTGTGGATCAGGAGGACCGCAGTCACGGCGCCGATCGCGATGACAGCAGCGAGGCCCGGCTGAGGTCCCCGGCTCGCGAGGACGGCGAAGACGCCGACGCCACCCGCTACTGCCAGGAGCGCCGGGGGGATGACTCGGAGTCGTCGGCACGACCGCCCCAACAGCGCCCTCACGTCCGGCTACTGTCCCAGGCGTGCCTTGATTTCTGTCATGAGCGCTTGGGGATCCAGCCACATTGATGGGTATTCGCCATACCAGCGCTGGACCCCTTGGGCGTCGATGAGGACGAAGCTGTGCCCCGGCAATTCGGCGTGCATCCCTTTACCGAGGGTGCCGTAAGCTTTGGACGCCTTGCCGTCGTCGAGAAGGAATGGGGTGGTGACACCGTAGCGGTTCATGTCGGCGGTGATTTCGGCCTTGGAGTTCATCACGATCGGGAGGACGGTGATGCCGAGGGCGTCGAAGGCGGCCTTGTTCTTTTCGATGGATGACATTTGCATGAGGCAGGCGCCGCAACCGGCGCCTTCGTTGAAGTAGAGCAGGACGGGCTTCCCGCGGAGTGTGGAGAGGGTGACGGATGTTCCGCTGGTTGTCGCCATGGTGAAGTCGGGTGCGGTTGTGCTGGTTGTGGCCGTGGTGGTCTGGGAGGTGATCAGCATGCCGGCAATGATCGCCACCACTGCTACCGCGGCGGACCAGGCGAGCCAGCGGCGCCAGGTTCGTCGCCGCTTGTCTGCGGTCGCGGCGGCGCGCTGGCGGGCGTGCAGCTCTTGGCGGGCGTTGTTGGTGCTCATGGTGTTGTTCCTTGTTCGCGAAGTGGTTTCAGTGGTTCGAAGGCTCGGTGGTGGACGGCCGCGACGGTGGAGGGGCTTCGACCGGCCCGGTGAGCGCATGGTCGGACGGCCGGCGCACCCGCTGACGCCCGACGAGGGTGCCCCAGACGAAGACGCCGGCGACGAGCAGTAGGCCGAGGCCGAGGATCGGTTCGGGCACGGGCTGGAGCCAGGTTTCGATTTGGGCGAACCAGGTGGCGAGGCCGCGTCCGATGGCTACCTGCACGTCGGGACCGCTGGTCATCTGGCCGGTGTTGGCCAGGTAGATGATGAAGACGCCCATGATGGCGAAGCCGATGGCGACGGTGAGATTCACGGTGTTGGTGGCCAGCGTCCAGCGGCCCAGGCGGAGCCGGACGGGCTTGGCGACCAGTGGCTTGTTGCGCAGGCCGGTGGCGTCCCAGACCAGGGCCATGACGAACAGCGGGAAGACCATCCCGAACACGTACGCCAGGCCGAGGGCGACGCCCCCGACGGGGTTGCCGGCGAGCGCGGAGAGGGTCATCACGCCGACCAGGACCGGCGCGCAACAACTGGATGCGATGCCGCTGAAGACGCCGAGGGCGAAGAAGCTGGCACCGTCACCACGGGCGGTATCGGGCGCACGGAGGAAGTTCGGGAGGCTCCACATGCGCCCGAACAGTGTGAAGCCGGCCAGCACGAGCATCAGGATTCCGCCGGCCCAGTAGAGCACCGAGTGGTACTTGGCAATGGCTGCCGCGATCAGGCTGACGCCGACGGTGATCGGCACGAGCACGACGGCGAGACCGGCCGCGAAGAGAAAGGTGAGGGGCAGCAGCCGCCAGCGGCGGTTCTTCACCGCGCCGGCCAGGTAGCTCGGTGCGAGGAACACGATGCAGCACGGGGCGAAGAGCGCGACCCCGCCGGCGAAGAAGGCCGCGAGGATTCCCCCGGTTGTGAGCAGGTCACCCATTGCGGACGCCTCCTGCAGCGACCGACTCGCGCCGTGAGAGGAGTGCTTCCAGCTTGCGACGGGGGAGTCGGCCGGCGGAGAAGTAGCGCCCATCGACGAGCACCAGAGGGTTCATGGCGGGCCGGTGCGCACTGATCAGTGCGGTGCCGAGCGGTGTCGCCGCCTCGACCAGCTGCAGAACCAGTGAGGGGTCGCGATGAGTCAGCTCGGTGAGGGTCTTGTGGGCGTCCTCGCAGAAGTGGCAGCCCGGTGCGGTCACCAAGGTGATCGCAGTGGGCGGCGGGAGGGCACGGTCAAGGCTCATCGGTAGTCGCTTCCTGTTTCTGGGTGGCTGAACTGAATGGGAGGGCTGCGGATGTCGGCGGCTGAAACATCGCGTTCTGTCCGGTGGCGTCCAGAGTTCGGGCATTGCCGACACTGAAGTCCGGCCGGTCCCAGGTCGCAGGGGCGGTCGGCGCCGAGGTTCTCGGTGCGGGAGCGTGCTCCCTGGGTGGCCAGCGAAAGACGAAGGTGGACAAAGCCCACCAGACCCCGCCCCAGATCACGACCATTGCGAGCGCGCCGAGGACCCAGCTCGTCGGGCCCATCATCCCGAATCCCATCATCGCCACCTCCTGGGCAAGTCGCCAGCTGTAACTAGCGTGATCGAGGAGTGCGGAGATACGCCGAAGGAATCGTGAAGAAACGGTATTGATCCGCACCATCGACTCGGGCGGGGGCGGGCCTGCGGGCAAGATGGCCCGCATGACCCAGCGCGCGACTTCGGCCGGCCCGCACATCCTCGTCGTCGACGACGAGACCGTGCTCGCGGGCATGATCGGCAACTACCTCGGGCAGGCGGGGTTCCGGACGACGATCGTGCACGACGGGGAGGCGGCGGTGGCACGGGCACTGTCGGCGGACCGACCCGACGTGGTCATCCTGGATCTCGGGCTGCCCGGGAAGGATGGGCTCGAGGTGTGCCACGAGATCCGGCGCCACTCGGACTGTTACATCCTGATGCTCACCGCCCGCAACGAGGAGATCGACAAGCTGATCGGCCTGTCCTCGGGCGCTGACGACTACATGACCAAGCCCTTCAGCATTCGAGAATTGGTGGCGAGGGTGAAGGCGCTGCTCAGACGTCCTCGCGCCGAACGTGGTGGCGAGAACGATGAGTGGTCCATCGGCCAGCTCACCGTCGACCCGTTGGGCCGGCGGATTCTGGTCAGTGGGGCCGAGGTTGACCTGACCAGGACCGAGTTCGACCTGTTGGCAGTCCTGTCGTCGAGGCCCGGTCTGGTGTTCTCGCGTCGCCAGCTGGTCGACCGCGTGTGGACCGAGGACTGGGTGGGCGATGAGCACCTCGTCGATGTGCATGTCGCCCATCTCCGCCGCAAGCTGGGCGGGGTGTCGGCAGCATCCTTCGTGGAGACCGTGCGCGGCGTGGGCTATCGAATGGGGCCGGCACAGTGAGCCGGTCAGCCCCCGGGAGTCTCACCACCCGGCTGTTGATCTCCCAGATCGCCGTGTCCACAGCGATGGCGCTCACCATGGTGGTCGTCGCCGCGATTGCCGGACCGTCCCTGTTCGAGGCGCACATGCACCAGGCCGGCCAGGCCAACCCAGAGGTGCTCGCGCATTCGGCTGAGGCGTTCCGCACCGCGGGCCTGCTGTCGCTCACCATCGGCCTGCTGATCGCCTTCGCCGGGACCGTGATCGTCAGTGTCCTGGTTGCACGACGGTTGCGGCGGTCGTTGGACCGGCTGGGCGATGCCGCGGTCCGCATCTCCCAGGGCGACTACAACCTGCGGGTACAGGACGCTGATTCCCGGGAGCTGGACACCCTCGCCAACAGCTTCAACGCCATGGCGGAGAAGCTCGGCGGTGTCGAGGCGACGCGACGCCGGCTGCTCACCGACTTGGCCCACGAGATTCGAACGCCCTTGGCCAGCATGGAGATCTGCGTCGAGAGCCTCGAGGACGGTGCGATCGACCCGGGCCCCGAGGCGTGGCGGATCCTCACCGACCAGATACAGCGGATCTCCCGGCTGGCCGGGGACATCGGACAGGTCTCGGCCGCCGAAGAGGGCCGTCTGGCGATGGACCTCCAGACGACGAACGCCCTAGAACTCGCGGAGCGCGCAATCCGCGCTGCCCGGGATGGCTACGACCGAAAGCAGGTCACCCTGACGCTCACGTCGGATCCTTCCGGGCCGGACCTGACGGTTGAGGCCGACGCCGCCCGAATCGGGCAGGTGCTGGGAAACCTGCTGTCCAACGCCTTGCGGCACACGGCCCCCGGCGGGCGCGTCGAACTCTCGGTGGCGTCGCGGGATGGCTGGGTGGAGCTCCAGGTGGCCGACGACGGAGATGGCATCTCCTCAAAGCACCTGCCGCACATCTTCGAGCGGTTCTACCGGGCCGACACGGCAAGGGACCGGGAGCGCGGCGGCACCGGGGTCGGCCTGGCCATCAGTCGTGCCATCGCCGAAGCCCACGGCGGCCAGTTGAGTGCGGCGAGTGAGGGACCGGGCAGGGGAGCGGTGCTCACGCTCCTTCTCCCGAGGCGGTCGGGCAGATCTTGACCGAAACTTCATGAAACCCGTGCCGAAGTCGCCCAAGTCGTTGCGCATGCTGGCACTCCGGTTACCGAAGTATTGAGGAGCGACCTTTGAACAGCAGCTTCACCCGTCGACAGCTGATCGTCGGAGGCATGGGACTGGCCGGCGCGGGCCTACTGGCGGCCTGCTCGTCAACGGGTGGCGGCGCGGCTACCCGTGCTCCGGTCTCGGCCGCGCCCACGCCCAGCCTGGGGAAGCCTTCGGTGGAGGCAACGCTGCGGGTCGGCGTGGATCAGGTCGACCTGGGTGGAGTGACCGCGTCCACCTGGCTGTACGACGGCGTCCTGCCCGGGAAGGAGTTGCGCGCGAAGTCGGGCGACGTGCTGGCGATCCGCGTGGAGAATGCCCTGCCGGTCGACACCAGCGTCCACTGGCACGGGATCAGGTTGCACAACGCGGCCGACGGCGTGCCTGGCCTGACCCAGGACCCGATCGCGGCCGGTGACAGCTTCAGCTACACCTTCCGGGCGCCCGATCCCGGTACCTACTTCTTCCATCCCCACAGTGGCGTGCAGATCGACCGCGGCCTGTACGCGCCGCTGATCATCGAGGACCCGGCCGAGCCGGGTGGCTACGACGCCGAATGGGTGCTGGTGCTCGACGACTGGACCGATGGAGTCGGCAAGAGCCCAGACGACATCCTCGCCGAGTTCAAGGCCCAGAACGGCACGGTCAGCACCGGCATGAACCACGACATGGGCGGGATGGGGGGCATGGGCTCCTCCCCGCTGGGTGACGTCGGGGACATCCGCTACCCGTACTACCTGATCAACGGACGAATCCCGAAGTCACCCCGAACCCTCACCGCCAAGCCCGGCCAGAAGGCCCGGATCCGGATCATCAACGCCGCCGCCGACACCCTTTTCCGGGTGGCCCTCGGCGGGCACGTGATGACCGTCACCCACACCGACGGCTTTCCGGTCCAGCAGGCCGAGACCCGAGCCCTGTACCTGGCCCAGGGCGAGCGGGTCGATGTGCTGGTCACGCTGGGGGATGGTGTGTTCCCGCTGGTCGCGTCCGCCGAGGGCAAGGGCGGGCAGGGCCTGGCGTTGGTGCGGACCGGTTCCGGTGCGGCCCCGTCCGCGACCGTGCGCCCCGCCGAGTTGGACGCCGACCCGCTGCTGCTGACCGCACTCATGCCTGCCGACGCGGCGCGACTGCCCGACCAGCAGCCCGACCAGGTCGAGCAGGTCACCCTGAACGGTCAGATGCAGCCCTACGCGTGGGGGATGAACGGCACCGTGTTCGGTGCCGACACCCCGATCCGCACCACCAACGGTGCCCGGGTGCGGCTCCAGATGACCAACATGACGATGATGGCCCACCCCATGCATATCCACGGCCACACCTGGTCACTTCCCCAGAACGGCGGCCTCCGGAAGGACACGGTGCTGGTCCTGCCCATGCAGACCGTCACCGCAGACCTCCAGGCCGACAACCCCGGCAAGTGGGCCTACCACTGCCACAACATCTACCACGCCGAAATCGGCATGATGACCAGCCTCCAGTACTAGAACCGCGTCCCCGACTTGGACCTGGGCCCCGGCCCGAACTTCTCCGGCGGGGCTTGTTGACGTCCGCCGTACAGACCGTCCAGCTGATCTGCTCGGGCAGCGACGGAGGTTCTGAGCCGAAACGGTTCGCTGCAACGGCCAGTGGAGATCTTGATCCGATCTTGACCGAACCTCACCGCCATACCGGTGATTGGGAGCGTACGGTTTCAGACAGAAGATACCCCCATGGGGTATGAGGCTTGCGGTGCAGAGGATGGTGAGTGCGATGGGCTGGTTGGTGATCAGCGTCGCGGTGGTGTTGACCGGATTGTTGGGATGGTTCTTCTTCGGCCCGAGGAAGGCCGGCCGGGTTGAACTGGAAGACGGCGTCCAGGTCGTCCGGGTCACCGTGGATGGCGGCTACAGCCCCGATCTGATCGAGGGCGTGCGACCCGGGGTCCCGGTGCGGATCCTGTTCGACCGCCGTGAGGGCGGTGAGTGCACCTCCCGGGTGGTGATGCCCGACTTCAAGGTGAACGCATCCCTGCCGGCGTTCCGCACGACCGCTGTCGAGTTCACTCCGGCCGAGGCCGGCGAGTTCCGCTTCGCTTGCGGCATGAACATGGTGTCGGGAGTGATCCGGGTCAGTGGTGATCGCGGCGTAGCCGGCCAGACGGCGCCCGCTGCCGGCCACGAGCACACCGCTGCGCCGACCCCGCCCGCACAGGGCGCCGCCCCCGATGCCTCTGAGGAGGATGCGGAGCGCGCCGCCGAGATCCGGGATCTGGTGCGCCGACTGGTGATCGGTGCGGCGTTGACCGCTCCGGTGCTGTTCGCGGTGATGGCGTCCGAGTTGTTCCGGGTCACGTGGGTGCCTGAGTTCCTGATGAACCCGTGGCTGCAGTTGGCCCTGATCACGCCGGTGATGTTCTACACCGGGTGGCCGATCCATCGCGTCGGCTGGCGTGCCCTGTCCCACCGCAACGCCGACATGAACTCGCTGATCACCCTCGGCACGGTCGCCGCATTCGGCTACAGCGTGCTCGTCACTGCAATGCCCGGGCTGTTGCCCGCGGAACTGCGGCAGGTCTACTTCGAGGCGGTCGGGGTGATCGTCACCCTGATCCTGCTCGGACGACTCCTCGAAACCAAGGCGAAGGCCGGCACCGGCGAAGCGATCCGCAAACTGATCGGCCTGCAGCCCCGCACCGCCCGCATCGAACGCGGCGGCCAGGAACTCGAGGTGAGCATCGAGGAGGTCCTCGTCGGCGACGTCGTGGTCATCCGGCCCGGCGAGAAGCTGCCCGTCGACGGAGAAGTCATCGCCGGCGCGTCAACGATTGATGAGGCGATGGTGACCGGAGAGTCGATGCCGGTCACCAAGGCGGTCGGAGACGCCGTGATCGGCGCCACGATCAACACCACCGGCTCGCTGCGCTACGTCGCGACGAAGGTCGGCGCGGACACCGTGCTGGCCCAGATCATCAAGCTGGTCCGGGAGGCGCAAGGATCCAAGGCCCCGATCCAGCGGCTGGCCGACAAGGTGTCCGGCTACTTCGTGCCCGCCGTGATCGCGATCGCGGTGTGGACGTTCGCCTTCTGGATGCTCTTCGGACCGCCGCCCACGTTCGTGTTCGCCCTGGTCGCGGCAGTATCGGTGCTCATCATCGCCTGCCCCTGCGCCCTCGGCCTGGCAACCCCGATGTCGATCACCGTCGGCACCGGCAAGGGTGCCGCACACGGCATCCTGATCCGCTCGGCCGAGGCACTCGAGACCGCCCACAAACTCGACGCGATCATCCTCGACAAGACCGGCACCATCACCAAGGGCGTGCCTGCCCTGACCGACGTGCTGCCCGCCGGAGAGCTCACGGAGGCCCGGCTACTGGCTACCGTTGCGGCCGTCGAACGTACCTCCGAACACCCGCTCGCGACCGCGATCGTCGCCGGTGCCGTCGAGCGGGGACTCCGGCTGCCCGACGTGGCCGGGTTCGAGTCGGTCACCGGCCAGGGCGTCCGCGCCACCGTGGACGGAGAACAGGTGCTGGTCGGCAACCGGCGGCTGCTGGAGTCCGCCGGGGTGGACGTCCAGCCTCTGCTGGCCGCCCACGACTGGCTCGCCGGGCAAGGAAAGACGCCGATGCTAGCCGCTTTCGGGGGCCGACCCGCAGGCGTGATCGGCGTTGCCGACACCCTCAAGGATGGCTCGGCAGCGGCCGTGGCCGCCCTGGAGGCGCGCGGCATCCAGGTTGTGATGATGACCGGCGACAACGGGGCGACCGCCGCCGCGATCGCCGCCCAGGTCGGTATCCGACGGGTCGTGGCCGAGGTCCTTCCCGAGCACAAGGCCGCCGAGGTCAGGCGCCTCCAGGCCGAAGGCAAGGTGGTCGGCATGGTGGGGGACGGTATTAACGACGCACCTGCCCTGGCCCAGGCTGACGTCGGCTCGGCGATCGGCACCGGCACCGACGTCGCCATCGAATCCTCCGACATCACGCTGATCTCCGGGGCCCTGTCGGGGGTCGTGACCGCGGTCGACCTGTCGCGGGCGACGATGCGCAACATCAAGCAGAACCTGGCGTTCGCCTTCCTGTACAACACCCTCGGCATCCCGATCGCCGCTGGCGTGCTCTACCCGGCGTTCGGGGTCACCCTCAGCCCGGTCATCGCCGCCGCCGCCATGGCGCTGTCGTCACTGTCGGTTGTCACCAACGCCAACCGGCTCCGCCGGTTCAACCCGCGCCCCATCCCCGACATCCCGCTGGCCGCCGTCCAGCCCGTCGTCGAGGTCGGCGGAACCCAAGCACCCCACCCCACCCAACACCATCGAGAGGAAACCCCAATGTTCGGCAAGAAGAAGACCAGCAAGGCCATCGATCCCGTCTGTGGCATGAGCGTCGACCCCGCCAAGGCCGCGGCCACCCGCGAGCACGACGGAACGACCTTCTACTTCTGCTCCACCAGTTGCGCGGAGACGTTCGACGCCGACCCGCACCGCTACGGACATGGCCAGGCCCACACCGCGCACCACGGCCACTGAACGACAACCTTCAAGCCCGCAGACGAGAACGGAGGTGAGGAGCATGCCCGGCGACCAGCGGCCTGACCGGAGGGCGCTCCTCACCCGCCTGCACCGCATTGAGGGCCAGGTGCGCGGCATCGGCCGGATGATCGACGACGACGTCTACTGCATCGACGTCCTCACCCAGGTGTCGGCAGCGTCCAGCGCCCTGCGATCGGTGGCACTGGTGCTGCTGGAACAACACCTCCAGCACTGCCTGGCCGAGGCCGCCCAGTCAGGCAACGAGACCCTCGACGCCAAGGTCACCGAGGCGTCCGAGGCGATCGCCCGACTCGTGCGCAGCTGACCCGACCCGATCCCGCGGAATCCGAGTCGCGGCCGATGATCACCCGAGGGAGAGCCCTGATGTCCACGAAACCCAGAACCGTCGTCCTTGAGGTCGCCGGGGTGCACGCCGCCTCGTCGAAGGGCGTTGCTGAAGCCTTCCTGGCACGCCAGCCCGGAGTTCTTGCGGTCGACGCGAACCCCGTCGCGCAGACCGCCAACGTGACCTACGACCCTTCCCGAACCTCGGTGGTCCGACTTCGCCAGGCGGTCCTCGACTGCGGCTACCACTGCGCAGGCCAGTCGGTGCCCGACCACATCTGCGACCCGACCGCCGACCCCGCCGGCCACGACCACGACCACCACGCCGCTCACCACGACCACGGGCACCCCCAGGCCCCTGCGGGAACCGCCGTCCAGGTCACCGACGAACAAGCGGCGCACGATCACGCGGCGACGACGCATGGCGGGCCCGACCATCACGAGCTGCCTGCGGCTGGAACCCCGCAGGACGTGATGGGCCACGGAGGCCACCACGCCGGCGTGTCGATGGCGGACATGGCCCGCGACATGCGCAACCGGTTCCTGGTCGCGCTGGTGCTGTCGGTCGTGATCACCTTGTGGTCGCCGATCGGGCGCAACGTGCTCGGGTTTGCCGTGCCGGCGCCGTTCGGTCTGCGTGACGACGTGTTCGCCCTGGCGTTGTCGCTGCCGGTGATCTTCTACTCGGCCTGGATCTTCTTCGACGGAGCCTGGCGGGCACTGCGGGCCCGAACCCTGGACATGATGGTGCTGGTCGCAGTCGGAGTTGGTACCGGCTGGCTGTACAGCCTTGGCGTCACCCTCACCGGCGGCGGCGAGGTCTTCTACGAGGCCGCCACCGTGCTGACCACGTTCGTCCTGCTGGGCCACTGGGTCGAGATGCGTGCCCGCGGCGGCGCGAACGACGCCATCCGCACCCTACTGGAGCTCGCCCCGCCACGCGCGGTCGTCATCCGCGACGGACGCGAGGTCGAGGTCCCCACCTCCGAGGTGACCCCGGGGGACGTGCTGCTGGTGCGTCCCGGCGCGAAGATCCCCACCGATGGCACCGTGATCGACGGCGAATCGGAGATCGACGAGTCCATGGTGACCGGCGAGAGCCTCCCTGTAGCCAAGACGATCGGCTCGCCGGTCATCGGCGCCACCGTCAACACCGTCGGCGCGCTGCGGGTCCGCGCGACCCGGGTGGGGTCCGACACCGCCCTGGCACAGATCGTGGCCCTGGTCCAACAGGCGCAGAACTCCAAAGCGCCCGGGCAGCGGCTCGCGGATCGGGCCGCGTTCTGGCTGGTCCTGGTCGCCCTGATCGGCGGCACAGCCACATTGCTCGCGTGGCTGCTGGCCGGCGCGCCGCCAGCAACCGCGGTCCTGTTCGCGATCACCGTGGTCGTCATCACCTGCCCCGACGCGCTGGGGCTGGCGACCCCGACCGCCATCATGGTCGGTACCGGCCTCGGTGCGCGACGCGGGGTGCTGTTCAAGAACGCCACCGCGCTGGAGTCCGCGGCCGGGATCGACGTCGTCGTCATGGACAAGACCGGGACTCTCACCCTGGGTGAGCCCGAGGTGACCGATCTGGTGGTCGACGGAATCGACGAACTGGAGCTGCTCGGCGCGGTCGCCGCGGTGGAGTGGGAGTCCGAGCACCCGCTGGCCAGGGCGATCCGCCGCTACGCTGCCGATCGTGGCGCGCCCGAACGGACCGCGGCAGGCTTCCGCAGCACGCCCGGACACGGCGCGAGCGCCATTGTCGAAGGCCGTCGGGTTCTGGTCGGGAACAGGCGGTTGCTCGACGCCGAGGGAATCCTGGCCGGGGCACTCGGCGCCCGCCGCGACGAGCTCGCTGACGCCGGACGGACCGCGGTCCTGGTCGCTGTCGATGATCGCGCCGTCGCCGTGATCGCGCTCGCCGACGCGCCCCGGCCGACCTCGGCCGCCGCAGTGGCTGCGATGCACCAGGCCGACGTCAGGGTCGTCATGCTTACCGGCGACAACGAGGTCACCGCCCGGCGGATCGCCGACAAGCTCGGCATCGACACGGTCATCGCCGAAGTGTTGCCGTCGGACAAGGCGTCCAGGATCGCGAGCCTGCAGGCCGATGGACGCCGGGTCGCGATGGTCGGTGACGGTGTGAACGATGCCCCCGCACTGGCCACCGCCGATCTCGGCATCGCGATCGGCGCCGGCACCGACGTGGCGATCGAAACCGCCGACGTGGTGTTGATGCGCTCCGACCCGATGGACGTCGCGGTCGCGCTCCGCATCGGCAGGGGTACTGTCCGGAAGATGCGACAGAACCTGGGGTGGGCGATCGGCTACAACACCGTCGCTCTGCCGATCGCCGCTGGCGTGTTCTACAGCTCCCTTGGCCTCATGCTCAGCCCGGAGATTGCCGCGATCACCATGTCCGGCTCCAGCGTGATCGTCGCCGCCAATGCGCTCCTCCTGCGACGCCTCCGGCTGCCCGCCCAGCCCGTGCCGACAGGCGCCACCCCAGCGGCGTCTCGGCCCACGAGCAGGTAGCCGGAGGCCGACCACCCTCCGAAGCGAACCCGACAGGCTGAACTCGACATGGGCCGTGCCCTGATCATGTCAGGGCCTGGCCCCGGCAAGTGTCCGACCGCAACTCAGAGGCGCTGGTCGTTCCGGTTGGACCCAACGAAAGCCTCACCGACAGGGTCATCCAGCCGAGAGACCAGCGGTGCGTTACGAACCGGAGTCACTCAGGGATGGTGCGTCGCGTGCCCTGACTCCACAGCGGAGGAAGACGAAGGTGCTGGCGCTGTCGGCGCCGACCCGACGCCGTTGATCGCGGGCCCGAGGACGAGCGCCGAGAACAGGAACAGGGCGGTGAAGACCGATGCACCCACGATAGGGGCAGCGATCGATCCATATCGGCGGTGCAGCCGCTTGAACATCGGGACACTGAGAACGAGACCTAGCACATAGAGAGCGGCGTTGCCCCAGAAGCCGGCCAGGAGCGCGGTTCCCGCCACGATTCCGATGTGGTGCATCACGTGCGGAACCAGCCCGAGGAGGCTGCCGAAACCAGCACGCGTCGCAGCCCATGCACTACGCAGACGCGCGCGACCTTTCGACCCAGGCAGCGGGCTGGGTGTCGCCTGAACGGCGCCTTCGTCCGGTGCTCCATCAACTGACGTGTCTACTGGCTGACTCACGCCTCCCATGGTCCTCGACGATGTCGAACCGCAGGGCAAGGTTCGGTCAAGGTTCAGACAAGGCTGGACCGCTGCTCGTCAACTCTCGGGCGGAGGCGCCTCATGAGTCGCCTCCTTGCCTGCCGGCACACCACGTTCCACACCGGCCAGTTGCGAGTAATAGTGCCAGCGTTCGTCGACATCTGCCTGTGCGAGATTTGCCAATTCCTCCGCGCGTGTCGGATTCGCCCTCGCGAGCATGGCGAATCTCGCCTCGCTGAGCATGAAATCGCGCACCGGGGTGGACGGCGCCCGGCTGTCCAGGTGCAACGGGTGCGCGGTCTCTCCGGGACGGAACCGGTACAGCGGCCAGTAGCCGCTGGCGACCGCGTCCGCCTGGTGGCTCATCGACGTGGCCATGTCGATGCCGTGCGCGATGCAGGTGGAGTAGGCGATCAGCAAGGAGGGCCCCGGCCACGCCTGGGCCTCGAGCATCGCCCGGACGGCCTGCTGCTGGTTCGCGCCGATCGCGAGCTGCGCGACGTAGACGTCGCCGTAGGCCTGCGCCAGCATCCCCAGGTCCTTCTTGCGGGTCGGCTTGCCCGCGGTGGCGAACTTCGCGGTCGCGCCGCGGGGGCTCGCCTTCGACGCCTGCCCGCCGGTGTTGGAGTACACCTCGGTGTCGAGCACCAGGATGTTCACGTTGCGTCCGCTGCCGAGCACGTGGTCGAGCCCGCCGTAGCCGATGTCGTACGCCCAGCCGTCGCCGCCGATGATCCACACCGACTTGTCGACCAGCTGGTCGGCGAGCGAGAGCAGCTGCCGGGCCTGTTCGCCGGCCTCGGCCCGTCCGATGCCCGGGCCGGCCCCGGACGGGCCGACGTGCGCGGCCAGCGCCCGCTTCAGCTCGGCGACCCGCTCCCGCTGGGCGGCCAGGCCGGCCTCGTCGGACTGGTCGGCGGCGAGGAGCGCGTCCGCGACCCCGTGGCCCAGTTCGTTGCGCAGCAGGCCGACCAGCCGGCGCGCCTCCGCGACCTGGAGGTCCTGCGCGATCCGCATGCCCAGCCCGAACTCGGCGTTGTCCTCGAACAGCGAGTTCGACCAGGCCGGGCCGCGCCCGTCCGCGTTGGTCGTGTACGGCGTGGTCGGCAGGTTGCCGCCGAAGATGGACGAGCACCCGGTGGCGTTGGCGATGATCATCCGGTCGCCGAACAGCTGGGTGAGCGTCTTGATGTACGGGGTCTCGCCGCAGCCGGAGCACGCCAGCGAGAACTCGAACAGCGGCTGCAGCTGGGCCACGCCCTTCACCTGGTCGGCGCGCACCTGGGTGCGGTCGATCTCGGGCAGGCCGAGGAAGAACCCGAACCGGTCGCGCTCGACGTCGCGGTGATCGCGGGCCGGTGCCATGTCCAGGGACTTGTGCTTGTGCTCGCTCTTCGAACGGGCCGGGCAGATGTCGGAACAGATGCCGCAGCCGGTGCAGTCGTCGGGCGCGACCTGGACGATCAGCCGCCGGCCGGGGTGCTGGCGGTCCTTGTACTCCTTGTGCAGGAATCCCTCGGGCGCGCCCGCCAGGTCGGCCGGGTCGGCCAGCTTGATCCGGATCGCGCTGTGCGGGCACACGACCGCGCACTTGCCGCAGTCGATGCACAGGTCGGGGTCCCAGACCGGCAGTTCGGCGGCGATGCCGCGCTTCTCCCACTTCGACGTCCCCGTCGGCCACGAGCCGTCCACGGGCAGCGCGCTGACCGGGAGCAGGTCGCCCTGGCCGTGCAGCATCGCACCGGTGACCCGGCGGACGAAGTCGCCGGCCTCTGCCGGCAGCGGCGGGAGCCGGTGGCTGTGGCTGGTCGGACGCAGCGCGGCCGGCAGCGGGCGCAGCGCGGCGATCGCGGCGTCGATCGCCGCGTAGTTGCGCTCCACGACCGTGCGACCGCGGCGGCCGTAGGTGGCCTCGACGGACGCCTTGATCGCTGCCACCGCCTCGTCGGCGGGCAGCACGCCGGAGAGGTAGAAGAAGCAGGGCTGCATCACGGTGTTGATCCGCTTGCCCAGCCCGGCGGCCTTCGCCACCGCCTCGGCGTCGATCACCCACGTGCGCAGCCGCTTCTCCGCGATCTCCGCCTGCACCTCCACCGGCAGGTGCTCCCACGTGTCCTCGCCGTGGGGGGAGTTCAGCAGCAGCGTGGCGCCCGGCTTGGCGATGTCGACGGTCTTCATCGCGGTGAGCAGGTCGAACTGGTGGACGGCGACGAAGTCGGCCCGGTCGACCAGATAGGTGGCCCGGACCGGCGTCCGACCGAACCGCAGGTGCGACACGGTGACTGCGCCGGACTTGCGGGAGTCGTAGACGAAGTAGCCCTGGGCGAAGGCCTCCGGCTGCTCGCCGATGATCTTCACCGAGTTCTTGGCCGCGCCCACCGTGCCGTCGGAGCCGAGTCCGTAGAACACGGCCGACAGGTGGTCGTCGGGAACGCGGAACGCCGGGTCCGGGGTGAGCGAGAGGTGGGTGACGTCGTCGACGATGCCGACGGTGAACCGCGGCCGGGGGGCGGCCCCGGCCAGTTCGTCGAACACCGCCTTCGCCATCGCCGGGGTGAACTCCTTCGACGACAACCCGTAGCGCCCGCCGATCACCGTGAGCCCTGCCCGCAGCGGTGCACGCTCCCCCGTCGTGGTCACGTGCGGCCGGGACGCCAGCGCGACCAGGACGTCCGCGTGCAGCGGCTCCGCCGGGGCGCCGACCTCCTTGGTGCGGTCGAGCACCGCGATGCCGCGCACGGTGGCCGGCAGCGCGGCCAGGAAGGCCTCGGTCGGGAACGGCCGGTACAGCCGGACGGTGAGCAGGCCCACCTTCTCGCCGCGGCGCACCAGCTCGTCCACGGTCTCGCCGAGGCAGCCGGCGGCCGAGCCCATCGCCACGACGACGCGCTCCGCGTCCGGGGCGCCGGTGTAGTCGACGAGCGAGTAGCGGCGCCCGGTGCGCGCGGCGAGCTCGTCGAACACCTGCGACACCGTCTCGGGCACGGCGAGGTGGAACGGGTTGGCGGCCTCCGCCGCCTGGAAGAACGTGTCGGGATTCTCGGCGACGCCGCGGATCACCGGCGCGTCCGGGGTCAGCCCTCGGGCCCGGTGGGCCAACACATCCGACTCCCGCACCAACGCCCGCAGGTCGTCGTCGGCGAGCAGCTGGATCGTGTTCTCCTCATGGCTGGTGCGGAACCCGTCGAAGAAGTGCACGAACGGCACCCGCGAGCGCAGCGTCGCCGCGTGCGCGACCAGGGCGAAGTCGTGCGCCTCCTGAACGCTGGACGCGCACAGCATCGCCCAGCCGGTGGTGCGCGCGGACATCACGTCGGAGTGGTCGCCGAAGATGCTCAGCGCGTGGGTGGCCACCGTCCGGGCGGCCACGTGGATCACCGCGGGGGTGAGCTCGCCGGCGATCTTGTACATGTTCGGCAGCATCAGCAGCAGCCCCTGGGACGCGGTGAACGTCGCACCGAGCGCCCCCTTCGTCACCGCGCCGTGCAGAGCTCCCGCCGCGCCGGCCTCGGACTGGAGCTCGATGACGTCGGGTACCGCCCCCCACAGGTTGGTGCGGCCGGCGGCCGACCAGGCGTCCGCCGACTCCCCCATCGCCGAGGACGGGGTGATCGGGTAGATCGCGAGCACCTCGCTCAGGGCGTGCGCCACCCGCGCCGCGGCCTCGTTCCCGTCCACCGTCGCCCGGGTCGGCTGGGTGGAGCGGTCTGACGCGCGGGCGGGCATGGCCGACGACGGGAGCGATGAGGTCATGCCGCACATAGTGCCTGCACGCAGGGTGTCCGCTGGCATCGTGGAGCGACGAGCAGACGGAACCTTGACGATTTCTTCGTCGTTTGTGGTGGGAATGCAGTGCGGGGGACCGTTCGATGACGGGTCCGGGGTGGCGCGCTGACTCCGGCGAACATCGGTAGCGCCCAGGTCGCCGCGAACCGGCTCCCACAAGGTGCCAAGCGGCACACATCGAGATCTCGTCAAGTGTTTGTGAAGGTTTGGTGTACTCGCGCGTTCTGGGTCGCGCGCCGCGTTCGCCGCCCGACATAGTTCAGGAGATCTGACCCCGAGGAGCCCCCCTGATGAAACCGTACGTCGTCGCTGCGTCCGTAATGGTGGCGATGTTGCTGCCCGCGTTCGGTGCCCAATTCGCCGTAGCGGCCGGGCCCCGGAGCGGATACGCAGCGCCGGCCGTCGAGCCCGCTGTGACGCCAGCTCCCTCGCCATCGGCGTCGGCCACCGACGACATGGCCGGGATGAGCCATGAGGACATGACCGGGATGAGTCATGAAGACATGCCCGGCATGAACAATGCGAGCCCGTCTGTATCGACCCCCACCCCGAGCACCGGGATGAATGATCAGACGATGCCGGGCATGGACCACGGGCAGTCGGGCATGAACGACCAGGACATGCCGGGGATGGATCACGGAAGTGGGAACGCGGAGCCTGCCGGCGGCGCAGCTGAAGGGTCGTCGCACGCTCATGGCGAGGGCGTTGCGACCCCGCCACGCCCGGTCGCGGCCCTCGTTGGCGGCTTCGCTGCCGTCAACGGCGGGGTGATGATCACCGCCGCCGTCCTGCGCCGACGCGACAAGCGTCATGCCGCCACCTCCTCCCGACCCACCCGGCCGGCCAAATAGCCCACCCAGACGAACAAGGACGATCGATGCCAACTCTGATTCAGCTGCGTCCGCGGGACGAGGAGTCCGACCTCGACGCAAACCCCCCACTCCCTTCAGCCCCGGCGGGTCCCAACCTGATGAGGATCTCGCTCATCGCAAGGATCCTGCGCAGCCGGTGGTACCCCGGCATCCTGCAGGTCCCGGTGGCCGCTGTCTTCGGTCTGGTGGCGTTCCAGCTGCTCGCCGGGCCGGCCGCCGCGCAAAGGAATGCCGGCACCGCCTTGATGTGGGTGCTGTGGTGGCCCATCCTGCCGATCACCTTCGTGCTGGTCGGGCGCCTGTGGTGCGCGGTCTGTCCGTTCGGCGCGATCTCCGACGTCGTCCAGAAGCTTGTCGGCGTGAACCGGCCGGTGCCGCGGTTCCTCAAGCTGTACGGCCTGTGGATCATCGACGCCCAGTTCCTGGCGATCACCTGGAGCGACCACGTCTGGGGGATCGTCGAGTCACCGTGGGGCTCAGGCGTACTCCTTCTTCTCCTCACCACCGGGGTGATCATCTCCGGAGCACTCTTCCAGCGGCGCACGTTCTGCCGCTACCTGTGCTTCCTCGGCGGCCTGTGCAGCAACTACTCCCGCGGCAGCGTGGTCGAACTTCGCGCCGACCAGGACATCTGCAGGACCTGCAAGGCGAAGGCGGCCTGCTTCAATGGCACCGCCACCCAGCCCGGCTGCCCGCTGTTCAACTTCCCGCGGACGATGGACTCCAGCGCGAACTGCACCCTGTGCGCCAACTGCATCAAGGCCTGCCCCAACGATGCCATCCAGGTGCGGGCACGCAAGCCGCTCAGCGAACTGTGGTTCCTGGACAAGCCGAAGATCGAGGAATCGTTCCTCGCCATGGCGATCATGGGCATCGTCCTCATCCAGAACCTCACCATGCTCTCAATCTGGCAGGACATCCTCGGCTGGATCGAAAAGACCACCGGCATCACCAGCTACCCGCTCATCTTCACCGTCGCCTTCGTGGTCGCGGTGAGCGTTCCCGTCGGCTTGATGGCGCTGGCCTCGAAGGTCGCCTCGCGCGGCAACCTCGAGAACACGGTGACCAACTTCGCGAGGTTCGGCTACGCCCTGATCCCGCTGGACATCGCTGCCCACCTGGCCCACAACCTCTTCCACCTCCTCGCGGAGGGCGGGGTCGTGTTCTCCACCGTCGCATCACTGTTCGGCTTCGATTCGGCCCAGATGCCGACGGCGCTGGCGAGTTCCTCAACGATCCTGATCCTGCAGCTGATCATCCTCGCCCTCGGGGTGGCAGGTTCGGCCTACACCATCCGCCGAATCACGAACCGCCGCTACGGCAGCGTCGCACGCCGCCGCGCCACCACGACCCCCTACCTGGTGCTGCTCGGGGTCTTGACCGTGATGAACGTGTACCTGTTCCTGATGCCGATGGCCCACCGTATGTAGCAGCTCCGGGCCAGCAGGGCGAGCCACGCCAGGGAGGCGAGGCTGAGGACCTGCTGGAGCGGGACGGAGATCATCGCTGCCGGGGTGAGTCCGTCCCGGAGCGGGAGGGTCGTGACCCCGCTGGCGGCGCCTTGCTCGACTCGAAGTCGTGGCTTGCCGTCCGGGCCGATGATCCCGCTGACGCCGCTGGTGGTGACCACGAGTACTTCCCGCTTCAGTTCCGCCGCGCGAGCCCGGGTGATGGCGAACTGCTGGTCCACCTGGCTCGAGCCCTGGTACATCGCATTGCTGCTCTGCACCACGATGATCTGGGCGCCGTTGCCGGGCAGGTCGTAGGCGACCTGGTCAAAGGCGACGTCGAAGCAGAGGAGAACCCCCACGGTTGCGGCACGACCGTCGCGGAGGGTGACCGGCAGGGTGCCGGCTACGGTCCCGGGGACCGATTGCGCTCCCACGTAGCGGAGTTGCGGAACGAGGGGGAGCAGGACGTCGCGGAACGGAATCCATTCACCGAACGGGACGAGAGACCGCTTGATGTAGGTGGGGCCGGCGCCTTGGGTCGTCCACCATTGCGATGCGGTCTGTCGTTCGTCCTGCCCTGGACCTTTGAGGATCGTTCCCACGAGTATCGGCGCCCGGGCGGCGGCGACCGAGGCTTCGATGAGGCTGCGGGTTGTCGCGTCGACTCGTGGGTCGAGATCTGTGGCGTTCTCGGGCCAGATCACCGCGTCGGGCACGTCTGCGCGTCCGCTGCTGATCTCCTCGGCGAGCTTCGCCGTTTGGCTGGCGTGGCGGTAGGAGGTGGAGCGCTCGGCACCGATCCCGTAGACGCCACCCCCGGGGGCACCACCCTGGACCCACCCGAGCGTGATGTTGCCGGTGGTTGCTGGGGGAGGCAGCGCGCGTCCCGCCAAGGCCGCGAGAAGCAGTCCCGCGATGAGGGCGGCGAGAACCGAGACTCGGCGCCACGACGTCCGGATGGCGACCCAGGCCAGCGACTGCGCGAGCAGTGCTGTGGCGAAGCTGAGCCCGCCGACGCCGACCAGCGGGAGCAGCCCTGACAGGGGAGAGTCGATCATCGTGTAGCCCAGTCGAAGCCACCCGAATCCACCGAACGGGAATCGGGACGCCGCATACTCCATGGCCAACCAGAGCCCGGCGGACAGGACCGGCCAGGCCCGGGTCCTGAAGGCCAGGTTGGTGGCTACGCCGAGGAGCGCGTACCAGGTGGTCATCGCGACGATCAGCCCGGCCGCTGCCCCCAGATCGATCATCCCCATCCAGTTGAGGGTGTTGGCCGTGAAGACGAACCCGAAGACCGTGCCCACCGCGGCGGCCCGGCAGCCACTGTACGGACCGCGGGAGGCCAGCGCGAAGCCCGCCACCCCGACCACCGTTCCGGGCCACAGGCCGATCGGGGCGAAGCCGACGCTGGTCAGGGCGCCAGCCAGGGCGGCGATCAGGATCCGATGGCTTTGCCGTTGAGAACGCCGGGCGAGATCGCCGAGCCCTGGCTTCGCTTCAGCCCCCGTTGGGTGGGCGGAGGCCAGCGCGAGGTTCTCAGGCAACCGGGGTCGTGAGGGGCGCGGGTTCTGGCGAGTCGGTCTGGCCGGCGCCCCTGGCTCTTGCGATCAGGACGATGCCCCCGATGATGCTCGCCAGGCCGAAGAGCTGCGCCTCCGTCATGCCGAGGAGCACCGGGTTGTTGATCCGCACGAGTTCGACGAGGATCCGCGAGAGCCCGCTCATCACGAGGTAGCTGCCGAACACCGCGATCGGGGCGATCCGGTCCTGCAGCACCCACAGGGCGAGAGCGATCAGGAACGCCGCCGCAGCCTCATAGAGCTGGGCCGGGTGCACCGGGACGTTGACGGGAACGGCCCCGTTGGGGAAGGCCATTCCCCAGGGCAGGTCGGTCGGCTTGCCGTACGTGCCGTCGCCGGCAAGGAAGCATCCGATCCGTCCAATGCCGTAGGCGACCGACAGCGGCATCGCCATCGCTCCGGCAACCGTGCCGAGCGGAAGTCCGTGGCGGCGGGTGATCACGAGAACGGCCAGGACGCCACCGATCAGGCCGCCGTACCAGACGAATCCGGAGCTGCCGAGCATGTGCAGGTCGAAGTTGCTCCAGTTGTCGATCAGGAAGTAGACCTTGGCTGCCACGAAGCCCCACACTGTCGCCCACATCACCAGGGAGTACGCCGTGTCCTTGTCGTAACCGAGCCGAGTGAAGCGTCGGCCGAGAATGTACGCACCGACGAGGGCGGCGACTGCCTTGCTCACCCCGTAGGACTGGATCTGGAATCCGAAGATGCTGAACAGTACGGGTAGCACGGTGATCAATCTCCAAAGGAAGCAGTGAGTGGGCCGCAGCAACGGGCCGGTCAGGTCAACGGTGCCGTGCCTTGGTGTGGATTGCGCAGACCTTCCCGCAAGATTCAGTCAAGAACCCCAACCGGGCGCGGGGGAGGCGGCGTCCTGTCGGGAACTGAGCGATCGCCCCTTCTTGTCCGAATCTTGACCCGAACCACGGCTGAGCCGAACGACCTGCCCGGCATCCTGACCGCGAGGCATCGACCCACGAAGGGAGTGACGTGCTGCATCAAGGCCCCCCGGTCGCGAGCTGGATCCTCATCTGTCTTGCGCTGGTTCTGTTGTGGCTCGTCACCATCGTGGCGGCTCGTTCGCTGTTGGGCGGTCACAGAGTCCAGCGAGTCCGTCACGTATCGCCGACCCGAGCCGAATCACCTGCCGGGTCGCCGCGACCGTCGGTTCGTTCTTCTTGACCGCACCTTGATCCACGCCGAACAGGAACCGAATGTGTGGTGGGCACAGTTGCAGACAGGACAACCTCCACCGAGGTGGAGTGTGGAGAAGGAGTTGCCGTGAGCGTGGATAACCAGTCGAAGTCGTCGCCGCCGTGGGCGAATTACCCCGACGCCGAGACGTCCCCGGATCGGTCGGTCCCGGATCAGGCGAGCCACGCCGGCCATCAGGCCGACCACTCCGAGCACGGAAGTCGCGGAGGTCACGGCTGGATGATGCTGCTGATGTGCGTGCCGCTCGTCGCTATCGGTCTGTGGCAGTTCTTCAGCGGCGGCGGACTGGCGCCACTCCTTGGCGGACTGGTGTGCTTCGGGATGATGGCGCTGATGCATCTCGGGATGGGCTCGTCGCATCGCCATTGAGGTCGCTCCGGGTCGGGCAGGAGGCTTCGGCTGCGTGCGAGCTAGCTACCGTGGGGTGCGGCGGATCGGGAGGCTCAGGGTGAAGGTGGATCCCAGGCCCGAGCCGGGGCTCACAGCCGTCAACTGGCCGCCGTGGGCTTCGACGAGCGCGCGGGCGATGGTCAGCCCGATACCCGATCCTGCAGCATCGCGGGTTCGGGCGGTGTCTCCTCGGTAGAACCGGTCGAAGACATGGCGCAGCTGATCGGGGGCGATGCCGTCGCCGGTGTCGGCAACCGCCACGAGGGCAGTTTCTTGGGTCTTCTGGACTGTGATCGTGACACTTCCTCCGGGGGAGGTGTGCCTCAACGCGTTGTTGACCAGGTTGTTGAGCGCCTGGCCGATACGGATCGCGTCGATCGCCACAACCGCGTCCTCACCGGGGAGGAGCGCGAGGGTGACGTCCTTGGCATCGAACTTCGGCTGATGGGCATCCACCACGTCGGCGACGACATCACGAAGCGACTGCACATTGGGCTCGATGGTGACCCGGCCCTCTTCGGCCCGGGAAACGTCGTTGAGGTCCCCGGCAAGCCGGCTCAGGTGATTCGTTTCGGCGAGAAGAAGGCTGCGGGTATCGGCATCCCACTCCGCTACGCCGTCGTCGACGGCTTCCAGGTGCGCCTGGATGTTGGCCAGGGGAGTGCGCAACTCGTGCGCCAGGTCTCCAAGGAGACGAAGACGGGTCTGCTCGGTCGCCGCAAGCTGCGTGGTCATGTCGTTGAAAGCTGCCGCGAGATTCGCCAACTCCGGCCCGGCGCCCGCTTCGATCACGACAAGTTCGTGGCTGCCCTGGGAGAGGGCCTTCGCCGCCGTGGAGAGCTTCTCCAGCGGCCGTCGGATTCGACGGGTCACGTAGTAGGTGACGCCCAGCGCGCAGCCGATCGCGACCACCATGGCGACCGCCAGCGAAGCGGTGCTTGAGTCCAGGTAGGCCTGCTCGATGTGGGGGATCTCCGGGGATGTCGGCACGTGACCACTGGCAATGAGGTGGTCATGGAACAGGGTTGGCCCCAGGATCGCCGCGACACCGCCGGCGGTGGCGATGGCTGCCAGCAGCACCAGGCTCTGCGCCACGAACAGCCGGACCCCCAGGCTCCAGTCCTTGGGGCGGGTCGGTCGCTTCACTTGGGCGGAGCCTCGGGCCTGCCCATGCGATACCCGACTCCCCGGACGGTGAGCAGGTAGAGGGGTTCGATCGGATCGTCGCCAAGCTTGCGACGCAGGTTCGCGATGTGCACGTTCACGACGTGGTCGTCACCGACCCACTCGGTGTTCCACACGCGATCGATGATCTGACGGCGCGTGAGCGTGGCTCGCGGGTTGCTGGAAAGCACGTCCAGAATGTCGAATTCGGTGCGGGTGAGGCTGAGCCGGCGATCGCCGACCCAGACCTCCCGCAGTCCTGGATCGATCACCACGTCACCGAATTGACGCTTCTCAGCCGACTCCTCGGGTGAGGTCGCTCTCGACAGGCGGGGTCGCCGCAGAACCGCGCTCACCCGAGCGACCACCTCCCTTGGACTGAACGGCTTGCCGATGTAGTCGTCGGCACCCACACCGAGACCGATGATCCGGTCGGTCTCATCGTCCCTCGCGGTGAGCATGAGGATGTAGCAGTCCGAGAAGGTCCGCACCTGCCTGCAGACCTCGATCCCGTCCAGCCCGGGCAGGCCCAGGTCGAGCAGGATGACCTCGGGATCGAGTTCGCGTGCGGCGGCGACCGAGCCGGGGCCGTCCACCGCATAGTGAACCTCATACCCGGCCTTCACCAGGTACGACCCAAGAATCTGCGCCAAGGCTCGTTCATCATCAACGACGAGGATCTTGGCCGGTGCCGGCACGGTGCTGCTCATCTTCGAAGTATGGCGGACCGACGGCCGCGGCCGGCTGCTGCGGGGGCATCGGCGGCCATCTCTTGATCCAATCTTGACCGAACCGTCGCCCGGAGCCCCTCAACCCGCCGGCTGGCGCAGGCACGCGGCAACCAGGCGGGTATCGCCGTCCGCTACGCCAGCTCAAGCTTCGCTGCGGGTGGGACTGCTCTCCGCGGGGCCCGGGTCCGCGACCTCGACCCACTTCGATTCACAGCCCGGGCAGCGCAAGACTGGCGCGCCGTCGACCTCCTCGCCTGTCGGAACGGTTCCGCAGGCATCACGGCAAGGATTGAGGACCAGGTGGAGAATCACCCGACCATGGTGGTCGACCCGCGCAGATTGGCCAAATCTCGCAGGTCGCTTCGGCTGCGACATCTCCCTCAACAGCTTCGCGGCGGCCAAACCGTGGTGGCCGGCTATGGGAGATCTTTACTTCGCGGTGGGGGTGACCGCTATGAGCGGCGGGCAGGCTGGTTGTGTCGGGCGGCGAGGAGCGCCGCCCAAGCGAACGAGGAGTACGGACATGATGGGATATGGCGGCATGGGTTGGGGCGGCATGGCGTTCGGCGGCATGATCGGCATTGTGCTGCTGTGGGTGGTGCTGATCGCCGGGATCGTCTGGGCGGTGAGCAGGTTGCTGCCCGGTCGTCAGGCGGGCCACGGCACCCGGCCGACGCAGGAGAGCCCTGAGGAGATCCTGGATCGGCGGTTCGCGCGTGGCGAGATCGATCTGCAGACCTATCAGGCCCAGCGCGATGCGCTCGGCCGGGTTCGTGGGGAGGATTTGCGTTGAGCACTCCCAGACGGACCTCTTCGCGGCGGCTGGCGTGGCTGGTGCTGGTGGCGGCGAGCGTGCTGCTGCTCGGGTCGCTCGCCGTCGTCCTGGTCGCCTCGGGAACGACCCTGGTCGCGACTCCCACCGCCGGGACGTCCGGGCCGGGCTACCCGAACACCTCGAACGGGCGCCGGGGTATGCCGGGCCCGGGGATGGGGGGCGGCATGATGGGCCGGCAGGTCTGGTTGGCGGGTGATGGCTCGCCCGTCCAGGGGATCGCGCAGGCGCGCGCCCGTGCGACGCTCGCCGGCTCCGGCCGGGGCCTGCGGCCGGGTGAGGTGATGCAGTTCACCGGAAACTTCTACGTCGAGTTGAAAGACGCCGCCGGGCGGCCTGCCACGGAGCTGCTGGTGAACCCGACCGACGGGTCGGTGTCCACCGAGCAGGGGCCGGCGATGATGTGGAACTCCGGTTCCCGGGACGCCACTGTCTCGCCGGACCAGGCGCGGGTCATGGCAGATGACTGGTTGCGGGTCAACCTGCCCGCCCAAGCCACCGTCACTGACGTGAAGGGATTCCCGGGCTACTACACGATCGACACTGAATCGGGCGGCAACATCGTGGGCATGCTTTCGGTGAACGCCCTCACCGGGGCAGTCTGGTACCACACCTGGCACGGGAACTTCGTCACGGAGGAGGACGCCTGATCGTGGTCGAGACTCCGAGGCTGAGCGCCCTGGTGGTGGACGACGAGCCGAGCCTGGTGCGGGTCGTCGAGGGCTTCCTGGCCCGGGACGGTTTCGACGTCCGCACCGCTGCCGACGGCGAGACCGCCCTGGCGCTGGCCCGCGAAGCCGAGCCGGATGTGGTGGTGCTCGATCTGGGCCTTCCCGGCATGGACGGGATCGAGGTGTGTCGGCAGTTGCGGACCTTCTCCCGCTGCTACGTGCTGATGCTGACCGCCCGCGCCGACGAGGTGGACCTGCTCGTCGGGCTCGCTGTGGGTGCCGACGATTACGTAACCAAACCGTTTTCCCCTCGAGCACTGGTTGCCAGGATCCGCACCCTGCTCCGCCGGCCCCGCACGACGGGAGGCGCACCGGAGGATTCCGGCGAACCGGCGAAGCAGGTGTTCGGCGACCTTGTCATCGACCCCCCGGCGCGGGAGGTCCACGTCGGATCGTCCCTGATCGGGCTCACCCGCACCGAGTACGAACTCCTGGAGACCTTGAGCAGCCGTCCGCGGGTCGTGTTCACCCGGCAGCAGCTCCTGGACAACGTCTGGGACGGTACGACCGGCGCCGCGCCCGGCGATGAACACCTCGTCGACATCCACATCGGCCACCTGCGGCGCAAACTGGGCGACGACTCGCGATCGCCCCGCTACGTTCTCACCGTCCGGGGCGTCGGCTACCGAATGGGACCGGGATGAACCCGCGGCAGACCAAACCGAAGGGACCGGGGCTCAGGCTGGCCGGCCGGCTCCTGATCAACATCGCCCTCGTCATCCTCGCCGGTGCCAGCACCGTCCTGCTCGGGGCACTCCTGCTCTCCTGGCCGCTGTTCGACATGCACCTGCAGGACGCAGGAGTGACTCTGGACCAGCAGATCCTTGAGCACCTGATGAGCGCCTTCGAACAGGCCGTCCTTACCGCCCTCGCGGTCGGGATCCTCGCTGCCGCAGCAACAGCACTGGCGATCAGCTGGCTGATCGCCCGCCGGCTTGCGACACCCATCCAGGACGCCGCCATCGCCGCGAGGGCACTCGCCGACGGACGACTCGACACCCGGCTGCAGGACCCCCGGATGGGATCAGAGCTCGCAACCCTGACGGTGTCGATCAACCAACTTGCCCAGCGGCTGGAGGCCACTGAGACCACCCGCCGGGAACTCACCGCAGACCTGGCGCACCAGCTGCGCACCCCGATCGCATCGCTCGAGGCCACCGTCGAGGCCATCGCAGAAGGCATCCTCCCCGTGGACGACCAGACCCTGGAAACCCTGACCGGTCAGAGCGCGCGCCTGCGGCGTCTGGTCGCCGACCTCGAAGTCGTCTCCCGCGCCCAGGAACGCCAACTCCTGCTTAGCACCAGGCCCGTGCCAGTTGCCGCACTCGTCGACACCGCCGTCGCCGCAAGCCGGGAACGATTCCGGGCCGCCCAGGTGAGCCTCACCCGGTCCGTCGCCGCCGACACCCCCGACCTGCTCGTGGACCCCGACCGGATCAACGAAGTCATCACCAGCCTGCTCGACAACGCCCTGCGACACACACCCGCCGGCGGAACCGTGACCGTCAAGGCCGGCGCCGACCCGGACCCCCGCCACCCCGGCGCGATCATTGAAGTCCGCGACACCGGAGCGGGATTTCCCCCGGGGGACGCCGAGAAGCTGTTCCGGAGATTCCACAAGGCGCCGAGCAGCGCCGGCTCCGGCCTCGGACTGACCATCGCCCGCGCGATCGTGGAGGCCCACCACGGCACCCTCACCGCCGACAGCGACGTGTCCGGCCAGGGCGCGCAATTCACCATCACGATCCCGCCCGCACCAGGCCGGTAGCCGTTGCGCCGACATCCGTGCGTCCCAGCCGCGACATCGATGCGGCCCTCGCCCACTCGCGCGCGCAGCCGGGTGATCAACGTCGCCGACGCGTCGATGTCAAACCTTGACCATCCGCATACGAAACAGCCCACGTCCGGGGGAGACCCTGAACTATGACGCGACGTCCAGACAGTCGCACCGGCACGACTGTGCCGATCGAGGCCACCGCAGTTCGACCGGGCCGGCGGGCCGTGCTGGTGGTGATCCTCGCGGGACTCTTCGCCGTAGCCGGTGCAGCCACTGCCTCGGCACACGGGGGCGAGGAGACAACCGTTGGGTACGTGCTGGCGCAGCAGGCATTGGGGCACCTGGCTCACGACACGAGCGCGGCCGGGATCGAGGTGGCGATGGAGAAGGTCGACGACGCTCTGGAGACCTCGGACAACGCGGGGGTCGACATCGCGAAGGTGCAGCAGGCGCGCGCGGCACTCGAAGCCAACCAGGTGACCCGCGCCCAGGAGTTGCTCGCGCAGGCCATCAGTGCCGCGGTCGCCGCGCTTCCACCCGCCACCGGCATGTCCACCGGCACCCGGACCATCGAACCGGAGCTTGCCGGCCGGCCCGACGCGCCCGCCCCGAGCTGGATCCTCGCCATCGCGTCGCTGGCGCTGCTGCTGGGCGGCAGCTACCTGGCCTATCGCTACCGCCCAGCCGACACCCCGGCACAGCTGCGGCGCAGGCTGGCACAACCCGCTGACCGTGACGCCCAAGCATCCCGGGAGGAGACACCATGAGCACCCTCCGCGCCGACCCGGCCATCTCGACCAGCCCGAACACCGCTGCGACCCGCCCGTGGTGGCGCCGCGCCCTCGATGTCGTCGATGACCGGCTCGGCATCACCGCGCTGACCTATCCCGTCCCGGAGCACGCGAACAACATCGCGTGGAGCCTGGGCGGGATCACCGCCGCAGCCCTGGTACTGCTCGTCGTGACCGGGATCCTGCTCACCCAGTTCTACGCTCCGGTTCCGGAGGAGGCCAACGCCTCGGTCCGGCACATTGTCACCCACGAGTGGGGCATGTGGTTCGTCCGCGGCGTGCATTTCTGGGCCGCCCAAGCAATGTACGTCACCGCTGCCCTGCACCTGCTCCGGGTCTTCCTCACTGGTTCCTACAAGCGCCCCCGAGAAGGCAACTGGCTGATCGGTGTCGCCATGTTCGGGCTGGTGATCTTCGCCCTGTTTACCGGAACCGTCCTCAAGTGGGACCAGGAAGGGTACGAGGCGCTCGGGCACAACGTCGAGGTCGCCAACCTGCTCGGCGGCGGCGGCCTGTGGTTCTCCCCGGACTTCGCCAACCGGGTCTCCATCCTGATCCGCCTCTACAGCGCCCACGTCGTCCTCATACCGGGCCTGATCGTCGTGCTGTTCACGCTGCACGCGCTCCTGGTCAAGCGGCACCGCATCTCCCCCCACCCATCGCTGACCGCCGACGACGAGTCCACCGACGCGCCGGCAGCGGAGCCGGTCGAGCCGTTCACCCACCACCTGCGCCGGATCTCCGCGCTCGGGCTCGCCCTGCTGGGGGCCCTGGGCCTGCTGGCCGTCACCTTCCCACCCCCAGTCGGTCCGGCGCCCGTCGAGGGCATCGAGGTGACCAAGCCGATGTGGCCGTTCTGGTGGATGTTCACCCTGGAGAACTGGATCGGCCTGTCAGGGATCCTCTACGGCGGCGGCGCCCTGTTCACCATCCTTGTGGCCCTGCCGTTCATCGACCGCAACCCGCACCGCGCGTGGCGACACCGCCGAGTTGCCATGACAATCGCCAGCGCCATCGTGGCGGCCATCATCGTCTTGACGATCTTGATGGCCTTCACCACGGCCAAGACCCACCTGGGCATGTGAGCGACGAAGGAAGGCAGTCCACAACCGCCATGACAAGCCCTCCGGCGCGCAACGGTTCTGCTCGGCGAGCCCGCAGCAGCCTGTGGATCCTCCTGTTAGTGGCGACGCTGGCCGCCGGATCGCTCAGCGCGGCGCTTTCCTCACCAGGGTCACCAGCCACCGGTCTGCGGGTCGCAGTCAGCGGCATCGTCCTGGCTGTCACGCTGGCCCTGGCCGCTCGCGTGTTCCAGGCACTCCACAGTGCCCGCTCCAGGTCCAGGACCGATCGACATGGCTGACGCCCCAGACGGCGTGTGGCCCGGTCGCGCCCGCCGGGCGTCGTGAAATCCGGGATGGGCACCGGCATGCCCCGACCGGCGCTCGTCCCGCGCCCCGGCCGGATGGTCCTGATCACCGCCGGGTGGGGCGCCTGCTTCGTCGCCATCCGCTGGGGCCTGCAGGACGCCCCCCTGCTGTGGTTCGCCGCGCTTCGCTCCCTGGTGGCCGGCGCGGTCGTGCTGCTTGCAGCCGTTGGCACCGGCTGGCGGCCGCCCCCACGGGCCGCGTGGCCATGGGTGCTCGTGCTGGGGCTGGTCAACGTGGCCCTCGCGTATGCCGCGATGTTCGCAGGGACTGCCGGGGTGAGCAGTGGCGTGGCCGCAGTGCTCGCCAACTCCCAGCCGCTGCTCATGGTGCTGCCGGCATGGCTGCTCTTCCGGGAGCGGCCCACCCGATGGGCGCTGGCCGGGCTGCTCCTCGGCTTCGTCGGCTTGGGAGTCGCGGCAGCCGCGAGCGGGGCCGGGACGGCCGGGGCGTTGCTGTCGCTGGCGTCCTCGGCGGCCACGGTCGTCGGAACCCTCATCGCCCGGCGGCTGGTGGACGTGGACGTCGTTGCGCTCACGGCGCTCCAGTTCCTGGTTGGCGGCGCCGCCCTGGCCGCGTGGGCCGCCGCTGCGGAAGGCGCGCCCAAGGTTGCGTGGACGCCTCAGTTCCTCGCAGTCCTGGCCTTCATCGCCGTGATCGGCACGGCTGCCACGAACTTGCTCTGGTTCGCCGAGGTCCGCCGCGCTGAGCTCGTCAGGCTGACCGCCTGGACGATGCTGACACCCGTATTCGGCGTTCTGCTCGGGTGGTTGCTTCTCAGCGAGGCACCCACCCCCCGCCAGTGGCTCGGGATCGTCCTGGTGCTGGCCGCACTCCCGCTCATCCAGCTCAGGTCCCCGCGCAACCACCCAGCCGCCGTCACCGGCGGCACCTCCTCCGACGCTGTCGATCCCCGGTCTTGATGAAACCTTGATCCGGCGACAGCGGAACGACAACCAGAGCTGCCGAGACTGGCTCGTGTGAGGGCACCAGCCCTCAGAACGGCAGGTTCATGATGTTGGACTTCCTTGTACGCAACTGGATCTGGATCGCGCTCGTCGGCGGCATGCTCGTCATGCACCTGCGTGGCCACGGAGGCCACGGCTCCGGTGGATGCGGAGGCGGTCATGGCCACAGCCAAGGGGAGGGCCAGGGGCATGGCCACCAGGACCGGGATGGGCAGCGGCCGACCGAGGCTTCCGGGCACGCTGGACACGAGGCGCACCGGCCCGCCGGAGCCAGAGAGCCAGCACAGGGATCAGCCCAGCCAGCCCCTCAGGACTGGCAGCCCGGGACGCGTTGGCCACAGCTCTGACGTAGCCAAGGACAACGATGACCCCTCGCCACCCAGAGGCGCCGCCCGCGGCGGCAGCTGCGCCGACGTGCTGCTGCGACACCACCGAAACCCAGCGCGCCGTGGCTGGCGCGGCCCCGTCCGCTCAGCCCTGCCCGTCCTGCGTCGCCGCTCTGGTGGCCGAACCCGACCGATTCACCGCCCTGCGGGAGGCCGTGGCCGCCGAGGCCGAGCCACTCATCGTCCTCACCGTGCTGCTGCGCTGGTGCCGGGACCACCACCGACAGCTGCAAGCCCTGATGACGGACGGACCGGTCCAGACCGCACTCGAAGCCCGGGTCGACCCGGTGCGCCGGACCATGGTCGGCACCCGCGATCGGTCCTCTCTCGACGACACTGTCCGCGGTGAGCTGGCTACCCTCTTCGCCCGGGACGACGATGTGCCTGTCGTGGCAATGGCTCACCGGGTGGCTGAACTCATCGATGAGCAATACCAGGTCAGCCTCAGCGCGTCCTTCCGCGCCCGAAGCCCCTACCGTCCCGGAGTGGGCGACCCCGTGCCGTTGGGGGCTGCGAACGTCACTGCGGTGACGACCTTGGTGCCCACCGCGCCACCGTGGCGTCTGGCGCACCGCCTCGACCAGACCCGGCACGTCCGCCTGGCCGGTGAGTGGGCCGCCCAGTTCCACGTCGTGTTCGACTACTCTCTGGCCGAAACGGGGGCACCTTTCCTGGGCGCCGATACGGTACTCGCCACCGTGCACCCCAACGCTTCCCTGGCCGACTTGGAGTTCCCCGCCGGACCCGACGGGCGCGTCTTCCACATCGGTCCCGCAGACGAGCGACGCCAAGGCGCCCAGTTGGACGCGTTGATCGGCACCGCCGTGGACCAGGGCGCGACCATCGTGGTCCTGCCCGAACTGGCCCTCACCCCAGCCCTGGCCCAACGCCTCCGCCACTGGGTCACCGACGCCGCTGGGCCCAACGTGCTGGTCGCCGGCAGCGTCCACACACCAGAGGCCGATGGAACCCGCCGTAACCGGGCCTTCACCTGGGTCCGTGGCCTGGCCCACCCCCTGGTCCACGACAAGTTCAGTCCGGCCGATCGGCCCGTGACCGAGGGCGTCGACGCCGACCCCTACCCCCAGATCCGCGTCCACGTCGGGACCGACGGGTGGCACGCGGTGGTCCTCGTCTGCCGTGACCTGCTCAACCGGGACGCCGTCCATGTCCCTCACCGAGGTCGGCGCCAACCTCGTCCTCGTGCCTGCCATGAGCGAGACACTCACCGCCTTCGGCGGCCCGGCCGCCCAGCTCGTCGGTGCGAACCGGGCCTTTGTGGTCGTCGCCAACAACCCCGCAGAATGGCCGGCCGCCACCCCCGGCGCGGCCTCGCCCCGCCCGGCCAGGGCCGTGTTCGGTCACCCCGGATTCGGGCAGCAACTGCGCCTGGTCAATGGCGCCGGGCCCGAACCCGGTGTCGCCACGCTGCGGCTGGCCTCCGGTCAAACCCAGTGGCACCCCGCCCCCAGCGAGGACCCCCAACGCAGACCCGATTGGACCCCGCCCATGCCGGACTGGGCGGCACGGGTCGCTGCCGAGAACCCAGCCGACGGCCCCGCGCTGGCCCGCCCGGTGACCCTCCGGCCCAGCGCGGTCCTGATCCTGATCACGTCCGGGCCCGCCGGACCGGAAGTGCTGCTCACTGAACGCGCCACCGACCTTGGGGACTACCCCGGTCGGGTCACCTTCCCCGGAGGCGCTCACGACCGCGACGACCACGACGCAATCGCCACAGCCCTCCGGGAAGCGCGCGAAGAAGTAGGACTTGATCCGGAAAGCGTGCACGTCGTTGCCACCCTGCCCCGGTTCGCCCTACCTGACAGCGGGTTCCTCGTCACGCCCGTCCTGGCCTGGTCGAACTCACCGTCCCTGTCCGCGCCAGCAAATATCTCCGAGGTATCCGCCGTTCGATTCGTCCCGTTGATCGACCTGATCGCAAGGACGCCTTCACCCAGGGATCCCTCGATCGACGCCCGACCACCACTGAAGCCACGACGCCACGCAGAGCTGCGCGCGAGTCTGGCGCCGATGACCCGCACCCTGATCGATCTCGCTGCCTTCTGGGTGCTCCCGGCCCTCGATGGCGCCCCCAACGCATCCCGATAGGTTCGCGCTACCTCGAGCTCAGCCGGACCTCCGCTGCCTTCTCTTCCGGGAACCTGAGCGCAGTCGTGGGGCGCGACCGATCCCCGCTTCGGCTGCCTCAGCCGGACACTGTCGCGACGGGCGGATTCGTGCGCCGGTCCGGGAAGGTGCGGACGGGACCCTGTACCGACACGCCCACCCGATCGCCGGGGGCGGGGGCCTGCGGGCCCATGACGCGCGCCCGCAACGGAGAGACCCCGGCAGGATCGGCGAGGACAAGCTCGACCAGTGCGTCGTGTCCGAAGTAGGTCACCCTGCCGACGGTGGCGTCGAGCGCCCCCGCCGTCGCGGCGGTGAGGCTGATCTGCTCGGGACGGATCATGACCTCGACAAGTCCCCCGGGCTGTGGGCCCGAGACGGGCAGCCTGCCGAGCCGGCACTCGACCTGTCCGTGGGCCGCGGTGCCGGGGAGAAGCACGGTGTCGCCGAGGAAGGTGGCCACGCCGGTGTCGACGGGTTCGCGGTAGACCACCTCCGGGCGGCCCACCTGACGGAACCGCCCGGCGGCGAGGATGGCCACCTCGTCGGCGATGGAGAGCGCCTCCTCCTGGTCGTGGGTGACCAGGATCGCGGTGGCGCCCGCGCCCTTCAGTGCCCGAGCGGTCGCCTCGCGGGTGGCAGCGCGCAGCGTGGCGTCGAGCGAGGAGAAGGGCTCGTCGAGCAACACCAGGGCGGGCCCGGGGGCCAGCGCCCGCGCGAGGGCCACCCGCTGCTGCTGGCCGCCGGACAGCTGATCCGGGCGCCGGTCGGCCATGGATGCGGGCAGGTCGACCAGGTCGAGCAGTTCCAGGACCCGCTCGCGGTGACGGCGGCGGGGTCTGGGGAGGCCGAAGGCGATGTTCCCGGCCACGGAGAGGTGGGGGAACAGCGCACCGTCCTGCCGGACGTAGGCGACGCCCCGGCGCTCGGGCGGTACCCAGGTGCCCGGCCCGACGACGGGGGAGCCTCCGACGGCGACGGTTCCCGAGCGTGGGGGGAGAAAGCCTGCGATGACCCGGAGGAGGGTGGTCTTGCCGCTGCCGGAGCCTCCGAGCACGGCCGTTGTGGTGCCCTCGCGAACGGTCAGGTCGACCTCGGAGAGGACTTCCTCGCCGCCGTAGCCTGCTGTGACGCCGCGCAGGACAACTTCACTCATGGCACCTCCACGATCTGCCGACGGAGAAGGATGGTCAGCGGGGCCGACAGCGCCACCATCACGGCGGCGTACGGGGCGGCGGCCGCGTAGTCGAGTTCACTGGCCTCGCGCCAGAACGCCAGGGCGAGGGTGTCGGTTCCGGTGGGTGCGAGCAGGAGGGTTGCGGTCAGCTCCGTCCCGACAGCAAGAGCGACGAGCACCATCCCGGTCAACACGGACGGCCCGATCAGAGGCAGGACCACGCGCCGGAAGGTTGCCCCGCCGCCCAGCCCGAGCGAGCGGGCGGCCTCGGCGAGTTCGGGGCGGGACGCGGCGAGGCCGGCGCGCAACGACACCATGGCGCGGGGGAGGAACAGGATGGCGTAGGCGACGACGATGAGTCCGACGGTCTGGTACATCGGGCGTGCCCACCGTACCGAGAGGGTTACCAGGGCGAGGCCCACGACGACCCCGGGGAGCGCGCTGGCGAGGTAGGTGGCCCGCTCGAGGAGCAGCGTGCGGGCCGAGTGATGGCGGGCCAGCAGCCAGGCCCCCGGCAGTGCGGCGGTGGTCGCCGCTGCCGCGCCGAGGAGGGCCAGGCCCAGCGTGCTGATCGTGACCTGGGCAAGGTGCGCGCCGACCGGCCCAGCCCCGGACGGGGCAGCGACCAGCCAGCGGATCACGGTCACGATCGGTACCAGGAGAGATGCGGAGACCAGCGCGGTCAGGAAGGCCAGGGCGGGAGCCGTCCACGCGCCCAGTCGCGCCGGCGCGGGGCGGCGCGGGGCTCCGGCGCCGACTTGCGCGACCCGGCGCCGGCCTCGGGCCAGCACTTCGGCGACGAGGGCCAGCAGGCAGAGTCCGAGCAGCACTGATGCGAGCAGGCTTCCGGAGGCGTCGCTGAAGCCGACGGCGTAGCGTTGCATGATCGCAGTCGTGAACGTCTGGAAGCGCATCATCTCCAGGACGCCGTACTCGGCGAGCAGGTGGAGCGTGACCAGCAGGGCGCCGCCACTCAACGCGGGGCGCAGTCGCGGCAGCACGGTGCGCATTACGGCAGCCGCCGGGGAGAGACCGAGAGAGCGGGCGGCCTCCTCGTCACCACCGTCCAGAGCGCGTAGGAGGGCCGCCGCGGGAAGGAACACGAACGGGAAGTAGGCCATCGAGGTGACCAGGGCGGCGCCGGTGAAGCCGGTGAGTTCCGGCGCCACAGTCACCCACGCGTAGGCGCTGACGAACGCCGGCACTGCGAGCGGGGCGAGCAGCAACCCCCGCCACACCCCGGCCCCGGGCAGGTCGGTGCGTTCGACGAGCCATGCTGCGATGGCGCCCACGACCACCGTGGCGGGCACGGTTGCGCCGACGAGCAGGGCGGTGTTGCCCAGCAGTTCACCGACCCGGGGGCGGAACAGGTAGTCGGCCGCGAGCTGGGTGCCGGCGGAGAGCGCGTTGGCGACGACGCCCAGCAGCGGCAGGACGGTGAGGGCGGCGACCGCGGTGGCGAGCAGGAGGACGCCGCCGGGCGCCCTAGAGGATGCCTGCATCAGTCATCAGCGAGACCACAGTCTCGGAGTTGAGCGCCGACGGGTCGACGACCGGGGCGTACAGGCCGGCCAGGGGCGGCAGTGCCGGGTCCGACTCGACGCCGGCGCCCACCGCGTACTCCATCGATCCGCTCTCGACGAGGATGCGCTGGCCCTCGGGACTGGTGATGTAGGCGAGGAACTGCTGCGCCTCGGCGCTCATGTCGGAGGAGGCGAGCACTCCACCGGCGGACAGGCTGACGAAGGCGCCCGGATCCTGGCCGCCGAAGTAGTGGAGGGCGGTGTTGGCGCTGCCCTCCTTCGTCCCGGCCTGGTCGCGGTACCAGTAGTAGTGGTACATGATGCCGATCGGGACCTGACCGGCGTTGACCGCGTTCATGGTGGCGATGTTGTTCTGGTAGACCTCGGCGTTGTCTGCGAGGGCTTTGAGCCAGGCGGCCGTCTCGGACTCGCCCCGCTCGGCCAGCATCCCGGCCACGATGGCCTGGAAGTCGGCCCCGCCCGGGGCGCCGCCCCAGCGCCCGGCCCATTCCGGGCTGGCGAGGTCCATGATCGAGGACGGGAGTTCGTCGGCACTGATCTGGGCCGGGTTGTAGACCAGGACCGTGGAGCGGGCGGCGATCGGCGTCCAGAGTCCCGACGAGGGTGCCAGCCCTTCGGACAGCTGGCCGTGGGTCGTCGCCGCAACCGGTGCGAGGAGGCCGGCGCGCTCGACCACGGTCATGGCGGGGGAGTTCTCGGTCAGGAAGACATCGGCGGGGGACGCTTCTCCCTCGGCCACGATCATCTGGCCCATGGAGGAGTCCTGGCCCTCCCGGACCTGAGTTCGGATTCCCGTCCTGGCGGTGAATCCACTGGCCCAGGCCTCGGTGACGTTACGGTGCTGCGAGGAGTAGATCTGCAGGACACCGGGCTGCGCCTGGAAGGTCTCCTGTGGCGGGGCCGAACCCGCTGAGCAGGCTGTCAGGGCGAGCCCAAGCGCCGGTGCGATCAGGGCGGCCGTCCGGAGACGGTGAGTGCGGGTCACGGGAGCCTTTCGTTCGAGTTGGTGGGGAGTGGGACCAGGCCCTGGAGCCGCCGCACGGGACCGTCCGCCAGGCGCCAAAGGAGGCAGCCGGTCGCGAGCGAGAGGACCGCCCCGGTGAGGGGATCGGACGCGAAGGTGATGATCTGGAACTGGACGAGGTAGATGTAGAGGGATGCCGCAGCCAGCAGGCTCACCACAGGGACGGCCGGCGCAGGGAGACGCACGCTGCGCAGCAGGGTGAGCGCCACGATGCCGGCGATGACCACGGCGTTGCGGGCGGGGTCGGCGGGGAAGAACCCGACGCCCCCGACGACGGCGAGAACCAGGGTGAGGCCGCGCCGCCAGCCGGTGTCGGCGTGCGCCGCCGCGGCGCCCAGCGTGAACAGCCAGATCGTGGTCGGCATCATGCCGCGCAGCAGACCTTCTCCCTCGTTCAGGATGACGAATCGTGGGACGAGGGCGAGGGTCGTCAGGATCATCGCAACCCGCCAGGGATGACGTCGCCACGCCCGGGAAGCGGCCGGGATGGACAACACAGCCGTGATCGTCGCGGTGCAGGCGAGGAGTGTGTCCACGAACCAGAACTCGTTGTGGCTGGCCTGGGACACGGGGCCGGTCAACCAGTTCACCAGCAGCACGTTGCCCCACCCGTAGCGCCCCCCGTTCGCCATGCCGATGAGCGCGACCACGATCGTGGGGACGGCTACGCCGACGAGGGTCCGGGCACCCGCCCGCCAGCGGCCCCCGACAGTAGGTGCCGAGAGGCCGAAGCGAGCGGCGTTGAAACCCGCAACCGCCAACAGGGTGTGCGCGCCGCCGCGGAACGTGAAGAGGTCGGCGTGCGAGCCGAGGATGAGCACCACAGCCACGGCGCGGATCGCCACTGACGCCTCCACCGAGTGCCAGACACGCCAGGACCACCAGCCGCGGGGCTGGTCGGACGACCACCGTGACGCTGTGAGGTGGTTCGCGCGGGTGGTGCCGAGCTCGACTAGTTCGGCCAGCGGGCGGTGGTGCCAGTTGGGCGGGAGCGGGCCGAGGAGGCCTTCGAGGCGCACCGAGGCCTGGACGTGGCTGAGCGAGTCGCCGCCGTGCTGGACGAAGGTGCGGCGCAGGTCGATGGCGTCTCGTCCGAGGACGTGACGGATCGCGGTCGCGACGTCGGTGGCCAGCGAGGGGACGCCACCCCCGGCCCTCGTCTCCCGGGTGGTCGCAACCCGGGTGCTCTTCACCAGTGCCGCGCACAGCGGTCGGTCGAGCTTGCCGCTGGGCAGGCGTGGCAGGTCCATCGCAGTGGCGTGGACCGCGGCCGGTCCCAGCCCGGAGGCCCGGGCGGCGAGGTCGCGGGCGCGATGCTCGAGAGTGGCGGCCGGCGTCCCGGGCTGCGGCTGGACTGCGACGGTGAGGCCGTCCTCGTCCCCGTTCACGCAGGCGGTCAGGCCCGCGGCGGTGAGCGCTTCCTCCACGCGCGCCACATCGACCCGGAGCCCCATCACCTTGACGAACCCGGATCGTCGACCGTGGAGTCGGAGCAGGCCGTCGTCCCCGATGGTGCCGAGGTCGCCGGTACGGAGTTCGGTGAGCATGGCGCCGAGGGCCAGATCGTCGGGGTGCTCGGCGTAACCCATCATGACCCCCGAGCCCCGTACCAGGACCTCACCGACACCGTCGGCAGCCTCCGGCACGGTCGGGTCGACCCGCACCGACGTGCCTGCCACCGGCCGGCCCACGGCGTCCGGGTGCCGGGCGACGTCGGTCGGGTCGAGGACGCAGATGCGTGCGGTCGCCTCGGTTTGGCCGTACATCACCGCGAGCCCCCAGCCGTGCTCGCGCCCGAGGGCGGCCGTTCGCAAGACACGCTCGCGGGGCATCCGTCCCCCCGCCTGGGCGATGAGGCGTAGCGAGGGATGCGGCCTGTTCAGGACGCCCGTCGATTCCATGAGTTCGACCGAGTGCGGCACCACCGCCAATGTCGTGACGCCGAGTCGGTCGACGACGTTCCAGGTCTCCCGGGCCAGCAGCGAGCCGTCGTGCAGCACCACTGAGGCCCCGGCGACGAGATGGGAGTGCAGGACCGACAGCCCGAAGCAGTAGTGGAGGGGCAGGCTGGTGAGCGCACGGTCGTGCTCGGTAAGGCGGAGCGCAGCGGCGATCGCGGAAGCGTTGCTGAGGATGTTGCGGTGGGCGAGCCGGACGAGCTTCGGGGAGCCGGTGCTGCCCGAGGTGCTGAGCAGCAGCGAGAGCTCGGGGTGCAGCAGGTGTTGAGGCGTGGTCGAGCGGACCTCGAAGGGACGGTCCGGGTCTCCGGTGGCGACGAGGTCGGGCCGATACCGGCCCAGAATCGTCTCGGCCGCTGCCGGCGTCACCAGGGCAGCGTGTCCAGCCGCCAGCGTCGCGAGGTATCCCGTCACGCTGTCCACGTCGGGACGCAGCGGCACATGGACCAGCCGGCGCCCGCTCCCGACGTCCGGCAGCCGGGCGGCGAGCTCCTCGACCATCTCGCCCAGCCGGACGTGGGAGAGGACCGCGCCAGAGGTGCTGATCAGCGCCGGTCGATCGGCCGATGGCCCACGGTGAGTCGGCAACAGGCTGCGGCGTGTGGCCGGGGCCGTCAGGAGACTCACGCAGGTAAGGCTATCCTAACTGGATTAGGTCACAGAATCGGAGTGTAAATCGTGGACGTCATGGTCTGGTGGACCACTCTCACCGCTGCCGACCGGTCAGTCCTCGATCTGCTTGACCCCACAGAACGGGCGCGGGTCGACTCCCTCGATCGTCCCGCAGACCGCGCGAGATCTCTCCTTGGCGCTGCCCTGCTCCGCGTGGCTGTTGCCGATCGGATGGGAGTCTCGCCCGCGGACGTGGTCATCGACCGGACCTGCAACGAATGTGGAGGCCCGCACGGCGCCCCAAACATCGTGGGACCGGGTACACCCGCCCAGTGGGCCGCGGTGTCCCACTCAGGCCTGCTGGTCGTCGTCGCCGTGAGCGGACACGGCCCCGTGGGGGTGGACGTGCAACGCCTATCCGATCTCGACAGCGCGGCGCGCGGTCCACGGTGGGTGCGCAGCGAGGCCCTGCTCAAGGCGCAGGCGACCGCACACCGAACACTCGACCCCGCCAGGCCTACGGAGGTTGGTTGCCCTGTAGTGCGCGAGCTGTCCGCGCCACTGGACGGCTACGCCGCCGCGCTAGCTGTCATGGCCCAGGGGACGCTGAAGATCGCGGTACGCCACTGGCCGCCGGAACCGGGACGGCTCGTTCGATCGACGAGGATCAGTTGAGGCTGCGTTGTGGGACACGACCGCCCCATGGGTGCGAGTCGGTTTCCAGACGTACTGACCGCTCGGGCGACCCTGACCTCCTCGGCCTGGGTCTGCGTGGCCCAGTAGCCGGCGTCATGCTCACCAAAGGACTCCCAGACGGGAACGTCCGGGAGAACTCACGAATCGAGGGGAATCTTCAACCTTGACAGCTGCTCATACAGTTGGGCGTGAGCTGGCTGCCGGGATCAGTGGCGTGGGTCGAGGATGGTGAGAGTGTGTCGCTTACTACCAACTGTGCGGCAATCGCCGGCGTCCGAATCAGGCTGCCGCACGAGTCTGAACAGAAGATCGGGTCGCAGCCGTTATGAACGCCGTCGAGGCGGTCCGGCGCACACGGCCCGTTGTGTGGGGTCTTTGCGTCGTCGCATTGGTGTCCATCGTCATCTTGTGGAGCCCGTGGACGAACACCGACAACCGTGGAGCGCCTGCTGCGGGCGTTCAGGCCGGCCTCCAGACCAAGCCGGGCCTAGACCTCTACCCTCCCGGAAAGCGCGTTGGAGCACCCAAGCTTGAAGGCACCACGCTAGATGGCGAGGCATTCTCCCCGTCGGGCTTGGCGGGCAGCATCGTGGTTATCAACGTGTGGGGATCGTGGTGCGCACCTTGTCGGGCCGAAACTCCTGACCTGGTTCGACTAGCCAACGAGTACGCCAATAAGGGTGTTCGCTTCGTCGGCATCAATACCCGGGACAACCTCGACGCAGCAAAGGCCTTTGTGAGGACCTTCAGGGTGCCGTACCCAAGCGTTCAAGACATCAATGGCGAAGTGTTGCTCGCTTTCCGGGACACCATCCCCACCACAGTGGTCCCCACCACCCTCGTCGTCGATACTCATGGCCAAGTCGCCACCCGAGTCATCGGGCCCGTCACCTACAACACCCTCAAGGGCATACTCAAGGACGAGATCGCCCTCGGTGAGGCCAACAGGTGAACCCCGGCGATCTGGTCGCGTACGGACCCCTGCTTGTCGCTATCCCGGTGGCTATGGCTGCCGGGTTGGTGTCGTTCCTCAGTCCTTGCTGTCTACCGCTGGTGCCCGGCTATCTCGCCTATGTCACCGGCACCGCGGGCGCCGACGCAGCCTCTGCCAACACGCAACCAACCAACCATCCCAGCGGCACCGCGCACACGGCCACCCCTGTCGCAGCGAGAACTCCCCGACCGCGCGGCCCCAGTCGCACGGTCATTGGAACCTTGCTCTTCGTGCTCGGTTTCGCCGCCGTCTTCACCAGTTACGGGGCTGCGTTTGGTGCCGCCGGAACCCTGCTACTCAAGCACCAAGACCTCATCATCAAGGTACTGGGCGTCTTCACCATTCTGCTAGGGCTGATATTCGCCGGCGTCTTGGGACGTATTCCACTGTTCGCCCGCTCGTTCCGGGTGAGCTTCAAGCCTCGCCTCGGCGTCGCGAGCGCGCCTCTGCTGGGCGTCCTCTTCGGGGTCGGGTGGACACCTTGCATCGGCCCTACACTCGCGGCCGTTCTCGGCCTGTCATTCAGTACCGGCGGCGCCGGTCGAGGAGCGTTACTGTCCTTCGCCTACAGCGTCGGCCTCGGGCTACCCTTCCTGTTGGCAGCCATGGGTATCCAACGAGCGTTCAAGATGTATGCGCTCGCCCGCCGTCATGCTCGCCGGATCACTCAGGTCGGCGGCGTCTTGCTGATGGCTGTGGGGATCATGCAGGTCACCGGCATCTGGGCTTCGATCATCGCGCAGCTACAGGTGCTCGTCGCCAATTGGCAAACTCCGCTGTGAGACGACAGTCGAAGGTGAGCCACACCGAGCCGCTCCAGTCCTGAGGTGGTGTGGACGACGCTCGGATTCTGGTCGGTCTCGCCCGGAGCAAATGATCAGAACCTGTGAATGGTCTTCGCCGGGGTGACGTGAGGGAACGTACCATCCCGAGGCTGATCTGAAGTCCTTGTAGCTCTTGATCGGGACCGGCGTTGGGGCGCTGGTTCAGGAAGGTACGTCCATGCTCAAACCCTGCGACACACCGCCGCCATGCGGTTCCTCCACGCCGGGCATCGACACCAGCGTGATCGCGCTATGGCTTGGCCACGAACAAATCGCCACCACCGGCATCCATCTCCACGCCGACCTCGTCATCAAACAACAAGCCCTCGACCGGACCCGGCTACCCGACATCCCCGCCGGCCGCTACCAACCCGACGACGCACTCCTGACCTGGCTCACCAACCTGTGAAGGCCACGCGATTATGCCGAACGATCCACCCCTCACGCCGTCCTGACAAGCACAAACGAAACCGAACTCGGCATAACCAAGACGTCGGGATGATGCGCGATGCACTGCTGCACGACGGTGCGGTCCCCGGTGGTGGTGATCGCCCCCGGCAGGCCCTTCAGCCCATCACAGACAGCGATCAGCACATCGTCGACGCCGCGGTTCTTCAGCTCGGAGAAGACCTGCAGCCAGAAACCTCGCCCCTTCGGCGCCGTCGCCTGCCCAGATCCCCAGGATGTCCCGCTCCCCGTTGGTGGTGACGCCCATTACAACGTAGAACGGGGTGTTGCGGACCTGGCCGTCGCGGACCTTGACCACGATGGCGTCCACGAAGATCACCGGATAGAGCGGGTCCAGCGGTCGGCTGGACCATTCGGCCAGCTCACCGGCGACCTTCTCGGTGATCCGGCTGATGGTGTCCTTGGACACCCTGGCGCCGTACACCTCCTCGAAGTGGGCGGCGATCTCCCCGGTCGGGAGGCCGCGGGCACTCAGCGACAACACGATCTGGTCGATCCCGTCCAGGCGCCGTTTCCGCTTCGGCACGATCACCGGCGTGAATGAGCCGTCGCGATCCCTCGGGACCTCGATCTCGACCGGGCCGATCTCGGTCAACACCGTCTTGGCCCGGGTCCCGTTACGCATCTTCGTGCCCAGCGGCGCCGCGCCATGTTCGTGGCCCAGGTGCTCGGTCAGTTCCGCCTCCAAGGCGGACTCCAGGACCTGCTTGGTCAGCCCGGACAACAACCCGCCCGGGCCGACCAGGGACATCCCCTGAGCCTTCGCCTGGGCGAGTAGCTGCTCAGTGAGCTGCCTCTGATCGATGATCTCTCCCGTCACGGGGTCGATCATCTCCACCATCTCGGTCGTGTCAGTAACGGCCGTCTCCCGTCGGATCAGGCCGGACCCATACACACCGTTAATCCGACATACATCTATGCCGACATCGGGATAGGTCGATGAGCTCGGCTACATGGAACGACAAACGAGGAGCCGAGCTCCTCTTTCAAGTCCTCACCGAACGCGAAGGAAGGCCTCCGTGTACGGGCAGTCGACGATGTGCAGGAGTTCGACCTTCATGAGGCGTCTCCGGTTTGTTCATTGTTCGTCGCTTGGTGTGGGCCTGACCGGAGGAGGTTCAGGCAGATGAGGACGACGCCGAGCACGACGAAGACGTCGGCGATGTTTCCGATGACGAGGTCGCCGTAGGCGAGAAAGTCGGTGACGTTCCCGCGCGCGAAGGCGGGTGGGTTCCAGAGCCGGTCGGCGAGGTTGCCGGCTGCACCGCCGAGGACCAGCCCCAGCGCAAGGCTCCATCGTGCACCGCGTAGTCGCGCGGCGAAAGTGACCACACTCCCGGCGGCGAGGGCCCCGACGAGGGTGAAGATCCAGGTGGCTCCGGAGCCGAGCGAGAACGCGGCCCCGGGGTTGTAGACCAGGGACAGGCCGAACAGGTCGCCGAGCAGCGGGATCCGGTCACCCGGGGCTAGCTGAGCCGCAGCGAGGGCCTTCGAGCCCTGGTCGAGCACGACGGCGATCACGGCAACTACCAGGGTGACGGGCAGCGCTCTCGTCTGCTTCGGCCGTGCGCCAGCACTTTCGTCCTCGACCTGGGCGGCGAGGTTCTGCCTGGTCATGCGCGTGTTCTAGCCGCGCGCAGGCCGTTTAGGATGACGACGACCTCGGCGATCTCGTGCACGAGGACCACCGCGGCAAGCCCCAGGACTCCGAATAGCGCCAGCGGGAGCAGTGCGGTGATGATCAGCAGCGAGAGGATGATGTTCTGGTTGATGATGTGCCGCCCGCGGCGAGCGTGGTCGAACGCGCGCGGGAGCAGGCGCAGGTCGTGGCCGGTGAAGGCGACGTCGGCGGATTCGATCGCGGCGTCGGAGCCGGTCGCGCCCATCGCGATGCCGATGTCGGCGGCGGCCAGCGCTGGAGCGTCGTTGATGCCGTCCCCGATCATCGCGACGGAGCGGTTTTCGCCTAGTTCGCCGATGGCCGCGGCTTTGTCCTCCGGGCGCAGCTCAACACGCACGTCGTCAATCCCGGCCTGCGCGGCCAGGGCGCGGGCGGTGCGGGCGTTGTCGCCGGTGAGCATGGTGACCCTGATGCCTTGCGCGGCGAGGGTGCGGACGACTTCGGGGACCTCGGGGCGCAGCTCGTCGCGCACGCCGATCGCGGCGACAGGCTCACCGTCGCGGTGCACGATCACAACCGTCATGCCCTGCTCCTCCAGGGCCGCGACCTGGTCGCCCAGGCCTTCGGCGTCGAGCCAGCGAGGGCTGCCCACGGTGATCCGCGCGCCATCGAGGATGCCTTCGATGCCGTGCCCGGCCTGCTCGGTCACATCCTCGGCCGCGGCCGCTCCAGGTGCCGCGGCAGTGATCGCGGCCGCGAGAGGGTGGGTACTGTGCTGCTCCAGCGCGGCCGCCCAGGCTAGCGCCTCCGACTCGGTGACCCCGTCGGCGGTGAGCACGGCGGTGACGACGGGCTGGTTGCGGGTCAGGGTGCCGGTCTTGTCGACGGCGACGTGGCGGATCACGCCGAATCGCTCGAACACGGCACCGGACTTGATGATCACGCCGAACTTGCTCGCCGAGCCGATCGCAGCCACGACGGTCAGCGGGACGGAGATCGCCAGCGCGCACGGGGACGCCGCCACGAGCACCACGAGGGCGCGGGTGATCCACAGATGCGGTTCGCCGAGGATCGACCCGATGATCGCGACCAGAATGGCCAGGATCAGCACGCCGGGGACCAGGGGGCGGGCGATGCGGTCGGCGAGGCGGGCGCGGTCGCCTTTCTCAGTCTGAGCCTGTTCCACCAGCTCGACGATCGTGGTGAGCGAGTTGTCGGTGCCCGCCGCGGTCGTCTCGACCTCCAACGCCCCTGCCGTGTTGATCGCCCCGGCCGAGACCGCGTCGCCGGGCTCGACCTCGACCGGGATCGACTCCCCGGTGATCGCCGAGGTGTCCAGGCTGGAGCGCCCGGACCGGATGACGCCGTCGGTCGCGACCCGCTCGCCTGGGCGCACCAGCATGAGCTGCCCGACTTGGAGGTCCTTCGCGGCGACCTCGACAGCTGCGCCACCCCGGCGAACCGTCGCGGTCTCAGGGACCAGCTTGAGCAGCGCCCGCAGCCCGCCACGGGCGCGGTCCATCGCCTTGTCCTCCAAGGCTTCGGCAATCGAGTAGAGGAACGCCAACGCGGCAGCCTCCTCGACGTAGCCGAGGATGACCGCGCCGACCGCGCTGATCGTCATCAGCAGGCTGATCCCCAGCTTGCCCTTGAGCACCTTCCGGATCGCGCCCGGCACGAACGTCGACGCGCCCAGCAGCAGGGCGACCCAGAACAGCACCAGCGAGGCCGTCTCAGCGGGCTCGCCGACCGTCCACTCAACGACCAGTCCAGCGAGGAACGCGACAGCGGAGAATACCGGGACCATGATCCCGCGGTCCCGCCACCAGGGACGCTCAGCCTCCTCTGCCTCTTCATCCGGCCTGGCCTCAGGCTCGTGCTCGCAGCCGCACGCCGCACTCACTCGCCCGCCCCCGTCCCGCAGCAGCCCGGCACCGTGCACGCAGCATCCACGCACCGCGCGTGCTCGTCGACCGCGAGGGTCACGTCTACGAGTGCGGTGAGCGCCGCCGCGAGATGCGGATCGCCGATCTCGTACCGCGTCTGCCTGCCCTCAGGCCGGGCGACCACGATCCCGCAGTCGCGGAGGCAGGTCAGGTGATTGGAAACGTTCGAACGGGTCAGCTCTAGTTCACGCGAGAGCACTGCCGGGTAGCTCGGCCCGTCGAGCAGGGTCATCAGGATCCGGGAGCGCGTCGGGTCGGCCATGGCCCGGCCGAGCCGGTTCATGACATCAAGACGCGAAGCAATAGTCAGCATGCACTGAACTATACAGTGGTCACTGACTCATTGTGCGTATGACACGAACTCGGCGACGAGCGCGAGTGAGACGGCGCCCCAGAGCTGCCTGCCGGCGATGACGGAGTTCACTGCTTGTCCGGACGCCATCCTTCCCTGCCGGTCGACCACGATCATGGGGACGGCGTTCGACGCTGCCCCATCCGCGAACGCGCGGAGCACCCTTGACGACGAGACGTGCCACACAACACCATCAGCGCTTGGGGACACCCGCTCTCTCACCCGTTGACCGGGCCGTGGTGGTCCCGAATCCGAATGGCAAGCCGGTCCCAGATCAGATTGACATTCTCATACGGCACCGTTCGCGCTGATCGTCTTGAGCAGGCTGATCCCCAGCTTCTACTTGCCAAGTTTCCGCATCGCGCCGGGGGTGAATGTCGAGGCGCCCGACGGCAGGCCGATCCTACCTACGCCCCGACCCAGCCGTCGCAGGTCGACGCGCACGGGCAGGCGTGGATGCCCTCCATCGGCCTCTCCGATCGAGAGCACTCATCCGATGTGTCCGTCGCGGGGAGGGCCCACGGGTACATGAAGAGCATCTCGATGTCGAAGGCGAGGAACAACAATGAGGGAAGGTACCAGCGCACGTGGTAACGCGAGAGCGCATGCTCCTCAGGCTGCCATCCGGACTGGAACGGCAGCGCCACGAACGGATCGCTCGCGACAGCGGCGACGCGGTGCACCAGATAGAGGCCCAGGAGGAAGACGACGGCGACCAACGCCATCATGACCAGACCCGCGAGCACCGCCAACTCCTACCCCATGGGGGAGCCTGACTAACACCCCCCCTCGAACGACCGGTCCGTCATGCCCATAGCTGCCAATCACTTGTCGAGGCCCTGAGCCCATCGCTTTCCGGACCGCGACAGTCCCGCCTGCAGCCGACTCTGTCTTGACCTCAGCTCTGGGACTACTTTGGTCAAGGGCACCTACCCAACGATGCAGGAGGAAGAGATGGGCTACGCCCTTAGTACCACCATCGACCAGCCGTTCGACTCGACCCTCGCCGCGACCCGGGAGGCGCTGGCCGCCCAGGGCTTCGGCGTACTGACCGAGATCGACATGGCCGCCACCCTGCAGAAGAAGCTCGGCGTGGAGATCAGGCCGCAGGTCATCCTCGGCGCTTGCAACCCGCCCAGCGCGTACGAGGCGCTGCAGGCGGAGGAGTCCATCGGACTGCTGCTGCCGTGCAACGTCGTCGTGCGATCCGTCGACTCCACGACCACCATCGTGGAGGCCATCGACCCGCAGACGATGCGCGAACTCACCGGCAACGCGGCGATGCAGCCGATCGCAGAGCGGATCGGCGGCCTGCTCCAAGCCGCACTGGACAGTCTCGGGAACTGATACCCCGACCTCCGACGGTCTCCGCCACAGTCCATTGTCTCCTGTCGGTCAGACGGCCTCCTGGACGCCGCGACGAGGACGGGATCGGGCTCGGGGAGCGCACCGAGGGCCTGGTCGATGTCGGCGATGATGTCGTCCACGTGCTCGATGCCGATCGACAGGCGCACGAGCTCGGGTGCGACGCCCGCCGCTTGCAGCTCGTCGTCCGTGAGCTGGGAGTGGGTCGCCGAGGCGGGGTGGATGACGAGGGACTTGGCGTCGCCGCTGTTGGCCAGATGCGAAAACAGCTGGAGCTCCTCCACCAAACGGGACCCGGCCTCCCGTCCGGCCTTGAGCCCGAAGGAGAGGATTCCGCCGTGGTTCCGCTGGTGATCGTGGCGGTGCTCAGTGGCACCACTGCGGTATGCCGGCGCCGGTGGCTGGCCGCGCTGCGGGACCTCGGTGACCGCCAGGTCATCACCGAAGGCTTCGGCCCGGTACTGGCCGCGATGATCCGCTCCCGCTCGCGCAGCGTTCCCGACCTCCCTCGGGCCGGCACTCTCGACCAGCGCCACACCGGCCGCGAGGCCGAGCTTCAGCCGGCCGTCAGGAAGCGGGCATGTCGATGAACACCGACCCGGATGTGGTTGCGGACGGCCTGCGGGCGTGGGTCCGCGGGATCTATCCGCTCGAGGCCGGCGTCGAGTTGCTGATCCGCAGCTGCGGTGGCCGGTTCGCCAGCAGCGGGATGCGCTGGGTCCAGCCCGGTGAGGATCCGGGCTGGTGGCGGGTCGATGTCGACCAGCGCAGCGCGGACAACTTCGCCGCGCTGTCGGGCGGTGAGACCCGCATCCTGCGCATCGCGGCTGCTCTGCTCGGCGGCACCCCCGTCAACCTGTACGAAGCCATTCCCGGGCTGGACCGGGACCACGCCCAGCTGCACCTTGCGCATCGAAGACCTGATGTCGGAACTGCGCGATCTGTACACGATCGTGATCGTCACCCAAAACATGCAGCAGACCGCGCGTGTGGCGGACCGAACCGCCTTCTTCACCGCGACGGTGGACGAGACCACCGGCGACCGGACCGGTGAGCTGGTCGAGTTCGACCTGACGATCACCATCTTCGAGTCGCCGTCGGATCCTCGCACCGAGGCTTACATCACCGGACGCTTCGGCTAGACCCCGACAGGCTGATCGATGACGCTCACCGCCGAACAGGCACGCAACAAGGATCTCTCCGACCACATCCGGCACCTCCCCGACCCGGACCGGCTGAAGATCGTCCTCCTCGATGATGATTCTGCCGCCAAGACGTTGCGCGACGAGCTTGGCGAGTCCGGGATCGCCATTCAGGTCTTCGCCGAACCGGTCCGCGCAGTGGCCGCCGCAGCGCACGGCGCCGCGTCGCTGTTCATCCTCAGCTGCCACCTCGACCCGCGCGACCTCCAAGTGGTCACCGAGGCCATCCGCCATCAACTGGGGGTGCCGGTCGCGCTGGCCTGCGACCGCTGGGATGCAGATCTCGTCGGGCCAGCCATCCTGGCCGGGGCCAGGCCGATACTCACCTTGCCCTACTCCAGTGAGGACCTGATCGCCGCCATCGACACGCTCCCGACGCGCGCACGACCCGCGCCGTCGCTGTGCGCAGGCGACCTCGTCCTGAATCTCGCGGCCCACGACGTATCGGTGGCCGACCAGCACGTGGACCTCAGCCCAACAGAGTTCAACGCACTCCACCTCCTGCTGATCATCACCGACACCACCGTTGCCCGTTCAGCCTTTGCATCTGCACTGTGGCCAAACCGGGTGCCGCCAAGCACGGCGATCACCTCAGTGACGAGGCGGCTACGCCGAAAGCTGACCGCCGCAGGGCTCCCCGCAGCGCTCCGTACGGTTCGTTCACTCGGCTACCGGCTGGATTCGGCAGGTTGTGCGCGCGGCGCACCGAGCAAGGACGTGACGCGCTCATCCACTTCGTCGACAATCCTCGCCACCTCCTGAGGGGTGCGTCCGACCGGGTCCTGAATCTTCCAGTCCAGACATGGCGACCGGGGATCACCGGACACGCATCACCGCAGCCCATCGCCACGATGATGCCCGAGGCTTTCACCACCTCTTCGGTGAGAGGCCTGGGGAAGTCCATCAGGCCACCAACTCCGCGGCGGTCGAGTTCCGCCACAACCGTCGCATCCAGCCCCGAGGCCGGGACCGAGCCAGCGGTCCGAACCACCAGACCATCGCCGATCCGTGCGCGGGCCAGCGCGGCAGCGATCTGAGACCGTCCCTGGTTCCGGACACACACGAAGAGCACGCTGTCTGCGACAACACCCGTCTGCGGCTGGCTCAAGGCCCCCAGCCGCTCGGCGGCGAATCGCGCCGCGAGCACGGGCAGGTAGTTGGTGACCGATGCCCGCGACGCGAGCAGCCTGTAGCTGTCCTGCACGAATCTAGACACCGTCGCCCGCTCGAAGGACGCGCCGAAACGCTCGGCCAAGTCGTCGCTGATGCTCTCGAGCACCCGGACATGCTCGGGCGGGGTCAGAACATGGTCCGGCGCGAGTTCGGGCAGCCCTATCGCCGCGCCGCCGAAACGAGCCAGCCCGTCCGCCGTCGGCCTGAAAGGCGCCTCCAGCGGCTCGCCCGCCAACCGGCTCACGATCCCCACATGCTCCATCTCACCGAGGTGGGTGAGAGTGAGCCGGGCGTCGCCCCGAGGACCCGCCAACTCGGTCGCAGACGGCTGCCCGAAAGGTGCGGTCACGATCAAGTGGAGAAGGCTGAGCTGATCGGCATTCGCCATAGTCACGATCTGTTCGCCGCGCCCGTCGGGCGTTGCGCGCTGGCTGCCCATCGCTCTCGCGTCCTCAGCGAAGCAGATCGGCAATGGAGCTCAGGCTGCCCGAGTCGATGGAGTACCAGACTTCGCGCCCCTCCGGTCTGCGATGCAGGATGCCGGCCTCGGTCATCAACTTCAGGTGACGCGACACTGTCGGCTGGCTCACTCCCATTGCCTCCGTGAGATCCGTAACCCTCGCCGACCCGTCAACGCTGTTGTGGATCAAGCTCAGCAGCCGAATGCGCGCGCCGTCAGACACCACCCTGAGGAGCGCTGCAGTGTCCTCCGCCTGCTCCCTGCTGAGCGCCGCACGAAGCACCGAACGACGCCATCGGACGGAGCGTTCGTGCTGCCCCGATCGGGGCGTCGCGGAAGGATTCACGGTGGAAAGCATACGCCAAGACGCATGTGAATCACTTTGTCCATCCTGACGGCATGCCCCACCTTCGTGGGGGCTCTTGCCAGGCTCGCGAGACTGGATCCGCCTGTGGTGAAGTGAAGAGAATCAGTTCGCGCGCGGGTGTAGCTGCTGCTGGGACCAAGGAGGTCGCGTCTCACGCTCAGCAGAGCGTGCATTGCGCCGTGAAACGGAGTGCACGTTGCTCGGGTTGAACGCTCAAGGCGGTAGTTCGGACCGCCTTGAGCTACGTGGCAGTGGAGTGGTCGGAGTGGATTCAGGCTGCGGTGCCGCGTCCCCGACCGACTGCGTGAAGGTGCTGGGTGACGGGGCCGTCGGCTTCGGCGGGCTCGGTGGAGATGTCGAGCCCGAGGGCGCGGTGTGCGGCAGCGATTGGGATTCGGATGAACTTGCCGATCCTCACTGCGGGGATGGTGCCGGCCTCTATGCCGCGGTCGACCGTGCGGGGGTCGCACCCCAGGAGCCTGGCGAGTTCAGCTCGCCGATAGAACAGTCCGTCGGTCATCAGGTTGCCCTCCTGTCCGTGGGCGAGGCTGGAGAATGCTCCATCGCAACATTAAAGCACGAAGCAGCCAGGGACATGCCGAAATAGCGTGCCGAGACTGTTGGCTTGAATGCGGCACCCCTTATGAAAGTGCTGTAGCCCGTTCGTGACTTGACACGTTCACGACAGAGGCATGCTAAATTGCCTCTCATGAGTGGGATCGGGAAGGGACTGCCCGGCGGTACTCGGAGCGCGACGACGCCCGCGGCCAGCCCTGGCATGGGGCCACCGAGGTTCGTTGGGAGCTTGGCTGCTTACTTCCGAACCGGAGAACATGGCAAGCTGGTACGAATCGAAGCGCCCGGCCACGGCCCAGTGAGAGTCGCGCCCGGCCAAGCTCGGAAGGTGACTGGCGCCGCCCGACCTGGGCGGATCGGGTCATCAGTTGCCCGCCTTGGCGATGAGATCCCTGGGCGACAGGCTCATCTCAAGGTCACCTTGTTCATCTTTCAGGTCGAGAGTGGAGGTCTGGTATGCGGTCACGTCGCGGTAGAGACCGTCCCTCTCGGCCAAGGGGCGGAGTTCGAAGCCCGTCTTCCGCTGCATGTAAACGCAGCGGTGTGGCGTCGGCTACGTATCGGTGAACTCGTCGAGGAGGCCATCGAATCCGTGCGATCGATATCGGTCGCTCTGACCTCCAAGCTCCCGTACGACCTTGCCGAGGACGATCCCAAGCTCGCCGACGTCTTCGGGCTCTATCGAGACGTTGCCACGCAGGAGTACGAACGGGCCCGGCCAGGCCCCAAGTCCATCCTGACCGTTGACTTGCTCCGCGAGATCGTGGTACCGGCCTATCTCTCAGGTGGCCGGAAGGGTCTCCAGTCTGTGCAACGAGCGCTCCAGGCGGCGGGCTACCCCGGCAGTGGCCCCAACTTCGACGTCACCAACGATCAGGCGCGGGCGGCGGTGCGAAAGGCTCGGGCACTCAAGATCATTCCGCCAGCCGTACGGAAGGATGACCGATGACCGTGAACCGGAAGAGGAGCAAGCGCCGCCCCGCAGGGCAGGGCACCATCAGCAAGTACACGACGACTCAGGGCGACCGCTACCTGATCAAGTGGCGCAACCCGGATGGAGACACGAAGCTCAGGCGCGGGTACTCCAGCGAGGACGATGCCGCGAGCGCGCTCGGAGACATCCTCACCGACATGCGCCGCGGGGAGTACTCCGAGCCGGCCAAGATCACTCTGCAGGCCTGGATGGAGGAGTGGCTGGACGGACTCCGGGCGAGGGACGGCAAACCGCTGGCCCCGTCGACGATGGCCTCCTACCGCAAGAACGTGCGCCTTCACGTCGTGCCTTACATCGGAAGCGTGACGCTCGACAAGCTCACCGATCAGCGATTGACGAAGCTGTACGCCGACCTTCGAGAGCATGGCCGCCGTGACTACAACCACGGCGGACCGCTCTCCTTCCGCCAGGTCCAGTACGTAGCAGTCCTCATCAAGGCTGCACTCAGATCCGCCGTCAAGAACAAGCGGATTGTCTGGAACCCTGCGGACAGCGCTGTTCTGCCGTACTTCGAGGAGACAGCAATCGATGATCTGGCGGGCGATGTCGAAGTCATCGAGGAGATGTGCACCTGGACGGCCGCTCAACTGTCCGCCTTCCTGTCCTGGGCGTTCGAACACCGAACCGACATTGCTCCGGCCTGGCACACGCTTGCTCTCACAGGCATGCGGCGCGGCGAGCTGCTCGCGCTCAGGTGGAGGGATCTCGATCTCGACAAGGGCGTGATCACCATCAGTCGCTCGCTAACGCCGGTTCGAGTGAAGGGGGAGGGACTTCGACTCATCGAAGGGCGGACGAAGGGCAAGAAGCCGCGACGCGTGGATCTCGACCCCGGCACGGTGGAGATCCTCAAGGCCCACCGGACAGCACGTGGGTCGCTGGCGCTGCAACTCGTCCGGGCGGACGCCTACGTGTTCGCCAACACCGGGGGCGTACGGCTCCACCCAGACCGGTTCACGCGGCGGTTCACCGACTCGCTGGCGAGCTGCTCGAAGAGGCTCGGTACGCATCAGGACGGCTCGGAGGTCGTGCCGCGCATCAGACTTCACGACCTTCGTCACACCTGGGCGACGCTGGCTCTGGCCAACGGCGTTCCGGTGAAGGTCGTCCAGGAGCGGCTGGGGCACGCGACCGTTGGCATCACGATGGACATCTACGCCCACGTCCTGCCCGGCATGCAGTCGGATGCGGCGAGCCTCGTTGCCTCGGTGATCAAGCGCGCCTGACCCGCGAAGTATCACGGGAGTATCACGAGGGCGATTCTGCCCGAAACTACAACCGGCTCACCGTCTCCCACTAGGGGAAACGCTGAGCCGAGTGAGTGTCCGAGAGAGGACTTGAACCTCCACGCCCGATAAAGGGCACTAGCACCTCAAGCTAGCGCGTCTACCTATTCCGCCACCCGGACAGGTGGTGTTGCCCGGTCTCCCGGACAGCCAGAGAAGCATACCCACAAGGGGGCTTCGTTGGCGAAACGGTGGCGCCGGGTCGTGTCCGGGCAGTGGCAGGATGGGCCCATGAACTCCGTCCCCGCCGCGACCGAGGAGGTCGCGAGCCTGTGCAGCGACCTCATCCGCTTCGACACCTCGAACTTCGGCCCCGCGGGGTCCAAGGGCGAGCGGGAGGCGGCGGAGTACGTCGCAGCCCGGCTCGACGAGGTGGGCATCTCCAGCACCCTGCTGGAGTCGGCCCCGCGTCGGACGTCGCTGGTCGCGGAGTGGGCGCCCGAGGGGTGCGACACGTCCCTGCCGCCGCTGCTGATCCACGGCCACACCGACGTCGTGCCGGCCGTGGCGTCCGACTGGCAGGTCGACCCGTTCGCCGGCGAGATCGTCGACGGCCACGTCTGGGGCCGCGGCGCGGTGGACATGAAGGACTTCGACGCGATCATCCTCGCCGTCGTCCGGGAGCGGATGCGTGCCGGCCGCGCTCCGCGACGCCCCGTCCGGCTGGTGTTCACCGCGGACGAGGAGGCCGGCGGCCCGCTCGGTGCCACCTGGCTGGCCAACACCCACCCGGAGCTCGTCGCGGACTGCAGCGAGGCCATCGGCGAGGTCGGCGGGTTCTCCCTCAGCGTGAAGGACAAGCGGCTCTACCTCATCCAGACCGCGGAGAAGGGCCTGGCCTGGCTCGACCTGATCGCCGACGGGACGGCCGGCCACGGGTCGATGCGCAACGACGACAACGCGATCACCTCGCTCGCGCAGGCCGTGAGCGCTGTCGGGTCGTACACCTGGCCGGTGCGCCTGCACCCGGCCCAGCGCCAGTTCCTGGACGCCGTCGAGGACGCCCTGGGCGTCGAGGTGAACGCGGGGGACGCGGAGACCACCCTCGCCCGCCTGGGGTCGATCGCCCGCATGGTCGGCGCCACCATGTCGAACACGGCCAACCCGACGATGCTCGAGGCCGGCTACAAGCACAACGTGATCCCGGGACGGGCCACCGCCGGGATCGACGGCCGCTTCCTGCCCGGCTACGAACAGGAGTTCTACGACACGATCTCCCGCCTCATCGGGGACAGGGTGCGCTACGAGGTGTCGATCTCCGAGGTCGCCGTGGAGACCACCTTCGACGGCGACCTGGTGGACGCGATGTCGGCGAGCCTGCGCACCCAGGACCCCGACGCCGTCCCCGTGCCGTTCATCATGAGCGGCGGCACCGACGCCAAGGCGTGGTCGCGCCTGGGCGTGCGCTGTTTCGGCTTCGCGCCACTCCGGCTCCCCCCGGAACTCGACTTCGTCGCGCTCTTCCACGGCATCGACGAGCGCGTGCCCGTCGAGTCGTTGCAGTTCGGCTGCCGGGTGCTCGACGACTTCCTCGACCGAGCCTGAGGCGGGTCGGGCTCAGGCGGGACGTTCCCCGCGCGCGGCACGGTCCACGATCGACGCGATCCGCGCCGCCTTCGTCTCCGGCCGCCGCGCCAGGGCGATCGAGGCGAGCCCCATCTTCCGCGCGCTCCTCGGGAACGCGTCCCAGGCAGCGCGGGCGGCGGGCACGGCGTCCAGGGCCTCGGTGAGTTCCACGGGCTCCTCCAGCGCGTCCACCGAGTCGTAGACCGTCCACATCCCGTTGGCCTTCGCCCGCTCGATCTCGGCCAGCCCCGACGGCTGGAGCCGGCCCTCGCGCGCCAGCTCGGCGACCCGCGCCTTGTTCGTCGCGGCCCAGGGGCTGTTCGGCTTGCGCCGGGTGAACCACAGCATGGACCGGCGCTCGTCGAGGGGGCTCGACTGGCCGTCCACCCAGCCCCAGCACAGGGCCTCGCGGATGAGCTCCTCGTAGGTCAGCTGCGTCTCGCCGGACGACGCCCGCCAGATCACCACCCACACGCCCGCCCCGCGGTCGTGGTGCGCGGCCAGCCAGTCGTGCCACTCGCCCAGGGAGGCGGGCTGGAACCGCTCCGCGTCAGCCATGGCCATCGGGTGTCTCCTCGCGGCCGTTAGGGGGTGAGCGTGGGCTCGTAGCCCTCGCGCATGGCGTTGGGCCCGCCGGAGACGTCGTCGAGCGCGGCGACGATCTCCGCGGGCAGGTCGGCGTCCTCGCAGGCCAGGTAGGGCTCGAGCTGGGCGACCGTCCGCGCGCCGAGCAGGGGGGCGGTGACCCCGGGGGCGTCCCGCACCCACAGCAGCGCCACCTGTCCGGGGGTCAGGTCGAGGCCGGCGGCAGCGGTCGTCACCGCGTCCACGACCGCCCGCGAGCGCGTCTCCAGGTACGGCTCGACGAACCACGAGAAGTGCTGGGACGCCCCTCGCGAGCCGCGCGGCCGTCCGGTGCGGTACTTGCCGGTGAGGACGCCGCGCCCGATCGGCGACCAGGGGAACAGGCCCATCCCGAACGCCCGGGCGGCCGGGATCACCTCCACCTCGGCCCTGCGGGCGAGCAGGGAGTACTCGACCTGGACAGAACTCAGCGGCGTGCGCCCCGGGAACGCCGCCTGCCAGGTGGCCGCCTGCGCGGTCTGCCAGCCCACGAAGTTGCACACGCCGGCGTAGCGGACGTCCCCCGCGGCGACAGCGGTGTCGATGGCGGCCAGCGACTCCTCCAGGGGCGCCTGGCCCCAGGCGTGGAGCTGCCACAGGTCGAGGTGCTCGGTGCCGAGGCGGCGCAGCGAGCCACGCAGGTCGGAGAGCAGCGCGGTGCGCGAGGTGTCCACGACCCGCTGGCCGTCCCGGATGCCGAAGCCTGCCTTGCTGGCCAGCACGAGGTCGTCGCGCTGCACGTCGCCGGCGCGCAGCATCCGTCCGATCATGCGCTCGGCGTCCCCCGCGGCGTACGCGGCGGCGGTGTCCACCAGGCTCCCACCCGCGGCGACGAAGGACCGCAGCAGGGGACGGGCGTCCTCCAGCCGGGTCTCGCGACCCCAGGTGAGGGTGCCCAGGCCGAGCCTGGACACCTGCAGGCCGCTGTGGCCGACCGACCGTCGCTGCATCCGCGCGTCCCCTACGGTTGCAGGACCCCGCCCAGCAGCAGCCCGGCGACGAGCGCCGCCAGCCCCAGCCGGTACCAGACGAAGATCGAGAAGCTGTGCTTGCTGACGTACTTCAGCAGCCAGTGGATGACGGCCAGGCCGATCCCGAAGGCGATCACGGTGGCCACGATCGTGGGCCCCCACGAGAGGTTCGGGTCGTCGGGGATGTCCTTGAGCTTGAACAGCCCGGAGATGAAGACCGCGGGGACGGCGAGCAGGAACGCGTACCGGGTGGCGGCCTCGCGCTTGTAGCCGAGGAACAGCCCGCCGGCGATGGTGGCGCCCGAGCGGGAGACGCCGGGGATCAGGGCCAGCGCCTGGGCGAAGCCGAGCGCGATGCCGTCCAGCCAGGTGAGCTGGGTGAGCTCGTACCGGTTCCGGGCGACGCGGTCGGCGATCCAGAGCACGATGCCCACGCCGGCGAGCATGGCGACGGTGATCCACAGGTTGCGCAGGCTGGTGCCGATCGCGTCCTCGAACAGCAGGCCCAGGATGCCGATCGGGATCGAACCGATGATCACCAGCCAGCCGATCCGGGCGTCGGGGTCTTCGCGCGGGACGCGTCCCACCAGCGACCCCGACCAGCGGGCGATGATGCGTCCGATGTCCTTGGCGAAGTAGACGATGACGGCGGTCTCCGTACCCAGCTGGCTCACCGCAGTGAACGCCGCACCGGGGTCGTGTCCGCCGAAGAACAGCTGTCCGACGATCGACTGGTGCGCACTGGAGGAGATCGGGAGAAACTCGGTCAAACCCTGGACGATGCCCAGCACGATCGCTTCCAACCAACCCATTCGGTTCCCCTTCCGGCTCGCAGCACACCCTAACCGGTGCCCGGTAGGCTGCGGCCCATGCGTGCGTGGGTGACCCCCGAACCGCCGGTGCTGCCGGGCTCCGGAAGCGGTCGCGTCCTGCTCCACGACAGCGTGACCGGGATGCTGCAACCGGCCGGCCCGCTGACCGGAGAGGCACGGCTGTACGCCTGCGGGATCACGCCCTACGACGCGACACACCTCGGCCACGCCGCGACCTACGTCGCGGTCGACCTGCTCAACCGCGCCTGGCGGGACGCGGGGCTGCGGGTGCGCTTCGCGCAGAACGTCACCGACGTGGACGACCCGCTCCTGGAGCGTGCAGCGGCGACCGGCGTCGACTGGGTCGGCTTGGCCGACGAGCAGATCGAGCTGTACCGCACGGACATGGCGGCCCTGCGGGTGCTGCCGCCGGACCAACTCACCGGGGTGGTGGAGAGCCTTGAGACGGTCACCGACCTGATCGCCGTGCTCCGGGACGAACAGGCTGTCTACCAGGTGCCCGATCCGGTGTACCCGGACTGGTACTTCTCCGTGACGCGGGCGAGCAACTTGATGGCCGGCACCGGGATCTCGGTGGTGGAGGCCGAGCAGGTGTTCGCCGAGCGCGGCGGCGACCCGGAGCGTCCCGGCAAGCGGCACCGGCTCGACTGCCTCGTGTGGCGGCAGGCGCGTCCCGGCGAGCCCGCGTGGGACTCCTGGCTCGGGCGTGGACGACCGGGGTGGCACGTCGAGTGCACCGCGATCGCGCTCGACGCGCTGGGCCCCGAGTTCGACGTGCAGGCCGGCGGCCGCGACCTCGCCTTCCCGCACCACCCGATGTGCGCCGCGGAGGCCCGGGTTGCCACCGGGCGGCCGATGGCGAAGGTCTTCCTGCACACCGGGATGGTGGGCCTGGATGGCGAGAAGATGAGCAAGTCGCTGGGCAACCTGGTGTTCGTCCGTCGCCTGCTGGACGACGGGGTGGACCCGATGGCCGTTCGGCTCGTGCTGCTCGCCCACCACTACCGCGCCGACTGGGAGTACACGCCGGAGGTGCTCGCCGTGGCACAGGAGCGCCTGCGCCGCTGGCGCGGCGCAACGTCCGCGTCCGCCGGAGCCGACGCGACCGCAACGCTGGACGCCGTCCGTGCCGCGCTCCGCAATGACCTCAACGCCCCCGCGGCCCTGGCCGCCATCGACGCCTGGGCCGCAGCCGGCGGCGACGACCCGTCCGCGCCGGCGCTGGTGGCCGAGGTCGCCGACGCGCTCCTCGGCATCCGCCTCTGACGCGGGGCCGCAGCGCTCTGCACCGTCGTTTCCGGTCTCCGTCCTCGTGGAGGGCCGTTCTCGTGCTGGCCCGGCGCCTGACGTCGTGGGCCAGCCGTCCAGGGCCAGCCTTCCGTGTCGAGGGCCAGCCTTCCGTGTCGAGGGCCAGTTCCCCGTGTCGAGGGCCAGCGTTCCTGCCGAGGACCAGCCCCTGCGCGCTGGCTCTCGGCCGTAAGGCTGGTCCTCGGTGGGACGGGGCGGTCCGGGCGATCTGTACACGTCCTGGAGCGCGGGAGCCGGCCGCGCGAGCGGCGGTCTCCATTCAGGGGCCGCCTCCGTTCGGCGTCGCAGGTGTCGGGACGCCCGATCGCCCGTTTGGAGGGGCCAGCCGTCGGTGTGCGGCGAGCACCCTTGGTGCTGCGGGCCGCACCCTCCGTGTTGAGGGCCAGCCCTCCGCGTTGAGGGCCAGACTTCCGCGCTGAGGGCCAGCGTTGATGCCGAGGGCCAGCCCCTGTGTACTGGCCCTCGACCGTAAGGCTGGCCCTCGGCGCTGGGGAGCGCGAGTCGCTGGGGAGCGCGAGGCGCTGGGGAGCGTGAGGCGCCGGTGGGCGGGGTGGGGCGGTCCGGCGGCCTGCCGCGCTGGACCCCGGCGGCCTGCCGCGCTGGACCCGGGCGGCCCGCGCGCGGGACCCGGGCGGCCCGCCGCGCTGGCCTGGGCGGCCCACCGCGCTGGATCCGAGCCGCCCGCCGTGCTGGACCGCGGCTGCCTCTCCCACGCGGGCACCGGTAGGCTGACCGGTCGTGAGCAAAACCTTCGATGACCTGTTCGCCGAGTTGCGGCACCGGGCGGCGACGCGCCCGGAGGGCTCCGGGACGGTCCGCGCCCTCGACGCGGGCGTCCATGCGATCGGCAAGAAGGTCGTCGAGGAGGCCGCGGAGGTCTGGATGGCGGCCGAGTACCAGGGCAAGGCCGAGGCCGCGGAGGAGATCAGCCAGCTGCTGTACCACCTCCAGGTGCTGATGATCGCGCTCGGCCTCGACCTCGAAGACGTCTACGAATACCTGTGAACGGAACAGCGGTGAACGGATCCGACCTGCTCAAGATCGCGGTGCCCAACAAGGGCTCCCTCGCCGAGGCTGCCACCGGCATGCTCCGCGAGGCGGGCTACCGGCAGCGCCACGACGCCAAGGAACTGGTGCTCGTCGACGACGCCAACGGGGTCGAGTTCTACTACCTCCGCCCCCGTGACATCGCCGTGTACGTGGGGGAGGGCACCCTCGACCTCGGCATCACCGGACGCGACATGCTGCTCGACTCCGGGGCGGAGGCCGAGGAGGTGATGGCGCTGGGCTTCGGCGGCACCCGGTTCCGGTTCGCCGCCCCCGGAGGCTCGGGGATGCAGGTCGCCGACCTCGCCGGGCTGCGCATCGCCACCTCCTACCCGGGGCTGGTCCGCACCTACCTGGAGAGCCACGGCGTGTCGGCGCGGCTGATCCACCTCGACGGGGCAGTGGAGAGCTCGGTGCGGCTGGGTGTCGCCGACGTCGTGGCCGATGTCGTCGAGACGGGGACGACGCTGAAGCGAGCCGGGCTGGAGCTCTTCGGCGACGCGATCCTGGAGTCCGAGGCGATCCTGATCCACCGCAGCGGCGGCGTCCCTCCGGCCGGGCTGGACCTGCTCCAGCGCCGCCTGAACGGCGTGATCACGGCGCGCGACTACCTGATGGTCGACTACAACGTGCCCCGCGAGCTGCTGGACGCCGCGTGCCGCGTCACCCCCGGGCTGGACGCGCCGACGGTCTCCCCGCTGGCCAAGGACGGCTGGGTCGCCGTGCGCGCGATGATCCCGGCGAAGGAGGCCCAGCAGATCATGGACTCCCTGTGGGACACCGGCGCGGACGCCATCCTGGTCACCAGCATCCACGCCTGCCGCCTGTAGCCGTGTCCACGCTCGGCCGTCCCAGCGCGGCGTACTCCGGTGACCGGGGCGACCCGGATCCGCAGCTCCGCGCGCTGCTGGCCGGCGCCGGCGACCACGAGGGGTACCTCACCGCCGTGGCTGCTCTGTGCACGGCCCGCTTCCTGCTCCCGGTGGTCGCCGTCGGCGACGACGGCGGGGACGGGCCCGACCCGACCCGGCACGCCCAGCTCCAGGCCGCCCAGCTCGTCGCGGCCGATGGACGGACGGCGCTGCCGGCGTTCACCGGGCTGGACGCCCTGACCGCCTGGAAGGCCGACGCCCGGCCGGTGCCGTGCCGCCTGGACGAGCTCGCCGCGTCCGCGGTCGAGCAGGGCTCGGTCGCCGTGCTGGTCGACGTCGCCGGGCCACACCCGCTGGTGATCGAGGGCGAACTGCTGGCAGAACTGGCACGCGGGCGGCGCATTGTCCGCCTCGACGACGGTGGCTGGGGGTGGCTGTACGCCGCCGATTCGTCGCCCGAGGCCTCCAACGGCTAGACTGGCCGGGATCGACTGCGCCGTGAGGTGGCAGTCCGCACAAGTGGAGTCCTGAACTCCCACCTGATCGCCCCCGGTGACAGGTCGGTACGCGCGAGGCGGTGCCACGGCACCGTCCGTCCTTCAGGGTCTCCGCATGCGCGGGGGCCCCTTTTCGTGTGCAGCCGGTCGGCAGACGAACACCAGCCTTGGAGGACACATCAGCACTGAACCGCGGATCAACGATCGCATCCACGTCAACGAGGTGCGCCTGGTCGGCCCTGCCGGCGAACAGGTGGGCATCGTGCGGATCGAGGACGCCCTGCGCCTGGCGCGGGAGGCAGATCTCGACCTGGTCGAGGTGGCCCCGATGGCCCGCCCGCCGGTCGCGAAGTTGATGGACTACGGCAAGTTCAAGTACGAGGCGGCCCAGAAGGCCCGCGAGTCGCGGCGCAACCAGACCAACACGGTGATCAAGGAGATGAAGCTCCGCCCCAAGATCGACTCCCACGACTACGAGACCAAGAAGGGTCACGTCGTGCGGTTCCTGAAGGCCGGGGACAAGGTCAAGATCACCATCATGTTCCGCGGACGCGAGCAGAGCCGGCCCGAACTGGGCTTCAACCTGCTGAAGAAGCTCGCCGACGACGTCGCCGAGGACGGCTTCATCGAGTCGGCCCCGAAGCAGGACGGCCGCAACATGCTGATGGTGCTCTCGCCGACGCGGAAGAAGACCGAGGCCAAGGTCGAGGTCGAGGCGGCGAAGGCCGCCAAGGCGGCCACCCGGGCCGCCGCCGCCGAGGCCGAGCGCCAGCAGGAGGCGGAACTGAGGGCGGCCGCAGCTGCGGCGGCCCAGCCGAAGAAGAAGCGGGGTCCGGCGGACAACATGGACCCGGACATCGACCTGTAGGAAGAAAGAGTAAGGACACACGCTATGCCGAAGATGAAGACCCACTCGGGTGCCAAGAAGCGCTTCCGGCTCACCGGCTCGGGCAAGGTCATGCACCGCCAGGCCGGCAAGATGCACCTCAACGAGCACAAGCCGACCAGCCAGACCCGTCGTCTCGACGGCGACAAGGTGGTGGCCAAGGGCGACGCCAAGAAGGCGCGTCGTCTCCTCGGCAGCTACAAGGCCAAGTGACGTCCAACCCCGATACGAAGACTGAGGAGTAACCCTTATGGCACGCGTGAAGCGTTCCGTCAACGCGCAGAAGAAGCGTCGTGAGGTCCTGGACGCCGCCTCCGGCTACCGGGGCCAGCGTTCCCGGCTGTACCGCAAGGCCAAGGAACAGCTGCTGCATTCCTACACCTACGCCTACCGTGACCGTCGCGCCCGCAAGGGCGACTTCCGGTCGCTGTGGATCCAGCGGATCAACGCGGCCTGCCGCGCAGAGGGCATGACCTACAACCGCTTCATCAGCGGCCTGAAGACCGCCGGCGTCGAGGTGGACCGCAAGATCCTCGCCGAGCTGGCCGTGAACGACAGCGGGGCGTTCGCCGCGCTCGTCGAGATCGCCAAGGCCAACCAGCCGGTCCAGGCCGCCTGAGCCCACCCTTTCGGACGGCCGGGCCCACTTTCGGGCCCGGCCGATCCACTCCCCACTCGCCGAGGTGGAAGACGATGAGCGTCGCACCGATTGAACTCCCCGAGCCCTCACAGGCCGTCCTGAGGGCGGCCCGGGCACTGCAGCGCCGGCAGGAGCGCAAGGAGACCGGCCTGTTCCTGGTGGAGGGCCGGCAGGCCGTCCGCGAGGCCCTGCGGCTCCCCGGGGTGGTGGACGCCGTGTTCTTCCGCTGGGCATCGGCGATGGACAACATCGACCTGTTCGAGATGGCCAGGGACGCCGGCGTCGCCTACTACGGCGTGAGCGAGCAGAACCTCGCCACGCTGACCGACACCGTGACCCCGCAGGGCGTCGTCGCGGTCGCGCGGGCGATCGACGTGCCGCTGAAGACCGTCCTGGGCAAGAAGCCCAGGAAGGAAGACAAGCCCAAGAAGAAGCACCGCCGCAAGGACGTGTCGCTGGTCGTGATCTGCGCCCAGGTGCGCGACCCGGGCAATGCCGGGACGGTGATCCGCTGTGCCGACGCGTTCGGGGCGGACGCCGTCATCCTCAGCTCCGACTCGGTCGAGGTGTACAACCCCAAGGTCGTCCGGGCGAGCGTGGGGAGCATCTTCCACCTGCCGATCGTGGTGGGTGCCGACCTGGGTGAGGCGATCGAGGCCTGCCGCGCGGCGGGGATGCAGATCTTCGCCACCGACGGTGCCGCGGGCACGGACCTGACCGACCTGGACGCCGACCTGGACAAGCCGACCGCCTGGGTGATGGGCAACGAGTCCTGGGGCCTGCCCGTCGAACACCTGGCCCTGGCCGACCACACCGTGGCCGTGCCCATCTACGGACAGGCGGAGAGCCTTAATCTGGCCACGGCGGCGGCAGTGTGCCTGTACGCCAGTGCCAGCGCGCAGCGCGCGTCCAACTGACCCGAAGGAAACCGATCACCGTGCCTGGAGACCAACCGGCCGACCTCTCCCAGACCGCGATCGACGCCGTGGTCGCCGACGCCCTGGGGGCCTTCGCCGCCGCGTCCACGAGCGCGGAGCTGAAGGAGGCGAGGCTCGCCCACGTCGGCGAGCGTTCGCCGCTCGCCCTGGCCAACCGCGCCATCGGGACGCTGCCCGGCCCCGAGCGCAAGGACGCCGGCCAGCGCCTCGGCGCGGCCCGCGCCGCGGTGAACGCCGCCCTCGCCGAGAGGGAGGCGGGGATCGGCGCCGCAGAGCTCACGCAGCGCCTGGCGGCCGAGCGGATCGACGTCACGCTGCCGGTCGAGCTCGCCCCCGAGGGTGCCCCGCACCCGATCACCGCGCTGATGGACCTGATGGGCGACGTGTTCGTCGCGATGGGCTGGGAGATCGCCGAGGGCCCGGAGGCCGAGGGGGAGTGGCTGAACTTCGACGCGCTCAACATCGGTCCCGACCACCCGGCGCGCGGCACCACCGACACCCTGTTCGTCGCGCCGCTGGAGAACCACATCGTGCTGCGCACGCACACGTCACCGGTGCAGATCCGCTCGATGCTCGACCGTCCCCTGCCGATCTACGTCGTCTGCCCGGGGAAGGTGTACCGGGCCGACGAGTTCGACGCCACCCACGTGCCGGTGTTCCACCAGATCGAGGGCCTGGTGGTCGACAAGGGCATCTCGCTTGCCCACCTGAAGGGCACGCTCGACCACCTCGCCCGCTCGATGTTCGGTGACGGCATCGAGACGAGGATGCGCCCGCACTACTTCCCGTTCACGGAGCCGTCGGCCGAGGTCGACCTGAAGTGCTTCGTGTGCCGGGGCGAGTCGGTCGGCAACCCGGACGCCCCGTGCCGAACCTGCAAGTCGCAGGGCTGGATCGAGTGGGGCGGCTGCGGCGTGGTGAACCCGCGGGTGCTCGCCGCGTGCGGCATCGACACCGACACCTACTCCGGCTTCGCGTTCGGCATGGGCATCGAGCGGACGCTGATGTTCCGCAACAACGCCGCCGACATGCGCGACATGGTCGAGGGAGACGTACGGTTCAGCCGCTCACTGAAGGGGATGGCACGATGAGGGCGCCGCTGAGCTGGCTGGCAGAGCACGTCGACCTGCCGGAGGGCCTGACCGGACGCGCGCTCGGCGAGGTGCTGATCCGCGCGGGCCTCGAGGTGGAGCGCGTCGAGGAGCTCGGCTCCGACGTCACCGGGCCGGTCGTGGTCGGCCGCGTCCTCGCCTACGTCGACGAGCCGCAGAAGAACGGCAAGACGATCCGCTGGGTGCAGGTCGACGTGGGCCCCGGGCACAACGAGCCGCACCCCGACCACCCGCAGGGCTGCCGCAGCGTGGTCTGCGGTGCGCACAACTTCGCCGTCGGCGACCTGGTGGTCGTCTCGCTCCCCGGTGCGGGGCTGGCCGGCGGGTTCGCGATCGCCGCCCGCAAGACCTACGGCCACACCTCCGACGGCATGATCTGCGCCGAGGACGAACTCGGCATCGGCCACGACCACACCGGCATCATCGTGCTGCCGCCGGTCGACGACCACGGCCGCGCCCTCGAACCGGGAGACGACCCGGCGGACGTCCTGCACCTGCGCGACGACGTGCTCGAGATCGACGTGAGCCCCGACATCGGCTACTGCCTCAGCATCCGGGGCCTGGCGCGCGAGGCGGGCCAGAATCTGGGCGTCCGGTTCACCGACGTGGTCGCCCGGACGACGCCCACCACCCGGGTGGACGGCTACCCCGTCCGGCTGGACGACGACGCGTGCCCGCTCTTCGTGGCCCTCGGCGTGTCCGGGATCGACCCGTCGCGCCCCACCCCGCGCTGGATGGCCCGCCGCCTGGTGATGGCGGGCATGCGCTCGATCTCGCTGGCCGTCGACATCACCAACTACGTGATGCTCGAGACCGGTCAGCCCCTCCACGCCTACGACGCGTCGCTGCTGAAGGGCGAGATCGTCGTGCGCAAGGCGCGGGCGGGGGAGAGCCTGGTCACCCTGGACGACGTCACCCGGGCGCTCGACCCCGACGACCTGCTGATCACCGACGACACCGGTCCGATCGGGCTCGCCGGTGTGATGGGTGGGCAGTCGACGGAGCTGCGCGGGACCACCACGGAGGTGGTGATCGAGGCGGCCTCCTTCGACCCGACGACGATCTCGCGCACCCTGCGCCGTCACAACCTGCCCTCGGAGGCGTCCAAGCGGTTCCACCGCGGCGTCGACCCGGCCGCGGCGTACAGCGCCGCGCATCTGGCGGCCCGGCTGCTGGTCGAGCTGGCCGGCGGCACGCTGTCGGCGGCGGAGACCGTCGCCGGCGCGGTGCCCGCGATGCCGTCCCAGGCCATCGACGCGGACCTGCCCTCGAGGATCCTGGGCCTTCCGGTCTCCCGCGAGCGGGTGGTGGAGATCCTGCGGGCCAGCGGCTGTGACGTCGAGATCGACGGCGACCGGCTGAGCATGGTGCCGCCGACATGGCGTCCCGACCTGCGCGACCCCTACGACTACGTGGAGGAGGTCGGTCGCAAGATCGGCTTCGACAAGCTGCCCTCGATCGTGCCGCCGGCACCGGTGGGGCGTGGCCTCACCGCGGACCAGCGCGCTCGCCGGGCGATCGGCTCCCGCGTGGCCGCCGGCGGCTTCGTCGAGGTGCTGACGTTCCCGTTCGCCTCGGTCGAGGACCTCGACAGGATGGGCGTGCCGGACGACGACCGGCGCCGGGCGCTCGTGCGCCTGGCCAACCCGCTCGCCGAGACCGCGCCCTTCCTGCGCACCTCGATCCTGCCCGGGCTGTTCGCTGCCGTGGGACGCAACACCTCGCGCGGCAACGACGACCTCGCCCTCTACGAGGCGGGACGGGTGTTCTTCGCCGGCTCCGGTGCGGCCACCCCCATCCCGTCGGTCGCCGGGCGCCCCTCCGCCGACGAGCTCGCGGCGATCGAGGCGGCCCTGCCAGTGCAGCCGCGCCACCTCGCGGCCGTGCTCTGCGGCCAGTGGCGACGCGCCGGGTGGCAGGGCGAGGCGGTCGAGGCGGGCTGGGCCCAGTCGTTCGCCTTCGCCGACCAGGCCGCCGCTGCCCTCGGAGCGACGCTGGAGCGCCGGCCCGCAGACCAGGCGCCCTGGCACCCCGGCCGCTGTGCCGCGCTCGTCCTGGGAGGCGAGGTCGTCGGGCACGCCGGCGAACTCCACCCCGCGGTGGTGCGTGCCTTCGGTCTTCCGGCGCGGACCGCGGCGGTCGAGCTCGACCTCGACGCACTCGTCCGGCTCGCGCCCGGCACGGGCTCCATCCTCCCGGTCTCCGGGCACCCGGTGGCCAAGGAGGACGTCGCCCTCGTCGTCGCCGACGGTGTCTGCGCCGGTGACGTCCGGCAGGCGCTGGTGGAGGGGGCAGGAGACCTGCTGGAGTCGATCAGCCTGTTCGACGTGTTCACCGGCGGCCAGGTGCCGCCCGGTCACCGCTCGCTGGCCTTCGCCCTCCGCTTCCGGGCCCCGGACCGCACCCTGACCGACGCGGAGACGGCGGCAGCGCGCGACGCGGCCGTGAGCCTGGCTGCCGAACGGTGCGGGGCCGTGCTGCGGGACTTCTAGCCACCGGTACCGACGGCGCGAGCGCCTCCTGCGGGAGGGCTTGCGCCGTCTGCGTGTCCGGGGGTCCCGACGGCCCCGTCGTGGCGCCCTGGGGGCGGGCCACCACCGGGCACAGCTGCGCCACAGAATTCGGCGATCGTCACCCACGCGAGTGACCACCGATAATTCGGTGGCGTCCCCCCACAGGTGACAACCCATTTTCGAGAACGTCCCCCAATGGGTGACAGCCCACATATTCACAACGTCCCCGCGCGGGTGACAATAGCATTTCACAGAATGTCATCCGGGGGGGTGACACCGACCCCTCACGGGTGACCCTCTAGCGAGTGACAAGGGGTTTTGGGCCTCAGGGACCGGTCGCGCTCAGGGTTTAACCACGATCAATACAAGGGCCCTGCGAGGCCATCAAAGTTGGGTTCGAAGTTGTTGTGTGAATGATTCGCTGGTTAATCTCTAACCACTCATCCGACATTGGGGATATCACGAAAGGGTACGACAAGTGAGCAACACCACCACCGAGACCAAGCGGCAGGGGAGCCGCAAGGTCGCAGCCATCCTCGCGGGGGGCCTCGTCCTCGGCGTGGGCACCATGGCGACGCTGGCCTCCTGGAACGACTCGGAGTACGCCAACGCGACGTTCACCGCCGGCTACTTCAACCTCGAGGGTGCCGTCGACGCCAGCCAGGCGAGCTTCTCGCAGCACTCGACCAGCGGCGCCGCCGGGGCACTGAGCTTCACCGCCCCCTTCAACAACCTGACCCCGACCGACGTCGTCGCCGCGCCGTACGCGCTCCGGCTCGCCGCCGGCACCACCAACAACGCGCAGGTGAACCTGGTGGCCTCCACCAACACCGGCACCGTCACCAACCTGACCTACGAGGTCGTGAAGACCGCCACCGCGGGCTGCACCACCAGCACCACCGGCACCACGGTCGTCCCGGCCGGCACCGCGATCAGCTCCGTGACCGGCGCCTCGTCCTTCACCCTCGCCATGGGTTCGCCGACCACGACTGCCGGCGCCCCCGCCTACCTGTGCTTCAAGGTGACCGCCGGCAGCGGCCTCGCCCAGAGCCAGACCGGCAGCGTCACCTGGCAGTTCCAGGCCGTCTCGCAGTAACACCGGCCGACCCGAAGTAGCCCCTATCCCGGACTCCCGGTCAGGTTCGCCGCCGCGAACCTGACCGGGCTTCGGCCAAACAGAGGAACCCCACACCATGGCCAGTGATCGACCCCGCAGGGCTGTCGAGAGCTCGCCGTCGCGCGCCCTCAGCGGTGGCCTCGCGGCCGTCGGCCGGCGCATCGTGGATGTGCTGCTGTGGACGCTGGGCGCCCTCGGCGCCGCCAGCATCGTCGCCGCCCTCGCCGCGCACCTGTGGGGCTTCTCGATCATCCTCTTCTCCACCGGCTCGATGGCGCCGACGATCCCCGCGGGGTCGGCTGCGCTCGTCCGGCTGGTCCCGGCCGCCGACCTCGCTGTCGGTGACGTGACCACGGTGGAGCGCCCGGGCCAGCTGCCCATCACGCACCGGATCACGTCCATCGAGCCGCTTCCCGGCACGCCGTCGTCCCGCGTGATCACGATGCGCGGCGACGCCAACGCGGTCGACGACCCGGAGCCCTACGTCATCAACGACGCCCGCATCGTGCTGGCGTCGATGCCCGGTGTGGCGACCTGGTTCGCCAACCTGCGTGACCCCCGGCTGATGGGTCTGATGACCCTCCTGGCCGGCGCCCTGGTCACCTGGGCGTTCTGGCCGCGGCAGGCACGCCGCGCCACCATCATCGCCGCCGCGGCCGTCGTCGCCGGCTCCCAGGTCCTGGGCGCCAGCGAGGCGCAGGCCGCGGAGACCGAGTACCAGGTGGTGGGGCAGCACCTGGTCCTCACCATCGTTTCCGACGAGGAGAGGATGTCCTCGATGGTTCCCGGGGAGCAGGTGCTCTGGCAGATCGGGGTGGACACCAGGGGTGACGAGGAGGGCGCGGTGCACGTCGGGCTCGGCGTCGCCGCCGGTTCCGTCGCCGCCGACGCCCTTCGCGTCGACGTCCTCGCCTGCACGGAGCGCTGGCAGGGCGAGACCTGCAACGGTGTCGCCGAGAGCTGGGTCAACGACACCCCGCTCGACCAGGCCTTCCTGCCCGCCACCCACGGTGACACCCGCGAGCTGGGCGTCACCCCGGCCGGTGACCCGGTGTGGGTGCAGGTGCGGGCCACGCTCGCCCGGCAGGAGGAGAACGTCAACGCCACGCTCCGGGTGGACGCCTGGGGCGCCGGCGAGGTCGTCAGTGCCGAGACCGACGGCGGAGGCAAGGGCCACGGCAACGGCCTGGCCTACACCGGCGCGGACGGCATTCCCCAGACGCTGGCCCTCGCGGGGGCCGCGATCGGTACCGGGCTGGTGGTGGCCCGGCTCGCCGGCGGGCGCCGGCGGGACGCCGACCGGGAGGTAGCGCAGTGAGGAGGGGTCTGCGCTACCTCCCGGCTTCCCCCAGGAAGGGACGCCGGCGGATCGCCGCGCTCGGACTGGGCGTGCTGGCCGCGCTGTCCCTGATCTGGCAGCAGCAGGCCACGCTGGCCAGCTACGTCGACGTGGAGTTCGCCAAGGCCAGCTTCAGCGCGGCCAGCCTGGACGCCATCACGCCCGACACGACCGCCCGCGCGTCCCGCGTCGACATCGACTGGGCCGCGGCGAGCGGTGACTGGGCGACCCCGCAGTACACGCTCGACTGGTCCTCCTCCCCGAGCGGGAGCGGTGCTGCGGAGCTCTACTCCGGCACGGGCACGAGCGCCACGCAGTCGATCGGCTCGGCCGCGACCTCCGGGGGCCTCGTCGTGACGAAGGTCTCGACCGGCGGCACCCAGTCCTGTGCAGTCGCTCAGGGACGCGTCTTCTGCTGGGGTGCGAACACCAACGGAGCCCTCGGCCTGGGAGCGACCACCTCGACCAACGTCCCACGCGAAGTGGGTGGCGCACTGGCCGGGAAGACCGTCACCGACATCAGCGTCGGGACCAACCACGCCTGCGCCGTGGCCGACGGCAACGCGTACTGCTGGGGCCTGGCCACGAACGGCCGCCTGGGCAACGGCACCACCACCGGCACCTACACCAGCCCCGTCGCGGTCAGCACCGGGGCGATGAGCGGGACGGTCACGTCGATCTCCGCGGGCGACTCGCACACCTGCGCGACGGCGGACGGGAACGCCTACTGCTGGGGCAACGGCTCCAACGGCCGCCTCGGCCGCGGAAGCACGTCCACCGCCTCGACGCCCGTCGCCGTCGTGACGAGCGGCGTCCTCAGCGGCCGCACGGTCACGACGATCTCTGCCGGCACCTCCCACTCCTGCGCGGTCGCCGACGGGCTCGCCTTCTGCTGGGGCCTCGGCACGAACGGGCGGCTCGGCAACGCCTCCACCAGCGGCAACTACACCAGCCCGGTGGCAGTCTCTACCGCCACCGGCCTCGCCGACCGGACGGTCACGTCGGTGTCCGCGGGGAACACGCACACCTGCGCGGTGGTGGACGGCACCGCCTACTGCTGGGGCAGCACGACCAACGGCCGGCTCGGCAACGGTGCCACGAGTGGTGACGTCAGCCAGCCGGTGACGGTGACCGCCACGCTGCTCACGGCGGGCTCGGTGACGGCCATCAACGCCGGGTCGACCCACACCTGCGCGATCAGCGACGGCACGGCGTACTGCTGGGGCTACAACAACTACGGCCAGCTCGGCGACAACACGGTCACCCAGCGCACCACGCCCGTGGCGGTGTCCACGGCCGGAGTACTCGACGGTCGCCCGGTCACCTCGATCAGCGCCGGCGCGTCCGTCTCCTGCGTGGTCGGCGACTCCCTGGGCTCCTGCTGGGGGCTCGGCACCAGCGGACAACTCGGGAACTCTGCGAGCTCGACCTCGCGCGTGCCGGTCGACGCGGCCGTGAACGGGCTCACCTGCCCGGCCGGAGCGGTCCTGGTGGGCAGCGACTGTTCGCTGGTGCAGGGCAGCAGCTTCTCCTACCGCCTGGGCTACAGCATCGGCACCTGGACGGCTCCCGCGAGCCCGTGGGTGACCGCCACCACGAAGACCCGTGCGGCCGTGGTGCCGTCCGCCGACGCGAAGACCTCCCGGTCGCTCACCCTGGGCTGGGACGCCGTGGCCGAACTCGGTGACTCCTACGCCGGATACACCCTCCAGCGGTCCACGTCCTCCAGCGGATCGTCCCCCGTCACCGTGTACGCCGGACCCCTGCGCTCCGCGCTCGACCGCGGCGGCATCGCTGCACGGACGGACAACCTGGTGGTCGACCGCATCTCGGCGGGCACCGACCACACCTGCGCCGTGCTCGAAGGTGCGGTGTACTGCTGGGGCAACAACGACAACGGCGAACTCGGCGACGGCACCACGACCGCACGCACGTCCCCGACAGCAGTGACCACGACCGGTGTGCTCTCCGGGCTCACGGCCAGCCGGGTCGCGAGCGGGGACAACCACACCTGCGTGATCGCGGACGGAGGGGTGTACTGCTGGGGGCAGAACGAGTACGGCGAGCTCGGCAACGGCTCCGCGACGGCCAGTTCGGTTCCCGTCGCCGCCGGAAGCTTCACCAGTGCGTCAGAGCTCGCGGCCGGCTACATGCACACCTGCGCGCTCGCCGACGGTGACGTCTACTGCTGGGGCGACAACTCCCGTGGACAGCTGGGAGACGGCACGACCACTCCTCGTACCTCCCCGGTGAAGGTCGGTGGTCTGCTGGCCGGGAAGACCGTGACCGAGATCGCTGCGGGCGCCGGTCACACCTGCGCTCTCGCCGGCGGGCAGGCCTACTGCTGGGGCTCCGACGTCTCCGGCCAGCTGGGCGACGGGCAGACCGGCTCCGCCAACAACCGCTCGGTCCCGGTCGCGGTGAGCACCTCCGGCGCCCTCGCCGGCCGGACCGTCACCGAGATCAGCGCAGGTGAGGCCCACACGTGCGTGATCGCGGACGGCGACGCGTACTGCTGGGGCTACGCCCTCTACGGACAGCTGGGCAACGGCTCGACGACCCTCAACTCCCTGCCGGTGGCGGTGACCGAATCCTGGGCCGCCGGTGCGACGCTGAGCAGCCTGAGCCTGGGCCAGTACTTCAGCTGCGTGGTGGCAGACGGGAAGGCCTACTGCTGGGGCGAGGGTGCGTCCGGGCAGATCGGGAACAATTCCTCCAGCAACCGCACGACCCCGGTGGCTGTGGCGACCTCGGTCCTGAGTGGCACCGTTACCCGGGTCAGCAGCGGGAGCGACCATGCGTGCGCGCTCTCCGGCGACAGCGCCTACTGCTGGGGGGCCAACGGGAGCGGGCGCCTCGGCAACAGCTCGACCACCAGCACCAACTCCCCGGTCGCCGTGACCGCCGTGACGGCGGCAGGCTGCTCGGGCGGGGCCACCCTGATCACCCCGAACACCTGCTCGCTCAAGCCCGGCACCACCTACTACTACCGGGTGAAGTTCACCGTCGACGGCGCGATCAGCACGACCAGCGACTGGGTCGGCATCAAGACCAGCAGCTAGGCACCCAGCACCGCAGCGGCGGCCCTCGCCGCACCGGGGAGGGCCCCGGTGATGCGGTCGAGGACCGCGTCGTCGTGCGCGGCCGACAGGAACCACGCCTCGTAGGCCGACGGGGGCAGCGCCACGCCCGCGTCCAGCATGGCGTGGAAGAACGCGCGGTAGGCGCCCACGTCCTGGCGTTGGGCGGACGCGTCGTCGAGCACCGGCCCGGTGACGCCCCAGAAGACGCTGAACAGCGAGCCGGCCCGCTGGAGACGGTGGGGGACGCCGGCGGCATCCAGAGCGCTGGCCACGGCGGCGGACAGGGTGGCGGACGCCGCGTCGACCGCCGCGTACACGGCGTCGTCGGCGAGGCGGAGCGTGGCGATCCCCGCGGCGGTGGCCAGCGGGTTCCCCGACAGGGTGCCCGCCTGGTACACCGGGCCGACCGGGGCCAGCAGGTCGAGCAGGTCCGCACGACCGCCGATCGCGGCCAGCGGCAGGCCCCCGCCGACCACCTTGCCGAACGTGAACAGGTCGGGGGTGACCGCCCCGCCCTCGAGCCCCCACCAGCCGGCGCGTGAGACGCGGAAGCCGGTGAGCACCTCGTCGTAGACGAGCAGCGCCCCGTGGGCCGTGGTGAGCTCGCGGAGCAGTTCGTTGAACCCCGGAACCGGCGGCACGACGCCCATGTTGGCTGCCGCCGGCTCGGTGATCACGGCTGCGATCTCCGTCCCGCGCGCGGCGAACACCTCGCGGAGCGCGTCCGCGTCGTTGTAGGGCACCACGAGAGTCTGGGCCGTCGCCGCGGCGGGGACCCCGGCAGAACCCGGGAGCCCCGCGGTGATGACGCCGGAGCCCGCTGCGGCGAGCAGGGCGTCGGAGTGGCCGTGGTAGCAGCCGGAGAACTTCACCACGAGGTCGCGCCCGGTGGCGCCGCGGGCCAGGCGCACCGCCGTCATGCAGGCCTCGGTGCCCGTGGACACGAACCGGACCTTCCGCGCCAGCGGCACCCGCTCGCGGACCAGTTCGGCCAGCTCGGCCTCGGCGAGGGTGGGGGCGCCGAACGACAGCCCCCGCGCCGCCGCTGCCTGGACCGCCGCGACCACCTCCGGGTGGGCGTGGCCGAGGAGGGCGGGGCCCCACGAGCCGACCAGGTCGAGGTACTCGCGTCCCTCCACGTCGACGATGCGGGCGCCTTCAGCCCGGGAGACGAAGACCGGCGTGCCGCCCACGGACCCGAAGGCCCGCACCGGGGAGGACACGCCACCGGGGATGACGGCCCGTGCGCGGTCGAAGGCCTCGGCGTTCCCGCTCATCGCAGCCACCCGGCGAGCTCGAGCGCGGCGTAGGTGAGCACGATGTCGGCCCCGGCCCTCACGATCGCCGTCGTCGACTCGAGGAGGGCGGCGTCGCGGTCGATCCAGCCCCGCTCTGCTGCGGCGGCGATCATCGCGTACTCCCCGGAGACCTGGTAGGCGGCTACCGGCACCCGGGACCACGCCGCCACGTCGGCGAGAACGTCCAGGTAGTGCCCGGCCGGCTTCACCATCAGGATGTCCGCGCCCTCGAGCTCGTCCAGGGACGCTTCCAGCCGTCCCTCCCTGCGGTTGGCCGGGTCCTGCTGGTAGGCGCGGCGGTCGCCGACCAGGGACGAGCCGACGGCCTCGCGGAACGGGCCGTAGAACGCCGATGCGTACTTGGCCGCGTAGGCCAGGATGCCCACGTCGGTGAAGCCCGCGAGGTCGAGGCCGGCCCGGATGGCGGCCACCTGGCCGTCCATCATCCCGGAGGGGGAGACGAAGTGCGTCCCCGCGACCGCCTGGGAGACGGCCTGTTGCACGTACAGCTCGACGGTGGCGTCGTTGGCGACCGTCCCGTCCGCGGCCAGCACGCCGCAGTGGCCGTGGTCGGTGAACTCGTCGAGGCAGGTGTCGGCGACGATCACGAGGTCGTCGCCGACCTCGGCACGGACGGCGGCGATCGCGCGGTTCAGGATCCCGGACTCCGCGTAGCCGGCCGAGCCCGTGGCGTCCTTGTCGTCGGGCTCGGGCACGCCGAAGAGCACGATGCCGCCCAGCCCGGCGGCAACAGCGCGGGAGGCCTCCGCGCGCACCGAGTCCAGCGTGTGCTGCACGACGCCGGGCAGCGAGCCGATCGGACGCGGCTCCGCGATCCCGTCGGCGACGAAGACCGGCAGCACCAGTTGCGCGGGCCGGACGCGGGTCTCCGCGACCAGGCGCCGGACGGCGGGGGTGCCGCGCAGCCTGCGCGGGCGACGGACGGGAGGGATCATCGGGACTCCTTCTGGCGGGACAGGACCCACCACGAGGTGGGGGACCTCCATTCTCCGCCATCCGGGGAGGCCGCCGTTCGCCGGCCGTCCACCGGCGGTTGCACTCCCGTCCGCCCACCGGTGCCAGACTGGGGTCATGGCCCATCGCAGCGTGCGCAACATCGAATGCTTCCTCACCGACATGGACGGCGTCCTCGTCCACGACGAGCAGCCGGTGCCCGGGGCGATCGAACTCCTCCAGCGCTGGGTGGACACCTCCCGCCGCTTCCTGGTGCTGACCAACAACTCCACCTACACCCCGCGGGACCTCGCGGCGAGGCTCGCCCGCTCGGGCCTGCCTGTTCCCGAACAGAACCTGTGGACGTCCGCGATGGCCACCGGCGCGTTCCTGAAGAACCAGCCGGGGGAGAAGTCCGCCTTCGTGATCGGCGAGGCCGGACTGACCACCGCCCTGCACAGCGCCGGGTTCGTGCTCACCGAGACCGAACCCGCCTACGTCGTGCTCGGGGAGACCCGCAACTACTCGTTCGAGGCGATCACGACCGCCATCCGGCTGATCAACGCCGGCGCGCGGTTCATCGTCACCAACCCCGACACCACCGGTCCCTCGCCCTCGGGCGTGCTGCCGGCCACCGGCGCGGTGGCGGCGATGATCACCGCGGCCACGAACCGGCAGCCCTACGTCGTCGGCAAGCCGAACCCGATGATGTTCCGCTCGGCGATGAACCGCATCGAGGCGCACTCGGAGACGACAGCGATGATCGGCGACCGCATGGACACCGACATCGTGGCCGGCATGGAGGCGGGGCTGCTGACGGTGCTGGTGCTGTCCGGCGTCACCGCGCGCGAGGAGATCGAGACCTACCCCTACCGGCCCAGCCTCGTGCTCGACTCGGTGGCCGACCTCGTGCCCCTGCTGTAGGTCAGGACGGGCCGCCCAGCGCGGCGAGCACGGCCTCGACGAGGGCGGACGCCTCCGGCCGGGCCGCGACGGCACGCACGTCCATCCCGCACGCCGTCGCTGCGGCGGCCGCCGACGCGCCGAGGGCGACGACGCCCGGGCCGGGCAGCCCGCAGGCATCGACGGCGGCGCGGGCGACCGAACCGGCCGTCACCACGAGGGCGGAGAACCGACCGTCCCGCCACCCCCGCACCACGTCGTCGGGCAGGGGTTCCGCGACGGTGGCGTAGACGCCGACGGGACGGACCGTCCAGCCCTTCGCGGCCAGGCCGGCCGCGGGTTCCGCCGACGGCTCCTGCGCGCCGGGCAGCAGCACCCGTCCCGGGCCGTCGGGGAACGCCTCGACCAGCGCAGCCCCGCCGCCGGGGTCGGCGACGAGGTCGGGCTCGATCCCGGCCGCGCGCAGGGCGTCCGCCGTGGCCGGGCCGACGGCAGCCACCCGGGTGCCCGCGAGGGTGGGGCAGGCGGCGAGGGCGTCCACCGTGTGGGCGGAGGACACGACCACCCAGTCCCAGGGCTCCTCCAGCGCGGCCTCGAGCGGCTCGCGCGGCAGGTCGACGATGGTGGTGAACGCGGCGGCCACCACGTCCGCGCCCGCGGCGCGCAGCGCGTCCGCCGTGCCACGCGGCGCTCGCCGGGGCACCAGGACCGTCCGCCCGTCGAGGGGACGGGGCCTGGCGGCGCCGAGGTCGGCCACCCCTGCTGCGCCGGCGTCGAGCAGCCCGCCGGCCACCCGCCGTCCGAGCTCTTCGGCCGCCTCGGGAGAGACCTCGGCGTCGCCGCGCTCGAGGAGCCGTCGCGAGCCGTCCACGGCCACGACGGTCGCGACCAGCGTGAGCCGGCCGTCCTCGACCGTGGCGTGCGCGGCGACCGGTGCCGCGCACCCGGCCTCCAGCCGGGCCAGCACCGCCCGCTCGGCCACGGCGGCGAACCGGGTGGCGGCGTCGTCGAGAGGGGCGAGCGCAGCCACGACCTCAGGGGCGTCCGCGCGGCACTCCACGGCAAGGGCGCCCTGCGCGGGCGCCGGCAGCATGTCCGTGAAACCGAACAGCTGGGTGATCGCGGCCTGCAGGCCGAGTCGCCGCAGGCCGGCGGCGGCCAGCACCACCGCGTCGAGGTCCTCGTGCACCCGGCGCAGCCGGGTCTCCACGTTCCCCCGGATCGCGAGCACCTCGAGGTCGGGGCGCAGCGCGAGCAGTTGCGCGGCCCTGCGGGGCGAACCGGTCCCCACCCGGGCGCCGCGGGGCAGCGTGGCGAGGGTGAGCCCGTCGCGGGCGCACAGCGCGTCGGAGGCATCCTCGCGTGGCGGCACCGCGGCCAGCAGCAGCCCGTCTGCGGCCGCGGTGGGCAGGTCCTTGAACGAGTGGACGGCCAGGTCGGCGTCCCCGGCGAGGACGGCGGCCCGCACCGCGCCGACGAACACCCCGACCCCGCCCAGTCCGGCCAGCGGCGCGGTGCTGACGTCGCCGTGCGTGACCACCTTGACCAGTTCCACCTCGTGGCCCCGCGCGCGCAACGCGTCCGCGACGTGACCGGACTGCGTCCACGCGAGTGCCGACCCGCGCGTGGCCAGCCGCAGCCTCACCGCGGTGCGTCCTCGGCCAGGCCGGGGACGGTGGGCAGCTCGTGGCGCGGGTTCGCGCAGCACGCGCCGAAGCAGAACTGGCCCTCCGCCGGCTCCGGGGAGCCCGTCGCGAGCTCGTCCGCGATCCGCCCGGCGAGGGCGGCGACGAACGCGGGGTGGGTGCCCACCGTCGGTGTGCGCACCAGCCGGACGCCGAGCTCGTCCGCGGTCTGCCGCGCCTGCGTGTCGAGGTCCCAGATGACCTCCATGTGGTCGGAGAGGAAGCCGATCGGCGCCAGCACGACGTCGGTCACCCCCTCGGCGGCGTAGGCGGAGATCGCGTCGTTCACGTCCGGCTCCAGCCAGGGCACCGACGGCGGGCCGCTGCGGGACTGGAAGACCAGGTCCCACGCCGGGCGGACGCCCGTGGCCTCGGCGATCCCGTCGACGACGCGCGCGGCCACCCAGCGGTGCTGGGACTCGTACGCGTCCCCGTGCGGGCCCGACGCGCGGGCAGCGGCGGTCGGCACCGAGTGCGTGGTGAACACCAGCCGGGTGGTGGGCGCGGCCAGGTCGGGGCCACCGGCGACGGCGGCCAGCAGCAGCGCCGTGATCGTGCCGGAGAAGGCGGGCAGGTCGAAGAACGGCGGCAGCTTGCGCACCTCGAGGTCCAGGCCTGCGCCGGCGAGCGCGAGGCCCAGGTCCTCCCGGTACTGGCGGCAGCTGGAGTAGCCGGAGTACGCGGCCGTGGCGACGGCCAGGGCGCGCCGGTGCCCCCGGGCGGCGAGTTCCGCGAGCACGTCGGCGACGAACGGCGCGGAGTTGCGGTTGGCCAGCACCAGTTCCACTTCCACGCCGAGCGAGGCGAGGGCGTCGGCCAGGGCTTCCCGCAATGCACGGTTCTGGGCGTTGATCGGGCTGACCCCGCCCATCGTGAAGTAGTGGACGCCGACCTCGCGCAGCCGCTCGCGCGGGATGCCGCGCCCTGCGGTGACCCGCTCCAGGAACGGCACGACCTCGTCCTCGGCCTCCGGGCCGCCGAAGCCGAGCAGCACGACGGCGTCGTAGGCCGCTGCGCTCACCGCAGCACCCGCGGCAGGTCGGCGGCCGTGATGCGGTGGCCGGTGAAGAACGGCACCTCCAGGCGCACGTGGCGGCGAGCGCCCGACGCGCGCAGGTGGCGCATGAGGTCGACCAGGTCGGTGAGCTCGTCCGCCTCCAGCGCCAGCAGCCACTCGTAGTCGCCCAGGGCGAAGGCCGCGACGGTGTTGCTGGCCACCTGCGGGTAGTCCCTGCCCAGGCGGCCGTGCTCGGCCAGCAGTTCCCTCCGCTCGGCCTCCGGCAGCAGGTACCACTCGTAGGAGCGGACGAACGGGTACACGGTCAGCCAGTGCCGCGGTTCGACGCCGGTCAGGAACGCGGGGGCGTGGTCGCGGCTGAACTCGGCCTGGCGGTGCACCCCGTAGCCGGACCAGGCCAGGTCGACACGGCCGCCGAAGGCCTCGCGCTGGAACAGGCGCTGGGCCTCCTGGAGGTCGGAGGCGGACTCGCCGTGCAGCCAGACCAGCACGTCGGCGTCGGCGGGCATGCCGTGCACGTCGTAGAGGCCCCGGGTGGTGATGCCCGTGGTGGCGAGGTCCTCCACCAGGTCGCGGGTGGCCTCAGCCACCTCGTCGGGAATCGGCTCCCGCCGGGCGAAGACGGAGTAGGAGGTGTAGGCCAGCAGGCCCTCGCCGGAGTTCTCGCTCATGGTGCGACCCTAGCCCGGCTTCCGGCATGGTCGAGCGCGAGGGCGGCCTGGCGCCGTCCGTCCGCGACGCAGTCGGGCACGCCGACGCCGCGCAGCGCCGACCCGGCGATCCGCCACGCGGGGAGTCCGGCCAGGCCCTCCTCGGCAGCGGTGACCCGGGCCGGGTGACCGACGGTGTAGGTGGGCATCATCGCCGGCCACCGGGCGATCCGGGTGAGCAGCGGCTCGCCGCGCACGCCGATCACTTCTGCCAGGTGGGCGCCGATCCGTGCGGTCAGGACCTCGTCGCCGGCCCGCGCGATCTCGCCCAGGCGTTCGGGCACGAATGCCCGGATCAGCACCGTTCCCTCCGGCGCCCGCCCGGCCCACTTCGCCGAGCTCACCGTCACGCCGCTGATGGGGGCCGGATCGGCCTCCAGCCACCCGTGGGTTTCCAGCGGTTTGCCGAACGCATCCTCGGGGTACGCGAGGGACACCACGGTGGAGGTGGCCAGTGGCACCTCCGACAGCGCGCTCGTCGCTGCCGGTGCCGGCCCCGCCAGCAGCGCGGCCGAACTGGCCACCCCGCCGGCCAGCACCACGGCGTCCACGGTGGCGGTCGTCCCGTCGCCCAGGTCGGCCTCCGCGCCGCCGCCGTCCGTGGGTCGCAGCGAGACCACCGACGTGCCGGGACGCAGGTCCGCGCCGAGCGTCCCGAGGCGCTCGACGAGCGCGTCCACGAGCGTGCCGAGACCCCCGCGGAGCGTGCGGAACGGCGAGCCGCCGGCCCGGCCGGCCGCGCGGGCACGGCGTCCCTGCGCGAGAGCGGCGAGCATCAGGCTCCGCGAGGCCGCCTCGTCGGCGCGCAGCGACGGCAGGACGGCGTCGAGGCTCAGCTGGTCGACACCGGCGCCGTAGATGCCGCCCACCATCGGGTCGGCGAACCTCCGGACGATCCCTTCGCCCAGGCGGGCGCGCAGGAACGCGCCGATCGCCACGTCCTCGCCGTCGCGCAGCTGCCGGGGGAGCACCAGGTCGAGGCCGGCCCGCAGCTTGTCGAGCGGCGAGAGGATCCCGGTGGTGACGAACGGCCACAGCCGCGTGGGCAGCACCATGCCCATGCCGGCCGGCAGCGGACGGAGCCGTCCGCGGGCGCGCAGGGAGACGCTGCGGGTGCCGCTGGTGCCGATGACATCGCCGTCGATGCCGAGTTCCGCGGCCAGCCGCAGCGCGGCCGGCCGGTAGCTGACGAAGGAGTCCGGGCCGTGCTCCACCACGAGGTCGTCGATCCGTTCGGTGTGCAGCTTCCCGCCCCAGCGCGTGTCGGACTCGACCACGAGCACCTCGGCGGGCGGGCGTCCGTCGGCGCCGGAGGCCGCCTCCCACGCCGCGGCCAGCCCGGTGATGCCGCCCCCGACGACCAGCAGCCTCACGGGGTGGTCCGGGGGACGTAGGGGCACAGCGGGTCGGACTCCAGCGGGTCGCCGGTCCAGGCGTAGGCCCGGGCCCGCGAGCCGCCGCACCAGTCGTGGAACTCGCACACGCCGCACCGGCCGGCGAACCGGTCCGGGTCGCGCAGGGCCCGCATCAGTGGCGCGTCCCGGTACAGGGTGACCAGCGAGGTGTCCTTCACGTTGCCGACCACCTCCGGGAGGAAGCCGGACGGGCACACGTCGCCCTGGTGGGAGATGAACACGATGCCGTTGCCGTCCCTGATCCCGAACGCGCGGGCCATCGGGAGCGCCTCGACCTCCTGCTTCGTCCGGCCCGCCCGCAGCAGCGGCGCGGCCATCAGCCGGCGGAAGTGCATGGCCTCGGTCGTCTTCACCCGGAACGGGGCGTCCCGGTTCACCTGGGCCGCCCAGAGCAACCACCGCTCGGCGTCGCCGGGGGCGAGCTCCGCGAGCTCGCTGCCGCGTCCGATCGAGATCAGGAAGAACAGGCTCCACTGCATGAGCGTGTGCCGGCTGAGCAGCTCGTACACCGCGGGCAGGTCCGCCGCGGTCGTGGCGGTGACGAGGGTGTTCACCTGCACCGGCAGGCCCGCCTCCGCGGCGAGGTCGAGGGCCTCGATCGTCGCGTCGAACGTGCCCGGCACCATGCGGACGCCGTCGTGGAAGGCCGCGGTCGACCCGTCCAGCGACAGCGAGATCGCCTGGATGCCCACCTCCTTCATCCAGAACAGCCGCTCCCGGGTGAGCAGCCGGGTGACGGCGGGGGCGAGCGAGACGCCGATACCCCGGGCGGTGGCCGCGGCGACCAGCTCGGGCAGGTCGGCGCGCATCAGCGGGTCACCGCCGGTCATCACCACGTGCGGCAGCGCCTCTCCCGCGGCAGTGGCGAAGCCCAGCATGTCGTCGAGGACGGCGATCGCCTCGGCGGTGCTCAGCTCGCCGGGCGCGGGCTCGGGCATCGCGGTGGCGCGGCAGTGGCGGCACGCGAGGCCGCAGGCGTTCGTGAGTTCCCAGTAGACGATCATCGGCGCCCGGTTGTACGCCCAGCCGTCCGGCTTCACCGCACCGATGCCGTGGGTGTGGGCGGGACGGCTCGTCGTGGCCGGGTGCGGCATGTCAGTGCTCCTGCTCGAGGGGGATCGCGTGCACCAGCTCCACGAGCCGGGTGAGCACGTCGGGGTCGGTGGACGGCGGGACGCCGTGGCCGAGATTGAACACGTGGCCGGGGGCGGTGGCGCCGCGGCGGACGACGTCGCGCGCCGCCGCCTCCAGCACCGGCCACGGGGCCTCCAGCAGCGCCGGATCGAGGTTGCCCTGGAGCGGCACCGCGCCGCCGAGCAGGGCGTTCGCCTCGTCCAGCCCGATGTCGGCGGCCACGCCGACGACGTCGGCACCGGCGGCCAGCAGGTCGGGCAGCAGCTCGCGGGTGGCGGTGCCGAAGTGCACCCGGGGGACGCCGAGGTCGGCGACGGCGGAGAACACCGCCGCAGAGTGCGGCTGGACGGCGCTGCGGTACTCCGCCGGCGACAGCCGGCCCACCCACGAGTCGAACAGCTGGAGGGCCACGGCCCCTGCCTCGGCCTGCGCGCGGAGGAACGCCGCGGTCATCCCCGCGACCCTGGCGAGCAGCCGGTGCCACGTGGCGGGGTCCTCGGCCAGCAGTGCCCTGGTGGCGGGCAGCGCCCGGTCGGGGCGTCCCTCCACGAGGTAGGACGCGAGGGTGAACGGGGCGCCGGCGAAGCCGATCAGCGGGACGCCGCCGAGGCGCTCGACGCTCGCCGCGACACCCTCGCGCACCGGCGCGAGCGCGGCGGGGTCGAGGTCAGGGAGGGCGTCCACGTCCGCGGCGGTACGGACGGGCGCGTCGAGCACGGGCCCGACGCCGGCGACGATCTCGACGCCGATCCCGGCCAGCCGCAGCGGGACGACGATGTCGGAGAAGAAGATGGCGGCGTCCACGTCGTGCCGGCGCACGGGCTGGCAGGTGATCTCCGCCGCCAGCTCCGGGGTCAGGCACGCCTCGAGCATCGAGGTGCCCTCGCGGAGCGCCCGGTACTCCGGCAGCGAGCGGCCGGCCTGCCGCATGAACCACACCGGGCGGCGTCCGGTCGGACGTCCGGCGTAGGCCGCCAGCAGGGGTGCCGGGGGAACGGCCCCGCTCACCGTCCGGCCTCGACGTCGATCCCGAACAGGGTGTTCAGGGCGCGCGAGTAGTCGGCCAGCCCGCCGCTGCGGGCGAGCTCCGCCGCGCGCACCGACGGCGCGTGCAGCAGCGCGTTGGAGACCCGGCGCAGCGACTGGGCGACGGCCGCGGCGGTCTCCGCGTCGTAGCGGCGGTTCGCCGACTCGATCTCGCGTTCGATGAACTGGCTGATGTGTGCCCGCATGGCGGTGACGGCGGGCGTCGCGGCCCGTCCCTGCTCGAGGTGCAGGTAGGCCTCCACCCCCCGGGAGACGAGGTCGCGCGCGGCGAGGACGGCCGCCCCCTGCTCGGCCGGGGCGTGCGCGCCGATCTCCGCCAGGTCGATCAGGTCCACCTCGAGCAGGTCGGCGGCGTCCGGGGCGACGTCACCGGACAGCGACAGGTCGAGCACCGGCAGCAGCGCGGTGGATGCGGACCGCGCGCCCGCCAGCCGGCCGGCGCTGATCGCCGGTTCGCCGTGGTGCTCCCCGCCGCTGCAGGTGATCACCAGGTCGGCCGACGAGAGCGCCTCGTCCAGCCCGTCCGGGTCGACGGCGATCACCGGGTGGCTCCGGGCGAACCGGTCGGCCCGGCCGCTGGGGGAGAACACGTGGATGTCGACGCAGTCGCGCCGGGCGAGCGCTGCGGTGACCACCCGCGCGTAGCTGCCGGTACCGACCACGAGGACGCGGCGCCCGGCGAGCGGGAAGTGCCGGGACTCGACCAGGTCGAGGCCGATCGTCGCCACCGAACGGCCGGACGCGCCGAGCGCGGTCTCTGTGGTGACCGCCTTCGCGGTGGTCAGGGCGGCGTGGAAGAGGCGGTGGAGTGCGGCGCTGGCGCGATCGCCGGCGGCGGCCAGCGCCTCGCGCACCTGCCCGATGACCTCTGCCTCGCCGACCACCATCGATTCGAGCCCGCTGGCGACCTCCAGGAGGTGCTGGACGGCGGCCTGGCCGACGTACACCTCGAACTGGTCCACGACGCCGCGCTGGTCGGAGGGCAGGGCCTCACGGACGGCAGCCAGGGCCGACTCCAGCCCGGCGTGGAAGGACGCGGACTCGAGGTAGAGCTCGAACCGGTTGCAGGTGCTCAGCAGCACCATTCCGGTGAGCCCGGCCCCGTCGAGGCGGTCGAGGACCGCATCGCCGTGACGGCTCAGGGCCGCGAGGTCCTCCAGCGGGACACGGTGGTGGCTGATGCCGATGGCGGTGAGTGGCACGTCGAGCATGGTAACCCAGCGACCCGCCGCGCCCAGCTCAGGTGGAATATTCATTCGAGATGCGGCATAGTCATTGGCATGACGATCACGGTTGCGGTGGCGGGAGCCACCGGCTATGCGGGCGGTGAGCTCCTGCGGCTCCTGCTGGGCCACCCGGAGGTGGAGATCGGTGCGCTGACGGCCGGCTCGAACGCCGGGACGCGGCTGCTCGCCCACCACCCACACCTCACGCCGCTGGCCGACCGCGTGGTGGCGGAAACGTCGGCGGACATCCTCTCCGGCCACGACGTGGTCTTCCTTGCGCTCCCGCACGGCCACTCCGCCGCTGTCGCCGCCCAGCTCGGTCCCGACGTCCTCGTGGTGGACGCGGGCGCCGACCACCGGCTCACCGACGCCGCGCAGTGGCGGCAGTTCTACGGCACGGAGCACGCCGGCACCTGGCCCTATGGGCTGCCGGAACTGCCCGGCCAGCGCGCGGTGCTCTCGGCCACGCGCCGGATCGCCGTCCCCGGCTGCTACCCGACCTCGGTGACCCTGGCGCTGCTGCCCGCGCTCACCGGCGGACTGGTCACCGGACGTGACGTGGTCGCCGTCGCGGCCAGCGGCACGTCCGGGGCGGGGAAGTCGCTGAAGCCGAACCTGCTCGGTGCGGAGGTGATGGGCTCGGTGAGCGCCTACGGCGTCGGTGGCGTCCACCGCCACGTGCCGGAGATGCTCCAGAACTTCGGCCTGCTCGGGGCACGTGAGCCGTCGCTGTCGTTCACCCCGCTGCTCGCGCCGATGCCCCGCGGGATCCTGGCCACGGTCACCGCGCCGCTGGCCGCGGAGGTGCCCGCCGACGTGGTGCGCGCCACCTACGCCGCCGCGTACGACGACGAGCCCTTCGTCACGCTGCTGCCCGAGGGCATGTGGCCGCAGACGCAGTCGATCGTCGGCTCCAACGCCGTGCACGTGCAGGTGACCGTCGACGCCGCGGTCGGGCGACTGGTCGCCGTCGCCGCGCTCGACAACCTCACCAAGGGCACCGCCGGCGGTGCCGTCCAGTCGATGAACATCGCCCTCGGCCTGCCCGAGGCCCAGGGCCTGACCACGATCGGAGTCGCACCGTGAACACTCCCCGGGCTTCCTCTCCACTGCGCTCCTTCGGCCAGCTCCCTGGGGACCCCGCATGAGCGTCACCGCAGCCAAGGGCTTCCTCGCCGCCGGCGTCACCGCGGGCATCAAGGCGTCCGGCCGTCCCGACCTCGCCCTCGTGGTGAACGAGGGCCCGGACGCGCACGCCGCCGCGGTCTTCACCTCCAACCGGTTCACCGCGGCACCCGTGGTGTGGAGCAGGCAGGCGGTCGCCGACGGCCGCCTGGCCGCCGTGGTGCTGAACTCCGGCGGGGCGAACGCCTGCACCGGCTCGGCCGGCCTGGCCGACGCCCGCCAGATGGCCGAGTGGACGGCGGCCGAGGTCGGGTGCGCCGCAGCGGACGTGGCCGTCTGCTCGACCGGCCTGATCGGCGTCCGGCTGCCGATGGACGCGGTGCTCACCGGCATCGAGCTGGCGTCCCAGGACCTCGCCCACACCGGCGGCCCCTCGGCCGCGGAGGCGATCCGCACCACCGACACCGTCTCGAAGGAGTCCATCCACACCTCCCCGGACGGCTGGACGATCGGTGGCATGGCCAAGGGGGCCGGCATGCTCGCCCCGGCGCTCGCCACGATGCTCGTGGTGATCACCACCGACGCGGTCGTCCCCGCCTCCGGGCTCGACGAGGCCCTGCGCACCGCCACCGGGTTCACCTTCGACCGCACCGACTCCGACGGCTGCATGTCCACCAACGACACCGTGATCCTGATGTCCTCCGGCGCCTCCGGGGTCACGCCCGACGCCGCGGAGTTCTCCGAGGCGCTCACCGGCGTCTGCGCGGACCTCGCCCGGCAGCTCCTGGCCGATGCCGAGGGCTCCGCGCACGACATCGAGGTGCGCGTGGAGGGTGCGGCCAGCGAGGCGGACGCCCTTGCGGTCGCCCGGGCGATCGCCCGCAGCAACCTGTTCAAGTGCGCGATCTTCGGCAACGACCCGAACTGGGGGCGCGTGCTCGCCTCTGCCGGCACCGTCCCCGCCGAGTACGACCCCGAGCACGTGGACGTCGCCTTCAACGGCGTCCGGGTGTTCGTCGACGGCCAGCTCGGTGCCGACCGCTCCGAGGTAGACCTCACCGCGCGGGAGGTGCTCGTGGAGGTGCACCTGCACGCCGGTGACGCGTCCGCGGCGATCTGGACCAACGACCTGACCTACGACTACGTCAAAGAGAACGCGGAGTACTCGACATGATCGATGCGGGGGACAAGGCGGCCATCCTGATCGAGGCCCTGCCCTGGCTGGAGGACTACGTCGGCAAGACCGTCGTGGTGAAGTACGGCGGCAACGCGATGGTCGACGACGACCTCAAGCGCGCGTTCGCCCAGGACATCGTGTTCCTGCGGATGGTGGGCGTGAAGCCGGTCGTCGTGCACGGCGGCGGGCCGCAGATCTCCTCGATGCTGGCCCGGCTGGGCATCGCCAGCGAGTTCCGCGGCGGCCTCCGGGTGACCACGCCCGAGGCCATGGATGTCGTCCGGATGGTGCTGATGGGCCAGGTGAACCGCGAACTCGTCGGTCTGCTCAACGCCCACGGCCCGCTCGCGGTCGGGCTCTCCGGGGAGGACGCCGGCCTGCTGATCGCCGAGCGCAAGGGGATCGAGCTCGACGGGGAGCAGATCGACCTCGGCCTGGTGGGCGAGGTCGCAGAGGTGAAGCCCGGCGCCGTCCTCGACCTGATCAACGCCGGCCGCATCCCGGTGGTGGCGACCGTGGCCCCCGACGAGGAGGGCCAGGTGCACAACGTGAACGCCGACACCGCGGCCGGTGCCCTGGCCGCGGCCCTCGGCGCCGAGCGCCTCGTCGTGCTCACCGACGTGGCCGGCCTGTACGCGGACTGGCCCGCCTCGACCGAGGTGATCCGGGAGATCGACGCGGACGCCCTCGCCTCGCTGCTGCCCAGCCTGGCGTCCGGGATGATCCCGAAGATGGAGGCCTGCCTGGGCGCCGTCCGGGCCGGGGTCACCCGGGCCACCGTCATCGACGGCCGGGTGCCGCACTCGCTGCTGCTCGAGATCTTCACCGACGAGGGCATCGGCACGATGGTCACTCCGGGGGCCCGGGCATGAGCGTCGCGACGGCGACCGGCAGCCAGGCCGACCTGACCGCCCGCTACGCCCACGCCCTGATGAACACCTTCGGGCCGCCGAAGCGGGTGTTCGTCCGGGGCGAGGGTGTGCACCTGTGGGACGCGGACGGCGCCCGCTACCTCGACCTGCTGGCCGGACTCGCGGTGAACGCGCTCGGCCACGCGCACCCGCAGGTGCTCGGAGCCATCTCCGCCCAGCTGTCGACGCTCGGGCACGTGTCGAACTTCTTCGCCACCCCCACGCAGATCGCGCTGGCCGAGCGGCTCGCCGGGTTCGTGACGGCCAACGCGCCCGGCCTGGAGGCCCGGGTGTTCTTCACCAACTCCGGCACGGAGGCGAACGAGGCCGGCTTCAAGATCTCCCGGCGCACCGGACGCACCCGGCTGGTGGCCATGGAGGGCGCGTTCCACGGACGCAGCCTCGGCGCCCTCGCGCTCACCGCGAACCCCGCCTACCGGGAGCCCTTCGAGCCGCTGCCCGGGGAGGTCGTGTTCGTGCCCTACGGCGACGCGGACGCGCTGGCGGCCGTGGTCGACGAGACCGTGGCTGCCGTGGTCATCGAGCCGATCCAGGGCGAGAACGGCGTCGTCGAGCCCCCGTCGGACTTCCTCGCGCGTGCGCGCGCGATCTGTTCAGCCTCCGGAGCGCTGCTCTGGCTGGACGAGGTGCAGACCGGGATCGGGCGGTGCGGTGACTGGCTGGCCAGCACGGCCTCCGGCGTCACGGCGGACATCGTCACCTTCGCCAAGGGCCTGGGCAACGGCTTCCCCGTCGGTGCCTGCGTCGCCACGGGCGCGGCCGCGTCCCTGTTGGGCCCCGGTTCCCACGGCACCACGTTCGGCGGCAACCCGGTGGCGGCCGCCGCCGGCCTGGCCGTGCTCGGCATCATCGAGCGGGACGGGCTGCTGGCGCGGGCCGTCGAGGCCGGCGACCGCCTGGCCGCAGGGATCCTCGCGCTGGGGCACCCGCAGGTCGTCGGCGTGCGTGGCCGCGGGCTGCTGCGCGGCGTGCTGCTGGCAGACCCCGTCGCGCCCGCCGTCGCGGAGGCGGCGCTGGAGGCGGGGTTCGTGATCAACGCGCCCCGCCCGCACGTGCTGCGCCTCGCCCCGCCGCTGGTCATCTCCGACACCGACCTCGACTCCTTCGTCGCGGCCCTGCCCGGGCTCCTCGACGCGGTGGGTACGGCCGGGGGACGGCCATGACCGAGTCCCGTACGCCGCTGACGAAGTCGGCGCGCCAGTCCCGGATCGTCGAGCTGATCGAGCGCGAGGTCGTCCGCAGCCAGACAGAGCTGGCCGCCCGGCTCGCCGCGGACGGGATCGCGGTGTCGCAGGGCACCCTCAGCAAGGATCTCCTCGAGCTCGGCGCCGTCCGCGTCCGCACCCCTGCGGGCGAGTTCGCCTACGCCCTGCTGGCCGGGGAACACGCTCCCGGCACCCCGGCCGCGCTCGCCCGCCTCAACCGCCTCGCCGGAGAGCTGCTGCTGTCGGCGGAGGGGTCGGCCAACCTCACCGTCCTGCGGACACCCCCCGGCGCGGCACAGTTCTTCGCCTCGGCGATCGACAAGGTCGGCTGGGACTCCGTCCTCGGTACCATCGCGGGCGACGACACCGTGGTCATCGTCACCCGTGCCGCGGACGGCGGGGCGGCGATGGCCGAGGCCTTCCTCGGACTGCACACCAGCTGAAAGGCGCCAGATGACAGACCCCACCGACTCCGGGCGACTCTGGGGCGGCCGGTTCGCCGGCGGACCCGCCGAGGCGATGTTCGCGCTCAGCAGGTCGACCCAGTTCGACTGGAGGCTCGCCCGCCACGACCTCGCCGGCTCGAAGGCGCACGCCCTCGCGCTGCACGCAGCGGGCCTGCTCACCGACGAGGAGTTCGCGGCCATGGTCGCCGGCCTCGACGCGCTGGACGCGGACGTCGCCTCCGGCGCCTTCGTGGCCGCGGCCACCGACGAGGACGTCCACGGTGCCCTGGAGCGCGGCCTGATCGAGCGGGTCGGCGCCGACCTCGGCGGGCGGCTGCGCGCCGGGCGCTCCCGCAACGACCAGATCGCCACCCTGATCCGCGCGTACCTGAGGGACGCGAACACCGCCCTTGCCGACGACCTGAAGGCGCTCGCCGGCGCGCTGGCCACCCAGGCGGAGGCCCACCTCGGCGCGATCATGCCGGGGCGCACGCACCTCCAGTCCGCGCAGCCGGTGCTGCTCAGCCACCACCTGCTCGCGCACGCGTGGCCGCTGGTGCGCGACCTCCAGCGCCTGCGGGACCTCGACGCCCGGCTCTCCGTGAGCCCGTACGGCTCGGGGGCGCTCGCCGGCACCTCCCTCGGTCTCGACCCCGAACTGGTGGCGCGCGCGCTCGGCTTCTCCTCCTCGGTGCCGAACAGCATCGACGGCACCGCGTCCCGGGACCTCGTGGCGGAGGAGGCCTACGTGCTCGCCCAGATCGGCGTCGACCTGTCGCGCCTCAGTGAGGACGTGATCCTGTGGTGCACCCACGAGTTCGGCTTCGCCACCCTGGACGACGCGTGGTCGACGGGTTCGAGCATCATGCCGCAGAAGAAGAACCCGGACGTCGCCGAGCTCGCCCGCGGCAAGGCCGGGCGCCTGATCGGGAACCTCGCCGGCCTGCTGGCCACCTGCAAGGGCCTGCCGCTGGCGTACAACCGCGACCTCCAGGAGGACAAGGAGCCGGTGTTCGACAGCCTCGACCAGCTCCGCGTCCTGCTGCCGGCGATGACGGGAATGGTTGCGACGCTGCGCTTCCACACCGCACGGATGGCCGACCTCGCGCCGCGCGGGTTCTCGCTGGCGACCGATGTCGCCGACTGGCTCGTGCGCCGTCGGGTGCCGTTCGCCCGGGCCCACGAGATCGCGGGGGCGTGCGTCCGCGCCTGCGAGGCGGCCGGCCAGGAGCTCTCCGACCTCACAGCGGAGCAGCTCGCCGCCATCTCGCCGGAGCTGGACGTGGACGTGCTCGCCGTGCTCACCGCCGAAGGCTCGGTGTCGTCCCGGAACGGACGCGGCGGCACCGCGCCCCAGGCCGTGCGGGCCCAGCTCGCCGAGCTCCGGGCCGCGCTGGGCTGAGAGCTCAGTCGGCCGCGGACGGCCTGGCGACACCGTGCTCGAAGGCGATCACGACCAGTTGAGCGCGGTCGCGCGCGCCGAGCTTGGACAGCAGCCGGCTGACGTGGGTCTTGGTCGTGGCGTAGCTGATCACCAGCCGCTCGGAGATCTCGGCGTTGCTGAGTCCCGCGGCCACCGCGCGCAGCACGTCGAGTTCCCGGTCGGTCAGGCCCTCGAGCCGGCGGGACGGCGGCGCGACCGGGGCGGTTCGCCGGAACTCCTCGATGAGGCGCCGCGTGGCCCTCGGCGCCAGCAGCGCCTCGCCGTCGGCCACCGTCCTCAGGGCGTCCAGCAGGCGCTGCGGCTCGGTGTCCTTGGGCAGGAAACCGCTCGCTCCGGCCCGCAGCGCCGCGAACACGTTCTCGTCGTGGTCGAACGTCGTCAGCACCAGGATGCGGGTCCCGGCCGCCGCGGGGTCGCCGACCAGGCGGCGGGTCGCCTCGAGCCCGTCGATGCCCGGCATGCGGATGTCCATCAGCAGCACGTCGGGGTGGCGTTCGCGGACGAGCGCGAGAGCGGCCAGCCCGTCCGCTGCCTCGCCGACCACCTCGAACCCGGGCTCGTGCCTCAGCAGCACCGCGAGCCCGCTGCGCACCAGCGCCTCGTCGTCGGCGATCCCGACCGTGATCATCGTCCAGCCTCCTCCGGCCGCGGGAGCTCCGCGGCCACCTCGTACCCGCCGCCCGCACGGTTGCCGGCGCGGAACCGGCCGCCCCAGACGGCGACCCGCTCCCGCATCCCGACCTGGCCGGTGCCCTCGCGGGCGTGGGCGGGGGCGCCGCGCCCGTGGTCGGCGACCGAGAGCACGAGCCGGTCGGGCTCGTAGCGCACCTCCACCTCCGCCCGGTCGGCCCCGGAGTGCTTGACGACGTTGGTGAGCGACTCCTGGAGCACCCGGTACGCGGTCAGGCCGAGGGACTCGGTGAGCGGCCACGGTTCGCCGGTCCGGGTCACGGACACCCGCACGCCCGCGTCCGCCGAGCGCCCCACGAGGTCGTCCAGGTCGTCCAGGCCGGGCGAGGGCGCGGCGTCGTCCTCGGGGTTGCGCAGGGCGCCGAGGATCTGGCGCACCTCCTGCAGCGACGCCCGGCTGCGCTCCGCGATCGCCAGCAGCGACGAGCGGGCCTCCTCCGGGTCGGACAGCGCCACCCGCGCACCGACGCCGGCCTGGAGCGCGATCACACCCAGTGAGTGGCCGACGACGTCGTGCAGGTCTCGCGCGATGCGCAGCCGCTCCTCGCTGACCGCCATCCGGCTGGCCTCCTCCTGTGCGCGCTCGGCCAGCTCCGCGCGCTCGGCGAGCAGGCGCGTGGACTCGGCGTGGGCCCGCGCGCCCCAGCCCAGGGCGAAGGCTCCGATGAACAGGGCGAGGTTCGTCGCGAACTCCGGCCACCCCATCCGTCCCGGCAGCGCGGCGACCGCGACCAGCAGGACGCCGCAGAACGCTGCCGCGACCGCTGTCGCCCCCCGGCCGGTGCGTGCCGCGACGGTGTAGGCGCCGAGGAACAGGCCGGTCCCGATGACGGCCGTGCCGTGGCCGAGCAGCAGCAGGCTGAACACCGCCGCTCCGGCGACGAGCAGCACCGGCAGCGGTGCCCGCCGCCGCAGGGCGTAGGGGAGGGAGGCGAGCAGCACAAGGCCCAGGTGCACCGGGTCGGCGGTCAGCGAGCCGGCGGCGGCCATCGTCGCGAGCGATGCCCCCAGCAGGGCGAGCGCGAGCGCGCCGTCGAGGACCCAGGGCCTCGCGGCATCGATTCGCTGGAGGGCACGCCAGATGCTCACCCGCCAAGCATCCCGTGCCCCGCCGAGGCCGGACAACGGTCCCGGGACGGAGGCCGGCGTCCATCCCGGGACGGATGCCGCGCCGCGGTCCACCCCGGGATGCACGGCGAAGACCACGCCCTGGCCGGACGCGGCGCCCGCCGGCGCTGGCGAGGATGGGCCCATGACCTCGGACAGCTCCTCCCCGCACGACTCCCTCGGCCTGCCGCGCCCGCTGCGCGCCGGGCTCGCCGTCCTCGCCGGCGCCGCGTCCGGCCTCGCCTGGGCCTGGTACGAACCGCGCGGCCCGGTCACGGCCGTCCAGGCCGTTGCGCTGATGACCAGCGGCCTGGCCGTCGGGATGCTGGGCGGCCGGCTCACCCGCTCGCGGTGGGCGGCCCTGGCGATGCCGGCGGCCCACATCCTCGCCTTCGAGGTGGCACGCCAGGGCACCGGCCTGCCCAGCGCCGGTCCGGTGGTGCTCGACTCCGCCTTCGGCGTCGTCGCGTTCCTGCTCGGCCGCGTCGTGCCGTGGGCGCTCGCCGGGGTGCCGATGGCCCTCGGCGCCGCCTGGGGCCGGCGGCGGATGCCGGGGCGGGCCCCGTGGGCCCTGGCCGCGGCGACGACGGCCACCGCGTTGCTGGCCGGCTGGCTGCTGCTGCCACCGACCGCGGCCCCCGTCGGGCGGGACGTCGCCCCAGGGGGCGGGTTCGCCGAACTCGAGGAGGTGACCCTCGGCGGCCACTCCCAGTGGATCCAGGTCCGGGGGACCGACCCGGGCAACCCGGTGCTGCTCTACCTCAGCGGCGGGCCGGGCCAGAGCGACCTCGCGTTCTCCCGCGTCCTGCTCGAGCCGCTCCTGGCCGACGTCACGATCGTCGGCTGGGACCAGCGCGGCACGGGCAAGTCGTACCCGTCGCTCGACGCCGCGGGGCTCAGCCTCGACCGGGCGGTCGACGACGTCGTCGAGCTCGCCCGGCACCTGCGTGACCGCTTCGACGGGCGACCCATCCATCTGCTGGGCGAGTCGTGGGGGAGCCTGCTCGGGGTGCTCGCCGTCCAGCGGGCTCCTGAGCTCTTCGCGTCCTACATCGGCAGCGGGCAGATGGTGGACGTTCTGGAGACCGACCGCCGGATCTACGCCGACCTGGTCGCCGCGGCCGGGACGGCCGGGGACGGCGCGCTCGTGGCGGAGCTCGCACAGCTCTCCCCGCCGCCGTACCCGAGCGTGTTCGACTACGGGCGGATCATGACGCTCTACCCGGTGCTCGAGGGCACGTACACCCCGCCGCGCGAGTACCGGGAGCGCGCGGCCGCCGGCGGCGTCGGCCCGCTCGGGGTGCTCGGCCAGGAGTACGGCCCGATCGAGAAGCTGAACGTCGTGCGCGGCCTGCTGGACATGTTCTCGGTGATGTACCCGCAGCTCCAAGGGGTCGACCTCCGCCGGGAGGCGCCGCGGCTCGAGGTGCCGGTCTTCATCCTGTGCGGTGACCACGAGCTCGCCGCACGGACCGACCCCGCCCGGGCCTGGTTCGACCGGCTCGAGGCGCCGGCCAAGCGCTGGTACCAGCTGCCGGACGCGGGCCACTCGGTGGCCTTCGAGCAGGCCGGCGAGCTGCGCCGCATCCTGCGCGAGGACGTCCCGGGCGCCGCGACCCGCTAGGCGCGCGCCGTCCCCGGTCCCGTCCGGAGTCCGGGCCCGCTCTGATCTAGGCTTACGCAGCGTGAATGCCGTACTCGACGAACTGACCTGGCGGGGCTTCATCGCCCACTCCACCGACCCGGACGCGCTGTCGTCCGCCTTCGACGCCGGACGGGTGAGTTCCTATGTCGGCTTCGACCCCACGGCGCCCAGCATCCACATGGGCAACCTGGTCCAGCTGATGCTGTCGCGGATCCTCCAATCGGGGGGCCACCGCCCGTTCCTGCTGGTGGGTGGCTCGACCGGCCTGATCGGTGACCCCAAGCAGAGCTCGGAGCGCAACCTGAACCCCAGGGAGCTCGTCCACGAATGGGTGGAGAAGATCCGGGCCCAGGTGAGCCGGTTCGTCGACTTCGACGGGCCCGACGGGGCGGTCGTGGTCAACAACTACGACTGGACCAGTGAGTTGTCGACCCTCGACTTCCTGCGGAACATCGGCAAGCACTTCAGCGTGAACCGGATGCTCGACCGCGAGGTGGTGAAGGCGCGCCTGGAGTCGGGGATCTCGTACACGGAGTTCTCCTACGTGCTGCTCCAGTCGCTGGACTTCCTCGAGCTCTACCGGCGCCACGGCGTGATCCTCCAGACAGGGGGCTCCGACCAGTGGGGCAACCTGACCGCTGGGGTGGACCTGATCCGCCGGGCGGAGGGCGCGAAGGTGCACGCCCTCGCCACGCCGCTGCTCACGAAGGCCGACGGGACGAAGTTCGGCAAGACCGAGTCGGGGACCATCTGGCTCGATCCCGCGATGACGAGTCCCTATGCGTTCCACCAGTTCTTCCTGAACGCAGAGGACGCGATGGTGGTGCAGTACCTGAAGATCTTCACCCGCCGCAGCGCGGAGGAGATCGAGGACCTTGCCCGGCAGACCGCGGAGGCACCGCACCTGCGGGCCGCCCAGCGTGCGCTCGCCGACGACATCACCGACCTGGTGCACTCGCCGGCCGAGCGGCGCGCGGCCGCGGCCGCGGCCGCGGCGATCTTCGGCAGGGAGGAGCTCGCCGGGCTCCCGGAGCCGACGCTGCGCGCCGTGGTCGCAGAGCTCGGCAGCCCGCCCCTGCGCGTGGGGGAGGAGCTCCCGACGGTCGTCGAGGTCCTGGTTGCCGCCGGCGTGGTGGCGTCACGGTCGGCCGCACGGCGGGCCATCGACGAGGGTGGCGCCTACCTGAACAACCGCAAGGTGACCGACGCGGACGCCCGGCTGGTGGCCGAAGACCTGCTCCACGGGCGGTTCGTCGTCGTGCGCCGGGGGCGCCGCACGGTGGGTGCCCTCGCGGTCGAACGGTGACGACACGCCCGGGCGTCCGGCCGATTTGACCCTGCCCGGCGAACTGCGTAATGTTCATCGAGCGCTGCCGGTGAGGCGGACGGGACAGGAAAGCTCCTGGAACGGCCGGATCGGGGCGCCAAACCACCACTGACTAGCACGGATGCGATGTGCGCTCATGCCAGAGCCCATCCAGATCCGGACTTCGTCGCGGGTGGTGGGTGGCTGAAAGGCCGGTTTGACACCGGTCGGAAGGCCAAGTAAAGTAAGACGAGTTGCCCCAAGCAGCGGTGAAAGCCAAAGCGAGGAGCGCACCCGAAACTTGAGAACTCAACAGCGTGCTTTAAAAGTCAATGCACAATAGGCACTTTAAACAGTGCCAAATCAACCCCGTACCGGGGAGTGCGAGGCGCAAGCCGAACATGATCCGGACGGATTCCTTTGATTATTGAACAGATCCAGCAATGGGTCTGCGTCAGTGTCAAACCAAAGTTGACAGCTAACGGGCTTCGGCCTGGCTGATAATTTTCAACGGAGAGTTTGATCCTGGCTCAGGACGAACGCTGGCGGCGTGCTTAACACATGCAAGTCGAACGGTGACGAGGAGCTTGCTCCTCTGATCAGTGGCGAACGGGTGAGTAACACGTGAGCAACCTACCCTTGACTCCGGGATAACAGTTGGAAACAGCTGCTAATACCGGATACGACCTCCGCAGGCATCTGCAGAGGTGGAAAGCTCCGACGGTCAAGGATGGGCTCGCGGCCTATCAGCTTGTTGGTGAGGTAACGGCTCACCAAGGCGACGACGGGTAGCCGGCCTGAGAGGGCGACCGGCCACACTGGGACTGAGATACGGCCCAGACTCCTACGGGAGGCAGCAGTGGGGAATATTGCACAATGGGCGAAAGCCTGATGCAGCAACGCCGCGTGCGGGATGACGGCCTTCGGGTTGTAAACCGCTTTCAGCAGGGACGAAGTGAAAATGACGGTACCTGCAGAAGAAGCACCGGCTAACTACGTGCCAGCAGCCGCGGTGATACGTAGGGTGCGAGCGTTGTCCGGAATTATTGGGCGTAAAGAGCTTGTAGGCGGTCTGTTGCGTCGGAAGTGAAAACTCAGGGCTTAACCCTGAGCCTGCTTTCGATACGGGCAGACTTGAGGGATGTAGGGGAGAACGGAATTCCTGGTGGAGCGGTGGAATGCGCAGATATCAGGAGGAACACCAGTGGCGAAGGCGGTTCTCTGGACATTTCCTGACGCTGAGAAGCGAAAGCGTGGGGAGCAAACAGGCTTAGATACCCTGGTAGTCCACGCCGTAAACGGTGGGCACTAGGTGTGGGACCCATTCCACGGGTTCCGTGCCGAAGCTAACGCATTAAGTGCCCCGCCTGGGGAGTACGGCCGCAAGGCTAAAACTCAAAGGAATTGACGGGGGCCCGCACAAGCGGCGGAGCATGCGGATTAATTCGATGCAACGCGAAGAACCTTACCTGGGTTTGACATATACCGGAAACATCTGGAGACAGGTGCCCCGCAAGGTCGGTATACAGGTGGTGCATGGCTGTCGTCAGCTCGTGTCGTGAGATGTTGGGTTAAGTCCCGCAACGAGCGCAACCCTCGTTCTATGTTGCCAGCGGTTCGGCCGGGAACTCATAGAAGACTGCCGGGGTCAACTCGGAGGAAGGTGGGGATGACGTCAAGTCATCATGCCCCTTATGTCCAGGGCTTCACGCATGCTACAATGGCTGGTACAAAGGGCTGCAATACCGCAAGGTGGAGCGAATCCCATAAAGCCAGTCTCAGTTCGGATTGGGGTCTGCAACTCGACCCCATGAAGTCGGAGTCGCTAGTAATCGCAGATCAGCAACGCTGCGGTGAATACGTTCCCGGGCCTTGTACACACCGCCCGTCAAGTCATGAAAGTCGGTAACACCCGAAGCCGGTGGCCTAACCCTTGTGGAGGGAGCCGTCGAAGGTGGGACCGGTAATTAGGACTAAGTCGTAACAAGGTAGCCGTACCGGAAGGTGCGGCTGGATCACCTCCTTTCTAAGGAGCCATTGGCAGGCCTAATCAAACCTGTCCAGCGCTTCCGTTCCATCGCACACGTCGATGGCGGAGCAGGCACCGAAGTGGAACATTGACCACTAAGTTGAGCCACCTGTCTCGTCAGTACAACCTCCGGTTCGCCGGCGGAGTGGAACCTCGAGATCAGGAGTGATACCCGAAGCACGCTGTTGGGCCCTGAAGGGTCGGTTGCCTGGCAACCCCTCTTCTGCGGACCAGCTGCCGGAGCCACTCGTGGCGCCGGCCCTGGGCCCGCCCGTTACTTGAGAACTGCACAGTGGACGCGAGCATCTTTGTAGTGAAATAACAAGCTACTAAGGGCAATCGGTGGATGCCTAGGCATCAAGAGCCGATGAAGGACGTTGTAACCTGCGATAAGCCCCGGGGAGCTGGTAAACGAGCTTCGATCCGGGGATCTCCGAATAGGGAAACCTCGAAAGAAACCGGAGTAATGTCCGGCGACCTCTACCTGAACACATAGGGTAGTTGGAGGGAACGTGGGGAAGTGAAACATCTCAGTACCCACAGGAAAAGAAAACAACCGTGATTCCGTAAGTAGTGGCGAGCGAACGCGGAAGAGGCCAAACCCAGCGTGTGTGATAGCTAACAGGCGTTGCATGCTGGGGGTAGTGGGGCCGCTCCGACCGGGCTGTTAACCGGTCAGGGAGTCAAAAAAGATCAATGAAGTCGAAGGACTCTGGGAAGTTCCGGCAAAGAAGGTAACACCCCTGTAGATGTAAGTTGATCTCTCCCGAGCGTCACCCCAAGTAATGCGGAACCCCTGAAATTCCGCATGAATCTGGCGGGACCACCCGTTAAGCCTAAATACTCCTTGATGACCGATAGCGGACAAGTACCGTGAGGGAAAGGTGAAAAGTACCCCGGGAGGGGAGTGAAATAGTACCTGAAACCGATTGCCTACAATCCGTCGGAGCCTGCAAGGGTGACGGCGTGCCTTTTGAAGAATGAGCCTGCGAGTTAGTGGTACGTGGCGAGGTTAACCCGTGTGGGGAAGCCGTAGCGAAAGCAAGTCCGAATAGGGCGACATAGTCGCGTGCTCTAGACCCGAAGCGTAGTGATCTATCCATGGCCAGGGTGAAGCGACGGTAAGACGTCGTGGAGGCCCGAACCCACTTGGGTTGAAAACCGAGGGGATGAGCTGTGGATAGGGGTGAAAGGCCAATCAAACTACGTGATAGCTGGTTCTCCCCGAAATGCATATAGGTGCAGCGTCGCGTGTTTCTTACCGGAGGTAGAGCACTGGATGGTCTAGGGGGCCCACAAGCTTACCGAAATCAGCCAAACTCCGAATGCCGGTAAGTGAGAGCGCGGCAGTGAGACTGTGGGGGATAAGCTTCATAGTCGAGAGGGAAACAGCCCAGAACACCAGCTAAGGCCCCTAAGAGATTGCTAAGTGGAAAAGGATGTGGAGTTGCACAGACAACCAGGAGGTTGGCTTGGAAGCAGCCACCCTTGAAAGAGTGCGTAATAGCTCACTGGTCAAGTGATTCTGCGCCGACAATTTAGCGGGGCTCAAGCAATCCGCCGAAGCTGTGTCATTCGCGTTGTAACCAGGCCCTCGTGGTCCAGGTGCGCGGATGGGTAGGGGAGCGTCGTGTGCGCGGTGAAGCGGCGGGGTAACCCAGCCGTGGAGAGCACACGAGTGAGAATGCAGGCATGAGTAGCGAATGACGGGTGAGAAACCCGTCCGCCGAATATCCAAGGGTTCCAGGGTCAAGCTAATCTGCCCTGGGTAAGTCGGGACCTAAGGCGAGGCCGACAGGCGTAGTCGATGGACAACGGGTTGATATTCCCGTACCGGCGAAACAACGACCCTGCCGAGGCGAGTAATGCTAAACACGCAAGAGACTGCGGCGGACTTCGGTCCAAGCAGTCTTGAGTCTGTGACCCAAACTCGTATTAGGCAAGCTGCGGAGGGACGCAGGAAGGTAGCCCAACCCGGGCGATGGTTGTCCCGGGCTAAGTGCGTAGGGCGAGGTGTAGGCAAATCCGCACCTCACGTGCCTGAGACATGATGGCGAGGAAGCCTCTGGCTTCTGAAGTGGGTGATCCTATGCTGCCTAGAAAATCTTCGTGAGCGAGTTGTTAGCCGCCCGTACCCTAAACCGACACAGGTGGATAGGTAGAGAATACCAAGGCGATCGAGAGAATCGTGGTGAAGGAACTCGGCAAAATACCCCCGTAACTTCGGGATAAGGGGGACCTGATCCGTCAGAGCACTTGCTGCTCGAAGCGGTGAGGGTCGCAGAGACCAGGCCCAAGCGACTGTTTACTAAAAACACAGGTCCGTGCCAAGTTGAAAGACGATGTATACGGACTGACTCCTGCCCGGTGCTGGAAGGTTAAGGGGAAGTGTCAGCGCAAGCGAAGCACCGAACTTAAGCCCCAGTAAACGGCGGTGGTAACTATAACCATCCTAAGGTAGCGAAATTCCTTGTCGGGTAAGTTCCGACCTGCACGAATGGAGTAACGATTTGGGCGCTGTCTCCACCACGAACTCGGCGAAATTGCATTACGAGTAAAGATGCTCGTTACGCGCAGCAGGACGGAAAGACCCCGGGACCTTTACTATAGTTTGGTATTGGTGATCGGTACAGCTTGTGTAGGATAGGTGGGAGACTTTGAAGCAGGGACGCCAGTTCTTGTGGAGTCAACGTTGAAATACCACTCTGGCTGTTCTGGTTATCTAACCTAGGTCCGTTATCCGGATCAGGGACAGTGCCTGATGGGTAGTTTGACTGGGGCGGTCGCCTCCCAAAATGTAACGGAGGCGCCCAAAGGTTCCCTCAGCCTGGTTGGCAATCAGGTTTTGAGTGTAAGTGCACAAGGGAGCTTGACTGTGAGAGGGACACCTCAAGCAGGGACGAAAGTCGGGACTAGTGATCTGACGGTGGCACGTGGAAGCGCCGTCACTCAACGGATAAAAGGTACCCCGGGGATAACAGGCTGATCTTGCCCGAGCGTCCATAGCGACGGCATGGTTTGGCACCTCGATGTCGGCTCGTCGCATCCTGGGGCTGGAGTCGGTCCCAAGGGTTGGGCTGTTCGCCCATTAAAGCGGCACGCGAGCTGGGTTTAGAACGTCGTGAGACAGTTCGGTCCCTATCCGCTGCGCGCGTAGGAATCTTGAGAGAGGCTGTCCTTAGTACGAGAGGACCGGGACGGACAAACCTCTGGTGTGCCAGTTGTTCTGCCAAGAGCACGGCTGGTTGGCTACGTTTGGAAGTGATAACCGCTGAAAGCATCTAAGCGGGAAGCACGTCTCAAGATGAGGGTTCCCACAGAGTTAATCTGGTAAGGCCCCCGGAAGACCACCGGGTTGATAGGTCGGATGTGGAAGTGCAGCAATGCATGGAGCTGACCGATACTAATAGGCCGAGGGCTTGTTTCCTACAAAGGTGCTACGCGTCCACTGTGCGGTTCTCGAGTCACGGTCGGGAGCCTCCCCGCAAGGGTGAGGCCCGTCACAACTCCATAGAGTTTCGGTGATCATGGCGAAGGGGAAACGCCCGGCTCCATTCCGAACCCGGAAGCTAAGCCCTTCAGCGCCGATGGTACTGCAGGTGGGAACCTGTGGGAGAGTAGGACGTCGCCGGACATACAAACACCCCCGTGGAGCTTCGGCCCCACGGGGGTGTTGTGCTTTTTCAGGTCATTGCTTTGCGCCGTCGTGGCGCGGAAGGGCAGGATGGTGCGGTGAACGAACCCACCCCAGATCGCGCCGGCGGATCCGGTCGCTCGAGCGCACCCCGCGGCCAGGGCAGCAGCCGGCCGCAGGGTGCAGGCGGCACGAGCCGCGCGCGCACGGGCCAGGGCCCGAAGTCCACCGGAGCCGCGAAGGGCGGCTCGTCGTCCAACAGGGACACGCGCGGCACGAGGCCCCCGTCGAAGGACTCCCGCGGCGACAAGCCGTACAGCAAGAGCCCGCGTGGTGACCGTCCCTACGACAAGGATTCCCGCGGCGACAAGCCGTACAGCAAGTCCCCGCGTGGTGACCGTCCCTACGACAAGGATTCCCGCGGCGACAAGCCGTACAGCAAGTCCCCGCGTGGTGACCGTCCCTACGACAAGGACTCCCGCGGCGACAAGCCGTACAGCAAGAGCCCGCGTGGTGACCGTCCCTACGACAAGGACTCCCGCGGCGACAAGCCGTACAGCAAGAGCCCGCGTGGTGACCGTCCCTACGACAAGGACACCCGCGGCGACAAGCCGTACGGTGGCCCGTCCCGCGGGCCCCGGTCGGCCGGTGGACGCCCCGACGCCGCCGGGTCGCGCTACGGTCGTGACGACCGGCGGCCGGGCGGTCCCGACGCGGGACGCGGACGTCGTGACGACCGCGTGCGCGAGGCTCCGCGTCCGGGGCTGGCCGCGAAGGCCAACGAGCCGGAGACCCCGAAGGGGCTCGACCTGCGGCAGCTGCCGCGCGGCGTTCGCGCCGAACTGCGGGGGCTGACCGCCGAGCTGGCAGAGATCGTCGGCGCCCACCTGCTCATGGCGGGCCGGCTGATCGACACCGATCCCGAGCTCGCCTACGCCCACGCCGAGGCCGCACGCCGCCGGGCCGCACGGTTGCCGATCACCCGGGAGGCCGCGGCAGAGACGGCCTACGCCGCGGGCGACTTCGCGACCGCCCTGACCGAGTTCCGCGCCCTGCGCCGGATGAGCGGCGGCAACGAGTACCTGCCGGCGATGGCCGACTGCGAGCGGGCCCTCGGCCGGTACCAGGCCGCGCTGAAGCTCGTCCGCGAAGGCCTTGCTGCCGAGCCCGACGCTGCCCAGCAGATCGAGCTTCGGCTCGTCGAGGCCGGGGTCCGCACCGACACCGGACAGGCCGCCGAGGCCCTGAGGCTGCTGAGGAACGAGATCGAGGTGATCGGCGCCCGTGGCACCAAGGTGGCCCGTGCGCGGCTCCGCTACGCCTACGCCGACCTGCTGGAGCGCATGGGCGACGACGAGCAGGCCGAGCGGTGGTTCGACGCGGTCGTCCGGCTCGACGTCGACGGCTCCACCGACGCGGTCGACCGCGTGGCGGCGATCCGCGGCATCGTGATCGACTTCGACGAGTCCGAGGACGAGTTCGACGAGGAGGGCGAGCCCGCGTCCGGCGAGGCGGAGCAGCCCGCCGATGCCGAGCCCGCGCCGCAGGACGGCGAGGCGCCCGCGGAATGACCGCGCTGATCGACGCCTACGACGCCGCGTTCTTCGACCTGGACGGGGTGATCTACCTCGGGCCGACGGCCGTCGCCGGTGCCGCGGAGTCGCTGGAGGAGCTCCAGCGTCGCGGCACGACGGTCATGTTCGTCACGAACAACGCCGCCCGTGCCGCCCAGGTGGTCATCGACCACCTCGTCGAGCTCGGCTTCCGGGCCGACGACCACAACGTCCTCACCAGCGCGCAGGTGGCGGTCGCCCAGATCGCACGCGAGCTCGCCCCCGGGTCGAGGGTGCTGGTGAACGGCAGCGAGAGCCTCGCCGACCTGGTCGCCGAGGCGGGCCTCGTGCCCGTGTCGAAGGCGTCGGACGAGCCGGTGGCCGTCGTGCAGGGCTACGACCCGGCGATGACCTGGCCGCGGCTGGACGAGGCGGCCCTCGCCATCCAGGCCGGGGCCACCTGGTACGCCACCAACAACGACGCCTCCCGTCCCACCGAGCGGGGCCTGGTGCCCGGCGCCGGCGGGGCGATCGCCGTGATCGCCGGCACGGTCGGCGGGCAGCCACGGATCTTCGGGAAGCCGTTCCGTCCCATGCTCGAGGAGGCGATGCGCCGCACCGGTGCCTCCCGTCCCGTGTTCGTCGGCGACCGGCTCGACACCGACATCGTCGGCGCGGCCAATGCCGGGATCGACTCCCTGATGGTCTTCACCGGCGCGCACGGCAAGGCCGACCTCGTGGGAGCCGGGGAGGGCGAGCGCCCCACCCACATCGGGGCCGACGTGCGCGCGCTGCTGGAGCCCCCGCGCACCGTGGACGTCGACGGCGGACGCGCGACCTGCCGCGGCCAGGTGGCCGTGGTCGAGGGCGGGTCCATCCGGCTCGACACCCGGCCCGACACCTCCGAGGGCCAGTTCGACGCGCTCTGGGCCATCGCCCGCCTCGTCTGGGCCGATCCGGCCCTGGACTGCACGGACGCCCTGGCCGGACTGGAACTCGTCCGCTGACCCGCCGGGTGCCCGGTATCCTTCCCGGGCCGAACCGAGAGGAGCCCGCCATGCCCGCTTCCGCCAAGACGACCCCCGCCACCGACCTCGCCCTGATCGCCGTGTTCGCAGCCCTGATCGCTGCGTTCTCGCTGACCCCCGCCATTCCGGTGGCCGGCGGGGTGCCGATCACGCTGCAGACGCTCGCCGTCGTGCTGGCCGGGCTGGTCCTCGGCCCCGTCCGTGGCTTCCTCGCCGCGCTCCTCTACGTGCTGGTGGGGATGGCCGGGCTGCCCGTGTTTGCCGGGGGTACCGGCGGACTCGGTGTGCTGATCAAGCCGTCGATCGGCTACCTCATCGCCTTCCCCCTCGGCGCGCTGGTCGCGGGTGCCCTGGCCCGGCTCTTCGTGGGATGGAAGGGTCCCAGGCAGTACCTGGGCTTCTTCCTCGCCGGCCTGGCCGCGTCCCTCGTGATCCACGCGCTGGGGATCGTGGGCCTCGTGGCGGTCGTCAAGCTGACGCCGGTGGCCGCGTTCGTGGCCGACCTCGCGTTCTGGCCCGGCGACCTGGTCAAGATGTTCGCCGCCGCTGCGGTCGCCGTCGCCGTCCACCGTGCCTTCCCCGCGCTGCTGGCCACCCGGCGGCCGGTCACGGCCTGAGCGTTGATCCAGCTCCTCGGCGCCGGCGTCACCGTCAGCCTGCCCGCCTCCGGCCCCGGCCGGACGCGCGTGCTGCTGCACCCGACGACCCTGGAGCTCTCCGAGCGACGCATCGCGGTCATCGGCGCGAACGGTTCGGGCAAGTCCACGCTGCTGCGGCTGCTCAACGGGCTCACGCTGCCGAGCACCGGGCAGGTGCGGGTGCACGATCTCGACACCGCACGCCAGGGACGCGAAGTGCGCCGACTGGTGGGCTTCGTGTTCACCGATCCGCTGGCCCAGCTCGTGCTGGCCACCCCTGCCGACGACGTCGAACTGTCGCTGCGGCCCCTCGTCCGTGACCGTGCCGAACGCCGGGCCGCCGCGCTCCGGCTGCTCGCCGACCGCGGGCTGTCCCACGTCGCGGAGCAGAGCGTGTACGACCTCTCCGGCGGCGAGCGGCAGCTCGTCGCACTGACGTCCGTGCTGGCCGCAGGCCCGCGCATCGTGGTGGCGGACGAGCCGACCACCCTGCTCGACCTGCGCAACCGCGATCTCGTGCGCGCAGCGCTCGCCGGGCTCGACCAGCAGGTGGTGCTGGCGACCCACGACCTCGACCTGGCGGCCGAGGCCGACCGCGTCCTCGTCATCGACGCCGGACGGGTGGTCGCCGACGGCGACCCGGCCGAGGCGATCGCCGCCTACGTGCGACTGGTGCGCGCATGAACCTGTTCCGCCTCTACGCGCCCGGCGACTCCTGGCTCCACCGGCTCGGGGTGGGCTGGAAGTACCTGGTGCTCCTGGCCCTCACCGTGCCGGCGCTCGCGGTCTCCGCGCCGGTGCCGAGCCTCACCGCCCTCGGCGTCTCGCTGGCCCTGCTCGCGTCCACCCGGGTCGGCGTGCGCACGGCGTGGGCGCTGCCGCTGGGGTTCTGGATCCTCGTCGCCGTGCTCGGCGGCTACCAGGTGCTGGTGGGCAGACCCGACCTCGGCGTCGTGGTGACCGCCAACCTCGCCACGGCCGTCTACGCCAGCAGGCTGCTCACCCTGACCACGCCGGGCCCGGTCCTGCTGGACGCGTTGGTGGCCGCGCTGCGGCCGTTCCGGCTGCTGGGCGTCGACGCCGAACGGGTGGGGCTGGCCATCGCGATCATGCTCCGCTCGGTGCCCCTGTTGCTGGACACGTTCGGCCAGGTCCGCCAGGCCGCCCGCGCCCGGGGACGCGAGCGGAACCTGTTCGCCCTGGTCACGCCCGTGGTCGTGCGTGCCGTCGGCCAGGCCCAGGCGACCGGGGCAGCGCTCGCCGCCCGGGGGCTGGGCGAGTCGTAGGATGTCGGCCGTGACCGAGCCCCAGACCCCCGCTGCCGAGCCGCCCGTCACCGGCGTCGCGGAGATCGACGACGCCCTGGCCGCCGTCCGGCTGGACGGGCCCGTCTCCGAGCACCACCAGCAGCTCTCGGCAGCGGTCGAGGTGCTCCAGCGGGCCCTGCGCTCCCCCCAGCAGTGAGGCTCGACCGCGCCCTGGTGGACGCCGGCCTTGCCCGGTCGCGAGGCCAGGCGAGCGAGGCGGTCCGGGCCGGACGTGTCACGGTGAACGGCGTCACCGCGACCCGGCCCGCACAGGACGTGACCATCCGGGACCGGGTGGAGGTCGCCGGCGCCGACCGCTACGTCTCCCGCGCCGCCCACAAGCTCGCCGGCGCCCTGGCCGCCTCCGGCGTGGTCGTCGGTGACCGCGTGCTGGACGCCGGCGCGTCGACCGGCGGGTTCACCCAGGTCCTCCTCGAGGCCGGCGCCCGCACCGTGTACGCCGTGGACGTGGGCCACGACCAGCTGGTGCCGGACCTGCGGGCGGACCCCCGCGTGGTGGTCAGGGAGCGGCTCAACCTGCGCGACCTCACCCTCGACCACCTGGACGGTCGCCCGGTCGACCTCGTCGTCGGCGACGTCTCGTTCATCTCGCTGCGGCTGCTGCTGGAGCCGCTGTTCGGCGTACTCGAAGAGCGCGGCGAGGCGCTGCTGCTGGTGAAGCCCCAGTTCGAGGTCGGCCGTGCCGGCCTGGACGACCGTGGCGTGGTCCGCAGCCCGGAATTGCGGGAGCGGGCTGTGTCGGACGTTGTGGCCGAGGCAGTGCGGCTTGGGCGCCGGCTGGCCTGGCGTGGGGAGAGCGGACTGGCGGGGGAGGCGGGGAACGTGGAGTACTTCGTCCATCTCGTCGGCGCCCGGCCGGATGGGGGTGGCGCGGGTTAGGGTGGGCGCGTGAACTCCCAGAGCCGGCGGGTCGCCGTCACCCTCCACCCCCTGCGTCCCGCCGCGCTGGAGGCCGCGGCAGAGTTCATCACCGGGATCAACGCCCGCGGCATCACCTGCCTGGCCGCCTCCGACGACTTCGCCGCCCTGTCGGCGCGGGTGCCCGGCGCCGACGTGCGCGAGCTCAACGGCGACGACGGGCGCGACTGCGAGCTGGTGGTCGTCTTCGGCGGCGACGGCAACATCCTCCGCGCCGCCGAGTGGGCGCTGCCCCGGCAGGTGCCGGTGCTCGGGGTGAACCTCGGCCACGTCGGCTTCCTCGCCGAACTCGAGTCCTCCCAGGTCGGTGCGCTGATCGAGCACGTGGCGCGGGGCGACTACGAGGTCGAGGAGCGCATGACGATCGACACCGTCGTGCGCGACGAACCCGGCGGTGCCGAGCTGTGGCGGTCGTTCGCCATCAACGAGGTGTCGGTCGAGAAGATGGCCAGGGAGCGGATGATCGAGGTGCTCGTCCGACTGGATGGGCGCCCTCTGTCCCGCTGGGCGACCGACGGGGTGCTGGTCGCCACCCCCACCGGCTCGACGGCCTACGCCTTCTCGGCCCGCGGCCCGGTGATCTGGCCCGACCTGTCGGCCCTGCTGCTGGTGCCCCTCAGCGCGCACGCGCTGTTCGCGAGCCCGCTCGTGCTCGGCCCCCGTACGGTCGTCACCATCGAGATGCTCCCCGGGGGCAGCCCCGGGGGGATCGTGTGGTGCGACGGGCGCCGCACGACCGACGTCGCCGGCGGCATGGAGATCGAGGCCACCGTGGGACGCGATCGCCTGCGGCTGGCCCGCACCTCCGAGCAGCCGTTCGTGAACCGCCTGGTGCGCAAGTTCGGCCTTCCGGTCGACGGCTGGCGCGGTGCCGCCGAGCGGGACGCGGCCCATGCTCGTTGAGCTGAGGATCGCCGACCTCGGCGTGATCGGCGACGCGACCATCGAACCAGGCCCCGGCTTCACCGCCGTGACCGGGGAAACCGGCGCGGGCAAGACCATGATCGTCACCGGGCTGGCGCTGCTGGCCGGCGCGAAGGCCGACCCGCGCCTGGTGCGCAACGGCGCCGGCCGCGCCCTCGTCGAGGGCCGCTGGCGGGTCGGGCCGGGGCAGGACGGGCCGCTGGCCGAGCTGGGGGCCGAACTGGAGGACGGCGAGGTGCTGGTGAGCCGCCAGCTGGGCGCCACCCGGTCGCGGATGGCGGTCGGCGGCGCACAGGTGCCCCTGGCGACGGGTGCGGCGCTGGTCGGGGAGTGGGTGACCGTGCACGGGCAGTCCGAACAGCTGCGGCTGGGCACGCCCGAGCGGCAGCGCGAGGTGCTCGACCGCTACGCCGCCGAGGCGCTGGCCGCCGAGCTCGAGCCGTACCGCGCCGACTTCGCGGCCCGGCGGGCAGCCGCCGCGGAGCTGGCCGAACTGACCACGCGCTCCCAGGAGCGGGCGCGTGAGCTCGACCTCCTCCGGTTCGGGCTGGACGAGATCGCGCGGGCCGACCCCCAGCCGGGGGAGGACCGTGCGCTGGCGGCGGAGGCCGTCCGGCTGCAGGCGGTGGACGACCTTCGCCAGGCCGCCCACGCCGCGCTCGTGGCGCTGGCGGGTGAGGAGGACGCCTTCGACGCCACCGACGCGCTGAGCCTCGCCGGTGCGGCCCGCAAGGCCCTCGCTCCGGCGGTGGAGAAGGACGCGGAACTCACACCGATCGCCGAGGAGCTGGCCGGGGCGGTGGCCGGGCTCGCGGACGTGGCGTCGTCGCTCGCGTCCTACGCCACCGGGCTGGACGCCGACCCGCTGCGGCTGGAGTGGATCGCCGGCCGTCGCGCCGAGCTCGCGCACCTGACGCGCAAGTACGGGGAGACCGTCGACGAGGTGCTCGCCTGGGCGCGGGACGCGGCCGTCCGCGTGACCCAGCTGGACGCCGGTGACGCGCGGGTCGGTGAGCTGCGGGCCACCGTGGCTGCCCTCGACGCGCGGCTGGCAGCGGGCGCGGCCAGGATCACCGCGCTCCGGGAGACCGCCGCCGCCGAACTGGCCCGCCTCGTCTCGGCGGAACTGACGGCCCTCGCCATGCCCAGGGCGCGGCTGTCCTTCGCGCTCAGCCCGGCCGAACTCGGCCCGCACGGCGCCGACCAGGTGAACCTGCTGTTCTCCGCCAATCCGGGCAGCGCTCCCGGCCCGCTCGGCAAGGTGGCCTCCGGGGGAGAACTCAGCCGGGTCAGGCTCGCGCTGGAGGTCGTCCTCGCCACCGAGGTGACCGGCCAGACCTTCGTCTTCGACGAGGTGGACGCAGGAGTCGGCGGCGCGGTCGCCCTCGAGATCGGACGGCGCCTCGCGCGGCTCGCCGAACGCTGCCAGGTGGTGGTGGTCACCCACCTCGCCCAGGTCGCCGCCTTCGCCGACCGTCACTACGTCGTGGCCAAGTCCGACGACGGCTCGGTGACCACGAGCGGGGTCCGGCTGGTCGAGGAGGAGGACCGGGTGGAGGTGCTCGCGCGCATGATGGGCGGACTCGACTCCAGCGACTCCAGCCTCGCCCACGCCCGCGAGCTGCTCGCGTCGGCGTCGGCGTCGGCGTGAGCCCGGCCCCGCGATGACATTCCGGTTACGCCGCGCGTCCCGCGGAGCGGCGATTTGCGTCGCCACGCTTGGGCAAAGCTAGGCTGGAGGCCCGTGGGGAACTCGACTCAGACCAAGCACGTATTCGTTACCGGGGGAGTCGTCTCCTCACTGGGCAAGGGATTGACCGCGTCCAGCCTGGGCAGCCTGCTCGTCGCTCGCGGATTGCGAGTCACGATGCAGAAGCTGGATCCGTATCTCAACGTGGATCCCGGCACCATGAACCCCTTTCAGCACGGTGAGGTCTTCGTCACCGAGGACGGGGCGGAGACCGATCTCGACATCGGCCACTACGAGCGCTTCCTGAACGTCCCGCTCAACGCAGAGGCCAACGTCACGACCGGCAAGGTGTACTCGCGGGTGATCGCCAAGGAACGCCGCGGCGACTTCCTGGGCGACACGGTGCAGGTCATCCCGCACATCACCAACGAGATCAAGGACGAGATGCTGGCCATGGCCGGCCCGGGCGTCGACGTGGTGATCCACGAGATCGGCGGCACGGTCGGCGACATCGAGTCGCTGCCGTTCCTCGAGGCCGCCCGCCAGGTGCGCCGCGAGGTGGGACGCGAGAACGCGTTCTTCCTGCACGTCTCCCTCGTGCCCTACATCGGCCCCTCCGGCGAGCTCAAGACCAAGCCCACCCAGCACTCGGTGGCCGCGCTGCGCCAGGTCGGCATCCAGCCGGACGCCATCGTCTGCCGAGCGAGCATGGACATCCCGACCGGCGTCAAGCGCAAGATCGCGCTGATGTGCGACGTCGACGAGGAGGCCGTGATCTCCTGCCCGGACGCACCGTCGATCTACGACATCCCCAAGGTCATCCACGGCGAGGGCCTGGACGCCTACGTCGTGCGCCGCCTGGGCGTCTCGTTCCGGGACGTGAACTGGACCAGCTGGGACGACCTCCTGGAGCGGGTGCACCACCCGAAGGAAGAGGTCACGATCGCGCTGGTCGGCAAGTACATCGACCTGCCCGACGCCTACCTGTCGGTGTCCGAGGCGCTGCGCGCCGGCGGGTTCGCGAACTGGGCGAAGGTGAAGATCCGCTGGGTCGCGTCCGACACCTGCGAGACTCCGGCCGGCGCGGCAGAGAACCTCGGTGACGTGGACGGCATCTGCGTGCCCGGCGGCTTCGGCATCCGCGGCGTGGAGGGCAAGCTCGGCGCCCTGCGCTACGCCCGCGAGAACCAGGTGCCGACGCTCGGCCTGTGCCTCGGCCTGCAGTGCATGGTCATCGAGGCCGCCCGGAACATGCTCGGCCTGGCCGATGCCGCGTCCACCGAGTTCGAGCCCGAGACCCACGCCCCGGTGATCGCCACCATGGCCGAGCAGGTGGCCATCGTCTCCGGCCAGGGCGACATGGGTGCCACCATGCGCCTGGGTGCCTACGCGGCCGACCTCGTGCCCGGCTCCGTCGTGGCCCAGCAGTACGGGACGACCCGGGTCAGCGAGCGCCACCGCCACCGCTACGAGGTGAACAACACCTACCGCGACGAGCTCGCGGCACACGGGCTGGCCATCTCCGGCACCAGCCCGGACGGCAACCTGGTGGAGTTCGTCGAGCTCGACCGCGACCTGCACCCCTACTACGTGGGCACGCAGGCCCACCCCGAGCTGAAGTCCCGTCCCACCCAGCCGCACCCGCTGTTCAGCGGCCTGATCCAGGCGGCGCTGCGACGCAAGCTGTCGGCGCGCCTCCCCGAGGGCGAGGAGTAGGACGGTGGCCCGCCAGCTGGCCCGCGACGAGGTGACCGACGTCCCGATGGCGTGGCCGCTGGCCGGGCACCGGGTCCTCGGCCAGGGCGCGGTGTCGGACTTCGTGAACGACACGGTCGTGACCCCGGACGGAGGCCGGATGGAGCGGCAGTACCTGCTGCACCCCGGCGCGGTCGGCGTGGTCGCGTGGGACGCCGCCGACCGGATCGCCGTCGTGCGCCAGTACCGGCACCCCGTCGGGTTCCAGCTCGTCGAGCCCCCGGCCGGCCTGCTCGACGCCGACGGCGAGAGCTGGGTGGCGGCCGCGGAGCGGGAGCTCGCGGAGGAGGTCGGGCTGCGCGCCGGCCGCTGGCAGGTGCTGGTCGACCTGTTCACCACTCCCGGCGCCAACCAGGAGTCGCTGCGCGTGTACCTGGCCCGCGACCTGTCCGAGGCCCCCGCGCCGGAGGGCTTCGTCGCCCACCACGAGGAGGCCGACATGGAGGTGTGCTGGGCGGCTCGGGCCGATCTGGTGGACGCTGTGCTCGCCGGCCGCCTGCAGAACCCGACCATGGTGTCCGGCGTGCTCGCCCTGGAGGTGGCCCGGCTGTCCGGGCGGCTGGACGACCTGCGCCCCGCCCACGCCGACTGGCCCGCCCGCGCGGCCCGGGAGGCCCACAACGCGACGGTGGCCGGGCTCGATGGCCACGCCGGTTGAGCGTCTGGTCCGTGGCTACCTCGACCACCTGACGGTCGAGCGCGGCGCGTCGGTGCACACGGTGGCCGCCTATCGCCGCGACCTGGCCCGCTACACCGCCTTCCTCGCCGCCCGCGGGATCGACGACCCCGCTGCGGTCACCGACGCGGACGTGTCGGCGTTCCTCGCCGCCGTCCAGGCTCCACGGGACGGCAGCGCGCCGCTGTCGGTCTCCAGCGCCACCCGCGCGCTGGTCGCCGTCCGCTCGCTGCACGCCTTCGCCGCCGCGGAGGGGCTCACGCCCACCGACCCGGCCGCGGTCGTGCGTCCCCCCAGGGCCGGTCGGGCGCTGCCGAAGGCACTAGACCTCGCCGGCGTCCAGGCGCTGCTGGACACCCCGGACACCACCACGCCGATGGGCCTGCGCGACGCCGCGCTGCTGGAGCTCCTGTACGGCACCGGTGCGCGCGTCTCCGAGGTGCTCGACCTCGACGTGGACGACCTGGCCGGGCTGGTGGCCGATCCGGATGCCGGGGTGCGGCTGTTCGGCAAGGGGCGCAAGGAGCGGCTGGTGCCGGTCGGTTCGTACGCCCGGCGGGCGGTGGAGGCCTGGCTGGTGCGCGGGCGGCCGTCGTTCGCCCAGGCCTCGTCCCGGCCCAGCCCGGCCCTGCTGCTGAACAGCAGGGGGCAGCGGCTGAGCAGGCAGAGTGCCTACAACGTGCTGCGGAAGGCCGGCGAGGCCGCGCACCTCCCGGTGGAGGTGTCCCCGCACACGCTGCGCCACTCCTTCGCGACGCACCTGCTCGACGGCGGAGCCGACGTCCGGGTGGTGCAGGAACTGCTGGGCCACGCCTCGGTGACCACGACCCAGATCTACACGCTGGTGACCGTGGAGCACCTGCGCGAGGTCTTCCTCGCCGTCCACCCCCGCGCGCGCTGACGCGCGCCTACCGTGGAGGCATGGTCACCCGCCGCACGCTGCTGCTGGGGGCGATCGCCCCGCTCGCGGGCTGCGGCACGCTCCGGCCACCCGGCGCCGCGGGTCCGCCCCCGGCCACGATCGGGGCGCGCAGGGACGGCTGGCGGACGACGGTGATGAGCTTCAACGTGCTGACCCCCACCCGGGGCGCGGCGGACTTCGACCCGTCCGTTCCCGACGACGAGGTGCGGCTGGCCGCCCGGGTCCCGGTGATGGCCGCCTGGATCGAGAAGGCGCAGCCGGACGTGATCGGGGTGCAGGAGAACGAGGCGTCGAGCGCCGCAGCCCTCCCGCTGCCGCCCCTTCTGGACCGCCTGCCGGGCTTCACCCCCGTCCACGCCGATCTCGACGTGCCGCTGCTGGTGCGCGACAGCGCCTACGCCGTGGCCTCGGCCGACGCGGCCGACATCAGCCAGGGCTACTACGCCCGTCACCTGGCGTGGGCCCGGCTGACGTCGCGGGCGACCGGACGGTCGCTGCTGGTGGCCAACACCCACCTCGACCCGTACCAGCGGCCGGAAATGGCCCGGGCGCGGGCGGCAGGGGCCAGCCGGATCGTCTCCCTGCTCACGGCGCTCAATCCCGGCTGGCAGGTGCCGACCGTGCTGGTCGGGGACCTGAACACCAGGCCGCGGGACCCGCGCCCGGAGTACGCGGCCGCGCTGCGGACCATCGGCTCCGCGGGCCTGCGGGACGCCGCGGACGTAGCGCGGGCCGACACCAGCCGGGTGCCCGGCGCCGCGTCCGTCAACGGGCTCGGCGCGCGCGTCGGCGGGCGCTGGCGGTACCGGGCGATCCGCACCGACGGGCTCCGCTACGACTACGTGTTCGTCTCGCCGGGACTGGGGGTGCCGACGTGGCAGGTCGTCACCGGCCCGAACGTCCGCCGGATCGACGGCCGTCCGTTCTTCGCCGACGGGCCGCTGCCGTCCGACCACTGCCCGGTGCAGGCGGAAGTGGTCGTCCCCGCACGGTGAGCGTTCCCCGGCGGACACGCCGGCCGGGAATCTCCGGCCCGAGCAGACTTGTCGACATTTTGGGGGCTAGGGTGGGGCCCGTGAGCAACACCGACACCCCTGCGCTGATCGACCCGGAACCGATGCTGACCGGGGATGACCTGGGCCCCACGGGGCGTCCGCTGCCCGACCTGCCCGAGCCCGTTGCGCCCGACCCGTCCAAGCCCAAGCGCGCGCTCATCATCGCGATGTGCAACCAGAAGGGCGGGGTCGGCAAGACGACCACCACGATCAACCTCGGCGCGGCACTGGCCGAGACGGGCAGGAAGGTGCTGCTCGTCGACTTCGACCCGCAGGGCTCCCTCTCGGTGGGCCTCGGGGTGAACCCGCACACGCTCGACACCAGCATCTACGACCTGCTGCTCAACAAGCACACGGCTGTGGAGGACGTGATCGCCCGCACCGTGGTCGACGGCCTCGACCTGCTGCCGTCCAACATCGACCTGTCCGCCGCGGAGGTGCAGCTGGTCTCCGAGGTCGCCCGCGAGCAGACCCTGCGCCGGGTGCTCACCAAGGTGCGGCACAGCTACGACGTCATCCTGATCGACTGTGCGCCGTCGCTGGGCCTGCTCACCGTCAACGCGCTGACCGCCGCGGACAAGGTGCTCATGCCGCTGGAGTGCGAGTTCTTCGCCCTGCGCGGCATCGCGCTGCTCACCGACACCATCGACAAGGTGCAGGACCGGCTCAATCCCGAACTGGAGATCCTCGGCATCCTCGGCACGATGTACGACGCGCGCACCCTGCACAGCCGCGAGGTGCTCGAGCGGGTCGTGCAGGCGTTCGGGGACACCGTCTTCCACACCGTCATCCGGCGCACCATCAAGTTCCCGGAGACCACGGTGGCCGGCGAGCCGATCACCACCTACGCCACGACCTCGCCCGGGGCCGCGGCCTACCGGATGCTGGCCAGGGAGGTGCTCGCCCGATGCCCCGGCGCGTAGGACTGCCGGGCGCTGCCGAACTGTTCCGGCCGACCACTGCGCCCGACACCGAGGCGCCGGAGGAGGGCGCGGAGCCGGGTCTCCCGTCGGGCCGGGTGCGGCACGAGGAGAAGATCACCGTCTATGTGAGCAGCGACGAGCTGCTCGCGCTCGAGCAGGCCCGGCTGACCTTGCGCGCACAGTACGGCGTGGCCGTGGACCGCGGCCGGATCGTTCGCACCGCCATCGGGCTGGCCATGGCGGACCTGGCGGCCCGTGGGGGCGACTCGGACCTCGTCCGCGGCCTGCGGCAGCCGTGAGCCCGCTGCCCACGGAGGAGTTCACCGTCCACCTGACGAACTTCTCCGGACCGTTCGACCTGCTGCTCCAGCTGATCTCCAAGCACAAGCTGGACGTCACGGAAGTCGCCCTGTCGAAGGTGACCGACGAGTTCGTCGCTCACATCAAGGCGATGCAGGCCAGCACGGGGAGCCAGTGGTGGGACCTCGACCAGACCAGCTCGTTCCTCGTGGTGGCCGCCACGCTGCTCGACCTGAAAGCCGCCCGCCTCCTGCCGCAGGGGGAGGTGGAGGACGCGGAGGACCTGGCCCTGCTCGAGGCGCGCGACCTGCTCTTCGCCCGGCTGCTGCAGTACCGCGCGTTCAAGCTCGTCAGCGGGTGGCTGGCCACCACGCTCGAGGTGCAGGCCCGACGCCACCCGCGCCCGGGGGGACTCGAGGAGCGGTTCGCCGCGCTCCTGCCCGACGTCGTGCTGGACGGCTTCGCCGACGTCATCGCCGTGTTCGCCGGCCGCGCGCTGACCCCCAAGGCCCCGCCCCAGGTGTCGCTCGAACACCTCCACGCCCCCCTGGTGTCGGTGCGGGAGCAGGCGGAGGAGATCGTACGGCGGCTGCGCGCGCACCCGGCCATCACCTTCCGCGCTCTCACCGCGGACGCCGCCGACCGCCTGGTGGTTGTCGCCCGCTTCCTCGCGCTGCTGGAGCTGTTCCGCGAGAAGGCCGTCGCCTTCGAGCAGCTCACCCCGCTCGGCGAGCTCACCATCCGGTGGCTCGGGGCGGAGGTGGACGCCGAGGCGATCGGCGCAGAATTCGACCAGGCACCGACACCGGAGGAGACCGCATGACAGCAACGGACGAGGCCGGTTCGCCCATCTCCGGCGCCGTGGAGGCGCTGCTGCTGATGGCCACCGAGCCGGTGCCGGCCACCGAGCTCGCCGAGGCCGTCGACGCGCCCGTCGCGGAGGTCGAGGCGTGCCTGGCGGAGCTCGCGGGCTTCTACGACCGCACCGGCCGCGGCTTCGAGCTGCGCCGGGTCGGCAACGGCTGGCGCTACTACACGCGCGACGAGCACGCCGACGTGATCGGCCGCTGGCTGCTCGAGGGGCAGCGGGGGACGCTGAGCCAGGCCGCGCTGGAGACGCTGGCCGTGGTGGCCTACCTCCAGCCGATCTCGCGCGGCCGGGTGTCGGCCGTCCGCGGCGTGAACGTCGACGGCGTGATGCGGACGCTCGCCACGCGCGACCTGATCGAGGAGGTCGGCCGCGACGGCGAGACGGGCGCCCGCCTGTTCGGCACCACCTCCCACTTCCTGGAACGGATGGGCATGACCAGCCTCGACCAGTTGCCGCCGCTGGCCCCCCACCTGCCCGACGCCTCCGCGCTGGAGGCGGAACTGGCGAGCCTCGCCGAAAGCGGGCTGCGCGACGCCGCACCCGTCCCGACGGCGGAGGTGGCCGAGTGAGCACCGAAGAGGGCATCCGCCTGCAGAAGGTCCTTGCCCAGGCCGGCGTGGCCTCGCGGCGGGCCGCGGAGGACCTGATCGCGCGGCGGCGCGTGGAGGTCAACGGCGAGGTGGTCCGCGAGCAGGGCCTGCGGGTCGACCCGGCACGCGACGTCATCCGGGTGGACGGCAAGCGCATCCCGCCGCAGCGCCAGCACCAGTACGTGGTGCTCAACAAGCCCCGCGGCGTCGTCTCCACCATGGACGATCCGCACGGGCGCCGCACGGTGGCCGACTTCCTCGGCGGTCGGGGACGACTGTTCCACGTCGGCCGCCTGGACGCCGACACGGAAGGCCTCCTGCTGCTCACCAACGACGGCGACTTCGCCCAGCGCATGGCGCACCCGTCCTTCGAGGTGCCCAAGACCTACGTCGCAGAGGTGGCCGGCCAGGTGACGGAGGCCACCCTGAAGCGGCTCCGCGACGGTGTCACGCTCGAGGACGGACCGGTGAGCGCCGACCGCACCAAGCTGATGCAGCGCCTGGAGGACCGCAGCCTGGTGCGCGTCACCCTGCACTCGGGGCGCAACCGGGTGGTCCGCCGGATGTTCGAGGAGGTCGGCCACCCGGTCCGCAAGCTGTCGCGCATCGCCATCGGCCCGGTCCGGCTCGGCGACCTGAAGTCGGGCGCCGTCCGCGACCTCACCCGGGAGGAACTCGGGGCGCTGCTCGACCTGGTGAAGCTGTAGCGGCCGTGGACCGCGTCCTGGGCGTCGAGACCGAGTACGGGCTGAGCGCCCGCAGCGGCGGGCGCCGGCTGAGCGCGCCGGAGGCCGCGGAGCTGCTGTTCCGTCCACTGGTCGCCCGGCATCGCTCCGCCAACGCCTTCCTCGCCAACGGCGGGCGGCTCTACCTCGACGTGGGCGCCCACCCCGAGTACGCGACCCCCGAGTGCCGGACCCCGCGCCAGGTGCTCGCGGCCGAGCGGGCAGGGGACGAGCTCGTCGCCGGCCTGGCCGCGCAGGCGCGGGAACTGGCGGCGTCCACCGGGACGCCGGTGTCCTTCCGGCTGTTCAAGAACAACGTGGACAGCGTCGGCAACTCCTACGGCTGCCACGAGAACTACCTGGTCGGCCGGGACCTGGAACTGGCGGGGGCCGTGGACCTGCTGACGGCCTTCCTGGTGACCAGGCCCGTCACCTGTGGTGCCGGCCGGTGGCAGCGGGGGACGTTCCGGATCAGCCAGCGCGCCGCGCACCTCCACGGTGGGCTCTCCGCGCTCACCACGCGCTCGCGACCGCTGGTGAACACCAGGGACGAGCCGCTGGCCGATCCGGCCCGGTTCCGGCGGCTGCACGTCCTGGCCGGGGACTCCAACCTCCTGGAGCCCTCGGCCTGGCTGAAGGTGGGCACGATGCTGGCCGTCCTCGAACTCGTCGACCGGCCGGGCGGTCCCGATGCCCGGCTGGAGGCATTGCGGCTGGCCGACCCGCTGGCCGCCCTGCGGCAGGTGGCGGACGACCCGCTGGCCCGCCTCGAGCTGGCCGACGGGCGGCAGCTGAGCGCTGTGGAGGTGCAGCGGGCCCACCTGGAACTCGCCGGCGACCACGCCGAGCCGGCCCTGGCCGCGCTCTGGGCGCGCGTCCTTGACGCCGTCGGTGCCGGTGAGGAGGAGACGGTCGCCGGCGAGGTGGAGTGGGTGGCCAAGCGCCGGCTCCTCACCGCCTTCCGCCGTCGGCACGGCGAGGAGGCGACCGAGGGCCGGCTGGCACAGCTCGACCTCGCCTTCCACGAGCTCGGTGGGACCTTCCGCGTCCTGGAGGCCGGGGGCGCCGTCACCCGGCTGACCACCCCGGAGGAGGTCGCCGCGGCGCGTGTGGCACCTCCGCCGGACACTCGGGCCGCCGCCCGCGCGGCCGTCGTGGCCGCAGCGGAGAATGCGTCCGTGCGTGCCACGGTGGACTGGCAGTCCTGCACCGTCCACGACCTGGCCGGTGCCGACGGGCGTCCCGCTGACCGGACGCTCGGACTGCCGGACCCCCTCGACCCGGTCCCCGCCGGCCTGGACGACCTGCTGGCGGCCCTCGCGGACGCGCCGCCCACCGGCTCCTGACACCGTGGCCCCGCCGGGGCACGGCCGTACCGGCGGGTTCGGGCCGGTGGGCACAGCCGGGTTCGGTATCCTCTCGGGGTGCCTAACGCCCGCCTGATCCCCGTCGTCGCCGGACTGCTCCTGCTCACCGCCTGCGGCAGCCCGTCCGCCACCCCCTCCACCTCGACGAGCCCGTCGGCGTCGACCTCGGCGACGCCGAGCGCGTCCCCGACGCCGAGCTCGACCGTCAAGGCGCAGAACTCGCTCGACGGCATCACGGTGAAGGGCGCGATCGGCAAGAAGCCGACGGTCACCTTCGACAAGCCGTTCGCCATCGACCAGACCCGGGTGGAGGTGCTGGTCAAGGGCTCCGGCCCGAAGGCGAGCGCGGACGGCTCGGTGACGATGGACTACTACGGCGTCAACGGCCGCGACGGCAAGAACTTCGACGAGTCGTTCTCCGGGACGCCCGCGACCTTCCCGCTGAACCAGGTGATCGCGGGCTTCGGCAAGGGCCTCACCGGCCAGCAGGCCGGCAGCCGGGTGCTGATCGCGATCCCCGGCGCCGACGGCTACGACGCCATGGGCGGCAACGAGGCCGCGGGGATCACCGTGGGCGACACCCTGATCTTCGTGGTCGACGTGCTGGCGGTCTCCGTGACCGAACCGTCGGGCAAGGTCGTCGAGCCCCCGGCCGGCCTGCCCAAGGTCACCGGTGGTGCCGCGGACAAGCCCACGGTGACGATCCCCTCCGGCAGCGCGCCGACGTCGATGTCGGCGGTGGCGCTGATCGAGGGCACTGGTGCGAAGGTCGCCAAGGGCGACACCATCACCGCCCGCTACGTCGGCTACTCCTGGAAGACCGGGAAGCTGATCGACGACGGCTTCGCGACCCCGACCAGCGGCGCGCTCTCCGGGCTCATCCCGGGCTGGCAGTCCGGCCTGCTCGGCAAGAAGGTCGGTTCGCGGGTCCTGCTCGTCCTGCCCCCGGCCGACGGCTTCCCCAAGGGGAGCAACAACCCGCCGGTCGAGGCCGGCGACACCGTCGTCTACGTGATCGACCTCCTGTTCACCCAGGCCGCCTGACCGTCCGGCCGGGGCTCAGGCCACCACCCAGGGCTCGCGGGGGAGTGCCGCCGGGTCGAACCGGCGCAGCAGCTCCGCAGGGGTCACGGGTTCGTCCTGCGCGGCCAGCCCGAGGGAGGCCGCGAGCCGGGTGAGCACCTGTCCCGCGGTGACGCCGCGCGCGGCGAGGTCGGCCATGGTCACCGCGCCGTCCCGCTTGGCCAGTCGCCGGCCCTCGGAGTTCACCGCGAGCGGCACGTGGGCGTAGGCCGGTGGCTCCCCGCCCAGGCGGACGGCCAGCCACGCCTGACGGGGAGAGGACGACAGCAGGTCGTCGCCACGGCACACCTGGTCGACAGCCATGGCCAGGTCGTCCACCACGACCGCCAGGTTGTAGGCGGGGACGCCGTCGTTGCGCACCAGGACGAAGTCGTCGACGACGCCGGTGACCTCTCCGGCCCAGACGTCGTGGACCGTCCACGATGCGCCGCCGGCGCGGACCCGCAGCGCGGGCCGTCGGGTCGCCGCCAGTTCGGCGCGGCGGGACGCGGACAGCCGCAGGCAGGTGCCCGGGTAGGGCCGGTGGCCGTCGCCGTGGGGGGCGGAGGCCGCCTCGGCGATCTCGCGGCGGGTGCAGTAGCAGGGGTAGGTCTCCAGGCCGGCGACGGCCGTCGCGTAGGCGTCGAGGCGCCGCGACTGCCACACGACCTCCCCGTCGGTGTCGAGGCCGAGCGCCGCGATGTCGGCGAGCTGGCGCCGGGCGACGTCACCGGCCGCGGCCACCCGGGTGGTGTCGAGGTCCTCGATCCGCAGCCGGAAGGCGCGTCCGCTGCCCCGGGCGAGCAGCCAGGCGACCAGGGCGGTCCGCAGGTTGCCCAGGTGCAGGTCGGAGGTGGGGCTGGGTGCGAACCTGCCTGCCACGACCCCTCCTTCGCCGGGCGCGGAAGTGTGCCCGTCCCCACAGCATTTCAGGTAACGTCACCGGGGTGTCGACCCGCAAGTCCGAACGGATCATGAACCTGGCGATCTGCCTGCTCATGGCCCGTCGGTTCATCGAGAAGACGCAGATCCGCCAGGTGGTCGAGGGGTACCACGACCTGTCCGACGCCGCCTTCGAACGCACCTTCGAGCGCGACAAGGACGAGTTGCGCGCGATGGGCGTGCCGGTGGAGACCGGCAGCAACAACCCGCTCTTCCCCGACGAGGTCGGCTACCGCATCCGGCGCAAGGACTTCGAGCTGCCCGCCATCGAGTTCACCCCCTCCGAGACGGCGGCCCTTGGCCTGGCGGCGACGGTGTGGGAGTCGGCCACCCAGGCCGAGCAGGCCGTCTCCGCCCTGGCCAAGCTGCGCGCCGCCGGCGTCGATCCGGACCCTGGGCGGCTGGGGGCGCTGGCGCCGTCCATCGGTGCGCGCGAACCCGCCTTCCCCAGCATCTGGGCGGCGACGCTGGAGCGGGCGCCGGTCCGCTTCGGCTACCGGGGGACCCCCCGGCGCGTCGAGCCGTGGGCGATGACCTACCGGCGTGGGGCCTGGTACCTGCTCGGCCAGGACCGTGACCGCCAGGCGCCGCGCATGTTCAAGGTCGCCCGGGTGGACGCCGCAGCGGAGCGGATCGGCAAGCCGGGCAGCTACCGCGTCCCCGACGTCGACCTGGAGGCCGCCTGGCGCAGCCTCGAGCCGCGCCAGCCCGACTCCGAGGCCGTGCTCGCGCTGCGTCCGGGACGGGCGCCGGACCTGCGCCGGCGTGGTCGCCCGGTTGCCGCGGACGGCGTCCCCGCCGGTTGCGAGGCGTGGGCGGTGAGCTACTCGCGGGCCGCGGACGTGGTGGGCGAGATCTGCGCCCACGGCGCCGACGTCGTCGTGCTCTCCCCGCAGCGCCTCCGGCGCGCCGTGGTCACAGAGCTCTCCGCCACCGCGGGACGGGCGTCATGACGTCCGCGGAGCAGGTGAACCGGCTGCTGGCGCTCGTCCCCTACCTCCAGTCGCACCCGGACGCGGAGCTGGGCGACACCGCGGCGGTCTTCGGCATCGCGCCCGCGCAGCTGCTCGACGACCTCAACGTGCTGTGGTACTGCGGCCTGCCCGGCGGGATGCCCGGCGACCTGATCGAGATCGACATGGACACCGTCGCCGAATCCGGGCGGATCCGCCTCACCAACGCCGAGTACCTGTCGCGGCCGATGCGGTTCACCCCCGACGAGGCCATGAGCCTCGTGGTGGCGCTGCGTGCGGTGCGCGAACTGGCCGGCGGGCACCTCGCCGAGGGCATCGACTCCGCGCTGGCCAAGCTGGAGCGCGCCAGCGGCGCGGCCGCGGTCCCCGGGCCACAGGTGCGCGTGGTGTCGGGGTCGGAGGAGATCCGCGAGCAGCTCGCCGACGCGATCGACGCCGCGGAAGCGGTGGACCTGGACTACACGGGCGCAGGCCTCGCCCCGTCCACGCCGCGGGTGGCGCCGGTCAGGCTCATCACCAGGGACGGGTTCGGCTACCTCCAGGCGTGGAGCCGGGACCGTGCGGCCTGGCGCACCTACCGGCTCGACCGCATCGACGCCGTCCGGCGGACCGGCGAGCCGGCCGGCGACCACGGGGAGCCGCCCGAGTTCGGACCCGGCTGGCTCGAGCAGCGTCCGGACGCCGCAGAGGTCACGCTGCGCCTGAAGCCGAGCGCGGCCTGGATCACCGAGTACCACCCGATCCGCGCGGTCCGGCAGGTGCGCGGCGGGCTCGAGGTCGACCTGCTCGTGGCCGACCCGGCGTGGCTGCGCTCGCTGCTCCTGCGGTTGGGCAGGGACGTCGTCTCGGTCGACCCGCCGGAGGCGGCCGCCGGGGCAGCGGAGTCGGCAGCGGAAGCGCTGGCCGCCTACCCGGCGGGGTAGGGTTCTCCCCATGGTCTGGGTGCTGGTGTTCGGCGGGATCGCCCTCGGCGGCCTGATCATGCTCGTCAGCTACGCCGTCTGGCTGTGGCACAAGGCGTCCGACCTGTTCTCGGAGCTGGAGATGCTGGGCACCCGCGCGGAGGAACTCGCGCATTTGCTCGAACAGATCCGGCCGGAACTGCCCGAGCGCGCCGAGAGCTAGGGTTGCGCGCAGCGTCCGCCGGAAGGAGAGTGCCATGCCGAGTCTCGGCGGTTGGGAGTGGGTGATCCTCGCCCTCATCGCGCTGCTGCTGTTCGGCGGCTCGCGCCTGGCCGGCGTCGGACGGAACACCGGCAGGGCCGTCCGGGAGTTCAAGGAGGAGTCTGCGGCGCTGCGCTCCGGTGCCGCCGAGCCGGTGACCCCGGCCGCCCCCGCCAGCCCGGCGAGCTCGCCCAGCCCGGCGCCGCCGGCGTCCCCACCCGCGCCCGGGCCGGACGCGGACAGGCCCTGATCCGCCGATGGCAGAAGGCAAGCGCCGTCGCCTCGCCTGGCTGAGGCCGCCCGAGGCGGGCCCCGGCGGGACGATGTCCCTGGGTGACCACCTGCGGGAACTGCGGTACCGGCTGATCGTCTCCGTGCTGGCCATCGGCCTGGGCAGCCTGATCGCAGCGATCTGGTACGACGCGCTCTACCAGGTGATGCTGCGGCCCTACACCCTGGCCGTCCAGATGCTCGCCGAGAGCAACCCGAACCTCGACCCGACCACGGTGATCACCGGCGTGACGACCCCGCTGATCCTGGCCATGAAGGTCTGCGTCGTGGCCGGGATGGTGCTGTCCAGCCCGGTGTGGCTCTACCAGGTGTGGGCGTTCATCGTGCCCGCGCTCCTGGCGAAGGAGAAGCGCTACGCGATCGGCTTCCTCTCGGCCGCGATCCCGCTGTTCCTGCTGGGCGTGCTGATCGGGTACTACATCATGCCGCAGGGCATCTCGGTGCTCCTGGCCTTCACCCCGTCCAGCGTGCCGGTCACCAACCTCATCGACGTCAACGACTTCCTCCAGCTCACCCTCCAGCTGATGGTGGTGTTCGGCATCGGCTTCCTGATCCCGGTGGTGGTGGTGGGCCTGAACCTGGTCGGCGTCCTGCGGGCGAGCCAGCTGGGGAAGATCCGCACCTACGTGATCTTCGGGATCTTCGTGTTCGGGGCCGCCGCCACGCCGTCGACCGACCCGTTCTCGATGCTGGCGCTGTCCATCCCGATGAGCCTGCTGTACCTGGCCGCGGAGGTGTTCTGCCGCGTGCACGACCGGCGCAAGGCCAAGGTCGCCGTACCGGCGGACGCCTGATGGCGCTGCACTACGACGGGCCCACCCTCACGCTGGTGGTGAACCCGGCGGCCGGACGCGGGCGGGCCCGCCGGCTGCTGCCCCAGCTCACCGCCGGGCTGGTGGCCGGGCTCCCGGACGCCACCCTCCACGTGCACCAGACCACCTCGTTCAGCGACGCACGCCTGCGGTGCATCCAGGCGGTCGAGAAGGCACGTCCACCGGTGGAGGGCCACCGCAGGGACGCCCTGATCGTGATGGGCGGGGACGGCATGATGCACCTCGGCCTGAACGCCGCCGCCGGTACCGGCGTCCCGCTCGGGCTGGTCGCCGCGGGTCGCGGCAACGACTTCGGCCGCGGGCTCGGCGTCCCGCCCGACCTGTCGGGCGCGATCCGCACGATCGTCGGCGGCCACACCCTGCGCATGGACCTGATGGAGGTGACCGGCGCGCTGCTCGAGGGCGCCGAACGGCGCTGGGTCGGCTCGATCGTGAGCACGGGCTTCGACGCGCGGGTGAACTACCGCACCAACCACCTGCGCTGGAACCTCGGCCAGCTGAGCTACACGTGGTCGGCGCTGGCGGAGCTCAGCCGGTTCGAGCCGTTGTCCTACCGCCTGGTGATCGACGGGGTACCCAGGGAGCAGACGGCGATGTTCATCGCCGTGGGCAACGCCGGGGTGTTCGGGGGCGGCATGCGCGGCTGCCCCGACGCCGACGTCACCGACGGCCTCCTCGACATCACGATCATCAACCCGGTGAGCCGCGCCACCCTGCTGCGGCTCCTGCCCACGATGTTCAGTGGCGGTTTCGTCAAGGACCCGGCCGTCGAGCTGCTCCGTGCCCGCCAGGTGCGGGTCGACGGCGACGGCCTCTACGGCATGGCGGACGGGGAGGAGCTCGGCCCGGTGCCCCTGCACCTGCGGGCGGTCCCGGACATGCTGGACGTCTTCGTCCCGGCCGAGCGGGCGGCGGCGGGTTAGGTTACCCCCGTGGACTCCCTCGCCTCGTTCCGCGCGCAGTACCCGTTCGCCCTCGACGACTACCAGGTCGCGGCCTGCGAGCACGTCGCCGCCGGACGGGGCGTGCTGGTGGCGGCGCCGACCGGCGCCGGCAAGACCGTGGTCGGGGAGTTCGCGGTCTTCCTGGCGCTCCAGTCGGGGCGCAAGTGCTTCTACACCACACCGATCAAGGCGTTGAGCAACCAGAAGTACCACGACCTCGTCGACCGGCACGGCGAGGCCGCGGTGGGCCTGCTGACCGGCGACACCAGCGTCAACGGCGAGGCCCCGGTGGTGGTGATGACCACTGAGGTGCTCCGCAACATGATCTACGCGGGCTCGCCGACCCTGGCGAACCTCGGCTACGTGGTGATGGACGAGGTGCACTACCTCGCCGACCGGTTCCGCGGGGCGGTGTGGGAGGAGGTGATCATCTCCCTGGCCGAGTCGGTGCAGCTGGTGGCCCTGTCGGCGACGGTCAGCAACGCCGAGGAGTTCGGCGACTGGCTCTCCGAGGTGCGCGGCGGGGTGGAGGTGGTCGTCACCGAGCGGCGTCCCGTGCCCCTGTACCAGCACGTGATGGTGGGCCGGCGGCTGGTGGAGCTGTTCGGTGGGGACGACGTCAACCCCGAGCTGCTGCGCCTGGCCAGGGAGGAGTCCCGGGGCCAGCGCGACGACAGCCGTCGCCCCCGCGGCCGCTCGGGGAACGGGCGACGGACCAGCGCCTACGGCTCCGGGCGCTACGGCGGCGCCGCGGCCCGCGAGCGCCAGGACGCCAGCCGCCACCTGGTGCCCCGCAGGGACGCCACCGTCGAGCGGCTCGCCGCGGAGGGGCTGCTCCCTGCGATCTACTTCATCTTCTCCCGCCAGGGCTGCGACACCGCGGTCGGGCAGCTGGCCAACTCCGGCCTGCGTCTCACCACCCCCGCAGAACGGCGCGCACTGGCCGAGATCGCCGCCCGCCACACCGCGGGACTCAGCCCGTCCGACCTGGCGGCGCTGGAGTACGACCGCTTCCTCGCCGCGTTCTGCGACGGGATCGCCGCCCACCACGCCGGCCTGCTGCCGGCGTTCAAGGAGGCCGTCGAAGAAGGGTTCACCGGCGGGCTGGTGAAGGTCGTGTTCGCCACGGAGACCCTCGCGCTGGGCATCAACATGCCGGCGCGCAGCGTCGTACTGGAGAAGCTGGTGAAGTACAACGGCGAGACGCACGCCGACATCACGGCGGGCGAGTACACCCAGCTCACCGGACGGGCGGGCCGGCGCGGCATCGACGTCGAGGGCCACGCGGTCGTCAGCTGGCAGCCCGGCCTCGACCCGCGGGCGCTGGCGGGCCTGGCGTCCCGGCGCACCTACCCGCTGCGCTCCTCGTTCCAGCCCACCTACAACATGGCCGTGAACCTGGTGGCGACCGTCGGACGCGAGCGCGCCCGCGGCCTGCTGGAGCAGTCGTTCGCGCAGTTCCAGTCCGACCGCGGCGTGGTCGGACTGGCGCACACCATCGCCGCCAACCGGAGCCGGGCCGCCCGGGAGTGGGCACAGGCCGCCTGCGAGGCGGGGGACGCGGCGGCCTACTTCCGGTTGCGGGCACGGATCTCGGCGGTGGAGGCCGAGGCGGCCCGCGAGCGTCGCGCCGACCGCCGCGCGGAGACGATCGAGGCCCTGCGCGCGCTGCGTCCGGGCGACATCATCGACATCCCGGCCCGGCGGCACCGCGGGTGGGCCGTCGTGGTCGACCCGGGCCTGGGCGGAGACGGGCCCACGCCGTCCGTGCTCACCCCGGACCGGCAGGTGAAGCGGCTGACCGCGCTGGACTTCCCCGTCCCCCCGGTCGTGGCCGGACGGATCAAGGTCCCCAAGCACTTCGACCTGCGCTCGGCCGCGTCCCGCCGCAACCTCGGGGCGGCGTTGCTGTCCCGCATCGAGCACGGGCCGCTGGAGGCGCCGGCTGCCGAGGCCGACGCGGACGCCGACGTCATGGCCCGGGTCGCCGGGCTGCGGCTGGAGCTGAAGGCACACCCGGTGCACCGCTGCCCCGACCGGGAGGTGCACGCGCGCTCCGCCGAAGCCGCCCTGCGGCTGGAGCGCGACGCGGACGCCGCACAGCGGCAGGTGGAGCGGCGCACGAACACGATCGCGGTCCGCTTCGACCGCGTGTGCTCGGTGCTGGAGTCGCTGGGCTACCTGAGCGCGGACGGCGGCCAGCAGGTGACCGGACTGGGACGGATGCTGGCTCGGATCTACTCCGAACTGGACCTGGTCACCGCGGAGGCGGTCCGCGACGGCGTCTTCGACGGGCTGTCGGCCCCCCAGCTGGCCGCGGTCCTGTCCAGCCTCGTCTACGAGGCGCGCGGCGACCGCAGGGCGCCGGCCCGGATGCCCGACCGCCGCTCCGAGGACGCCCAGCTCCGGTTGCGCGCGATCTGGCGGCAGGTCTCGCTGTCGGAGCGCGACCACCGGCTGCCCAGCCACGACGAGCCCGACATCGGCTTCGCCGAGGCCATCCACGGCTGGACCGCCGGCGCGGAGCTCTCCGACGTGCTGTACCTGTCCGGGCTGACCGCCGGCGACTTCGTCCGCTGGGCCCGCCAGGTGGTGGACGCCGCCGGCCAGCTGGCGGACGCCGCCGGTCCCGGGCCGCTGCGCGACACCTGCCGCGAGCTGGTGTTCCGCGTCCGCCGGGGCGTGGTGGACGCCGCGCCGCTGGAGGACTGACACCTCGGTACCCTGTGGCCATGTCGCTCGCCATCCGGGTCATCCCCTGCCTCGACGTGCACGACGGCCGCGTCGTCAAGGGCGTGAACTTCCTCAACCTGCGCGACGCCGGCGACCCGGTGGAGCTGGCACGGGCGTACGGGGAGCAGGGCGCGGACGAGCTGGTGTTCCTCGACATCTCGGCGTCGGCCGAGGGCCGGGCGACGACCTACGACGTGGTCACCCGCACGGCGGAGACCGTCTTCATCCCGCTGTGCGTGGGCGGGGGAGTGCGCGGGGTCGAGGACGTGGACCGGCTGCTGCGCACAGGCGCGGACAAGGTCGGCATCAACACCGGTGCGATCTCCCGCCCGGCGGCCATCGACGAGATCGCCCACCGCTTCGGCAACCAGGTGCTCGTCCTGTCGCTGGACGCCCGGCGCGAGCCCGGGCAGCCGTCCGGCTTCGGGGTGACGACACACGGCGGCCGCACCCCCGCCGGGCTGGACGCCATCGAGTGGGTGCGCGAGGCGACGGGGCGCGGAGCGGGGGAGGTACTCCTCAACTCGATGGACGCTGACGGCACCACCGACGGCTTCGACCTGGAGATGATCGCGGCGGTCAAGGCCGTCGTCGACGTGCCCGTGATCGCCTCCGGCGGCGCGGGGACGGTCGAGCACTTCGTCGAGGCCGCCCGGGCAGGCGCGGACGCCGTCCTGGCAGCCAGCGTCTTCCACTACGGCACCCTCAGGATCGCCGAGGTGAAGGCGGGCCTCGCCGCCGCCGGATTCGCCGTCCGCTGAGCGGGCGCGACCCGGATCGCCGTACGCTGGGCCGCATGAGCTGCCTGTTCTGCCGCATCGTCGCCGGGGAGATCCCGTCGAAGCAGGTCTACGCCGACGAGCACGCGATCGCGTTCCTGGACATCAACCCCTGGCACGTCGGGCACACGCTCGTCGTCCCGCGTCGCCACGTAGACGACCTGCTGGGCGAGCCCGAGGCGCTCACCGAGATCGCGCCGGCGATCAGTGCGACAGCCCGGCTGCTGGTCGACCGGCTGGCCGCCGACGGACTGAACCTGCTCAGCAGTTCCGGGGACGCGGCGGGCCAGGAGGTGTTCCACCTGCACGTGCACCTGGTGCCGCGCTTCGCACACCGTCCCGGCCTCCGGGAGCTGTTCGTCCACGAGAAGGACGTCGACCTCGACCGGGTGCACCGGCAGATCGTCGGCGGCGCGCCGGCGCCGGGGACGGTCAGCCGAAGCTGACCAGGCAGGACCCGCCGGTGGGGCAGGTGATCCGCCCCATGGCGAAGTCGGCGTAGGTGCCGCTCGAGGTGGTGACCACGCCGCCCCTGGGTGCGCCGAGGGTGCCGGCGTCGGTCGAGCCCAGCGCCTTGTAGGCGGACAGCACCGAACCGCTCAGCGCGGTCGAGGTGGCCGTGGACGTCGCTGTCGCCGTGGACGTCGCTGTCGCCGTCGCCGTGGACGTCGCTGTGGCGGTGGAGGTCGCGGTGGCCGTTGCGGTCGCCGTCGCCGTGGCCGTGCTGGACGCCGTCGCCGTGGCGGTGGCCGTGGACGTGATCAGGTTGGTCGTCGTCGTACCGCCGACCACCTTGAACAACCGCTCCTTGAGGCCGAACTTGCTCTTGAACGACGCACCGGTCACCGTCACCGTGCCCTTGGAACCGGCGATCTTGAGCTCCTCCACCCGGCCGCCGTAGGTGCCGTCCCCGTCCCGGCCGGTCACCTGGACGGCCTTGAGCGTCCCGATCGAGGGGTAGGCCTTCTGGATCTTCGTGGAGCTCAGCGTCACCGACCAGGACTGGTCGCGCTTGACGCCGTCGTAGGGGTCCTTCTGGGCGGCGAGATAGGGGTAGCCGGACCCGCCGGAGGCCGACCAGCCGCCGTTGGAGGAGGAGAACATCGTGAGGGCGAGCTTGCCCTTGTACTCGACGACCTTGTTCGCCGACCCCGCGATGGCCTTGTCCGTCGAGGCGTACTCCGCGGCCACGCCCTTGTAGACCTGGCAGGCGGAGGTGTCGCACAGGTCGTAGATCGCGCTGGACGCCACGCTGTCGCGGAGCTTGGCGGCATAGGTGCGGGCCGCCACGGCCTGAGCCTTCAGGGCCTCGGCCGACCACGACGCCGGCATCTCCGCCGGCACGACGCCGCGCAGGTAGTTCTCCATCGAGACGTAGTTGACCGTCCGCACGCCGGTGCCGGAGAAGCGGACGCCGAGCTTGCCGCGGTAGGTGCGGGTGGACCCGTCCGGCATGGCCAGCCGGACGGTGTCGGTGGTGGGATTGGAGAAGTACCAGACCCGCGTGGGGTCGAGCTTGGTCGCGTAGGTGACGTAGGTGCCGGACGCGTTGCGGTAGGACAGCACGCGTGAGCTTCCCGAGCGACGGACCCGCCACTTGGTGTACTTCGTGCCGGTCGGCAGGGTGAGCTTCGTGCCGGCGGAGTCGGTGAGGGTGAGGCCCTTCGCCACCCGGACGTGCACGCCGTTGTCGTTGTCGGCACTGATCCAGACACGGATGGTGTTGCCGTCGGGCAGGGAGTCGAGGGTGGTGCCCGGGTAGTAGAAGGCGATGATCTCGGTGTAGTCCAGGCCCTTGGTCGCCGCGCCGTAGGCACCCCACTGCGACATCCCCTTGCCGTGGCCCCAGCCGGCGCCCTGGACGGTGACCGAGCCGCTCTTCGGCGCCACGGCGGTGTCTGCCTGTGCGGGTACGCCCGCGCCCACGAGCGGGAGGACGAGCGCCGCCGCGGCCGTGACCGCGAGGGCGCGCAGGAACGTTCCAGGCGCAGCGTGGGTGAACATGGGGGGTCCCTTCCGTCTGCTAGCTCGGACTATCGTCACCCATCGGCGTGTCGGCTTGCCAGACGGCGACTGAGATTTCCTCAGAACCACCGGCGAAGTCGAAGGGTGAGGTTGAGGCTTGCTCGTCGCCGCCCACCGCGGCGCTCACCAGCCGGACGAGGAGCCCAGAATGTGAAACGCCGAGGTGAGCTGTTGACACCGCCCCCGGGCCGGTCCACCCTTGACCCGTGCGGAAGTTCCTTCTCGTAGTTCTCCAGCGTGTCGGTTGAGCGCCAGCTCTCCCACCGACACGCTCCCTCGCCTGCGCTTCGCAGCGGGGGTTTTTTTCTGCTTCCGTCCACCCGTCACAGAAGAGAGGTAAAGATGCCCGGGGAGTCACCGACAATCCTGACCGGGGCCCAGGCCCTGGTGGAATCACTGGAGCGCGTCGGGGTCGAGGTCGTCTTCGGCATCCCCGGCGGCGCCATCCTGCCCGCCTACGACCCGCTCTACGACTCGAAGGTCCGCCACATCCTGGTGCGCCACGAGCAGGGCGCCGGCCACGCCGCGGAGGGGTACGCCATGGTCACCGGCCGCGTGGGCGTGTGCATCGCGACGTCCGGTCCGGGGGCGACCAACCTCGTCACCGCGATCGCCGACGCCTACATGGACTCGGTGCCGATCGTCGCGATCACCGGCCAGGTCACCAGCAAGGCCATCGGCACGGACGCCTTCCAGGAGGCGGACATCCGCGGCATCACCCTGCCGATCACCAAGCACAGCTTCCTGGTGACCCGGCCGGAGGACATCCCGCACGCGATCGCCGCGGCGTTCCACATCGCCGGCACCGGTCGCCCGGGCCCCGTGCTGGTCGACATCGCGAAGGACGCGCTCACCAACCCGGCGCCCTTCGTCTGGCCGGAGGAGCTCGACCTGCCGGGCTACCACCCGGTCTCCAAGCCGCACAGCAAGCAGTTGCGCGAGGCCGCGCGGCTCATCGCGTCCGCCCGGCGCCCCGTGTTGTACGTCGGTGGTGGCGTGGTCAAGGCCCAGGCCTTCGACGCGCTGGCCGAACTGGTGCGGATCACGAAGATCCCGGTCGTGACCACCCTGATGGCCCGCGGGGCGTTCCCGGACAGCCACGAGCTGAACATGGGCATGCCCGGCATGCACGGCACTGTCGCCGCGGTCGGCGCGCTCCAGCGCTCGGACCTGCTGATCACCCTCGGTGCCCGCTTCGACGACCGCGTGACCGGCAAGCTCGACTCGTTCGCGCCGGACGCCAAGGTGATCCACGCCGACATCGACCCGGCGGAGATCTCCAAGAACCGCGTGGCGGACGTCCCGATCGTCGGGCACCTCGCCGAGGTCATCGCGGAGCTGAACGCCCTGCTCGCCGAGACCGACCTGCCCGACTACGGGGACTGGGCGCGCTACCTCCAGGGTCTGCGCACCCGCTACACCCCGGGGCTGGAGCCGATGGAGGAGGGCCTGCTGAGCCCCGAGTACGTGATCAAGCGGCTGGGGGAGCTCGCCGGGCCCGACGCCACCTACGTCACCGGCGTCGGCCAGCACCAGATGTGGGCCGCACACCTGCTGCCCCACGAGCGTCCTGCGCGCTGGCTGAACTCCGGTGGCGCCGGCACCATGGGCTACTGCGTCCCCGCGGCGATGGGCGCCCAGGTCGGGCGCCCCGGCGAGGTGGTCTGGGGCATCGACGGCGACGGCTGCTTCCAGATGACCAACCAGGAACTCGTCACCTGCGCCCTGAACGACATCCCGGTCAAGATCGCGGTGATGAACAACCGCAGCCTCGGCATGGTGCGGCAGTGGCAGACCCTGTTCTACGGGGAGCGCTACTCCAACACGAACCTGAAGAGCCACCTCGTGCCGGACTTCCCCAAGCTCGCCGAGGCGATGGGTGCCGTCGGCCTGCGGGCGGAGACGCCCGAGGAGGTCGACAGCGTCATCGAGCAGGCCATGGCCATCAACGACCGTCCCGTCGTGGTCGAGTTCGTGGTGCACAAGGACGCCATGGTGTGGCCGATGGTCGCGGCCGGCACCAGCAACGACGACATCAAGATCGCTCGGGACCTCGCTCCCGACTGGGAGGGGGAAGACCTGTGAACACGCACACCCTGAGCGTGCTGGTGGAGAACAAGCCCGGCGTGCTCGCGCGGATCGCCGGCCTGTTCGCCCGCCGCGGCTACAACATCGAGTCGCTGGCCGTGGGCCCGACCGAGAACGAGGAGTTCTCGCGGATCACCGTCCAGGTGGCGGTCGACAGCCAGCTCGTGCTCGAGCAGATCGTCAAGCAGCTGAACAAGCTGATCGAGGTGCTGAAGATCGTCGAGCTCGAACCGGCGGCGGCCGTCCAGCGCGAGCTCATGCTGATCAAGGTGAAGGCCGACCCGGCGAGCCGCAGCCAGATCATCGAGATCGTCCAGCTGTTCCGCGGCAAAACCGTGGACGTCCACAACGACTCGATGACCATCGAGGCGACGGGCTCTCCTGACAAACTGGAGGCCCTGTTGGAGATGCTGAAGCCCTACGGCGTGCGGGAGCTGGTCCAGTCCGGCCTCGTCGCGCTGGCCCGGGGCGGACGCTCCCTCAGCGATCGTGCCAAGATCGAGAAGACCCGTCCGGCCGCCCGGCTGGCGTAGCGAGAAGGAAGCAGCAAACCAGATGGCAGAGATGTTCTACGACGACGACGCCGACCTGTCGGTCATCCAGGGTCGCAACGTCGCAGTGATCGGCTACGGCAGCCAGGGCCATGCGCACGCGCTGAGCCTGCGCGACTCGGGCGTCGACGTGCGCGTCGGCCTGCGGGAGGGTTCCAAGAGCTGGGCGAAGGCAGAGGCCGAGGGCCTGCGGGTCGTCACTCCGGCGCAGGCCTGCGAGGAGGCGGACCTGATCATGGTGCTCGCCCCCGACCAGGTGCAGCGGCACCTCTACAAGGAGGCCATCGAGCCGAACCTGGTGCCCGGTGACGCGCTGTTCTTCGCGCACGGCTTCAACATCCGCTTCGGCTACATCACCCCGCCCGAGGGCGTGGACGTCTGCATGGTCGCGCCGAAGGGCCCGGGTCACCTCGTCCGCCGCGAGTACACCGAGGGACGCGGCGTCCCGGTGATCGTCGCGGTCGAGAAGGACGAGACCGGGAACGCCTGGCCGCTCGCCCTCGCCTACGCCAAGGCGATCGGCGGCCTGCGCGCGGGTGGCATCAAGACGACGTTCACCGAGGAGACCGAGACCGACCTGTTCGGTGAGCAGGCCGTCCTGTGCGGCGGCACGTCCGCCCTGGTGACCGCCGGCTTCGAGGTGCTCACCGAGGCCGGCTACCAACCGGAGGTCGCCTACTTCGAGTGCCTGCACGAGCTCAAGCTGATCGTCGACCTCATGTACGAGGGCGGCATCGCCAAGCAGCGCTGGAGCGTCTCCGACACCGCCGAGTTCGGCGACTACGTTTCCGGGCCGCGGGTGATCGACGCGTCCGTCAAGCAGCGCATGAAGGACGTGCTGGCCGACATCCAGTCCGGCGCGTTCGCCAAGCGCTTCATCGACGACCAGGACGCCGGGGCTCCCGAGTTCAAGGCCCTGCGCGCCAAGGGGGAGCAGCACCCGATCGAGGAGACCGGCCGCAAGCTCCGTGGCCTGATGGCCTGGGTCAAGTCCCACGACGACGACTACGTGGAGGGCACAGCCGCCCGCTGACGCTCCGGCACGCGACGCCCCGTCCGACGGACGGGCCGTCGCTGCGTTCCGCCGACGTTGTCGCGGCCGACCGTCCCTTCGGCGTCCCACTCCTCCCGCGCGTCCCACTCGCCCCGCGCGTCCCACCCGTCCCGCGCGTCCCACCCGCCCCACCCGTGGCGTTCGCTGCCGAAGGCAACGCGTGCCCCCGAAATTTCGGTAGCGAGGGTTGCGATCGGTGGCGAACGCGACGGGTGGGACGGGGCGGGGCTCGTCGTGGCGGGGTTCCCGACGCGGGGTGGGAGGGGGCGGGGCTCGTCGTGGCGGGGTTCCCGACGCGGGGTGGGACGGGACGGGGGGACGCTTCAGCGGTCGGGTGTTGTCGGTTCCGGCGAGGTGTTGTCGATTCGGCGAGAGGGGTGGCGCAGGGACGCCGTCCTCGTCCAGCGTTCTGACATGGATGTCTCGAGGGCCGCATCGCTCGCGGCGAGAGGCCAGGACCGGATGAGCCTGACCAGGCAGGTGCGTGAGGGCGCGATCGTGCGGATCAGGCACGGGGGGTACGTCGACACTCGGGCGGACGACGTCCGCGAGCGGCATCGCCAGCTGATCGCGGCCACGTGGCCACTGTTCGGGCCGGACACCGTCCTCAGCCATGCGAGCGCCGCCGTGCTGCATGGGCTGCCCGCCTGGGACGCCCAATTGGCCGGGGTGTCCGCGGTGCGACCGGCCGGTGGGCACGGCAGGAAGGGCCGGTTCCTGCACGTGCGGGTGGCCGCCCTGGCTCCAGGCGACGTCGTCGAGCGCGCGGGTTATCGCACCACCAGCCTCGAACGTACGGCGATCGACCAGGCGTGCGTCCTGCGGTTCGACCGCGCGGTGGCGACGCTCGACGCGGCGCTCCACCTCGGGGCGGACCCGGCGTCCCTGGCCGCGGTGGTCGCTGACGCCCGCCGTCGCCACGGCGTGGGTATCGCGCGCGCGGCCCTGCGGTTCGCCGACGGGCGGTCCGAGAGCGTGGGGGAGTCGCTGAGCCGCGTCCTGATGGCGCAGGTGGGCCTGCCCGCACCGGAACTCCAGGTGGATCTGCACGACCGACAGGGTGTCTGGATCGCCCGATCCGACTTCGGCTGGCTCGACCATTGGGTGATCGGCGAGTTCGACGGACGCGTCAAGTACCTCGGAACCCCGGAGGAGCTCGCGCGCACCGTGATGCGGGAGAAGGCTCGCGAGCAGGCGATCCGGGATGCCGGGTGGTCCGTCGTCCGCTGGACGTGGGCCGACCTGGGCGACCCCGTCGGCTTCCGCACCCGGATCGAGAGTGCCCTCGCGCTGGCCACCCACGGCCGGCTCGCATCCTGAGCGATGCCGTCCGCCCGTCGGCCCCCGGACGGGCCCGCGACCGTCCCCACCAACTCCCACCCTGCCCCGGTTGGGCCCCGTGGCCCTTCCCGCCCCCGAGTGCAACGCTCGCTACCGGAATTCCGGTAGCGAGCGTTGCACTCGGCAGCGAACGCGGCGAGTGGGACGGGTGGGACGCCGCGCCGGTGGGAGGGGTGGGCGAGCTAGGACGCCGAGCGGCGCCGCGGCGAGGGTTGCAGGGTCTGGCAAGCTTTCCGGCATGACGATCGCCGCGCCGACCGCCCCGGGACTCACCGCTGACGAGGTTGCCGACCGCGTCCAGCGGGGGCTGACGAACGACCTTCCTCCCCGCTCCGGACGGACCACCTGGGACATCGTCCGGGCGAACGTCTTCACGCGGATCAACTTCCTGCTGATGGTGCTGTTCATCATGGTGCTGACGACCGGCTCCATCGTGAACGCCCTGTTCGGCTTCCTGATCATCATCAACTCCGGCATCGGCATCGTGCAGGAGCTCCGGGCGAAGCGGACGCTGGACAACCTCGCCGTGGTCGGCGAGGGCAAGCCCACCGTCCGCCGGGACGGGATCGCGCGACAGCTTCCCCGCGAGGAGGTCGTGCTGGACGACCTGATCGAGATCGGTCCCGGTGACCAGGTCATCGTGGACGGGGAGGTCGTCGAGGCGTCCTACCTCGAGGTGGACGAGTCACTCCTCACCGGCGAGTCCGACCCCCTGCTGAAGCAGCCCGGGGACGAGGTGATGTCGGGCAGCTTCGTCGTCGCCGGCGTCGGCGCGTTCCGCGCGACCCGGGTCGGGCACGACTCCTACGCCGCCCGGCTGACCATGGAGGCCAGCAAGTTCTCCCTGGTCAAGTCCGAGCTGCAGACCGGCATCAACAAGATCCTCCGCCTGATCACCTGGCTGCTCGTGCCGGTGGGGCTGGCGACGATCTGGGTGCAGTGGAACCAACCGGGGGTGTGGCAGTCGAAGGTGCTCTACACCGCCGGCGCGCTGGTGCCGATGGTGCCCGAGGGTCTGGTCCTGCTCACCTCCCTGGCGTTCGCTGTGGGCGTGGTCCGGCTGGGCCAGCGCAACGTCCTGGTGCAGGAACTCCCCGCGATCGAGGGCCTCGCCCGGGTGGACGTCGTCTGCGCGGACAAGACCGGCACCCTCACAGAGAACGGCCTGCGCTTCGGCGAGTGCGAGGTGCTCGACGGTGACGAGGGCGAGGTCGCGGAGGCGCTGGCCCAGCTCGCCGCGGCGGACCCGCGTCCCAACGCCTCGGTGCAGGCGCTCGCCCACGCGCTGCCCCCTTCCGGCAGCAGCTGGACGGTGACCGCGATGGCGCCGTTCACCTCGGCCAAGAAGTGGTCGGGGATGTCGTTCGACGGCCACGGCCACTGGGTGCTCGGCGCCCCCGACGTGCTCGCCGGCCGTGACAGCGCCGCGGCGGCCCGCGCCGAACAGGTGGGTTCGACCGGACGCCGCGTGCTGCTGCTGGGCGAGGTCGACCGTCCGGTCGACGACCCGGACGCCCCCGGAGACGTGCGCCCGCGCGCCCTGGTGGTGCTGGAGCAGAAGGTGCGCCCGGAGGCGCGCGACACCCTCGCGTTCTTCGCCGCGCAGAACGTGGCGGTGAAGGTGATCTCCGGCGACAACGCCACTTCCGTCGGCGCGGTCACCGGTTCGCTCGGCGTCGAGACCGGCGACGTCGTCGACGCCCGCACGCTGCCGGAGGACGACCAGGAGTTCGCCGACCGGGTCCAGTCCGCCGGCGTGTTCGGACGCGTCACGCCGCAGCAGAAGCGCCAGATGGTGGCGGCGCTCCAGTCCCGCGGCCACAACGTCGCGATGACCGGGGACGGCGTGAACGACGTGCTCGCGATCAAGGACTCCGATCTGGGCGTCGCGATGGGCTCCGGCGCCGCCGCGACCCGGTCGGTCGCCCAGCTCGTGCTGCTCGACGACAGCTTCGCCACCCTGCCCCACGTCGTCGCCGAGGGACGCCGCGTCATCGGCAACATCGAGCGGGTCGCGAACTTCTTCCTGACCAAGACGATGTACTCGATCATCCTCGCCCTGCTGGTGGCGCTGTGGGGACTCCAGTTCCCGTTCATGCCGATCCACATCTCCTTCGTCGGCTGGTTCACGATCGGCATCCCTGCGTCCATCCTCGCGCTGGCCCCGAACGCCGAGCGTGCCCGGCCGGGCTTCCTCCAGCGGGTGATGAGCTTCTCCATCCCGTCCGGGGTGGTGGTGGCGGTGACCACCTTCGTCAGCTACCTGCTGATCATGCCGCCGGCCGGCTCCGATCCGTCCCTGGGCCGCCAGGCGTCCACCGCTGCGCTGCTCACGCTGATGATCGGCGGCGCGTGGGTGATGATCGCGACCGCGCGTCCCTACGAGTGGTGGAAGCTGCTGATGATCGCGCTGTGCGCGCTCGCCGCCTACCTCGTGATCTTCTGGCTGCCCTACCAGGTCAGCGGCTGGGTGCAGGCCTGGCCGTTCCTGAAGCGCTTCGACCCCCAGCTCGACCCGGGCAACCTCGCCATGATGACGACGGCCGCCTGGGTGGGCCTGGTCGCGGTCGTTCTGGTGGAGGCGATCTGGTGGGTCTCGGGGCGCCTCACCGGCGAGCGGCGGCACCTGTTCGGGAGCCTGGGCGAACGGTAGCCGGCCACCGGCGAAGCAGCCTCCCGGCCGGGTCGGCGCCCGCACGCGACGCCGCGGACGTGCCTGGACGGGCTACAGCCGCGCGGCAATGTCGTCGCCGATCACCGACGTCGGCCGGCGGCTCGCGCCGCGCTCGGCGATGTCGGCGTCGACGGCGGCCTCGATCCGGCGGGCGTCGTCCGCGCGGCCGAGGTGGTCCAGCAACAGCGCCATCGACAGGATCGTCGCCGTCGGGTCGGCGATGCCCTTGCCGGCGATGTCCGGCGCGGAGCCGTGCACCGGCTCGAACATGGACGGGAAGGTGCCGTCGGGATTGATGTTCGCGCTCGCGGCCAGCCCGATGCCGCCGGTGACGGCGGCGGCCAGGTCGGTGAGGATGTCACCGAAGAGGTTGTCGGTCACCAGGACGTCGAAGCGCTGCGGGTCCTGGACGAACGCGATCGTGGCCGCGTCCACGTGCAGGTAGTCGGTCGCGACGTCGGGGTGCTCGGCGGCAACGGACTGGAACAACCGGTTCCACAGCCCGCCGGCGTTCACCAGCACGTTGTGCTTGTGCACCATCGTCACCTTCTTGCGGCGCTTCTCCGCGCGGACGAACGCGTCCCGGATGACGCGCTCGACGCCGTGGGCGGTGTTGATGCTCACCTCGGTGGCCACCTCGAACGGCGTCCCGGCGCGGAAGGCGCCGCCGTTGCCGCAGTACAGGCCCTCGGTGCCCTCGCGGACCACGACGAAGTCGATCGGCCCGCGCCCTGTGACCGAATCGGCCAGCGGCGTCGGGACGCCCGGGTAGAGCTTGGACGGGCGCAGGTTCACGTAGTGGTCGAACGCGAAGCGCAGCTTCAGCAGCAGCCCGCGCTCCAGCAGGCCGGACGGGATCGCCGTCGAGCCGGGGGCCGCGCCCACCGCGCCGAGGATGATCGCGCTGCTCGCGGCGAGCTGCTCCAGCTCGGCGTCGGGAAGGACCTCTCCGGTGCGCTGCCAGCGCTCCGCGCCGAGGTCGTGGTGGACGTACTCGAAGGCGTCGTCGCCGACGACCCGGGTGAGGACCTTGAGGCCCTCGGCCACCACTTCGGGACCGATGCCGTCGCCGGCGATGACGGAGATGACGGGCGTGCCGGTTGCTGCTTCGCTCACCCGCGCGAGGCTACTTGGTCGGTCGAAGGCTGGACGAATCCGTCTCACGGGGCGCGATAGCATGCCCCTCATGGCGCTGACGTTCCCCCTGCATCGCAACCCGGCCCCGGCAACCGACGACGACGTCGCCCGGGTGCTCGCCGACCCCGGCTTCGGCGACCACTTCACCGACCACATGGCGGTCGCGACGTGGACGAAGGACGGCGGATGGGGCGCGGATGAGATCCGGCCGTACGGGCCGTTCCAGATCGACCCGGCCAGCGCCGTGCTGCACTACGCGCAGGAGATCTTCGAAGGGCTGAAGGCCTACCGGCACGCCGACGGCTCGATCCACCTGTTCCGCCCGGAGGCGAACGCCCGCCGGTTCCAGGCCTCCGCCGCGCGGATGATGCTGCCGCAGCTGCCCGTGGAGGACTTCGTGCGCGCCGTCACGGAACTCGTCGGCGTGGACGCCCGCTGGGTGCCCGGCGCCGAGGGGGAGCGGAGCCTGTACCTGCGGCCGTTCATGTTCGCCTCCGAGGTCTTCCTCGGCGTCCGTGCGGCCCAGACGGTCACCTTCAGCGTGATCGCCTCGCCGTCGGGCCCGTACTTCACCGGCGGCGTCAAGCCGGTCGACATCTGGGTCACCGACACCTGGGCGCGCGCGGGCGTGGGGGGCACGGGCTCGGCCAAGTGCGGCGGCAACTACGCCGCGTCCCTGATCGCCCAGTACGAGGGCTACGAGCACGGCTGCTCGCAGGTGCTGTTCATCGAGGCCGCGGACAAGGACCGGGTCGAGGAACTGGGCGGCATGAATGTGTTCCTGGTGACCTCGGACGGACGCCTGGTCACCCCGGCGCTCACCGGGACCATCCTGGAGGGCATCACCCGCGACTCGATCCTGACCGTCGCCGGCGAGCTCGGCCTGGTCACCGAGGAGCGCCGCGTGACGCCGGACGAGCTGTTCGGCGGCATCGCGGACGGCACGACGGTGGAGGCGTTCTCCTGCGGCACGGCCGCCGTGGTCACCCCGATCGGCGCGTTCAAGTCCGGCGCGGGGGAGTGGCGGCTGCCCGGGAACGGTTCGCCGACGACCATGGCGATCCGCGACGCGATCCTCGACATCCAGTACGGACGCGTCCCGGACACGCACGGCTGGTTGCGGCGCGTCGTCTGACCACGCCTCCTGCGGGACGGCCGCCCGCGCCCGGACGAGGCTCAGGCGAACGCGGCCAGCGCTGCGTCGTAATCGGGCTCGGTGCTGATGTTCTCGACGTGCTCGGTGTAGAGCACGGTGCCGTCGGCATCGGCCACGACGACCGCCCGGGTGAGCAGCCCGCGGTTGCGACCGTCCACCTGGGTGACCCCGAAGGTCTCGCCGAAGCCGGAGCGGAAGCTCGAGCCCATCACGACGTTCCCGATTCCCTCGGCTCCGCAGAAGCGCGCCTGCGCGTAGGGCAGGTCCGCGGACACGCACAGCACCACGGTGTCGGCCAGGCCCGCGGCGAGCTCGTTGAACCGGCGGACGCTCATCGCGCACACCCCGGTGTCGACGCTGGGGAAGATGTTCAGCACGATCCGCCGGCCGGCGGCCACCTCGGGGCCGAAGTCCTCCATGTCGGAGCCGGTCAGGGTGAAGGCCGGCAGCGTGCTGCCGACGGGCGGCAGGTCGCCGATGCTGTGGACGGGGACGCCGCGGTGGAGGAGGGTTGCCATGCAACCGTTGTAGACCCGCCGTCAACTCCCGTCCTGAGGATGGGACGGATCGTCTCAGGCCGTGAAACCTCTCCGTAACCTCGAAGGCGCACGGCAGGATCGCCCGGTGACCCAGTTTCCCCTCGCTCCGGACGCCTTCCACGTCTACGACACGACCCTGCGCGACGGCGCCCAGCAGGAGGGCCTGCAGCTCAGCGTCAACGACAAGCTGAAGATCGCCCGCCACCTCGACGACCTCGGGGTGGGGTTCATCGAGGGCGGGTGGCCGGGCGCCAACCCCAACGACACCGCCTTCTTCGCCCGGGCCGCCGCCGGGGAGCTCCAGCTCAAGAACGCGAAGCTGGTGGCCTTCGGCGCCACCAGGCGGGTCGGCGCGCGGGCGGAGGACGACCCGCAGGTGCAGGCGCTGATCGACGCCGGGACCGAGGTCGTCTGCATCGTGGCCAAGAGCCACGACGAGCACGTCTTCCGTGCCCTCCACACCACGCTCGAGGAGAACCTCGCGATGGTGGCGGACACGGTCACCCACCTCGTCGCGAGCGGGCGCCGGGTGTTCGTCGACTGTGAGCACTTCTTCGACGGGTACCGGTCCAACCCGGACTACGCGCTCGAGGTCGTCCGCACCGCCGCGGAGGCCGGCGCGGAGGTCGTCGTGCTCTGCGACACCAACGGCGGCATGCTGCCGTCGTGGATGGGCGACATCGTCTCGGCCGCGGCCCAGGTCGGCGTCGACCTCGGGATCCATTGCCACAACGACACCGGGTGCGCCGTCGCCAACACCCTCGCCGCCGTCGAGGCCGGCGTGATGCACGTCCAGGGCACGATGAACGGCCACGGCGAGCGCACCGGCAACGCGAACATCATCACCGTGGTGGCGAACCTCCAGCTGAAGTACGGGTGGCCGCTGCTGCCGCCGTCCTCGCTGGCGGAGGCGACCCGGATCAGCCATGCCATCTCCGGGGTCACCAACGTGCCGATGAACAACCGCCAGCCCTACGTCGGCGCGTCCGCCTTCGCCCACAAGGCCGGCCTGCACGCCTCGGCGATCAAGGTGGACGCCAACCTCTACCAGCACATCGACCCGACCCTCGTCGGCAACGACATGCGCATGCTCGTCTCCGACATGGCCGGGCGCGCCAACATCCAGATCAAGGGCTCCGAGCTCGGCTACGACCTGTCCAACCGCGAGCTGGCGGCGAAGGTCACCGACAAGGTGAAGGAGCGCGAGATGGACGGCTACTCCTACGAGTCCGCCGACGCGTCCTTCGAACTGCTGCTGCGCGAGGAGCTGGGCCTTCTCCAGGACTTCTTCGAGGTGATCAGCTGGCGGGTGCTCACCGGCCACGAGGTGAAGCCGGAGGGCGACTCCGAGGCGACGGTGAAGCTGCGCGCGAAGGGGGTCACCACCAACCTGGTGGGGGAGGGCCACGGCCCGCTGAACGCCCTCGATGTCGCGCTGCGCGGGGCGCTGATCCACGCCTACCCCCAGGTCGACGCCTTCGAGCTCACCGACTACAAGGTGCGCATCCTCGACCAGGGCCACGGCTCGGACGCGATCGTGCGGACCCTCATCGACATGTCCGACGGCGAACGCACCTGGACCACCGTGGGCGTGGGCACCAACGTCATCGAGGCCTCGTGGGAGGCGCTCTACGACGGCTACCGCTGGGGGCTGCTCCAGCAGGAGGCCGTCGAGGCCTGAACCGTGCGGCCGCGCGCCGCTAGCCTTGGGCCATGACCAGCGGGGGCGCGTACAGGGTGGGCAATGACGACCGCGAGCGGGCCGTCGCCGAACTGCGCCGGGCCGCCGAGGACGGGCGCCTGAGCGCGGAGGAGCTGGACGAGCGCACCGCGCGCGCCCGGTCGGCCCGCACGAACGACGAGCTGTCCGGCCTGCTCGCCGACCTCGGGTCGTCCGGCGCGGTCGCGATGCCGGTGCGGCTGCCGACGGCCGCCGAGGCGCTCGCCGCGCTCGCCCGGGTCGGCTACCGTCCCGACGACCCGCTCGTGCTCAACGCCGGGGTGTCGGGGGAGAGCCGCAGCGGGTCGTGGACGGTGCCACCGTTCATGATCGCCCGGGCCGGCATCGAGACCGTCCGGATCGACTGCCTCCAGGCGAGCGCGGCCGCCGAGGTGATCGACCTGCTGGTCGAGGCCACCCTGGGCACGGTCGTGCTCGTGGTGCCGGAGGGCTGGGCGGTGAACGTCGACCAGGTGGTGAAGGGGATGGGAACCCTGAAGGTCGCCGTGCCGGGAGTGCCGGCGGCGGGGTGCCCGGTGTTCATCGTCCGCGGGTCGCTGAACATGGGCACGTTCAAGGCCCGCCACGCCACCCGGTTCGACCGGTGGCGCCTGCGCAGGCAGCAGCGTCGCCAGCGGGCGATCAGCGCGCGCTGACGCGCTCGAGCACCAGCGGACGCCGCTGTACCGGCTCCGCGCCGATCGTGGCCGCGCCGGCCAGGGCCTCCTTCGCCCGCTCCATCCGCTCCGGGGTGTCGGTGTGCAGGGTGAACAGCGGCTGCCCGGCGCTGACCCGGTCGCCGATCCCCGCGTGCCAGGTGACCCCGGCTGCCGCCTGCACCGGATCGCCCTGCTTCGCCCGTCCGGCCCCCAGCCGCCAGGCGGCGAGCCCGACCCCCATGGCATCGAGGCCGGTGAGGTAGCCGTCCGCGCCGGCTGTCACGACCTCGGTGTGCCGCGCGACGGGGAGCGGCGCGTCCGGATCCCCGCCCTGGGCGCGGATCATGGCCTTCCAGGTGTCCATCGCCCGGCCCGAGGCCAGGACGGCGGCCGGGTCGGCGTCGATCCCCGCGCAGTCGAGCATCTCCGCGGCGAGCGCCACCGTGAGTTCCACCACGTCGGCGGGACCGCCTCCGGCGAGCACCTCCACCGACTCCGCGACCTCCAGCCCGTTGCCGGCGGTGCGTCCCAGCGGGGCGTCCATGTCGGTGATCAGGGCGACCGTCCGCACCCCGGCGGCGGTGCCGATACCGACCATCGTCTCGGCGAGCGCCTTCGAGTCGGCGAAGGTCTTCATGAACGCGCCGGCGCCGGTCTTCACGTCCAGGACGAGCGACGCGGTGCCCTCGGCGATCTTCTTGCTCATGATCGAGGCGGAGATCATCGGGATCGACTCGACGGTGGCGGTCACGTCACGCAGGGCGTAGAGCTTCTTGTCCGCCGGCGCGAGCCCGGAGCCCGCCGCGCAGATGACTGCTCCGACCGACTCCAGCTGGGCCAGCATCTCTGCGTTGGTCAGGCTCGCCCGCCAGCCGGGGATGGCCTCCAGCTTGTCGAGGGTGCCGCCGGTGTGGCCCAGCCCCCGTCCGGACAACTGCGGGACGGCGGCGCCGCAGGCCGCGACGAGCGGGGCGAGCGGGAGGGTGATCTTGTCGCCCACGCCCCCGGTGGAGTGCTTGTCGACCGTCGGACGGGACAGGCTGGAGAAGTCCATCCGCTCGCCGGTGGCGATCATCGCGTGGGTCCAGCGGCTCAGCTCAGCGCCGTCCAGCCCCCGGAAGAAGATGGCCATGGCCATCGACGACATCTGCTCGTCCGTGACCACGCCGTCGGTGTAGTTGCGGATCAGCCAGTCGATCGCCTCGTCACTGAGGCGACCTCCGTCCCGCTTGGTCCTGATCAGCTCCACGGCGTCGAAGGTGCTCATGAACGGCACCATAGGCTAGGAGCATGGCGAGACGCATCTGGTTGCCCTATCCCGACGTCGAGACCGCCCTGGAGGCTGTCGGACCGCTCCCCGAGGGGCTCGTGGCGGACTGCTTCCTCGCGGACGGCACGTGGCCGGATTCGATCGCGGAGGTCGAGTTGCTGGTGGCGCCGTACATGCATCCGGCACCCGCGGTGATGGCCCGGGTGGGGGAGATGACCAGCCTCCGCGCGGTCCAGTTGCTCAGCGCCGGCTACGACAACTTCCTGCCCTTCCTTCCCGAAGGCGTCACCCTGAGCAACGCCGCCGGAGTGCACGACGCGAGCACGGCGGAACTGGCCGTGGCCCTGGCGCTGGCGAGCAACCGGCACCTCGACACCTACGCCCGGAACATGCCGTCCGGCACCTGGGGCAACGACTTCAGCACGTCGCTGGCCGACCGGCGGGTGCTCATCGTCGGCTACGGACGCATCGGCGCGGCGATCGAGCGGCGGCTCGCCGGGTTCGAGGTCGCCTCGGTCACCCGGGTCGCCCGCCGGGCCCGCACGGGCGAGCTGCCGGTGCACGCGATCGGCGAGCTCGGCTCGCTGCTGCCGGAGGCCGACGTGGTGTTCGTGATCACCCCGCTCACGCCGGACACCGAGCACCTCATCGGGGCCCCGGAACTCGCGGCGATGCCCCAGGACGCCCTGCTGGTGAACGTCGCCCGCGGTCGCGTGGTCGACACCGAGGCCCTGGTGGCAGCGACGGCCACGGGTCGCATCCGGGCAGCCCTCGACGTCACCGATCCGGAGCCGCTCCCGCCCGACCATCCCCTGTGGCGCACGCCCGGGGTGCTGATCAGCCCGCACGTGGGCGGCCAGAGCACCGCCTTCCAGCCGCGGATGCTGCGGCTCGTCCGGGAGCAGCTCGCGCGGTTCGCCGCGGGCGAGCCCCTGGCGAACATCGTCGCCTGAGCAGGAGCCCGCCCGGCTAGTCTGACGCCCATGCGCATCGCCAGATTCGTCGCCCAGGGCGACCCGACGTTCGGTGTGGTCGAGCTCGCCGAGGACCAGGGACCCAATCCCGAGACGGTGGCCGTGGTGTCGGGCGACCCGCTCGCCGGACCGGTCCACTACACCGGCGAGCGCCTGACGCTGGCCGACGTGCGCCTGGTCGCCCCGGTGATCCCCCGCAGCAAGGTGATCGGCGTCGGGCGCAACTACGCAGAGCACGCGGCGGAGCAGGGTGCGCCGGTGCCGTCCTCGCCGCTGGTGTTCCTCAAGCCCAACACATCGGTGATCGGACCGGGGGAGCCGATCGTCTACCCCGCGGAGACGTCCAACCTCCACTACGAGGGCGAGCTCGCCGTGGTGATCGGACGCATCTGCCGGCGGGTGCCGCCCGAGCGCGCGGCGGAGGTGGTGTTCGGCTACACGATCGCCAACGACGTGACCTGTCGGGACCTCCAGGCCGCGGACGGCCAGTGGACGCGCGCCAAGGGCTTCGACAGCTTCTGCCCGCTCGGTCCGTGGATCGCCACCCACCTCGGCATGGATGAGGCCGGCCGGCTCGACCTGCTGACGAGCCTGAACGACGAGCCGGTTCAGACGGCCAACACCTCGGAGATGGTGCACTCCATCCCTGACCTCATCGCCTACGTCAGCTCGTTCACCACCCTGCTGCCCGGCGACGTCATCCTCTCCGGGACGCCGGCGGGCGTGGGCCCGATGGTCGCCGGCGACCGGGTCAGCGTGACGATCTCCGGCATCGGCACCCTCACCAACCCGGTCGTCTCCGAGGAGGCCTGAGGTGGCCTGGGCGGACGCGCTCAGGGCCCGCGTCGACGCCTGGGTCCGGCACGCGCCACGTCCGGGCGTCCGCTACCCGGAGGTGCTCGTCGTCGACGACCCGTCCGTTCCGGCGTGGCGGCGGGTCATGCTCGGGATCGGCGGCGCGCTGCTCGGCCTGGCCACGTACATGGTGCTGGCCCCGCTGGTGGCGTTCGCGATCATCCGGGCGTCGTGGTCCCTGGCGGGGAGCCCCGGCGACGTGCTGTCCTACACCGCGCAGGCGGCGTCCTTCGGGCTACCGGCGGGCATGGTGGCCACCCACCTGGCGCTGGCCACGCTGATCCCGATCAGCTTCGCGCTGGTGCTGTTCGTGCACCGGTTCCACCCGCGCTGGCTCACCTCCGTGCAGCCGGGCTTCCGCTGGCGCTACGCGCTCGTCACGGGCGGGGCCTCGCTGCTGGTCTTCGGCGGGGTGTGGGTGGTCTCCCGGATCGGCGAGCCGTGGGTGGTGGCTCCCGAGCCCGCCTTCTGGGGCTACGTCGTCGCGATCCTGCTCACGGCCCCGTTGCAGGCGGCGGCCGAGGAGTACTTCTTCCGTGGCTACCTGATGCAGGCGATCCACACCACCGCGCCGACCAGCCCCTGGTTCGCGGTGGTGGGCTCGTCGGCCGTGTTCGCCCTGCTGCACTCGGGCAACAGCCAGGCCCTGATCTACGCGTTCGCCTTCGGCCTCATCGCGGGCTGGCTGGCGATGCGGACCGGCGGGCTGGAGGCCGGCATCGCGCTGCACGTGGTGAACAACCTGCTGACCTTCGGGTACGCGGCACTGTCGGGCACGATGGTCGAGACCTTCAGCGACCGCCAGGCCACCTGGGCCAGCCTCGCCTGGGCGGTGGGCGGCTTTGCGGCCTCGGCCGCCGTCGCCCTGTGGATCGCCCGCCGGATGCGGCTCGCCACGACCACCCCCGGCGCCCGGTTTGGTGCCCCGGCCGCGGTCTAGTAGAGTCTCTGCTCGGCCCTCGTGGCCGGCAAACCCTGGGGTATGGGGTAATTGGCAGCCCGCCGGATTCTGGTTCCGTCAGTCTAGGTTCGAGTCCTAGTACCCCAACGCAGTGGATTCCGAGTCGCCCGGCGCGGTTTGGTAGTGTTCGCTGACGTCGCTCTCGAGCGACAGCTAGGGCCCCGTTGTGTAGCGGCCTAGCACGCCGCCCTCTCAAGGCGGTAGCGCGGGTTCGAATCCCGTCGGGGCTACAAGGTGAAACCCCTTGTCAGACGTAAGTCTGGCAAGGGGTTTTATTCGAACAGTGGGCCTAGGAAGGCCTACTCAACACAAATCCAACACAGTTTCCGCCGCGTGAAGACGTTCTGGGCACTGTTAGAGGCTCTGCGCACGGCCGTCGCGATGGTCTGGACGGGGCTCCGGAACGCACCCCGGGGACGTCCGTGGAGCCGACGGTTCCTCACGACCCAGCCGCCTTTCGGCGATCAGCCACGGCAGCCTGGCGGGCGGCATCCATCGCGTCTGCGATCGTGTCGAGCCGGTCGGCGAACAGATGGCCGTACAAGTCGAGAGTCATGGTCGCCGACTTGTGTCCGAGCATCCGCTGGACGACCTTGACGTCGGCGCCGGACGCGATCGCGAGCGAGGCCGCGGTGTGGCGGAACTCGTGGGGGTGGAAGTGCTTGGTGAACACCGGGACGGCGACCCCTCCGACCATCTTGGTGACCGGCTTTCCGGATGCGTCCACCTTGACCACGCACAGACCCATCTCCTCCGCCGCCCGGGTCAGCGCTGCGCGCTGGAAGGTCTGGGAGCGCAGGACGGCGCCCCGGGGCCCACAGAACAGCAAGGCCTCCGGGGCTTGGCCGCGAACGAGGTCGGTCAGTTCGTCGACCAGGAAGGACGGAAAGGGAACCTCCCGCCGCTCGTGGCCCTTGGTGGCCCCCCAGGTCATCACTCCCTTGATCGGTGAGACCGACTCAGCGACAACGACACGCCGCCGGGCGAGGTCGACCCGCATGACCCGAAGCGCGGCCACCTCACCCCACCGAAGGCCGGTATAGGCAAGGAAGCGCACCAGCAGGCTCCACTGAGGGCCGCCGACCAGCTCGGCCATGTCCTCGACCTGGAGGTGGGTCAGGAACCGCTTCTCCGTCTCGTGGATTCGGGGCAGGGAGATCTGCTCGGCCACGTTACGTCCGATCCGGCCGTCACGTACCGCAGCGGCCAGCACTTGGGAGAACACGCGATGGATCTTCCGGACGGAGGCCGGCGCGAGCTTGAGGCTGGCGATCCACTGCTGAACGTCGGAATGGCGGATGTTGCCCAGCTGAACCTCAGCCCAACGAGGCTTGACGTGGACGTCGAGCACGTTCTGGTAGCGGTCGCGAGTCTTCGGCGTGATGTTCGTCTTGTCTGCGAGCCACTGGTCGGCCCACGGTCCCAGTTTCACCTTGGCCCGAGACGGGTCGACGTAACTGCCGGCGAGCTTGGCGCGCTCAACCCCAACCAGGTACACCTCGGCGTCCTTCTTGCGTTCAAAGGACTTGCTGCGGCTCTTCCCGTCCAGCGTTCGCCAGCGCGCGTAATAGCTGCCGTTTGGCAGCTTGTCGATGGTTCCCATGCTGATTGCGTCCCAGAGCCTCTAGCCAGTCGCGCCGTACTGGCGGTCGAGCCAAGTGGCCACGTCGCTGCTCTTGTAGCGGATGCCGCGCGGTCCCAGGTGGAACGAGCGGGGGCCGATCCCCTGATACCGCCATGTGCGTAGCGTGGCAGGGGGCAGCCGCAGCATCAGCGCAACCTCCGCTGTGGTGAGGAGCTGGTCCTCGATCACCTTCGCCGGGTTCGAGGTGCCGGCCTGGCCGACCTCGTTCGCCGCAGGTTCTTCTGCAACACGGGCGGCAGATCCGGGGCTAGGTCTGGGAGTCATGGCGTCCTCCTTGTGTCGTGGTGGTCTCCCTGCACCACTAAGCCGAAAACGAGCCTCGATTCGGACAAACAACGACGGCTAGTTTTCAACACTGTCAGACTGCATCAACGGCGATCGTGCTCCGCGGTGGCGTCCCCCCCCCGGCGGAGCCGGCAGGGCCGAGCGGACCGCGAGCCTTTGGAGCCAAGGGACCCCCTCGGGGTTCCGTGCCCGCGATGCCTGGGGTCGGGGCATTGACGGGCGCAGTTATCCTGTTTGTGCCCCACCCCCTTCGGGCCTGATTGGCTGCTTGGTTGGTCGCACTCGCCGGGCGCCGGGCACACAACTGAACCCGCGATCGAGTCTCCCGGCCCACTTTCGTCGAAGAAAAGCCGTGCAGTCTGTCCGAATCGACCCCTCCTCATCGGCTTAGTGGGGTGAGCACCCATACAACGATCGGAGCCGGCAAATGGTCAAGGACGACTACGAGATCAGGTGCGGCGGTGTCCCGGCCGACCTCCCGCTGGTCCGGCAGAACTTGCTCGACCAGATCGCGGACCGGCGCGCTGCGGGCGTCACGGGCCGCGAGCTGGCCGAGCTGGAGCGTGAGTACCGCGAGATCTCAGGTCAGTGATCCAGATGGTCCGCAAGCCGTACTCGCCAAAGGAGCGAGACGAGGCCGAGGCGGCACGGCGAGACTTGATTGAGAAGATGCACCAGGACCTCGCCGACAAGCTCATCACCTTCGATGATCGCGAGAACTGGCAGCGATGGCTCACCTTCGCCGGATCGTTCCACCAATACTCGTTTCTGAATACCTGCTTGATTCTCATGGCCAAACCCGACGCCACGCTCGTCGCCGGCTACCGTGCCTGGCAAGCCAAAGGACACCAAGTGCGCCGCGGCGAGAAGGCCATCAAGGTCTTCGCGCCAGTCACCCGCAAGGTCCCGATCGAGGATGCCGACGGCAGGCCCGTCGTTGACGACCACGGACGGCCCTTGCACCGCTACCAACTGGTGGGAACGAAAGTGGCAAGCGTGTTCGACGCGTCCCAGGTCGACCCGCCACCCCAACTCGTGCGCCCGCAGCCCCAGCTCCTGGTCGGCCAAGCGCCGCCGGGGCTGTGGGACGCCCTCACCGAACTCCTCGCCGGCGAAGGCTTCACCGTCGCCAGAGGAGACTGCGGGGCCGCGAACGGGCTCACCGACTTCACCACCAAACAGGTCCGCGTGCGGCTCGACGTCGACGACGCCCACGCCGTCCGCACGCTGTCGCACGAAGCCGGCCACGTTCTCACCATGGAACCCTACGACATCGCCGCCTACGGCTCCACGCACTGCCGTGGCATCAGCGAGGTGGTCGCTGAGTCAGTTGCATACCTCGTCACCCGAGCCCACGGACTGGATGCCAGCCAGTACACCTTCAACTACGTCGCCGGCTGGGCGACCGAGGCCGCAGGACGCAGTGGCGACACCCGCAGCATTGATCAAGTCGTGAAGGCAACCGGCGACCGCGTGATCGCCGCCGCTCATCGCATCCTGGCCCACACCCAGCCGTCCGGCGACGCCACCAGCGACCTGCTCGCCAGCCAAGAGGCCATCACGCTCGAAACCACCCGCTCTGCACCGGTGTGGGAGATCGTGGCCAGTAGAGAGCACGACCGAGCAGGCGACCCCAGAACTGCGGCGAAGTCGCCCGACCTCGGCCCTCGGCCCGCGTCGGTGAGGTGAGGCGTGGCCCAGCAGCTGTCTTCAGCGAGCGACCTCGCCTAGAGAGCATCCGATGCATCACGACGCGGTCATCGCTCAGGCTCACCTCGGCCACGCTGTTCACGAGCTGCTGAGTCAATCCGACCTGAGCGGCGACGCGCTTGCTCTCGCCGCGCGAATCCTCGATGTCCAGGACACGCTCAGCGAGTGGATAGGGCCGGCGTCATCGGTGCCGCCGAGCGGGGGAGCGAAGTCGTCCCTCGAGTCAGCCATCCATTATCTCGTCCTGGCCGCAGACCCGGTGGCGAACAACGCATTGGCCGAACTCAGCCGAGTCCTCGTCGAGGTGAACCACCGTGGCCAGCGTTGAGGCTCTGCTTGACTCGCTACGGGAGCGCACCCGGGAGTTCATGGTCGCGCAGAGCACGTCATTGCCCTTCACTACCGATGCCTGGGCGCTCCTGGCGCGCAATGCGACGCGAGTGCTCGACCTCCTGGAGGGTCCGATCGAACTCAGGCCCATTCTGCAGCAACTCGCCGGAGCGCCGGATGGCCAGACAAGAGACGAGGATTCGCCCCTGACCAGAGTCGCGCTCACCTTGGGAGTTCTCGCCGACACACTCGGCTCCCGTCCCGACGTAGTGAGGTCGGCGAGCCTGATGGACCGCTCGCAACTTCGCGCCAACATCCTCGCGAGCCTCCATTTCGCTGCCGAAGCCAGCCTCGCGCGAGCCGTTCCGCGGGGACAGCACTTGGCCGCGATGCTTCTGCTCCGTGATCTCGCGGAGGGCACCGAGTTAGGCTCCCATGTGCCGCCCCGGCCGCTGCAAGGGCCAGTGTCTCTTCTGCGCCTCGGACCCGCACCAGGAAGCCTCGATGATGCCATCAGCCGTTGGGCCAGTATCGCAACCGAGATCCTCAGCAGCCCGACCCGAGCGACGAAGTACGCCTTCCAGAGGACGGCCGCAACCATCGCCCGCATCTGCTGCACCGTTGAGAATGACCTCGCGACCTACGAGGGTCAAGCCGGCGGAGTGCCGCATGTCCGGGCTGCGGTACTTGCAGCCTTCCAGTCCTGGCAGGCTGCCGCGGACTGGCCGACCGAACTCCGACTCGATGGCCGATCCGGAGAGTTGCGGCAGTGCTCGAAAGACCTCGAGGAGGCCATGTCGAAGGGAACGTGGTGCGCCGGACCTGGGTCATTGACAGGACTCGAGTCGGTGCTGCTCACGGCGAGCGAGGTCGGGGCGGTACACGAGACGCAACTCCGGCAGCGTTTGGCATCCGGAGGGTTGTGGGTTCTCGCGGACGCGCTCGGGCCGGCGTACCTGACGCGGCATCCCGGCACCCATCGCAGCGACTGGCTTCCCGATCCTGGCAGCCATTTTGGGTGGACCTTGACCGATTCAGCCCGACGTGCGAACTCCGACCTTCGTCTCTCCATCGGACTACTGCAGCAGCTGCGCCGCGCAGACGTTGAAGGGGTTCGGGCGCTGCCAGTCTGGGAACACGTCGCGTCATCCCCGTTCCTCAGCCTGCACCGCGAACGGGGACTGATCGGACCAAGTTCAGTCATCTCGATCGATCGGCCCGGCCGACCGCCGCAGCACGGTTGGGTGCCGGGAGGCTGACGCCCTCTAGCGATCCCTTCCGGGGGCTGAAGCCCGGTCGCGCCGCGAAAGCGCCCCCACAGCTCAAGGCGACCGTTTGAGTGCCGCCCGGCTTCTGTGGCGGCATGGTGTCGGTGGCACATACGACACTTGGAAAGTGAAGGACTCAGCTCCCCGCCTGCCCAGTATCCAGCTCGAGTTCACCGATCCGACCCTGCTCGGCATGACACTGAAAGAACCTGTCGCTTCTGAGTTGATCGCGGCGTGCACAGCATTGCTCGGTCAGGTCGCTGTCGAGCCGGATCGGTGCCGTCTCATTATCACCGGCGACTTCCTGGAATCCGCTCGCCAGCGCATGGAGCCCGGCCCTTACAGGGACAGCTACGGCATGGACAGAAGCACCGGCGTGGTGGGCGGAAAGACCATGCCCATGCCCGACGGCACCATAGATGTCCTCCTTCCCGACATCCTCTTCGCACTCGACAAGACGCCGGAACAACACGCCGCGTGTGCTCGCATCGCTATTCACACCGTGCTTCACGAGGGCCAGCACGTTGCGATGACCCAAGCCGGCGAAACCGATCCTGAACTCAGCCATCTTCCGCGCGGACGGATGAACCTGGAGGCAGTCGCTGACCAGGTGATCCAGGAGTACCGAGCAGAACGAGCAATCGACCATTCGGTCTCCTCCGACAACGAATGGGACCTGCCCGGGGTTCTCGAGCACTGGCATGCCGCACTCGTTCGCGTCGCCTGCGTCGAGTACCAGGAGCACCTGGACGTCGAGCGCCTGTGGTACGGCATCGTCCAGGAGACGCACACAGCGTGGAAACTCTTGGCCTATCTTGCTGCCCGAATCCCCGACGGTGTCTCACCGAAGAGGGCCATCAGCGACGACGTCAGGAAGAGTCGCTTGTGGCGCGTGATGGTCAAGCCACACTGGCGTCGTTTCGTCGAGACTCTCGGACAGGTACCGCCCGGGAACATCCGAACCAATCGAACCGCCCTCGACGCTGTTCAGCGGGTCCTGGCCGACGAGTTCGACGCCTGGCTCCTCACCCTAGGGTTCGAAGCGGTCGACGACACGGACGGGTTCGCCTTCTACATCCGGGACTGGAGCGTCCTCGAGATGTGACGCTCGAACTCAACCCACGAGGTGTGTTGGATTTGTGCTGACTCGCTCGGTGTCCGACCCGGATCGGCAACCATGCACGCTTCGGTTCACGTAACGACTCCGGCTTTCACTGACGAGCTGTAGGTGGCCGCAGGCCCGCGCTACCGCCTTACTGGGGCGGCAGCCTCAGCATTGGCTCGGCTCACGAGATGCCGGATCGGCGATGCCTTCCCGTCCACGTTCACGGACGAGCTCGAGTTCGAATTCAGCAACCTGGTCCCGAGGTGTGACGTCACGATCGTGAGCCCGCGGCTTTGACCTTATCGAGGTCGTCGTCGGAGAGCAGCCTCTGGTCGGGGTCGGGCGTATCAACGCCGGCGGACACCCTGAGCGTGTCCATGTAGGGGGTGGCCTGCTTGCGTCTTGCGTTGAGGAACTCGGTTGCGTAGTACGTGCGTGCCTGGGTGACGTCCTTCGCTCCCGAGACGATGTCATGCATGAGGTTCAGGGCCAGGTTGTTCGCTTGCTCGTCGTGGCATCGTGCTGAGACCTCGCCGGCGGTGCGATCGACGATGACGCTTCCGTCGAACGTGGCCAGTTCACCGACCTTGTCGACGGGGACGTGGTAGTCGATGAAGCTCTGGACGGCGTCGATGTGGGGTGCGGGGAACTGGTGTGCCCAGAACTGCTTGGAGGCGACGATCCGCTTCCATGCTCCGACGTTGTGCCAGATGAGGTAGGAGTCGGTGGCCTCGTGGGGTTCGCCGTAGGTGTCTACTACGAGCTGCGCGGCTTCCTGTGATTCCTGGGGCCAGCCGCTGATGATGTCGGATGCGCTCATTTTGTTCTCCTTGATTCGGGTGATTCTCGTGCTGTGCCCGGGTGGGTACGGCCAGGTGCGGGAAGGGCCCGCCGCGACGAAGTGGACTTGGACGGCGGCTGCGCCTCCGGTGAGCCTCTACGAGGCCACGTCCAGCGCGACCTTGGTCCACCCCGACTCGCGGCGGTCGAACGTGGCGTAGGCATCGAGGACCGAGGGGACCTCGACCTCCTGGGTGAGCATGCTCGCCGGGTCGATGGCGCCGGTACGCACGAGGTCGAGCAGCCGCGGGATGTGGCGGCGGTGGTTGCAGTTGCCGGCCTTGATGGTCAGGTTCTTGTTCATCGCCTCCCCGATGGGGAAGGTCTCGAAGGCCGGGGGATAGACCCCGATGATGCCGATCGTGCCGGCCTTCGCCACCGCCTGCACCGCCCACCGCAAGGCCAGGCTCGGCGCGTCACCGGCAACCCAGTTGCCGCCGGACGGATTCGTCTCCGGTGCCGCCTGCTTCCGCTCGGCCTCGAAGGCTTCCTCCAGCGACGACACGGCCCCGGCCGCCGGCCCCGACTTCGGCTTCTGCGCGTCGACGCCGACGGCGTCCACCACCCCGTCGACACCAATGCCGCCGGTGAGTTCCTTGATGACCTCGATCGGGTCCTCGGCATTGAAGTCGATCGCCTCGGCTCCGCGCCGGCGCGCCTGCTCCAACCGGCTGCCGATGCCGTCCACCACCAGGACCCTTCCGGCGCCCCGCTGGAACGCGCTCGTCACGGCGAACTGGCCAACCGGCCCCGCGCCGAGCACCAGCGCGATGTCGCCGTGGCCGATCTCCGCGAGCCGGCAGCCGAAGTACGCCGTGGGGTAGATGTCGGACAGCATGATGGCCTGGTCGTCGCTCACCTCGTCCGGCAGCCACACCGGCCCCACGTTGGCGAACGGCACCCGTGCGTACTCGGCCTGCAGCCCGTCAACCGGGCCGGTCGGCGCCGGGCCGCCGAAGAAGCTCGTCCCCGCGGCGGCGCCGTTGGGGTTGGCCTTGTCGCACTGGGCGAAGTAGCCGGCCCGGCAGCAGGAGCAGTAGCCGCAGCCGATCGTCGAGGGCACCACAACCCGGTCACCGGGACGCAGGTTCCGCACCCCTGGTCCTACCTCACGAACGACGCCGACCGCCTCGTGCCCCAGCACCGTGCCGGGGTTCATGCCGGCCATGGTGCCTCGCACGAAGTGCAGGTCGGTGCCGCAGATCGCGCTGGTCGTGATCTCGACGATCGCGTCCCTCTGATGATCTGCCGCGGCCTTCCTCCGCACGGGAAAGGTGAGGAATAGTTGCGCGCGTGAGCCCTTCTCCACCACAGCTTCAACTGGCACTGGACGATATCGCGCGTGAGGATCTGTTCTCGCTGCTGGAGCAGGTGGCATCCGCAGTGGACATCGTCGAGGTTGGAACGCCGCTGCTCATGCGCTACGGGGTCGACATCATCACAGAGATCAAGGCCAAACATCCGGCTATCAAGCTGCTGAGCGACGCGAAGATCATGGACGCCGCCCACGACGAAGCGGCCATGTCCTTCGATGCCGGGGCTGACTATGTGACGATTCTCGCGCTGACTGATGATGGTTCGGTTCGGGAGGCGGTCCGAGCGGCGCGAGAGCGGCCAGGCACGAAAGTGGTTGCCGACATGATCTGTGTTCGCGAGCTGCCCGTGCGGGCGAGGGAGCTCGCCGCGCTCGGGGTGGACATGCTTGCGGTGCATACCGGCGTGGACCAGCAGGCACTCGGACGTTCGCCGCTTGACGACCTGCGCGAGCTAACGGCCGCGGGCACGGGGCTTTGTCTGGCTGTCGCCGGAGGCATCCGTGCTGCGACCCTCGCGCAATACCTTCATTACCGCCCTCAGGTGGTGATTGTGGGAAGCGGGATCATTTCGGCGCCGGACCCGGTCGCCGAGGCCTGGCAGATCCACCAGTTGGTGAGGGGAGTCGCGATATGAGCGCCCACGACAAGCTGGCCGCCATCCTGGAAGAACTCACGCGCAATGCCCGCAGCGTAGACGCCGAGCAGTTGCAGCGGCTGGTAGCGGAAATCCTCGCTGCGGACCGGATCTTCCTCGCGGGTGCGGGTCGTTCCGGTCTCGCCAGCCGAGCATTCGCGAACCGACTCCTTCACCTCGGCAAGTCTGTGTCGGTCGTCGGTGATGTCACCAGTCCGCACTCGCGCCCGGGAGACCTCCTGATTATCGGTTCGGGCTCGGGACAGACCGAGGGCCTTTTGGCGCTCGCTGCGAGTGCCCACGCCGCGGGATTGCGCGTGGCCGCCATGACCATGGATCGCGCCTCGCGGATCGCTCAGCTGGCCGATCTCACTCTTGTGCTGCCGGGCGTGTCTCCGAAGCTGCATGAGCAATCTGCGCAGACGTCGCTCCAGCCTTTGGCTTCCGCCTTTGAGCAGCTCTTGCTGCTGACGTATGACGCCGTCGTCCTCGAGCTCATGGTTGAGCTCGGCCAGACCGCGGACTCGATGTACGCCCGTCACGCCGACCTTGAGTAATGACCGTCTAGCCGTTGACCGGCAATGCCGCGATCTGGTGCCGTGCTTCGTCGATCGTCGCCATGATCGACACGATCTCGGCGTGCGGGTGGACGGGTGACTCGACGCGTCCCTCGGCAACGTACTTCGCCAAGGCCGTGGCCTGGCAGCTCATGCCGTCGTACATGGCCAGGGACGGTTCGATCCAGGTGGTGCTCGACTCATCGAAGAAAGAGCCAGTCGTGAGCGTAAGGCCGGAGGGCCCGATAAAGGGCCCGTGGACGAGAAGCCGACCGGCACTGCCCAAGATCTCGGCGGTGACAGGCATCGAGGTGATGATCGACGTAGATGCAATGCCGGTAGCGCCATCCGCGCTGGCCAACATCACATCCGCGGACGCGTCGACACCAGTGGGTGCCGTGGAGCCTCTTGCGATCACCATGGAAGGGCTGCCCAGGACGGAGGAAACAAACGAGATCGGGTAGATTCCTGCGTCGAGCAGGGCGCCACCGCCGAGTTCGGCGCTCCACAGTCTGTGATCGGGCAGAAATGGCATGACGAACCCGAAGTCGGCCCGGACGAGCCGCAGGTCGCCGAGAAGGCCGCTGGCGACAACTTGGCGCACGATGTCTGACTGGGGCAGGTAGCGCGTCCACATCGCCTCCATGACGAGCACGCCTGCGGCCCGACCGGCGGCAGTGATGTCAGACGCTTCATGGGCCGACATTGCGATGGGCTTTTCGATGAGGACGTGCTTGCCGGCCGCGATCGCTTCCAAAGCAAGGTCGCGATGCTGGGGGTGCGGAGTGGCGATGTAGACCACGTCGATCTCGGAGCTTTCGATGAGGGCCGTGGTGGTGCCGAAGACCCGCTCAACGGAGTGCTCTCTCGCGAAGGCCTCGGTCCTGTCGAGGTCTCGCGCAGCGACGGCCACCGCGCGCTGAGTGGTGTGGCTGTGAAGGGAATCGACGAACCGACCGGCGATGCCGGTCCCGATTACTCCCCATCGGAATGGCGGAGCTGACGCGGGGTCGATGTACCGGGCCGGAGGCAAGGTCGGTGTCATGAGTGAACCTTCGCAGAGGCTGAAGTGATGTGGTTGTCCATGCGCAACCCGAACTCGGCGCCACTGCCTGGCTCGGAGTCGAGCGTCGAATATGGTGGTCCCGGCGATACACGCGCGGACGCCCGCGATGGATATCCAAGCGGCGTCGAATAACGCTGCCAAAGTCGCGACCGAGTCGAACAGCTGGTCCCGGGCGACCGCTCACGACACGATCGGCCGCCGCGGCGGGTTCCTAAGTGGCGAACGCTCACCGGATCGCGTCGAGCATGTCCACCCGCCTGGCGTGTCGGCCCCCCTCGAACTCTGCGGTAAGCCATGCGCGGACTATTGCTCGCGCCAGGCCGGCACCTACGACCCGCGCGCCGACGGCGATCACATTGCTGTTGTTGTGCCGCCGAGACAGTTCGGCGGTGAACGGTTCTGAGCAGACGACGGCCCGAATCCCTGGCACGCGGTTGGCTGCCAAGGAGATGCCTACGCCGGTTCCGCACACCAAGATCCCTAGGTCCGCCTCTCCGGCACTGACCGCTCGGCCGACGAGCTCGCCATAGACGGGATAATCCGCGGCCTCTCCTTCGGCCGGACCGAGATCGAGGATCTCGTATCCGAGAGCCCGGGCCTCCTGGGCCAGCTCGTGGCGGAGCTCCACTCCGACGTGGTCAGAGGCAACGGCAATCTTCATTGGGTGATCCTTTTCTGCGATTCTGTTCTGGAGAAGTAAGTGGGAGCGAGCTTCAGGCCAAGCCGGCAGCGACCTCCGCGGAGCGTCCGGTGACGTCGTCGAGAACCTTCCGGGACGGCTGCCGCTCCGGCTCGGCGGGAGCCGACGCAGCGGCAGCGTCCCTGGCAGCGACGAGCGAGGCGTGCGTGGGGGCGTCCGGGATGTGCGCGGGACGGCCCTCGGCGTAGCCCTTGCGCAGGTCGGGCAGGATCTCGCCCAGCAGGTCGAGCTGCTCGAGCACGGTCTTCAGCGGCAGCCCGGCGTGGTCGACGAGGAACAGCTGCCGCTGGTAGTGGCCGACGTCCTTCGTGAACGACAGGGTGCGTTCCAGCACCTGCTGCGGCGAGCCGACCGTGAGCGGGGTCTCGGCCATGAACTCCTCCAGCGTGGGGCCGTAGCCGTACACGGGCGCGACGTCGAAGTAGGGACGGAACTCGTTGATCGCGTCCTGGCTGTTCTTCCGCATGAAGAACTGGCCGCCCAGCCCGACGATGGCGGTGTCGGCCGGGCCGTGGCCGTGGTGCTGGAAGCGGCGGCGGTACAGGTTCACCATGCGCTTGGTGTGCGACATGCTCCAGAAGATGTTGTTGTGGAAGAAGCCGTCGCCGTAGTAGGCGGCCTGCTCGGCGATCTCCGGGCTGCGGATCGAGCCGTGCCACACGAACGGCGGCACGTCGTCGAGCGGACGCGGCGCCAGCGTGAATCCCTGGAGCGGGGTGCGGAACTTCCCCTTCCAGTTCACGACGTCCTCGCGCCACAGCTTGCGGAGCAGGGCGTAGTTCTCGATGGCCAGCGCGATGCCGTCGCGGATGTCGCGTCCGAACCACGGGTAGACCGGGCCGGTGTTGCCGCGTCCCATCATCAGGTCCACACGGCCGTCGGACAGGTGCTGCAGCACCGAGTAGTCCTCGGCGATCTTCACCGGGTCGTTGGTCGTGATCAGCGTGGTCGCGGTCGACAGCTGCAGCGTCGAGGTCTGCGCGGCGATGAAGCCCAGCAGCGTCGTCGGCGAGGACGGGTGGAACGGCGGGTTGTGGTGCTCGCCGGTTGCGAAGACGTCCAGCCCGATCTCCTCGGCCTTCTTCGCGATCGTCACGGCGGCAACGATCCGCTCGTGCTCCGACGGCGTCCGTCCGGTCGTCGGGTCGGGGGTGATGTCACCGACACTGAAGACACCGAGCTGCATGACTGGCTCCTTTCGACGCTGGGATGGCACACGGCAGACTGGGCGCTCGAAGCGTCCTGGGATGAAGATGTCACGTACCGGCGTGAGTGGCTCACGGGCGCCACGTAGTGAGCGCTGGCATTAGCGACAGGCCGTCGGGCAGAAGAGGGCCAGCCTCGCGCACGATCAACCCCGCCAGTTCCCTTTGGCGATTCTCGGTCATCCTCATGACTGGTGCCGTTATCGAGATCGCGGCCACCGGCGCCCGACCCCGCATCACGGCGGTCCCAAGGCAGGCCACGTCGGGTTCGTTCTCGCCCATCTCGACTGCATAGCCGCGGCTCCGGGCGAGGGACACCGCTTCTTGCAGTCGCTCATGGCTGACCGGCCGGCTCTCGGGAACGCTGCGCAGGTATCCGTGCAGCATCTCGTCGGGCACCCGTCGGGCAGCGAGCAGGGCGCGCCCCATGGAAGTGGATGCGACGGGCACGCGCTGACCGACGGCGGACCACACGCGGATCGCTCGCTCGGGCTCGACCTTGTCGACGTACTGCACCTGGTCGCCGGCGAGGACACCTAGGTTGACGAGTTCCTCTGTGCTGCGTGACAGGGCAACGAGCGCGGGATGGAGAGACCGGGCAAGATTTGTCGGACTGTACTGGCGCTCCCCAAGGTCGAACGCTGCCGGCCCGAGCCGGTAGGCGGCTCCGCCGCGGTCCTGCGTGGCGAAGCCCTTGAGGCGGAGGGTGGTAAGAGCTCGGTATGCGGTGGCCTTGTTGATGCCGACCGAGCTTGCCAACTCGCCAAGGGTTGTTCCAGCCGGGCCGGCATCTGCTAGCGCAAGCAGCAGATCGAGAGCCCGATCGGCAGCACCGACGGGAAGTCCGGTCGATTCGTTCGCCATCGGGCTCTCCTCCTGTCCGCCTGCGCTGGCTCTAGCTTCCCCAGGTCCGGGGATCTTGCGCGATCGGGCCTGGCTTCGTCATGATTGTGTCGCTGAACGAAACGTAGCGTTTCAGAGAATGAAACGCAAGGAGCGAGGAGCCGTCTTGAGTGAACTGTCGGGAAGCCGGATCGTGCCGGTCGTCGTCATCAACAACGTCGATCGGGCCGTTGGCCTGGGTCAGGCACTTGTCGCCGGCGGCATACCAGTGGCGGAGGTGACGCTTCGGACGGAGGCGGCGCCGGAGGCGATTCGTCGGATGGCAGCGAACCCCGACCTTTTGGTGGGGGCGGGGACGGTGCTGAACGTCGCGCAGGTCGACAAGGCGGCGGAGGCGGGGGCGCGGTTCATAGTGAGCCCCGGGTTCAGCGCCGATGTGGTCCGCCGGGCGCAGCAGCACGACCTGCCCGTGTTTCCAGGTGCGGTGACGCCGACCGAGATCATGGCGGCGCTCGACCTGGGGCTGACCACAGTGAAGTTCTTCCCGGCCAACGTTTACGGCGGACCTGCCGCGCTGAGGGCGCTCGGTGCGCCATTCGGACAGGTGCAGTTCATCCCGACCGGCGGGGTGTCGGCCGCGAACCTGGGTGAGTACCTTTCGCTACCGAACGTGGCCTCCGTGGGCGGCTCCTGGATGGTGCCCGCCGACGCGGTCGACGCCGGCGACACTGCCACCATTGAGCGGCTCTGCCGCGAAGCCGCTACGGCTTCCTCCACCTACGCGAAGGCGGTCTGACCATGGCAAACACCATCGAGCTCCGTCCCGCTGAGGAGTGCCGTTACGCCGCGGTGGCGCTGGGTGAGGTGATGCTGCGGCTGGATCCCGGTGACCTGCGCATCCGCACCGCGCGGACTTTCGCCGCCTGGGAGGGAGGCGGTGAGTACAACGTGATCCGTGGTCTGTCGCGGGTGTTCGGCCTGCCGACCGCGGTCGTGACCGCTCTGGTGGACGACGAGGTCGGCCACCTAGTCGAGGGCTTCATCCTGGCTGGCGGCGTCGACGCCCGATGGATCGATTGGGCCATCTCGGATGGGGTCGGACGTGGGGTGCGGAACGGCCTCAACTTCACCGAGCGCGGCTTCGGCGTCCGCGGCGCTAAGGGTGTGTCCGACCGTGGCCACACCGCGATCGCGCAGCTGCGTCCCGACCAGGTCGACTTCGACCGGCTGTTCGGCGAGGCGGGCGTCCGATGGCTGCACACCGGCGGCATCTACGCAGCCCTGTCGGAGCAATCGGCGGAGACGGCATTGGCGGCGGTGAAGGCGGCGAAGAAGCACGGCACCGTGGTGTCGTACGACCTGAACTACCGCCCTAGCTTGTGGAAGGCGATCGGCGGCCAGCCGCGCGCCCAGGAGGTGAACCGGGAACTCGCGCGCTACGTCGATGTGATGATCGGCAACGAGGAGGACTTCACCGCCGCCCTCGGCTTCGAGGTACCCGGCGTCGACCACACTCTCGACACCCTGCCAGTCGAGGGGTTCGCCGCGATGATCGATGCCGTCGCCGCCACCTACCCCAATATGGGCGTGATCGCGACCACGCTGCGGACCGTCAGGTCGGCATCCGTGAACGACTGGGGTGCGGTCGCCTGGTCCCCTTCCAGCGGCCTCGTGCAGGCCACGCACCGCGAGAACCTTGAGATCCTCGACCGGGTCGGCGGGGGCGACTCATTCGCCTCGGGCCTGATCTACGGACTGCTCACCGGCGCCGACCTCACCCAGGCCGTCGAACTCGGCGCCGCACACGGTGCCCTCGCCATGACCACCCCCGGCGACACCTCCATGGTTACCGTCGACGAAGTCCTCAAGCTCGCCCGCGGCGGCAACGCCCGCGTCGACCGCTAGTCCCGGACGGCCCGCCCGGTCGCTTCGGCGGGTCGCGAGCACCGACCGCGTGCGGCCAGATGCCTGCGAGCAGCCGTCACGCACGCTATCGTTCGCCTGCCTCGACGGTCGCATGCGGCTGCTGGCCCCAGGCGCACTGTTTGATGAGGAGCCATGACTGTCGAGCCGACGCTGCGGCGCCACCGTGCTGTGACCCATGTGCTCGTGGCGCTGATCGTGGCTGCAACTACCACCATGGTGTGGCTTCGGAGGTGGGTGTCCGACGACGGCTTCATCAACTATCGCGTGATCCAGCAGTTGATGGCCGGCCGCGGCCCGATCTACAACGTCAACGACCGGGTCGAGGTGGGCACGAGCACACTCTGGATCGGGCTGGTCTGGGCCGGCCAGGCGGCTTTTCCCCGGGCCGAGACCGGTCTCGTCATGGTTGTGCTCGGATCGGCACTGACCACGCTCGCGCTCGTGCTGCTTGCGGTCGGTGCCGCGGCCCTGAATCGTGGCCGCGGCATACTGCTGCCGGTAGGTCTGGCGGTGGTGGCGGCCCTGCCGCCCGTCTGGGACTTCGGGACGTCCGGCCTCGAGACCTCCCTCTCCATGGCCTGGCTGGCGGCATGCTTCGCGGCACTAGCGGTGCGGTCGGTCGGTATGGCGGGGCGCCCCGCGTGGAGGCCGTGGCCGCTGCCCGTGCTGATCGGGCTGGGTCCCTTGGTGCGGCCGGACTTCGCCCTGATCGCCTTGATACTCGGGATCGCCCTTCTGGTGCAGAGCCGGCGCGGCGTTCGGGGCTGGCTGGCGGCGGCCGGTCTCGCGCTCGCCCTGCCGACGGCCTACGAGGTGTTCCGGATGGGCTTCTTCGCGTGTCTGGTTCCGAACACCGCGCTGGCGAAGGCGAACGGTTCCATCGGTCAGGGCTTGGCGTACGTCCTGGACTTCGTGAACACGTACTGGCTTTGGCTGCCTTTGCTGGCCGGCGCGATCCTGCTGGGTGCGCGAGCGTTCAGCGCGACTGACCCGGGGCGCTCGGTCTTCGCTGCGATGCCGGTGGCGGCACTGGTCCACGCGGGCTTCGTCGTAAGCGTCGGTGGCGACTTCATGCATGGCCGGTTTCTGCTGCCGGCAGCCTTCCTGTTCTTCGCCCCGATCGCGCTCGTTCCGTTCGACGGCGTCCGCCGCTGGCTCGCCCCAGTAGTCCTCGTCTGGGCCCTGGCGTGCACAGCCCTGCTGCGGCCGGCGCTCTGGAACGGAATGATCGCGGACGAGCGGACCTATTACTCTCGCTTCGTGGCCGACGTGCCCGGCGAGATGGTCTCGCTGGAGAACTGGAGCGACGACATCGGCTTCAAAATGGCCCGTGTGGCCTCCTCGGACCAGGCCGAGGGTCAGAGCTACTACGTGACCATCGGGCAGCCGATCGAGCGCCTCCCTCGGACCGGGCCAGGTGTGACGATGGTGCTGAACAGCCTTGGTGTGGCTGGCGCGGCTTCCGGCCTGGACGTGGTTGTAAACGACCCCCCGTCACTCGGTGATGCGGTCGGTTCCCGACTGGTGCTTCCCCCGGATGCCCAGTTCCGAGTCGGCCATGCCTACAAGCCCGAGGTCTGGGCCCTTGCGCGCTTCTCGGCCAGCGACCGAGCCAACCCTGTCCCCGGTCTCGCTGCCGCGCGGCATGCGCTGGGCTGTCGACCGGTGGCAGAAATGCTGGACGCGATCTCGGCGCCGTTGACCGCTGGGCAATTCATGAAGAACATCGCGCTGGCCCCAAGGTTGACCTTCCTGCGCATTCCGGTCGATCCTGACGCGGCTGTGGCCGCGCTCTGTTGACGTCCGGCAGCCTTTTGGCGCTCTGGGCCGAACCCTTGACACCCGTTGCTTCAGTCGGTAACTTCGTTCCTTGGAAAAGCGCGTTTTCAAGCAGAGTCGCACGCGCGTTGCCGATGTCGGCACGCTAGCGCGCGACGTCTGTACCGCCCGCAACCACACTCCGCTCGCAAGGCCGCCCATCTACGGAGGAGACACGTGCCTGACTTCCGCACCAGCGCGCAAGCAGCCCGGCTGATTCCGGACGAAGCCACGCTGCTCGTCGACGGGTCCGGCGGCGGAGTGAACGATCCCGACTTATTCCTGCGTGAGGTCGAAGTCGCACGCGCGTTGCCGATGTCGGCACGCTAGCGCGCGACGTCTGTACCGCCCGCAACCACACTCCGCTCGCAAGGCCGCCCATCTACGGAGGAGACACGTGCCTGACTTCCGCACCAGCGCGCAAGCAGCCCGGCTGATTCCGGACGAAGCCACGCTGCTCGTCGACGGGTCCGGCGGCGGAGTGAACGATCCCGACTTATTCCTGCGTGAGGTCGAACGGCGGTTCCTTACGGAGGGCGCGCCCCGGGACCTCACGATCGTTCACGTCTCCGGCATGGGTGATGCCAAGGGCGGTGGCATCGATCGTCTGGCCCACGAGGGCTTGGTCAAGCGGGTGATTGGCGGGCACTGGGCGTGGAGCCCGCGCATGCAGCGTCTAGCCGTCGAAGAGCGCATCGAGGCGTACTGCCTCCCCCAAGGCACCCTTTCGCACCTCCTTCGCGCCGTTGCCGGCGGCCGGCCAGGGGTGATCTCCCAAGTCGGCCTCGGCACCACCGTTGATCCCCGCCAGGAGGGAGGGCGCCTGAACGCCTCGGCGTCCGAGGATCTCGTCGAGGTGATTGAGCTCGCGGGTCAGGAGTGGCTGTTCACCAAAGCTTTCCCGATCGACGTCGCAGTGATCCGGGGGTCACAAGCCGACGAGCTGGGCAACATCTCGATGGCCGACGAGGGGCTGCTCGCCGAGACGCTGTCTGCGGCCCAAGCCGCACGCAACAGCGGTGGCATCGTCATCGCGCAAGTGCGCGAACGCGTCGCCGCCATGTCACTTCCGCCCCGGTCGGTCCGCGTCCCGGGGGTCCTGGTCGACGTGGTGGTGGAGGAGCCAGAGCAGCGGCTTTCCCACGCCACACGTGAGAGTCGGTTGCTCACCGGCCAGGCCATTGCAGCCGCCTCAGCTGCCGCGCCGATGCCGCTGGGCGTGAGGAAAGTCATCGCTCGCCGCGCCACCGAGGAGCTCTGCGCTGGCGACGTCGTCAACCTGGGCTTCGGTATGCCGGACGGCGTTGCCAACGTCCTTGCGGAGGAAAGGCTGAGCGACCAGGTCGTGCTCACTGTCGAACAGGGCCATGTCGGCGGGATGCCGGTCGGCGGCTCGGACTTCGGCATGGCGATCAACCCCTGGGCGACACTGGACGCCGGCCACCAGTTCGACTGGTACGACGGCGGAGGGCTCGACCTCGCCGTCTTGAGCTTCGCCCAGGTGGACAGCCAGGGAAATGTGAATGTTGGCAGGTTCAACAATCGGATATCCGGCGTCGGCGGATTCATCAACATCTCTCAGGGTGCCCGTCGCGTCATCTTCGTTGGCACGGCGGCTGTGGGCGCCGACATCTCCGTGGATGGCATGCTCGGCGTCCAGGTGCGCCGCGAGGGCGCACCGAAGTTCGTGGACGCAGTGGAGCAGATCTCCTTCTCCGGTCGACGGGCCTTGGAGACGCACCAGGAGGTGCTCTACGTCACCGAGCGTGGAGTGTTTCAACTGGATGATGAGGGTCTGCGCCTGGTCGAGATCGCACCGGGGGTCGATCTCGAGCGTGATCTTCTTCCGATCATTGGCGCGAGGTTCCGTGTGGATGAGGACCTGCGGATCATGAACTCGGCGTACTTCCATGAGGCGCCGATCGGCTGGCCGTCTCTGCAGACGACCCAGTACCGAACGTGCTGACGGGCACGAGGATGATGGCCAGGCAGTGGTCGATCCGGCAGGGGGCCGTGGAATGACGCAGGGTAGGGTGAGTCTGCAGGATGTGGCTACCGAAGCGAGTGTCACATCTTCGGTGGTGTCAAGGGTGCTCAACGGTGACTCGACCGTGCGGGTGCGGCCGGAGACGCGAGCCCGGATCCTGCGGGCCGCGGAGAAGCTCAACTATCGGCCGCACCCTGGCGCCCGAGCGCTGGCCTCTGCCCAGACCCGCACCGTGACTCTTCTGATCCCCGATCTGACCAACCCCGTGTATGCCCGGATCGCTCGCGGGGCCATGAAGGTCGCATCGAGAGAGGGCTACGCGGTGCTGATCTCCGAGGACACTGCCACCGAGGCCCTTCCGTACCGGCAGCTCGCCGACCCAGGCCGCACCGACGGATTGCTTATCGCGTCTTACCGTCCGGGCCATCCGCTACTGGATCGCGCCGTGATCGGCCCGCTCCCTCATGTGTTCGTCAACCGACTCCATCCCGGGAGCGGCCGCAACGTCACGGTCGACTTCGAGGCAGCAGGGCGGGAGGCGCTGCTTCGCCTCGCGGAGGCCGGCCACCGCCATGTCGCACACATCGCCGGCCCGGCGGAGCTGCCCAACTCCGCGCTGCAAGCGCGCGCCTTCGCGCAGGCGGGAGTGCAGGCGGGAGTGTCAGTGGAGCTGATTCCCACGTCGTTGAGCGAGGAGGGCGGCGCCGTCGCGACCCGGGCGCTCGTCGAAGCCGAATCGACGGTCACCGCGATCTACGTGGGCAACTACTTCCAAGCACTGGGGGTCCTCGACGCCCTGGAGCGGGCGCAGTGGAAGGTGCCCGATCGGGTCTCGGTGATCTCGTTCGACGACGACCGGACCGCGAGCTTCTTGCGCCCGCCGCTCAGCACGATCGCGATGGCTCACGACGAGCAGGGCGAACAGGCGATGGTGGCGCTCCTCCATCAGATCCGAGGTGGCGCGTCGCAGGACGTGCTGGTGCCGACCCCACCGCGGTTCATCGACCGAGGCTCGGTCGGCCCTCCTCGATCGGCCGAGTCCAAGTGAGCGGGGTTGCGCACGGAGCATCGAGTCAGCGGCAAGGTCCCTATTTGGCCTTCGCGCGCAGCGTCGCCGGCCGCACGCCCAACTCCAGCTGGATACGGTTGCCCGTCTGGAGCAGAGGTGGCAGGTGCGCACCGACCGTCTCTTCGTTCAGGCGGCCTGCCGGCCCAGCGAGGGCAAGGGCTGCGACGACGTGACCGGTGAAGTCGCGGATGGGTATGGCGATCGAGCACAATCCGACCTCGCGCTCCTCCCAACACGTCGCGAAGCCGCTCGCCTTGACCTTGGCGAGATCGGTCCTGATGCGGTTCGGCTGCGTGATGGTCGTGGGAGTCCAGCGCGGAAGCGCCTTGCTGATGATCCGGTCCACCATCTCCTGGTCGTCGGAGAACGCGAGCAGGATCTTGCCCGAAGCCGTGGCGTGCAAGGCGGACCGGCGACCCGACGTCGCCACCATCCGAACGGTCTGCGGGGCGTCGGCGGACGCCACATACAGCAGTTCGTCCTCACTGAGAATGCTGAGCAGCACCGATTCGCCGGTGTGGGCCGCCAGCCATGCCAGGTGTGGCGCCGAGGCGCGTTCGAGCCTGAGGCCATGGACGACCGAACTGCCCAGCTCGTAGAGCGCCCAGCCGAGGCGGTACTGCGACGTCACGGCGTCCTGGGTCACGAAACGCCGATCGGCCAGGGTGGCCAGAAGGTGATGCACTGCGGCCTTGCTAAGGCCCGTCTGGCGGGCGATCTCGCTGACGCCCGCCTGGCCGTCGAGCGCGTTGATCGCGTCGAGAACATCCATCGCGTGCTCGACCGCACGAACGCGCCGTGGAGCCGGCGGGGAGTCCGCCTCGTCTGCAGTCATGTGACCTCCGTTCCTTGATCCTCAATGCGTGGCTCACGCTGGAATCTGCCCGTGAGCGTTTGCGACCTGCAAATATCGTTATACAGCTACAAACACTGCCGCGTAGCCTACTCGGCATACCTCATCGTTCAAAGGAGCCCGAGAAATGGCTGAGGCCGCCGGTATGACCACCTCCGTTCGTCGTCTCAATCACTACATCGACGGTCGCTGGGTCGTCGGTGAGGGTGACACCGTCTTCTCCCGCACTGCGCCCGCGAATGGCCAGCTCGTTGCCGAGGTCCCGTGCGCCACGCCCAAGGAGGTGGACAATGCCGTGGCAGCTGCCCGCCGCCAGTTCGAGGTCGGCGCCTGGCCCCGCATGACGGGCTTCGAGCGAGCGGCGGTGCTGACCCGCGTCGCCGACCTCATCGACGCCAACGCGGCCGAGTTGGCGCGGCTCGACTCGGAGGAGGGCGGCAAGCCGCTGCGCCTCACCGAGGGAGACATCGCCGGCGCGGCGACGCTCACCCGGTACGCAGCCGGATTGGCCACCCAGACGCATGGGATGACCTACACCACCAACGGCCCGGATTTCACGGGCCTGGTCCTGCGGGAGCCGTCGGGAGTCGTCGGGCTGATCACGCCGTGGAACTTCCCCGCACTGATCCTTTGTCAGAAGTTGCCGTTCGCGCTGGCCGCGGGCTGCACGGTGGTGGTGAAGCCGTCCGAGTTCACGAGCAGCACCACCGAGGCCATCGTCAAGCTCTACGAGGAGGCTGGGCTGCCCGCCGGCACGCTCAACCTCACGCTCGGTACGGGACCGACTGGGCAGGCCATCACCGAGCACATGGACGTGGACGTGGTCTCCTTCACCGGGTCCACTGCGACCGGTCGGCACGTCATCGACGCCGGCAAAGGCAATCTGAAGAAGCTGTCCCTCGAGCTCGGCGGCAAGGCTGCCAACATCGTGTTCGCCGACGCCGACCTAGAGGACGCGATCGAGGGCGTGTTGTTCGGCGGGTTCTTCAACAACGGCGAGTGCTGCGTCGCGCAGTCCCGCCTCCTCATCCAGGACAGCGTGGCTGACGAGTTCCTCGTCGAACTCGCTCGGCGGACCCGGCAGCTCACCGTTGGCGATCCCCTCGACCGCGCGACCGACGTCGGCGCCCTCATCCACGAGGGCCACCTCAACGCGGTCCTCGGTCACGTCGAGAAGGGTCGGAGCCAGGGCGCCGTCCTGGTCGCGGGCGGCGAGCGGCTCCGCACCGGACAGCTGGCCTCCGGCCAGTTCATTTCGCCCACGATCCTTGACCGTGTCGCGCCCGACATGACCGCCTTTGGTCACGAGATCTTCGGGCCGGTCCTGACCGCCACGCGGTTCTCCGACGAGAATGACGCAATCCGGCTGGCAAACGCCGTGGAGTACGGCCTGTCCAACAGCATCTGGTCGAAGAACATCGACAAGGTGCTGGTGTCAGCCAAGGCACTGAAGAGCGGCACGATTTACGTCAACACCACCATCGACGCTCCTCCTCAGATGCCGTTCGGTGCCTACAAGGCCAGTGGCGTTGGACGCGAGATGGGCCTGGCCGGCTTCGAGGAGTTCACTGAGCTCAAGTCGGTCAACATCCGCACCGGGAAGCGGGCCGGCACCTTCGCGTTCTCGCCCGAAGTCTGACCGTCCTCATGGCCAGTGAGACTGTGAAGACCCTGGACGCGGCAGAGGCCGCGAAGCTGGTCCGCGACGGCGATACCGTCCTGGTCGACGGGTCAGGCGGTGGCGTCAACGAGCCGGGCGCGATCCTCGCCGCCCTTGAGGCGCGGTTCCTTTCTGAGGGCCATCCCCGCGACCTGACCCTGATCCACGTCTCGGGCATGGGAGATGGCCACGGAGGCGGCATTGACCGCTTTTCCCACGCCGGGATGGTCCGCCGGGTTATCGGCGGGCATTGGGGCTGGACCGATCGCATGCAGAAACTGGCGGTCGACGAGAGGATTGAGGCCTACTGCCTGCCCCAGGGCACCCTCTCCCACCTGCTCCGAGATATTGCGGCCGGACGGCCCGGACACCTCTCGGCCGTCGGCCTCGGCACTTTCGTCGACCCCCGGCTTGAGGGCGGCAAGCTCAACGCCTCGGCGATCGATGACCTTGTCGAGGTGCTCACCCTCGGCGGCGAGGACTACCTGTTCACCCGGAGCTTCCCGATCGACGTCGCGATCATCCGCGGGACCCGGGCCGATGCCCGCGGAAACACGACCATGGACGGCGAGGGTCTTCTCGCCGAGACATTGTCGGCGGCCCAGGCGGCGAAGAACAGCGGCGGAGTCGTGCTGCTGCAGGTGCGGGAGGCTGTCGGGGCTGGTGAGCTCGATCCCAGGGACGTGAAGGTTCCCGGTGTGCTTGTTGACGCCGTTGTTGTCGATCCCGATCAGCGTCTGTCCTTCGCGACCCTGGACGACCCGGTGCTCACCGGCGCTCAACGCGAGGACCATACTGCCCTCCAGGCGATGCCTATGTCGTTGCGTAAGGTGATCGCTCGCCGGGCGGCGATGGAAGTCCACGGCGACGACGTGATCAACCTCGGCTTCGGGATGCCTGACGGGGTCGCCGCTGTCCTTGCCGAGGAGGGTCGTGCGGATGAGGTCACGTTCACGGTCGAACAGGGCCACGTCGGCGGCGTCCCCGCCGGAGGCAGCAACTTCGGCCTCTGCGTGAACCCTGAAGCAAGCCTCGACGCCGGTCACCAGTTCGACTGGTATGACGGCGGGGGGCTGGACGTGACCGTGCTCAGCTTCGCCGAGATCGACTCGCGGGGCGACGTCAACGTAAGCAAGTTCGGCGGACGCATCCCTGGCATCGGCGGTTTCGTCAACATCTCCCAGGGGGCCAAACAGATCGTGTTCGTCGGCACATTCGCCGCCGGAGGCGCCGTCTCCCTCGGTGCCACGCAGTCCACAGACGGTGAAGCGCCCGGCCCCGGGATCCGGGTCGATTCCGCAGGTAAGGCGAAGCTCGTCCCCGGCGTTCAGCAGGTCAGCTTCTCCGCCCGCCAGGCGTTGAAGAACGGGAAGCCGGTCACCTACGTCACCGAGCGGGCCGTGTTCCGGCTCACCGCCGACGGCCCGGAACTGATTGAGATCGCCCCCGGGCTCGATCTTGAGACCGATGTTCTCGCCCAGATGGGGTTTCGCCCGAAGATCAGCCCCGAGCTCACCTTGATGCCCCGCGCGATCTTCCGCGACGAGCCCATGCACCTGACCCTGAAGGAGAAGTCCTGACATGAGCGACGACCTGGTCCTGCGCGAGACCCGCGGGCCGATCCTCCTCGCCACTCTCAACCGCCCCACCAAAGGCAACGCCTTGAACCGGCCGATCCTGGCGGAGCTCGACCAAGTCATCCATGGCATTGAGCTGGGATTCGGCACGGCCGACGCTCCGCGTGTCCTGGTGATCACCGGATCGGGCTCGAAGGCGTTCTGCGCGGGGGCCGACGTCACTGAGCTCAACGGCATCGGCGAACACCGGGCGAGGGAGCAGATGCGCTATGGCCAGCTCCTATTCGACCGGCTGGAGGCACTGCCCGTCCCGGTGATCGCAGCAATCAACGGCTTCGCCCTCGGTGGAGGTCTCGAGTTGGCGATGGCGTGTGACATCCGGGTTGCGGCCGCAACGGCCCGTCTGGGGCAGGCCGAGATCAATCTTGCAAATCTGCCGGGCTGGGGAGGAACCCAACGCCTCCCGCGACTGGTCGGCAGGGGAATCGCGAACGAGATGATCTTCGGCGGCGAGACCATCACCGCTGCACGGGCCCACGAGACAGGGTTGGTGAACCGGGTCGCGGACGACGCCGTGGCGGCCGCCCTCGAAATGGCGTCGCTCTATGCGACGAAGGATCCCACCGCGATCCGAGGCGCCAAGCGAGCAATCGGCATTGGGCTGCAGCCCGGACTCACTGAAGGCCTCATCGCCGAAGCGGACGCCGTCGCAACGAGCTGCGCGACCGAAGCCCAGCAAGCCGCGGTCGCGGCCTTCCTGACACGGGGGAAGAGCCAGTGACCGCCCGCATCGCGAGCGCAATCGTGGCGCGCGATGGTCGCGACTCGGTCGACGCCGATCGCTCGTATGAGTCTGTGGCTGGCGACCGGGTGCTAAGCATTGACGAGGCGCTCGACTTCGCCCAGCAGCAGATCCATGGCCTGATCACCCGCCGACCGGGGCAAACCCCGACCTACACCGAGGACGGCAGTTGGGTCGTCTCTGAGGATCCTTGGGCTCCCTCGTGGAGCGCCGGATTCCTGTCGGGCCTGGTATGGATGTTCGCCGACCGCTCGCAAGACCCGTGGTGGTTGGAACAGGCTCGCGCGTATAGCCGGATCGTCGAGCCGCGCAAGCATGACACCGGTACCCATGACATCGGCTTTCTGATGGAGCCGAGCTGGGGCCGCTGCTACGACCTGACCGGAGACGCGCGGGCGCGCGAGGTGGTGATCGAGGCGGGGCGCACGATGGCTGGCCGATTCATGGAGGCCGGCGGGTACCTGTGTTCCTGGGTGGCGCCCGGAAGCACCTTCATCGACATCATGATGAACGTCGGCATAATCTTCCGCGCGGCCGAGTACTCCGGCGACGCACAGCTTCGCCAGATCGCGGAGACTCATGCCCTTACGAGCCGGCGTCACCTCGTCCGCGGCGACGGCAGCACCATTCACGAAGGCTGGTTCGACACTGGGACCGGCGAGTTCGTCCGCGCCGACACCCATCAAGGGTGGCGGACCGACTCCTCATGGGCGCGCGGGACCACTTGGGCGATCTACGGCTTCACCACAGCGTACGAGCACACGGGCAACCCCGCCTTCCTCGATGCTGCGTGCCGCGCCGCGAATTACTACATCGCGATGACGCCGTCGAACGGCGTGCCGCCGAACGACTGGCTGGATCCGTCCCCGCTCACTCAGTGGGAGGCCTCCGCCGCAGCGGTGGCGTCGGCAGCGATGCTCTACCTCTCGGAGTCGGCACCTGCCGCATTGGAGGTCCAGGTGTACCGCGAGTACGGCCTCAGGATTCTGCGTAGCCTGCGCGCAACCACCTTTATCGCTGCCGACACCCCCGGCTATGAGGGCATCATCAAGCACGCGACCTACCACCAGAAGAACGGCCTCGGAATCGACGAGAGCGTGATGTGGGGTGACCACTACTTCGTGGAGGCCCTGATGCGAGCCGCCCGGATCGAGGCGGACTCGTCCACCGGGAAGGATTCGGTGTGACCCGGTCAGCCCTTCCCGCCGGGGAGATGCGGGTCCTCGCCCTGGCCGTTGACGGGACGGTCCTGACCGATGGCGATGTCCTCACGGGCGCGACCGTCGAGGCGATCGGGAAGGTCAAGCGGGCCGGCGTGAGGGTGATTCTCACTAGCGCGCGGCCGCCAGCGCGGCTTCGCGATGTCCAGCGCCGCCTCGGCATCGAAGCGGAAGTTTTCGTCGCCTGCCAAGGCGCTCTCGTCGGCCGCCGCTCCGAGGGAGGTGGGCTTGAGATCCTTTGCGAGGCCCGGATCGATCCCGAGAAGGCACTGAGTCTTGAAGACCGCGCCCTCGACCGCGGCCTCTCAGTCAGCCGGTTCATCGGCGACCAGTGGCTGGTGCGGGGCATCGACGCCGCGGTCCTGCAGGAGGCTGCTATCAGCGGCCTAGACCCCGAAGTCCTCACCGGTGATGCGCTCCATCCGGACATGGCCCCCCACAAGCTGGTCGTTTCCTGCGGGCGCGATGCCGACCAGTCCGCGCTGCAGCAGTACCGCCGGGAGCTCCCGTTCAGCATCAAGGGGGCGTTCTCGAGCCCCACTCGGCTGGAGGTCACGGACCATCAGATCGACAAGGCGTCCGGGCTGCGCGCGGCGCTGTCCGGTCTCGGCGTACACCTCAACCAGACCGCAGGCATCTGGGCCTGCGACAACGACATCTCGATGCTCAAGGCTGTGGGCTACTCGTTCGCGATGGACAACGCCAGCGACGACGTCCGCAACATCGCGACCTGGGTGACATGGCGCAACGTCGATGACGGTGTCGCCTGGGCCATCGATCAACTACTAGCGCAATCCAGCTCCTACTGAAAGGGAACCCCCGAAATGTCTTTCGACTACGTCATCGTCGGCGGCGGCAGCGCAGGCTGCGTACTGGCCAACCGGCTCTCCGAGGATCCGTCGATCTCAGTCCTCCTACTGGAGGCGGGACCCAGCGACTGGAACCCGATGATCCACATCCCCGGCGGTATTCCGTTCCTGATGGGCCCCAAGGTCAACTGGCGGTTCTTCACCGCCCCGCAGGTCGGCCTCGACAACCGTCGGGTCTGGTACCCCCAGGGCAAGACCCTCGGCGGTTCCAGCGCGATCAACGCCATGATCTACATCCGCGGCCAAGCCGAGGACTACGACCACTGGGCGAGCCTCGGCAACGAGGGTTGGGGATACTCCGACGTCCTGCCCTACTTCATCAAGAGTGAGGACAACAGCCGTCTGGTCAACGAGTACCACGGCCAGGGCGGACCGCAGGCGGTCTCCGACCAGACGAACCCGCACGTCCTCAGCACCTCCTTCGTGAAGGCGGTGGAAGAGTTGGGCCTCCCGTACAACCCCGACTTCAACGGCAAGAGCATGTACGGCGCCGGCCTGTACCAGGTCATCTACCGTGCGGGACTTCGTCGCTCGCAGGCTACGTCCTTCCTACGCCCGATCAAGAGCCGGAAGAACCTCACGGTGGTCACGGGTGCTCGGGTCACCCGCGTCGTCGTGGAGAAGGGGCGTGCTGTCGGAATCGAGGTTGGTGGCGCCGGTGGCAAGGTCTACCGCGCTAACCGAGAGGTGGTCCTCTCCGCTGGCGCCATCAACACACCGCGACTGCTGATGCTTTCCGGCATTGGCGCTGCCGAGGAGTTGTCGAAGGTCGGGATCAAATCGGTTCACGATCTGCCGGGAGTCGGCAAGAACCTGATGGACCACCTGAACGTCAACGTGCACTCTCGCCTCAAGGATCCGATCAGCTACGACCACCTTCAGAAGTTCCCGGCGATGATCGCTCCGGGCGTCGAGTGGGCCCTTTGGCGCAAAGGCCCGGCGGCCTCGGTCATCGTCGAGGGTGGCGGATTCTTCAAGAGCCCTGGTGCAGATCGTCCGGACATGCAGGTCCACATCGCGCCGGCCCTCGTGGTCCGCGGAGGCCAGACCCACCTGGACGGCAATGGGTTCACGGTCAACTCGACATTCCTCCGGCCGGAGAGCCGTGGAACGGTCAGCCTCGCCTCCTCGGATCCTGCCATTGAGCCGGTGATCGACCCGCAGTACCTGACCGCGCAGCGTGACAAGGACATGGCGGTCACGCTGGTGCGGACGATCCGCGAGGTCCTCGCACGCCCGGTGATGCAGCAGTTCATCGCGAAGGAACTGCTGCCGGGTGCAGGTGAGCAGACTGACGAACAGATCCTCGCCTACGCCCGCCAGTACGGGTCGTGCGACTACCACCCCGTCGGTACGTGTCGCATGGGGACCGGCGACGATGCGGTCGTGGATCCGCAGCTGCGCGTCCGCGGCATTGAAGGACTCCGCGTCATCGATGCCTCGATCATGCCCAAGCTCATCAGTGGCAACACCATGGCCCCGACCATGATGATCGCCGAGAAGGGCGCCGATCTGATCAAGGCCGGGAAGTAGCCGAGCAGCGGCTCGGCTCCTGATCAGGTAATCGCATGGACATCGCGGACCACTCGACACCGGCCCTCGTGGCCGCCGGTGGCGCTCCCATGCGGAGCGCCACCCCGGGTCGTGCGCGGCGCCTGGAACGGCCGGCCGCAGGTGACCTAGTCCGCATCCAATCCGTGGCGGAGGAGCCACGCCACGGCCGCGGCGAACCCTTCGTGACGATTGTCGGGCGCAATCCAGCGAGCGGCCTGGCGAACGGTGCTCGGCGCGTGGCCCATCGCTATCCCGATCGCGGCGTTGCTGATCATCTCGAGATCGTTGTTCCCGTCGCCGATGGCGGCGGTTCGGTCGATCGGCACGTCGTGGGCAGCGAAGACCTCCTCCAGCGCCGACCACTTCGAAACGCCCCGCTTGACGATCTCGAGGTAGTCGCTTCGCGAGGTTGCCCCGGCGACCGTGCTTGGCAACGCACGACTCATACCCGACAGCTCGGCCTCCCTGCCGGGAGTGGCCATGATCAGGATCTTGAGCGGCGGACGGACCTCGTCCGTCAGCTGGCTGACGCGCCGGGCCGAGGTTCCGGTGATTACTTCCTCCTGCGCGACCAGCGGATCCGCCGACTCGGCGAGCCAGCAGTCGGGGTAGAACCACGAGACGCCGAATCCGTGTTCGTGCGCAAGGCGGGCGACGTCGCGGGCGTCGTCGATATTCACCGGGTGCTCTGTGCGAGCGTGGAAGGTGCCGACGCTATCGGTGCTTCCCCATACCGCGCCCTGGCAGGTCACGACCGGCATGTCGGCCAGGTCGAGCAGCCGGACGAAGGCGGCGATGGCAGCCGGCGGCCTCGATGTGGTGATCACCGGGAGCACTCCGCTGTCCCTGAGCATGTGGACCGCTTGTTGGGCGGCCGACGTTACTTCGTGACCCGGATCGAGCAGAGTGCCGTCGACGTCGATGGCGAGGGCGCACACCGATCGGGGGTTCGGATCGGGCATGGTACCTCCAGCGACTTCGGGCGGGTGATCTGGGACGAGCGGGTCCGTTCAGACGTCGACGGACGCAGAGGTGTCGATCGCCCAGCGGGAACTGAGGTACGCGGTCTCGGTGCTCTCCACCACCCGGTCGTCGCGATCGCGGATGATTCGGGCCTCGACCAACAGGGCGGTGGGTGGCTCTTGGCCAAGCAGCCGACTTTCGCGGTCGGAAGCGAGGCGGGCGGAGATGAAGCCAGTCGCCTTCGCTGGGGTGTAGCCCGCGTCGCGCAGCCACTGATGCAGCGAGGTCCTGGAGAAATCCTGGTCGACAGCCTGTGCGAGTTCACCGGGCAGGTAGCTGGCCTCCAGAGCCAGGGGAATATCGTCGGCACACCGCACGCGGTAGATCCGCACCAGGGGCTGGCGAGGGTCGAGGCCCATGAGCATGGCGCGCTCGGGGAGGATACCGAGCCGCTGCTCGATCACGATGGAGCTGGGCTGCTCGCCCCGCCGACGGATCTCCTCGGTGAACGAATGCAGCAGCGCCTCGTCGCGGTGCATCGGCGGCTGGGCGGTAAAGCTCCCCGCGCCCTGACGGCGCTCGATCTTGCCGGCCGCCCGCAGGGTCTCCAGTGCATGCCGCGCAGTCATGCGGTGAACGCCGAACATCTCTGCCAGCTGGAGTTCGGAAGGGATCGGACTGCCGGGCGGCAGCTCGGCGCAGCGCTCCAACAGCCAGGCAGCGATCTCGCGATAGCCCTGCTTGGGGGTCGCCTTCACGCTCACGTCGTGTTCACCTCGCACTTCGGTAGACAAGTTCTAGGGGTACCGCCGGAAGCTCGTGGGTCCCAACATGGACAACCCTAGCATGTACAAGATAGACCTAGGCATCTACTAGACAACTAGATCGGAAAAGGTGTACGTTTGTGGCACTGGACGAAACAGGACAGGAGTGGCGAGCGATGGTGCAGCCGTTTCTTCAACTCGATCTCGACGCGACGCTGGTTGAACTGCCGCGGATAGCGCAGTTGCGCTCTCGCATGGAGAAGCGCAGGGCCTCCCTGTGCAGCGAGCGGGCCTTGACCTACACCCGCGTATTCGCCGACCGTCCCGACCTGCCGTACATGACCCGCAAGGCGCTCGCTTTCGCCGAGACGCTGCGCACCATGACTCTCTACCTGGAGCCCGACTCGCTCGTGTTCGGCAACCAGGCGTCGCGAAGCTTCGCGGCCCCGATCTTCCCCGAGTACTCGATCGACTGGGTCGTCGACGAACTGGACGAGTTCGCGCTGCGAAGCGGCGACATGTTCGAGGTCGACGAGCAGGTGAAGGGTGATCTGCGCGGGATCCAAGGCTTCTGGCACGGCAACACCCACGAGGACGTCGTCAAGGCGACTGTGTCACCCGAGATGGACCTCGCCTCGGCGCAAGGCGTTCTCCACCGTGGCGGCATCTCGATGTCCGGTGACGGTCACATCGTCCCCGACCACAGCCTGATCTTCGCCAAGGGCTACCGCGGCATCATTGAGGAGGCGAAGGCCCGCCTCGAAGAGGTCATTGATCCTGAGCAGCGCGTCTTCTACGAGGCGGTCGTGATCAGCCTTGAGGGTGCGCTCGACTACGTGAAGCGGTACGGACCGCTTCTGCGCGGTCTGGCCGCGGGCGCAGACGCCAAGCGCCGATCGGAATTGCTCCGCATGGCCGCGATGAGCGACACCTTGCTCGAGGGCCCGGTCGAACACTTCTACGAAGGCGTTGTCTCGGCCTATGTCACCCACGTGCTCCAGATGATCGAGAGCAACGGCCACTCCTTCTGCTACGGCCGCTTCGACCAGTACATGCTCCCCTTGTACGAGAAGGACCTCGCTGCCGGACTGATCACTCCTGAGTCCGCGCTTGAACTCCTCACGCATTTCTTCATCCTCAACTCCAGCCTGAACAAGGTCCGTCCCATGGGGCACACGACCTTCTCCCAGGGCTACCCGCTCTACAGCAACCTGATGGTCGGCGGCTACCGTCCCGACGGCGTCGACGGCACCAACGACCTGTCGTACCTCTGCGTCGAGGCGATGAACCTGTGCCGCTTGGCAGAGCCGAACTTCTCGATGCGCTACAACCTGGACACCCCTCGCGAGCTCTTGGAGATCGCCGCCAAACTGATCCGCACCGGGATGGGCATGCCCTCCATGTTCAACGACCACGTCGTCGTCGCCGGCCTCGACGGCATCGGTGTCGATCATGAGGACTCCCTCAATTACTGTGCCATCGGCTGCGTTGAGACTGGCGTGGAAGGCAAGTACGGGCATCGCGCGACCGGGATGACCTACGTCAACTGGGGCAAGGTGCTGGAGCTGCTGCTCAACAACGGCACCGATCCGCGAAGCGGAATCCAGCTCGTAAGCATCAACGGCAAGCCGGGCACCGACATCGAGTACAACAGCTATGAAGAGGTCTGGCTGGCCTGGGAGAAGCTGCTGGAGTTCTACTCCGACCTCGCCGTCGAATGTGATGCCGTCTGCGACGTGAGCCTTGAGGTGTTCGACGCTTCGCCCTTCGCAAGTGTGTTCGTCCACGACTCCATGAAGCTGGGTCGCACGCTCAAGCAGGGGGGGTGCACCTATGACGTCGTCTCCCAGTCCAACATCGGCCCCGCGGTCGTGGGCAACTCCTTGGCAGTGATGAAGCACTTCGTCTTCGACACGGACCGGTTCTCGTTCGCTCAGCTCAAGGAAGCACTCGCTGACAACTGGCAGTCGGTCGCCTCCCAGCGGATTCGCCGCGACATCATCAGCTACCCGAAGTTCGGCAACGATTCCGACGAGGCTGACGAGATCGTTGCCGACGTCTTCAACTCCTACCTCTGCCTGCTGCCGAAGTACCGCACCGTCCGTGAGGGCCGCGGCCCGAAGCTCAGCCGCTACACGATGTCCACCTCGAACATCACCTCCTACGTCCCCAATGGCAAGGTGGTTGGAGCAACCCCTGACGGGCGTTTCGCAGGGGACCCGCTCAACGAGGGTTGCTCCCCAACCCAGGGCACCGACGTGACTGGGCCGATGGCCGTGATCAACTCGGTCGCCAAGCTGCCGAACGAGGAAGTCGCCGCCGGCCAGCTCCTGAACATGCGGTTCACTCCGATGACTCTCGCGGGCGAGGAGAACCTGGAGAAGTTCATCGACTTCCTCCGCGCGAGCCTTGTGAAGGGGATCTACCACAACCAGTTCAACGTCGTCGACTCCAAGACCCTCCGGCTCGCCCAGCAGTTCCCCGACCAGTACACCAGCCTGATCGTCCGCGTGGCCGGCTACTGCGCCCAGTTCGTGTCGCTCATGCCGGAAGCCCAGGAAGCGATCATCGCCCGGACGGAGAACTCGCTGTGACCAGGAAAGGTCTGGTCTCCTCGTTCCAGGACTACTCCACCAAGGACGGTCCCGGACTGCGGCAGACCGTCTTCCTCAAGCGCTGCAACCTGCAGTGCCGCTGGTGCAGCAACCCCGAAACCCTTCGCACCGGTGAGGAGCTGTTCTTCTTCCCCGAGCGCATCACGGACCCCGAGTTGGCCCTGGAAGAGAACAGCGGCGCGCTCACTCGCTCGGGCGAGGAGTGGACGATCGACCGCGACCAGCTGGGCAAGCCCAGCGAGGTGGTCGAGCAGAACACGCTTCGGCTGTTCGAAACGGTGGGGGAGTGGATCGAGGCGCCGGAGTGCGCCCGCCGACTGCTCCGCAACAAGGCCTTCTACGACGTTTCGGGTGGCGGCGTCACCTTCTCCGGTGGCGAGCCGATGCTGCAGGCCGACTTCATTCGCGACGTCGAGGCGATCCTTGCCGACCAGAACGTCCACGTCGCCATCGATACCGCGGGCAACGTCCCCTGGACGGAGTTCGCGAAGGTGCTGGGCGGAACCGACCTGTTCCTCTACGACATCAAGGCGGCGGACCCCGAGTTGCACAAGCGCCTTACCGGGGTCGGCAACCAGCGCATTCTGGAGAACGGCCGCAGGCTCGCGGATGAGGCCACAGAGATCTGGGTGCGCATGGTTCTGGTACCTGGCTGCAACGACGATCCCACCGACCTGCGTCAGCGATTCGACATCGTTGCCGCAATGGGAGAGAAGGTGACGCGAGTCGATGTGCTCGGCTACCACTCCCTCGGGGTTGGCAAGTACCGCAGACTTGGCCGCCCCTATGACCTGGGAAAGGTGCCTTCACCCGACCAGGCCCTCCTCGACAAGGCGCTGGCGTATGCCGGTGACCTCGGACTGCCGGTGCATTACGAAGCCGGCGTGAACGCCTGATCTGACAAACATCACCAAGAAATGGAGATTCCTGCAATGAAGCCGATCAAACCCGCGGCAGAAATGACCGCCGACGAACTCGCCGTCTACATCGATCACTCGGTGCTCAAGCCCGAGTTCACCCCGGACGAGATTCGTCACGAGGTTGAGAACGCCGCGCTGTACAAGTGCAAGACCGCGTGCATCAACCCGTCTGCCATCGAGTTGGCCGCGCCGATTCTGGCCGGCACCGATACCGGCATCTGCGTCGTCGTGGACTTCCCGTTTGGCTGCTCCAGCACCGCCTCCAAGGTGGCGCAGACCATGATCACCCTCGAGCAGGGCATTCAGGAGCTCGACATCGTCGCCAACCTCGGCTGGATTCGTGGCGGCGAACTCAAGCGCGTCGAGGACGACCTGCGTGCGGTGATCGACCCGTGCCACGCAGCCGGCGTGCCGGTGAAGGTCATTTTCGAGACCGACGCGCTGACCATCAGCCAGATCAAGGCTGTCGCCGAGGCGTCGATCGCCGCCGGGGCTGACTTCATCAAGACCTCGACCGGTTTCTACACCGGCACCAACATGCACGAGAAGACCGGTGCCTCCGACGAGATGGTTGCGCTCATGATGGAGTGCGCCGCCGGGCGGGCAAAAGTGAAGGGCTCCGGCTCCATCCGCGACCGCGCCCACTTCCTCCGCCTGATCGACGCCGGGATCGACCGCATGGGCATCGGCTACCGCAGCACGCCGATCGTCCTGGGCCTTGTCGAGGCCGCTCCCGCCGGCGCCAGCGCGCTGGTCGAGGCCGGAAGCTACTGAGAAGCCAGCCATGAGCGGTCCATCAGACCTCATCTTCCAGATGGAGCACATCACCAAGGAGTTTCCCGGTGTGCTCGCGCTGGATGATGTCAACCTGGCTGTGCGGACCGGCTCGATCCACGCGATCTGCGGGGAGAACGGTGCCGGGAAGTCCACACTCATGAAGGTGCTGTCGGGTGTCCACCCGCACGGCAGCTACGCCGGAAGGGTGATCTTCGAGGGCAAGGAGACCAACTTCCACAGCACCCACGACTCCGAACTCGCTGGCATTGCGATCATTCACCAGGAACTGGCGTTGATCCCTGAGTTGTCGATCGCCGAGAACATCTTCCTCGGCGATGAGCCCATGAAGGGCCCGCTGATTGACTGGGCGGCCGCTCGCAAACACGCTTCCCAGCTGCTGGCACTGGTCGAGTTGGACCTCGACCCCAACCTGGCAGTCAAGAAGCTCGGCGTCGGTCAGCAACAGCTGGTCGAAATTGCGAAGGCGCTTCGCAAGGACACCCGCCTCCTCATTCTCGATGAGCCGACCTCGGCCCTGAACGAGGCGGACTCCGCGCACCTGCTGGAACTCATGCGGGGCCTGCAGAAGCGGGGGATTACCTGCATCATGATCTCGCACAAGCTCAACGAGATCGCTGCCGTCTGCGACTCCATCACGATCATGCGTGACGGCAAGACGGTCGACAGCTACGACGTCACCCCAGGCTCTGTGGACGAGGACCGGATCATCCGGCTGATGGTTGGGCGCCCGCTCGACAACCGTTATCCCGAGCACACCCCGAAGATCGGCGAGGTCATCTTCGAGGTGCGGGACTGGCTCGTCGAGCACCCGGACAACCCGGGCCGGATGGTGTGCAACAACTCCAGCTTCACGGTGCGCAGCGGCGAGGTTGTCGGACTGGCGGGCCTGATGGGGGCTGGACGCACCGAACTGGCCCGGTCCCTCTTCGGCCGCACCTACGGGCAATGGCTCGGTGGCGAGATGTGGGTCAAGGGAAAGCCGGTCCAGGCAGCCAGCGTGCGTGAGGCCATCGATGCCGGTCTGGCGTACGTGCCCGAGGACCGCAAGACCCTTGGACTGAACCTGCTGGACAGGGTCAAGCGAACGATCGTGTGCGCCAACGAGCAGGCCCTCCTGCGAGGGATACTGATCGACCGCGACAAGGAGGAGAAGGCCGCCGAGTCCTACCGAGTCGCTCTCAAGATCAAGACGCCCAGCATCGAAACCGGCGTCTCGACCCTCTCCGGCGGGAACCAACAGAAGGCCGTGCTGGCGAAGTGGCTCTTCTCCGAGCCGGACGTCCTGATCCTCGATGAGCCGACGCGCGGCATTGACGTTGGCGCCAAGTTCGAGATCTACAAGCTCATCCACCAGATGGCTGACGAAGGCAAGGCGGTCGTGGTGATCTCATCCGAACTGCCCGAACTGCTCGGCATCTCCGATCGCATCTACACCATCTGCGAGGGGCGCGTCACTGGCGAGCTGCCCACCGCGCAGGCCGATCAGGAAAGCCTGATGCGCCTGATGACCACCGGCGCGAACCGTGAGGCGACGCCGAACTCAGAAGACAGGAACGTGAAATGAAGAAGCTGAGGGAGACGCTGGGAGGCGACCTGCAGCAGTTCGCCATGGTGGCGGCGGTCGTGGTTGCCCTGATCATCTTCCAGGTCATAAATCACGGACGAATGATCACGTCGTCCAACCTCCAGAACATCATCGCGGGCAACGCCTACGTGTTCACGATGTCGATCGGCATGGTGATGATCATCATCCTGGGCCAGATCGACCTGTCGGTCGGATCCGTGGCGGGCTTCGTCGGCATGATGGTCGCGATCGCGGCCACCGACTGGGGATGGCCGTGGTGGCTGGCGGCCCTGGGCGGCCTCGCGCTCGGCGCTCTCATTGGAGCCTGGCAGGGCTTCTGGCTGGCAAAGATGGGAATCCCAGGGTTCATCTCGACGCTCGCCGGCATGATGATCTTCCGCGGCCTCGTCATCTGGGTCTCGCACTCGATCTCGAAGCCTGCCCCCGAGGAACTGTCCTGGTTCGGCGCCGGATACCTCCCCGACTGGGGACGTGACCTCACCGGCCTCAACATGCCCACGGTCGTGCTCGGTGTGCTCGGTGCCGCAGCCCTCGTGTTCATGCAGGTCCGCGCGTGGCAGCGAAAGGCCAGCTCGTCGACGGAGAAGCCGGCGCTGTGGCCAGTCGTTGTCCGGCTGGCAGTGATCGTCGCGGTGGTCCTCTACCTCACCTACCTGTTCGCCAGCGGCATCAAGGGGACGTCCTTCCCGGTGCCGGGCCTGATCGTCGGCATCCTGGTGATCTTCTACCACGTGCTCACCCAGCACACCCGGACGGGCCGGCACATCTACGCCGTCGGCGGGAACAAGGCCGCCGCAGCCCTCACGGGTGTCAACGTGGACCGGACCTACTTCTTCGCGATGCTCAACATGTCGGTCCTCGCGGCCGTCGCGGGCATCATGTTCATCGGCCGATCCACCGCGGCCGGGCCATCTGATGGCACCGGCTGGGAGCTGGACGTGATCGCCGCGGTGTTCATCGGAGGCGCCGCAGTCTCCGGCGGAATCGGGACGGTTCTCGCCACCATCGTCGGCGGCCTGTTCATGGCCGTCCTCAACAACGGACTGCAACTCGCCGGAGTCAGTGCCGACCAGACCCAAGTGATCAAGGGTGTCGTGCTTCTCGCCGCCGTGGCGATCGACGTCCTCAACAAGCGCCAGGGCCGCTCTTCGATCCTGGGACGTAACAGACGGAGTGCTCCTGCGGAGAAGCCGCAGGTTCATGCCGAGGCCAGCCAGGCCTAAAGAAACACTAGAAGGAGGAGTATCGCATGACCATCGGAACCAGGGTTGTAGCAGCCCTTTCCGCGCTCACGCTGGCCGGCCTTGCGCTCGCTGGCTGCTCGACGCCGGCTACGCCGGGAGCGTCCGGCTCGGCGTCGACCTCGGCCTCCACGGCCGCCGGCTTCCCGGCTGACGCCACCATCGGCGTCTCGCTGCCTTGGCTGGGCACCCAGAACTGGGCTGAGGGCATGGACCAGTTCACCTCACAGCTCCAGGCCGCCGGCTTCAAGCCGCTTGTCCAGCAGGCCGACAACAAGGTGCCGCAGCAGCAGTCCCAGATCGAGGCCATGATCGAGCAGGGCGCGAAGGTCATCGTCGTCGCACCCATCGACGGCTCGCAGCTGGGCTCGGTGCTGGACAAGGCCAAGGCCGCCGGCGTCACCATCATCGGGTACGACCGGCTGATCCAGAACACCAAGTCGATCGACGCGATCGTGCAGTACGGCTCGGTCGAGATCGGCCGCGTCCAGGGCAGGGCTCTCCTCGAGGGCCTGGGCAAGCTCAAGGGTGCCGGCCCCTACAACATCGAGTTGTTCGCGGGCGGTCCCGCCGACCCGAACGCGCCGAACTTCTTCAAGGGCGCCATGGAGATCCTCCAGCCCAAGATCGACGACGGCACCATCAAGATCGTCTCGGGCCAGACCAAGTTCGAACAGGCCGCAACCCTTGACTGGGACAACGCCAAGGCGCAGGCCCGCATGGACACCCTGCTCTCCGGCTTCTACCCCAAGGACGTGAAGCTCGACGGCGTGCTGTCGCCCAACGACGGCATCGCTCGCGCGATCATCACCTCCTGCAAGCAGGCCGGCAAGGACATCCCGGTCGTCGACGGACTCGACGCCGAGAACGAGTCGATCGTGTCCATCTGGAAGGGCGAGCAGTACCAGACCACCGACAAGGCCACCAAGCCCCTGGTCGAGGCTGCAGTCAAGCTCGTCATCGCCGCACAGAAGGGCGAGGCCTGGCCGGCCCCGACCAGCAAGACCAACAACGGCAAGATCGACGTGCCGCTGTACGAGCTGACCCCCGTGTCGGTGACGAAGGACAACATCAAGGACGTCTACAAGGACGATCCGAAGCGGCTCGAGCTGCTGAAGTAACACCCCGGTCGTGACGGTTGGGCGTCCCGCACCCCAGGGCCGCCCAACTCCACGCAAAGGAAAGGAAGCACTCCCGTGGCCACAGGAATGGCCGCCGTCATTGGCGAGACCCTGATGGACGTCATCCGTCGTCCGGGGGAACCAGCGAGCGAACACCCCGGCGGCAGTCCGCTCAACGTCGCTGTCGGGCTCGGCCGGCTGGGGCACCCCAGCATGCTCGTCACCTGGATGGCAGAAGACGACCACGGCCAAGTCATCAAGCAACACCTCGACGAGTCGGGCGTGACGCTCGCACCCGGTGCAACGCAGGCCGAACGCACCTCGACGGCGAACATCGTCATGCACGAAGACGGCAAGCTCGACTACTCCTTCGACCTGCTTTGGGCGCTGCCACCCATGCCGGAAGATTTCCAGCCCCTCGTCGTCCACGCGGCGTCCCTCGGTGCGATCCACCAGCCCGGCGCCGACGACGTGTTCGCGCTTATCTCCCGGTCGCGGGAGCACGCGACTATCACCTACGACCCCAACATCCGGCCCGACATCATGAAGAGCCCGGAGCGGGTACGGCCCTTGGTGGAGCGGCTCGTGAACGCGGCCGATGTCACCAAGGTGTCGGCCGAGGACCTGGAATGGCTGTACCCGGACCGGAACCCGGAATCGGTCGCGGCCGAGTGGGCCAATGGCGGCTCCCTGGTCGTCCTGACCAAGGGTGAGCGCGGTTCCGCGACCTTCCGGATGGTTGACGGAGCGAGGCGCTGCCTGCGTGTCCTGCCCGGCTACTGCTCATCTTTCGTGGACGCTGTCGGAGCAGGCGACTCCTTCATGTCGGGACTCATCCATGCCCTGTGGGAACACGGCCTCTTGGGTGCCGACAAGCGGCCGCAGCTCGCAGCGATCGACGACGAGACGCTGCTCGACTCCCTCTGCATGGCCTCCACGATCGCGGCGATCACGGTTTCCCGCCTCGGTGCCGACCCGCCATGGCTGTGCGACCTGGGGGATCACCGCGCTGTTGCGGGGCTCGACCCCGAAAGCGTCCCGGCGATCCAGATCCCGCCGGACCTGTTCTCGGTGGGCTCACGAGCCAACGCCGGCTCAGTCTGAGACCAGTTGCGGTCAGCCACCAAGGCATCCCTGACGCGCCAAGGAGCGCGCCCCCAGCCATCTGAGAGAAGGAAGACGTCGTCGAAGGTAACCCCTCCCCTTCGTGCGACCACCACACCCGGCCGGGCCCGGTAACCACCCCATGTTGCGCGACCTACCCTGCCAGGTCGCTCAGCGTGGGCCGGGCCCGGCACGGCTGCGCACCCAAGCCGGGACGCGCGGGCCGCCAGCAGCCCCGGCACCGAGTACCTGTCGCGGGTCCCGCGGCTACACCGAAGAGAGAAGGCAATGAAGTGACGACCCTGACTTGGACCGACCTCGACCAGCGGGCGGTGGACACTGCGCGTGTCCTCGCCGCGGATGCCGTCGAGAAGGTAGGCAACGGCCACCCCGGGACGGCGATCAGCCTGGCGCCACTGGCCTACCTGCTCTACCAGAAGGTGATGACGGGCGATCCCGCCGACCCCACCTGGCTCGGGCGCGACCGTTTCGTGCTCTCCATCGGGCATTCGTCGCTTACCCAGTACTGCCAGTTATTCTTGGCCGGCTACGGCCTGGAGATCGACGACCTGGCGGCCCTTCGGACCGAAGGCTCGCTCACGCCCGGACACCCCGAGTTCGGTCACACCGCCGGCGTGGAGTGCACGACCGGACCGCTGGGCGCCGGTGTCGCGGATGCAGTCGGCTTCGCGATGGCGGCTCGACGGGAACGAGCTCTCCTTGATCCGACGACGCCATGGGGATCCCCGTCCCTGTTCGACCGGACCATCTACTGCATCACCGGCGATGGCTGCATGCAGGAAGGAGTCTCTGCGGAGGCGTCCTCCCTCGCCGGAGCCCAGAAGCTCGGAAACCTCGTCGTGATCTACGACGACAACCGCATCTCGATCGAGGGCGACACCAAGATCGCGTTCACCGAGGACGTCGCCGCCCGCTACGCCGCGTACGGCTGGCACGTCCAGCACGTCGACTGGACCAACGGTGGTACCCACTACGCCGAGGATCTGCCGGCCCTCTGGGCCGCGCTCGAAGCGGCGAAGGCGGTCACAGATCGTCCGTCCTTCATCCGGCTGACCACGGTGATCGGCTGGCCTTTGCCGACCAAGGCGGGCCACCACTCCGTCCACGGGGCAAAGCTGGGGGGTGCGGAGATCGCGGCCCTCAAGGAGCGCCTGGGCTTCGACCCGGCCGTGTCCTTCGAGGTTGAGGCTCCGGTGCTCGAATACGCCAGGGCCCAGGCCGCGCAGCGTGCGGCAAATGCGAAGGCGGAATGGGAGCCGAAGTTCGAAGCGTGGCGCGCGGCGAACCCCGAGCAGGCGTGCCTGCTGGACCGGCTCAGCGCCCGCCGACTTCCTGAGGGCCTGGCCGATGCACTCCCGGAATTCCCGGCCGGCAAGATGTCGACCCGGGCGGCGTCCGGTGCGGTGCTGACGGCGCTCGCCAACGTGATGCCGGAACTGTGGGGCGGTTCAGCCGACCTCGCAGGCAGCAACAACACCACGATGAAGGGCCAGCCGTCGTTCCTGCCGCCCGACCAGTCGAGCCACGACTTCGCGGGCGACTACTGCGGCCGCACGCTGCACTTCGGCATCCGCGAGCACGCGATGGGCAACATCCTCAACGCGATCACGATGTCGGGCCTGACCCGCGTCTACGGCGGCACCTTCCTGGTGTTCGCCGACTACATGCGGGGCGCGGTGCGCCTGGCAGCCCTGCAGAAAGTGCCCTCGATCTTCGTCTGGTCGCACGACTCGATCGGTGTAGGCGAAGACGGTCCGACGCACCAGCCGATTGAACACCTCGCCTCACTGCGCGTGATCCCTGGCCTCGACGTGATCCGCCCCGCGGACGCCAATGAAACCACCCAGGCTTGGGCAGCTGCCCTCGCCAACACCAGCCGACCCAGCGCGATCATCCTGTCGCGCCAAGACTTGCCCACGATTGACCGCAGCGCCGCTGGGGTGGCCGCAGCGTCCGATTCGGCGCGAGGCGCGTACACATTGCTCGACGCAGTGGGCGAACTCCAGACCGTGCTGATCGCAACCGGCTCGGAGGTCTCGACCGCCGTTGCCGCGCGTGAGCTCTTGCAGGCAGAGGGCATTGGCACCCGAGTGGTGTCGATGCCGTGCCGGGAGTGGTTCGATGCCGAGGACGCCGATTACCGCACCTCTGTCCTTCCGACCGGCGTCGCCAAGGTGGCGGTCGAAGCCGGTTCTGCGATGGGCTGGCGCGAGTATGTCGGGGACGCGGGCGAGATCGTGAGCATCGACCACTTCGGAGAATCCGCAAGTGGTGGTCTGCTTTTCGAGAAGTATGGGTTCACCGCGGAGAACGTCGCCGCGGCAGCCCGCAAGGCGATCGCCGCTGCGAACTCGGCCCGCTGACGCTGCGCGGGCGACGACATGAACTCTGAAGCGGGACAGGGTGGTCGGAACCGACCATCGCCCCCGCGCGGAGTCGCTCAACCGATCCCGGGCCTTGACCGGCCCGGGATCCCGAGCGACCAGCTCGACCTCATCGCCCACGCGGTCAACGCCCTTGCCGGGTTCCTTGGGCGTCGCGACCTGGCGTCACTCGACCACTCGGGGCTCGCCACAGCAGGCTTCACGCACGCCGACGTCCTGGTTCTCTTCGGCGGAAGCATCTTGGAGGGCGCCGACCTGCTCGCCCTGGCCATGCGGCGTCGGCTGGCCACCCGCTACATGATTGTCGGCGGTGAGGGCCACACGACTGCACTCCTGCGCCACGAGGTCGCGCAGCACGTCCCTAGCCTTCTGGCCAGCCGGTCTGAGGCGGACCTGATCGCGCAGTACCTCTCTTTTCGCTACGGGCTCGACGTCGACCTTCTCGAGCGGCGCTCGACGAACTGCGGCACGAACGTGACCAACTGCCTCGAACTCCTTCACACTCTCTCGATTCCCCACCGCACGATCATCGCGATTCAGGACGCCACCATGCAGCTGCGCATGGACGCGGGCTTTCGAAAGCACCTTCCGCCCGGTCACCAGGTGATCAACTTCGCGGCGTACTCGGCAAGTGTGGTGGCCGCGCACGGCCGCCTGCAGTTCGAGCGCCCGCCCGCCGGAATGTGGCACATGTCCCAGTACGTGTCGCTCCTGCTGGGAGAGATCCCGAGGCTTACCGACGACGATGCCGGCTACGGCCCGAATGGCCGGGGGTTCATCGCACGCGTTGAGATTCCCGACAAGGTGAGCCATGCCCACCGATTCCTGAGCAGCCGCTTTCCCAGCCTCGTTCGACAAGCGAACTCTCGCTGGGCGGTGGCGATGTGACCAACCCACGAGGAGTGCGCTGATGCTGATCCACAATCCCTACGACGTCGAGACGACTCCTGGCGGTCCTGGCAGCGCGCCTTCCGGTGCGACGAGGTTCGTGGGCGTCGATGTCGGCGGCACCAACATCAAGTCCGTCGTCCTCTCACAGGCCACCGGCACCCCGGAAGTCATCGAAAAAGCCGAGTGCGCCACGACCGGCACGACGCCGGTCGAGATCCTGCAGCAGGTAGCTGAGATAGCGCGGGGCCACCTCGACAGATCGGCCACGCCTGCCACCCTCGGGTTCTCGCTTCCCGGCGCCGTGGATCGTCGCACGGGCGTCACCGGCGTTATGCCCAACCTCCCTGGCGTCTGGCACGGTGTCCCTGCCGTCGACATCGTGTCCGGTATCACTGGTGTTCAGACGTCGATCGTCAACGATGCCCGCGCCTTCGCGCTCGCCGAGTCACGTCTGGGAGCTGCCCGCGGACTGCGAGTTGTTGTCGGCGTGACCCTAGGCACCGGCCTAGGGGGAGGAATCGTCGTCAATGGGTCGTTACTGGAGGGCACCTCAGGGTTCGCCGGCGAACTCGGGCACCAGATCGTCAGCCTTGGTGGTGCGCGGTGCGGCTGCGGGAACCGTGGCTGTGCGGAGACGTTCGTGAAGACGCAGGCGCTCGTGACCGCAACCGGGCTCCCGTCCGCCCAGGCAGTGTTCAGGAGCGCGGCGCAAGGGGAGCTCGCCGCCGTGTCTGCAGTCGGCACCTACATCGCGCATCTCGCGGTGGCGCTTGCGAACGTCCACACCTTGTTGTGCCCGGACGCCTTCGTAATCGGCGGCGGCATCGCCGAGGCCGAGGCTCAACTCTTCCACCCGCTGCTCGACAAGATGAAGGCACTCATCATGTTCGACCACCCGACCAGCGTGCACCTCAGGAAGGCAATGCTCGGACCGTGGGCCGGCGCCATCGGCGCAGCTCTCGTCGCCTCCGACGCGACCGCCGCGCTTTCGATATCGAGCGCCGGACGTTGGACCCGCGCGGGTGTGGACAGCGTGGAGTGGGCATGAGGCTGGCACGCGACAAGTACGTCGTAGTTGGTGCCGACTTCTGTGGCCTCCCACTGAAGGATGCCGTCAAGGCGCACCTCGCCATCCGAGGGTGGACGGTTGACGACCTCACGCCGACCCTCGACAGCACCTTGATGTACCACCGAGTCGGGTTCCTGGTCGGTTCCCGGATCGCCGAGGGCATGTATGAGAAGGCCCTCGTCTTCGACGGTACGGGGATGGGGAGCCACATCGCGGCCAGCAAGTGTCCGCATGTTCACGCCGCCGTGGCTGAGACCATTCAGGCAGCGCGGCGTGCTGCAACCGCAAACGGTGCCAACCTGCTGGCGATGGGTGCACTGTGGACCGCTCCGCCGCTGGCCTGTGCGATGGCGGACGCGTTCCTAGAGGGATACCTCGGAAACGGCTACGAGCGGTGGGAAGGCTTCTATGACTATCACGAGCTCGGGTATCGCGAATGCGATGCCTTCGACTACGAGGCGTTTCGGGGGAATGGCTTCAGCGTGCCCAACGCGGGCGAGCCCTGGCTCGGTCCCGAGCCGCCAGGGCTGTCCTTCTAGTGCTTAGCCGCTCAGCCACCGGACGCAGGGCTGATCGCTCGAGGACGACGGACCTTCCACTTGGGCGAAGGGGTAGTGCGGGCTGCCGCCGCCGATCACGCCCTGCCCCTCGCCCAACTAGGCCCTAATCAACCGAGGTTTGGCGAGTTGTGCCACGGACCCTGTTCGATTTCCGGATGGAGGTCAACACAGATCCAACACAGTCGGTTCGCGCCGGGGACGTTTCGGGCTGCTGTCCGCGTTGGTCGCCACGCTCATTGGCGCCGAGAACATGCTCCAGAACCAGCTGCACCTAGCCTGTGGCGAACTCTCAAGGCGGTAGCGCGGGTTCGAATCCCGTCGGGGCTACAAGGTGAAACCCCTTGCCAGGAATCTGGCAAGGGGTTTCCTCCGTTTTGAGCCGACGTCTGGACCGCGTGAACCGACAGGCCCAGGCCCACCGTCGCCGGCTCGCCGCCGGGCATCCGCTGGACGACCTTGACGCGGCACCGGCAGCGCTCGCCGGGGACGCTGCGGTGTGGCGGCCGCTCGTGCGGGTGGAGGTGGTGGACCAGAGCCTCCGCCCACGCCGGGGCGGTTCAGGAATCAGTTCTTACGAGGTTCTTTCGGAGCGGCCGGATCGCTCGCCATGTGGAGTGCGGTGGGCTGGACTGAGCGCATGCGGGTTCTTGTGACCGGTGCTGCCGGCTTCATCGGCTCGACGATCGTCGACCTCCTGCGCCTGGAGGGTCACGAGGTGCTGGCCGTTGACCTCCTGCTGGACAGGGCCCATCGCTCCCGTCCGGCGTGGGTGGACGACGGCCTCCACGTCGTCGACGTCCGCGACGAGTCGCGCCTGGCCGGCCTGCTGAGGGGGGTCGATGCGGTGTGCCACCAGGCTGCGATGGTCGGCCTGGGGCTGACGATCCACGACGCCCCGGACTATGCCTCCCACAACGTCGTCGGGACCGCAACGCTGGTGTCCGCGATGACTCGGGCCGGGGTGAACGACCTGGTGCAGGCCTCCTCCATGGTGGTCTACGGCGGTGGACGGGAGGTGTGCCCGGTCCACGGCGACGTGGCGACACGCCCGAGAGCGATCGAGGACCTGGCTTCGGGCCGCTTCGAACCTCGCTGCGCGGTGTGCGGCGAGCAGGTCACCTGGGCGCTGGTGGGGGAGGGGGCGCCGCTGAAACCGCACAACGCCTACGCCGCCACCAAACTGGCTCAGGAGCACCTCGCGATCGCCTGGAGCGAGCAGTCCGGGGGCCGGGCGATCAGCCTGCGCTACCACAACGTCTATGGGCCAAGGATGCCGCGCGACACCCCTTACGCCGGGGTCGCGAGCATCTTCCGTTCTGAACTGGCAGCGGGCCGGGCACCCAGGGTCTACGAGGACGGTGGCCAGATGCGCGACTTCGTGCACGTCCACGATGTTGCCCGTGCGAACGTGAAGGCGCTGGAGAGCCTTGCTGCCGGGGTCGCCTCAGGGCACCGTGCCTACAACGTCGCGTCCGGGGAGCCCCACACGGTGCTCGACCTGGCGAGCGCGCTCACGCGGGAACTCCGCGGACCCCAGCCGCTGGTGGTGGGCGGTGGACGGCCCGGAGATGTGCGCCACGTCGTTGCCGACCCGGCACGCATCAGGGCCGAGCTCGGGTTCGTCGCCCGGGTCCGTTTCGACGAGGGGATCGCGGACTTCGCGTCCGCGCCCCTGCGCGCCTGACCTGACCTCGCGGCGGTCAGCTCGCCCGCGCGAGGGCTGCCGCGGGCAGCCGGACGGTGAAGCAGCAGCCCTGGGGCACGTTTCGGACCGACACGGTCCCGTCCTGGGCGGCGACGAGCCCCCGCACGATGGCCAGCCCGAGCCCTGCCCCCGGGCTGAGCGGGGCGGCCTCCGGCGATCGCGCGGTGGTGCCGCGGAAGCCGACGTCGAAGACGCGCGGCAGTTCCTCGGCGGGGATCCCCCCGCAGCCGTCCGTGACGGAAAGCCAGGCCCCCGACGGATCGTCCCCACCGCGGATCCGGACAGTCCGTCCCGGCTGGGTGTGCCGGACCGCGTTCACCATGAGGTTCTGCACCACGCGCTCCATCTCGCGTCCCGACCCCATGCCCACGAGTCCCGGCAGGTCGACGTCCAGGTGGACGCCGCGGCCGGCGGCGACGGGCCGGAGGCTGCTGACCGTCTCCTCGACGAGCTGGTCCAGGGCGATCGGCTCCACCCGGAGTTCGAGCGCGCCGCTGCTGATCCGCGAGAGTTCGAACAGGTCGTCGACCATCGCGCTGAGCCGGGTCGACTCCCGTCCGATCCGGGCGCCGTAGTCGCTGATCTCCGACGGGTTCTCCACCACCTGGTCCTCGAGGGCTTCGGCCATCGCCTTGATGCCGGCGAGGGGGGTTCGGAGGTCATGGCTGATCCAGGCGATCAGCTCCCGGTGGCTCTGCTCCCTGGCACGTTCCTCTGCCCGGCGCATCTCGATGGCGAGAGTGCGGCGGGCGAACTGCTGGCCGATGAGGATCGAGCCCGGCACGAGCATCACCGCGACCAGGAGGCAGGTGACCAACGTCCAGCCGAGTTGCTCGGTGAACATGAAACCGCTGATCGCCACGACGAAGCCGAGGGCGGCCAGCAGCGGGAAGGCCACCACGAGGGCAAGGGAGAGCCCGAGATGGCGCCGGAAGGTCCTGAGCAGGAGCCACAAGGCGACGATCGTCACCGCGCAGGTGAGCAGTGCCCAGGGCGCGATGTGCAGCAAGGCCTCGCTCATTCACTGTCTCCCATCGGTTGGTACCGGTACCCGACGCCCCAGACCGTCTGGAGCCGGACCGGGTTGGCGGGGTTGGGCTCGACCTTCTCCCGCAGCCGGCGCACATGGACGGTCACGGTCGAGTCGTCACCGAAGTCCCAGTCCCACACCTTCGCCAGGAGTTCGGACCGGCGGAACGCCTTGTTCGGGTGAGCGACCAGGAAGGCGAGGAGGTCGAATTCGCGGGCCGTCATCACCAGTTCGCGACCGGCCACGCTGGCGCGGCGGGCGGACAGGTCGACGACGAGGTCCCCGTCGACCAGCGGTGCCGACGGTGCGGACCGGGGCGAGGACCGCTGCAGCAGCCGTTGGGCGCGCAACGTCACCTCCCGCGGCGAGAACGGCTTGACCACGTAGTCGTCCGCGCCCTGTTCCAGCCCGACCACCCGGTCGGACTCGCTGCCGAGCGCGGTGAGGATCATGATCGGCACGTCGCTGGCCCGCCGGATTCGCTCGCAGACGTCGAGACCGTCGATGCCGGGGAGCATCAGGTCGAGGATCACCAGGTCGGGCGCCTCCCGGGTGGCCGCGTCCAGGCCACTGAGCCCGTTGTCGGCCTCACTGACCTCCAGGCCGGCCCGGGTCAGGTAGCGGCGCAGGACATCCCTCGTGGTCGGGTCGTCCTCGATCACCAGCACGCGCGTGGCCGGCATGCCGATTCCTTCCTGTTCGTGCTCCACCCCGTTCACCATTCAGTCAGCAGCAGATGATTCACCGCAAGGGCCCACAGGCCGGCGGCGACGAGTCCCGGGCGGCGCCAGGACGGTGGCGCGAGGCCGGCGGCGACCCACACCGTGAAGGTGAACGTCAGCCAGATCCGTTCGGTCTCGGCCTTGGACAGGCCGCTGAGGTCCGACAGCCCGATCACCGCGAGGCCGGCGAGGGCGAGCCACGCCGGCGCCGCCTCGAGGCGCTGCCGGTGCGCGCCGGCAACAGTACGCACGGCCCGGACGAGGGCGAGGGCGATGATCGGTGAGGCACACACCACCACGGCGGCCAGGTTCGCCCAGACGAAGTAGCTGTAGGGACGGGAGTCGGCGATCCCCTGGTAGTAGCGGACCTGTGTCTGCGCCAGACCCTCCCACCAGCGGAAGCCGGCGAGGGTGAAGAACCCCACCACGGCGCCCACCCCTGCGGTCGTGAGCAGCCAGCCGCAGCGGACCACCGACCACCCCGCCCTGCGTGCCGACAGCAGAAGTGCGGTGGCAGCCACGATGCCGTAGAGCACATGGCCGTACGACAGGTAGAGCAGGGCGCCGAACAACAGCCCGCCGGCCAGCGACGCGAGCGGGCGTCGCTGGACCGCGCCCCAGCAGGCGGCCATCACCGCCAACGATGCGACGCCCAGGAACACCGCGTCCCCCGAGACTCCGATCCACACCGCCCCGGGGAAGACCGCCGCCCACGGCACGAACTGCCGGGCCGTGCCCGGCGCGCCGAGCGCCCTGAGCGTGACCGCCCACGCGGGCACCGCAAGGCTGCCGACGACCATGCAGAACAGGGCCGCCCACGCCGGACCTCCCAGACCGACCTGCTGGAGGAACCAGAACACCAGGGTCGCCAGCGGCGGATGGACCGACACGTGGGTGGTCCAGGCGTCGGGGACGTTGACGATCCGCTCGGAGAAGCCGCGGAGGAACGCCCACGGGTCGCCGACGAGCGGGACGTCGTGGAGGTACTCGTGGGGCGAGAGCAGCTTGGTGGCCCAGTCCCCGTCCACCGAGGCGAGGGAGAAGATCCAGCCGAACCCCACCGCCCAGCCGGCGGCCAGCAGGGTGCCCCACCGGAGCGTGGCCGCGATCTGCTGGAGGCGGGCAGCGGCGACCAGCATCGCTGCCGCCGGCAGGGTCCACCAGGAGACGTGCGGCGCCCATTCGGCGAAGATCGGCGGGAACGGCAGCAGAATGATCGTCCCCGACGCCTCGATGGCGCGGCCGACGACGTGGGCCAGCCACACCAGGCCGAGGGACCCCGCGAGCACCGTCCAGTCAACGGCCGTGAGCCGCTCCCGTTCCGTAGCGAGCGTGGCACTCAACTCGGCGGGCGTGGTCCTCACGTCGCGACGCTAGGGCGCTTCGGCGTCGCGGGATCCGCGTCGGCGGCGCCCGAAAGACTCTCGTAAGGTCCTGCCGATTCCGGCAAGATCCCGGTAATGCCCGCCGCCTGTTCGGCGGGGCGGAGGCTACCTAGCGTCGAGCCATGCACCGAGCCCCCGCCGCCGCCGACCTGGTCGAACTCGTGATCCCCTGTCTCAACGAGGAGGCAGCACTTCCCGAACTCCTCGCCGGCGTGCCGTCCGGCTGGGCCGTGATCGTGGTGGACAACGGGTCGCGGGACCGCACGGCCGAGGTCGCCGAGGCGGCCGGAGCGACGGTCATCCGCGAGGATCGTGCGGGCTACGGCGCGGCCGTCGACCGGGGACTCCGCGCGGCGAACCGCGACATCGTGGTCGTCCTGGACGGCGACGGATCGATCAGGCCGGGCGATCTGGCGGCGCTGGTCGACGACGTCGCCTCCGGACGGGCCGACCTGTGCTGCGCCGCACGCCGACCGGTGACCACGGCGGCCTGGCCCCTGCACGCGCGGGCGGGCAATCGCGTGCTTGCCGCGGTCCTCTCGCTCGCCCTCGGCCTCGACCTGCACGACATCGCGCCCGTGCGGATCGCGCGGCGGACGGCGCTCCGCGACCTGGGGGTCACCGACCGCCGCTTCGGGTACCCGCTGGAGACGCTGCTTCGCGCCCGCGCGGCGGGCTGGGTGATCACCGAGCACCCGATTCCCTATCACCCACGCAACGGCGGCCGGTCCAAGGTGACCGGCAGCATCCGCGGCACCCTTCGGGCGTTGCGGGACTTTGCCGGCGTCCTCATGGCAAACCGGGATCTCCTGCGAAGGCGGCCTCGATGACCGGCGGACGCCCGGTCCTGCTGGTCGTGGCCAAGGCGCCGGTCCCCGGCCAGGTGAAGACCCGCCTGACGCCGCCGTTCACCTCGCACCAGGCCGCCGCACTCGCGGCCGCGTCCCTTCTGGACACGCTGGACGCCTGCCGCCCGGCCGCTGCCCTGAGCGGCGCCGAGCTGGTGGTCGCCCTGTCGGGCGATCCCGCCCGGGCCATGTCGGCGGCCGCCGTCCGATCGGCCCTCGCCGGCCTCCGGGTGCTACCCCAACGCGGCGAGGGACTCGCGGCCCGGCTGGCTGCCGCCCACATCGACGCGGCGGGGGACTTCGGCACCACCCTCCAGGTCGGGATGGACACCCCTCAACTCCAGCCCGGCGTGCTCGCCGCCGCGATCGAGCAACTGACCTCATCCGACGGCCCCGATGCGGTCCTCGGCCCGGCAGAGGACGGCGGCTGGTGGGCCCTGGGCCTGAGGCGATCGGGTGCTGCCCGCTGCCTGGCCGGCGTGGCCATGTCCACCGACCACACCGGGGCGGACACGTTGGCCGCACTGGAGGCGCAGCAGCACCGGGTGGAGCTGTTGCCCACGCTGCAGGACGTGGACAACGTCCGTGACCTCGAGGAGGTCGCCGCGGCCACCGACGGCAGGTTCGGGGCGCTCGCCAGGGCCCTGCACGCGCGCTCGAGGGAGGTGTCGTGACCACGGTGGCCGAGGTCTACGGGCTGGGACTGGCCGGTGACCGGGTGTGGCTGGAGGGCAGCCGGGACGCCGAGCTGCCGGTCCGCGACTGGAACAGGGATCACCTCGACGGCGACCAGGCCCTCCTGGACCGCTGCCAGGGTCCGACCCTCGACGTCGGGTGCGGGCCGGGCAGGCTCTCGACGGCCCTGCTGGGGCGGGGGGTCCCGACCCTCGGCATCGACATCAGCCGGCAGGCCGTGGCGCTGGCGAGGCTGCGCGGCGCCGCGGTCCTTCAGCGCGACGTGTTCCGTCCGCTGCCGCGCGAGGGGGGGTGGGGGCACGCCCTGCTCGCGGACGGCAACATCGGCATCGGGGCCGACCCGATCCGGCTCCTGGCGAGATGCCGCGACCTGCTTACTCCCGCCGGAACCGTCCTCCTCGACCTGCAGGGCACCGGTGCCCACGTGCGGACGGACCGTGTCCGCCTGCGCGCCGGCGACCTCGCCAGCGACTGGTTCCACTGGTCCAGCCTGCCGACCGGGGCCCTGCCCGCCGTGGCGGCCGCGGCGGGGTTCGGCGTCCAGGATGTGTGGTGCTCTGCGGGGCGCTGGCAGGCCGAGCTCCGGACCAGCGACCACTGGCGGCGGGATCCCGGATGAAGCCGGCCGACCTGATCCCGCGCCCCGAGTGGTACCCGACCCGCGCACGCGGGGGTTGGCTCAGCCTGCGGGTGGGACTGTGGCTCGGAGTCACGTTCACCACCTGCTTCCTCACCGGGCTGATCAGCCATTTCCACCAGCACCCTGGCCTGTTCCCGCTCCCGGACGGGCCGGCGTGGGGGTACGCCCTCAGCCAGGGCATCCACGTCACGACCGGGATCGCGTCCATCCCGCTGCTGGCCGTCAAGCTCTGGTCGGTGGCGCCCCGGTTCTGGCACCGCCCGCTGGTCGGCGGCGTCCTCCGCATGCTCGAGCGGGGGTCGGTGCTGGTGCTGGTCGCCTCGGCGGTCTTCGAGCTCGTCACCGGGCTCCTGAACGTCGCCGAGTGGTACGCCTTCGGGTTCTTCTTCCCGCCGGTCCACTACGCGGTCGCCTGGGTGGCCATCGGTGCGATCGGCGTGCACATCGCCGTCCAGTTGCCCAAGGTCCGTGCGCTGTGGGCCGAGCCCGAACCACCCGCCGACGCCACCGACCTCAACCGGCGGGACGTGCTGAGGCTGGCCGGTCTCGGGGCGGTGGTCGTCGCGGGTGTCACGGCGGGCGACAAGATCCCCCTGCTGCGTCAGGTGGGCGTGCTCTCCCAGCGCAGCGGGAACGGCCCCCAGGGACTGCCGGTCAACCGCAGCGCGGTTGCTGCCGGGGTCGTCGCCGATCCCGACTGGCACCTGTCGGTGCTCGACCAGGGGGTCGAACGCACCTTCAGCCTGGCCGACCTTCGCGCGTTGCCACAGCACTCCGCCCTCCTGCCCATCGCCTGCGTCGAGGGCTGGAACGCGTGGGCGAGCTGGGAAGGCGTCCCGCTCCGTGACCTCATCGACGACCCGGGCGGTGTCGCCCAGGTCACGGTGCGCTCACCCGATCCGGGTGGCTACGGCGCGAGCACCGTGAACAAGCAGACGCTCAACCACCCCGACACGCTGCTCGCGTTGCGCCTCAACGGTGAACAGTTGGCGCTCGACCACGGCTATCCGGCACGGCTGATCGCCCCGAACCGGCCAGGTGCACTCCAGACCAAGTGGGTCACCGTGATCGAGGTCCGGCGATGACGCCATCGGCGACCCCGCGCACGCGAGCCGAGGTCCTGCGGCGACGGTTGGCAGCCGTGGTGACCGGCCAGGTCGCCGACGTCCGCGAGGCGGTCGGAGGGCTCGGGAGGCTCCAGGCCGCCCTGCTGGTCGTGGGGGCCCTCGTCGTCGGCTACGGCGGTGTCCTGATGTTCCAGCTCCTGATCGAGGGCACAGCGCCCGCCCTGGGGGTGGGTGCCTGGTGGCTGAGCGGACCCCTGGTCGTCGATCTCATCGCGGTCCCGGTCGTCGTTGCGAGCGGCGTCGTCCTCGGCCGGATCGTGCCGTCCGCCTGGCGTCGCTACGTCTCCGGTGCGGCAGCGTTGAGCGTGCTGGTGACCCTCGTCGCGTTCCCGTTCCTCACTGGTCTCGGCAGGCGTCCGGACAACCCCAGCCTGCTCGACCGCGACTACTGGTCGGGCTACCTCGTGGTTGTGGGGCTCATCTGGTGCGGCCCGCTGGTCCTCCGCCTCGTCGGGGCGATCCACCGGCGAAGCCGACAGCCCCGGACCGGCGAGGGCGCAGCCGGCCGGCGCCGCGCCCACGACGCGTAACCTTCGGGGGACGCGTGGCGGTTACCGGTGTGGAGGGGGTCGAATGCTCATCGTGCCGGTCCGGGGCGTACCCGCCGCTCCCGCGCGCCCGGGACGGCTCCGACGGTTGCCGGACCTCCCGTCCTCCGGCGGTGTGCGCTAGCCGTGGAGAGACTTGTTCCCGGCTTCGTGCTGACGTCCCGCTACCGGCTCGACCATATGGTCGCCGCCGGGGGGATGGGGCAGGTGTGGGCCGTCACCGACGGTGTGCTGGGACGCACTGTCGCCGTCAAGGTGATGCACCCGCAGACGCAGGAGCAGCAGGCGCTGGCCGCACGCTTCCGGGCGGAGGCGCGCTTCGCCGCACAGATCAGCCACCCGAATGTGGTGGAGGTCTTCGACTTCGGTGAGCACGACGGGCTGGCCTACCTGGTCATGGAGTTCATCGACGGCCCGACACTGGCCGGGCTGCTCGAGGCCCGGGGCACTCTGCCCGCCGGCGTCGTCCGCAGCGTTCTCTGCCAGCTCGCCGGTGCCCTGGAGCGGGCGCATGCCCACGGGATCGTCCACCGTGACCTCAAGCCCTCCAATGTGCTCATCACCCCGGACGGGTACGTCAAGCTCATGGACTTCGGGATCGCGAAGGACGTCGGGGCCGCCGCCTCCCACACCCTGACCGGTGAGGTCGTCGGCACGACCTACTACATCAGCCCCGAGCAGGCGCTCGGCGACGTCGTCACACCGCGCAGCGACCTGTACTCCCTGGGTGTCGTGGGACACGAGCTGCTCACCGGGGCCAAGCCGTTCGACAAGGGCACCCCGATCGCGACGGCCCTGGCCCACCTTGAGGACCAACCCCCACCCCTGCCGGCGGACACCCCGGATGACCTGGCCGGCGTCATCACCTCCTGCCTCGCCAAGGACCCCGCCCAGCGACCTGACTCCGCCGGGGCCATCGTCACCGTCCTCGCACGGTCGCTCCTGTCGCCGGCAGCCCCCCTTGCTGCCGCACTTGTCGAAGACGTGGCCGGCGCACCGTCGCCGGCCGAGGCGTCCGGCCCGCCCTCGGCGCAGAGGTGGGTGCCCACCTGGGGACGCCGTCCGAATCGTTGAGGTGGCGCATCGGGTGCGGCGGACGCCTGAGCGGGTTCGGGTGGGCACGCGGACGACCAGGGCGTGCAGCACGTGAGAACGGGTATGTGCCAGGGCGGTACGGCGCCGCCGTGGACGACCTGAGCGTCGTCCAGCGTCGACAGGAGGAGGATGGGGTGTCGGTTGCCGCGCGAGCACGGCTGCCGGTCAAGGCCGTGGGTGTCCCCACAGCCGGGCCGGTCGCTGTCACCCTTCTGAGCTCGACACTCCTGCGGAAGGTGATCGACCGTGGGTAGGAGCGGCCACGAGACGTCCCTTCGCCGGTCCGTCGCGCTGCCGGGCCACTGGACCCGGACGCTCGTGCTGGCGATCGCCGGCCTGATCGCGCTGGGCTATGCCAGTCAGGTGTTCCGCAGCCTGCACGTCGACTTCCCCGGCCTGGACAGCCTCGAGCGGCTCTTCTACTACGACCTCGAGGCCAACGTCCCCACGTGGTTCTCCTCGATCCTGCTGTTCCTGTGTGCCGAGCGCGCGTGGCGGGTCGCCTCTGCCGCGCGTGCCTGCGGTGATCGCTGGCACCGGCACTGGCGCGGGCTGGCGGTCATCTTCGCCTACCTGTCGCTGGACGAGCTGGTCCAGCTCCACGAGCAGGTCGTGGTGCCTCTCCGCGCGGCGCTGACCCTGGACGGCGCGCTGAGGTTCGCCTGGGTGGTCATCGCCGTGCCGCTGGTGGTCGTGTTCGCGGTCGTCTACCTGCGCTTCCTGGTGGCGCAGCCGCTGTGGACCCGGGTCGCGTTCGTCGTGTCGGGGGTCGTCTACGTGGGCGCAGCGGCGGGCATGGAGCTGATCGGGGGGCTGGTGGTCACAGCCTTCGGGTTCCAGAACCTGCTCTACGCCACCGCCAGCGCCGTCGAGGAAGGGGCGGAGATGCTGGGCGCCGTCCTGTTCCTCGGAGCGCTGACGACGTCACTGGCTCGCATGCAGCGTCGCGCCGCCGCCACCACCGCGTCGGCGTCAGCGACCGACCACTCCGACGGCCCACTGCCATCGCCCGACACCAGGGACGGGACGCCCGAGGAGGCCAACGAGCGGACGGACCCTGGACGGTTGCTCTCTTCGGGCGCTGGCGGGCCCGTCGGCGAACCGGCCCGTTCACCCTAGGGAACGATGATGCGCTTACGGCCCGCAGCGATCTGCTCGACGAGCTGGCGTCGCGACAGGGTGAAGGGGCCGCAGTCGCAGCCGGCGGGGAGGTCGTCGCCGATCCCCGGGTCGTCCGCGTCGAGCAGGTCGAACCAGTCGACGCCGAGCCGCGACGCGTGGTGGCCGAGGTCCTCGAAGTCGCGGCGTCCATGGGCCCTCGAGTGCAGGACCGAGTGGTACACCCGACCCTCAGCGGTCCGGCTGACCGTGGCCAGGTGGTGGGCGGCGTCGCACTGCACCATCAGCACGACGCTGTCGGACGGGGTCGGCCCGAGGGCCTCGAAGGCGCGGCGGGCGACCTTCTCACGAGCCTCATGACTGGTGCTCATACCTCGACACTACGCCTGGGTCGCCCGGATGGTGACCGCGGGTTTCGAAGCGCACCACGGCATGCGGCGGTGGACGTCCCGTCCCGGCGCGGGTTTCGGCGCGTTCGGGGCGGCTCTGGGGCCCATCTTGCGCTCCGAAACCCGCGGCGACCGGGCCGCGGCTGCGAGCGAGCGCCTGCTGCGCGCCGAAACCCGCGGTGAGCACCGGCGGTCAGGTCTCGTCGTCGTGGTCGCCGCGCACCCAGCTGACGTAGCGCGAGGCCGAGCGGGCCACGGCGGCACGCGCGTCGGCCCTCACGACGCCGCCGAAGTTGTCGTAGAGGCGATCGAACTCCAGCGCCGTGACCGACGCGGCCACCCGGGACACCACCGCCGCGGAGAGCGGGAGCCGGTTGGGGTAGGAGCGCATGAACGTCACCCAGCCCTCGGCCGGGACGGTGGCCACAGTGTCGCCGCTGAGCAGGACGCCGCGACCGCCGGCCCCTGCCGTCCAGAGGGCGACCGCGCTGCCCGGGAAGTGTCCGCCGGGCTGGCTGGCGTGCAGGCCGGGCAGGACCTCGAACGGCTCGTCCCAGCTGCGCAGCTCGGGGCCCTCGCGACGGACCCAGTGCCGGTCGCGGGCGCTGACCCACACGGTCGCGCCGAACGCCCGCGCCCACTCCCGCTGGACGCCGAACATGTGGGGGTGGCTGGCCATGATCGCGGAGACCCCGCCCAGCCGGCCCACGGCCTCGGCGGCGGCGTCGTCGAGGTGTCCCGGGACGTCCCAGAGCAGGTTCCCGGCCGGCGTGCGCGCCAGCAGGGCCGTCTGGCCGATGTCGGCCCGGGGCCGGACGGTGAGCCCGAACAGGTCCGGCTCGAGCTCCTCGACCACGACCCGGCAGCCCTCCGCGTCCCGCTCGGCCGGTGAGGTCCAGCGTTGGCCCCCGGGCGGCAGGTACTGCCGTTCGTCCGCGCAGATGGCGCAGACCTCGAGGTCGATGCTGTTCTCCACCCCGCACGTCGCACAGATCCGCCACGTCTCCATGGGCGGAGTCTAGGAAGACTGCGGCCGGCGCCGAAGTCGTACGAACACGCACCCGGCCCGCCGCGGGCGCGGCACGCCGTCCTAGCGTGGGGCCCGGAAGGAGGCTCCGCCGCATGTCCCGTCCCCGCCGCGCGCCCGTGCACCGGGCGGTGCCCACGGCCCTGCTGTGCGCCGTCGCAGCCCTGTGCGGCTGCGTCACCGCGGACGCCGACGTGCCTGTCGGCGAACCCCGCGTCTCGCGCGAACCCCTCCCGACGGTGCCGGTGGACGTCCGCGTGCTCGGGGCCACCGGGGACGTGGTGTGGGCGCTGTTCGACTCCGCGGACCCGGCGGCGAGCGGCCACCGCGTTTCGAGGGACGGCGGCCGCACCTGGGCGCAGGGACCGGTGTACCCGGAGGTCGGGACGAGCGCTGCCGGGAACGGCCGGCTGAGCTTCTACGGCGGCGACGACGGCGAGGCCTGGCCGATGGCGGTCGATCCGTCCGAGCCGGCGCGGACGTCGGTGATGGCCTGGGACGAGGAGTGGCGGCTCGCCGCGCTCGGCCCGGCGGCCGCGCTCTCCACAGGCCGGCGCCTGGTCACGGTGGGGCGCAGCCGGAAGCTCGTGTTCCCCGCGCTGCCCAAGGGCCGGGGCAGCTGGAAGCACACGTACGGGTTCAGCGCCGACTCGTCCTTCCTCGTCCGTGTGAGCCGGCCGGCGAGAGGCGGCCGCGACTACGCGACCATCGTCGACACCGCGACCGGAAAGGCCCGCACCCCGGTCGCGATTCCCCGCTCGAAGGCACACGTCGTCGGTGGCTCGACGCTCTACACCCTCGTCGCGGACGCGGCCGGCCTGAGGGTCTGCCGGCTGCCGTTGCCCGGCGGCGCCCGGGCCTGCGACCAGGTTGCGACCGGCGACCACCGCGGCACGACGGCCAGGCTGTACCAGGCCGGTGCCGCCTCGCTGGTCGCGGACGGCGGGTCGGCCCTCCTGCTCGAGAACGGCACCGTCACGCCCATCGCTCTCCCGGCCGGCACGGCGTCCTGGCGGATCGACGCTCCCGGTGACCCGACGCGGCCCCTGATCCGCACCGTCGACGCGGCCGGGGAGCCGCACCACCTCCGGGTGGCCGCGGACGGCGTCACGACGGAGTGGCTCACCCTCTCCCGCCGCCCCGTCCCGCCGTTCTCGCTGGCGCTCACGCCGACCACCCTGCTCGGCTCCGACGGCCGCTCCGGTGACCGGGTGTGGCTCAGGGACGTCTCCGCAGGGACGCTGGGCGCCCGCAGCGACCTGGCCGTGGCCGCGCCGGTGGCGGCCTCCGGGTCCCGCTGGCTGGTCCTCGGCAACGACGGGAGGTTCCGTGCCTACGACGACGGCCGACCGGGTGCTGTGGTTCCACAGGCGCTGGCGAGGGAGGCCAGCGGGCCCTACCTGATCGGCATGGCCAAGGTCGGTCTGGTCACCGGGAAGGTGCTCGCTGCGAGCAGGCCGAAAGCCCTGTTCGGGAGCCTGGTCGTGGAGGACGTGAGCACGACCCACACGGACGGCTACACGATGCGGGTGCGCGACCTGGCCGGGGGCTACCGCTCGCCGGCGTTCCTCCTCACCGACCGTTCCTCGCTCTACACCTGGGTGATGATCTGGGGCGACTGGGTCGGGACGAGCGTGTTCTCCGACGCGCCCGACCACGACGTCGACACCGTGCTGCACAACTACCGCACCGGGGCGTCGCTGACGCACCCGGGCGTGCTGTGGGGCCTCGGGGACGGCTGGGCGCTGATCCAGACGCCCAGCGAGGACTTCTCCTTCCCGCTCGCCGCCTGGAACCTCACCACCGGCGAGGTCGAGCCGCTGGGCAACGAGGGCTTCAGCACCTTCGCCGTGGACGACGACCGGGTGGCCTACCACACCGGAACGGACCTCGTCCTGCGCACCCTCGAGGGCCTCGCCGCCGGCCCGCCCCGGCTCCTGGGGGCCCTGGCGGCGGGGAAAGCCACTCGACGCTCGCCGTGGACCGTGCAGCTCGACCTCACCGAGCCGGTGTTGCCCGGAACGCTGGTGATCACCGATCCGGACGGGGTGGTCGTCCGCACGCTCGCCACCGCCGGGACGTCCACGGGCGGCATCCGGGGCGTCGCCTGGGACGGACGCGACGAGGCGGGCCGGACGGTGGCGGCCGGAACCTACCGCTGGCAGTTGCGGGTGGACGCCGCCGACGGGAGCGGGGCGGCGACCGACGTCACCGGCACGGCGGCCCCCCGCGGCACGATCACCGTCGGCTAGGTGTCACGATCACCGTCGGCTGGGGGTACTGACCGGACAGCGGGGTGCCGGAACTAGCCGAGGTAGCGCCCGGGGCGATGGTTCAGCGCCAGCACAACGTTCAACACGACGGCGCCGGCCGCGGACAGCAGGACGTTGCCGACGGGCACGACGGCCAGGGCCGCGAGGATGATCGCGGTGTCCATGCCCAATTGCACCCACCCCGCACGCCAGCCGAGCCGCTCCTGCGCGAGCAGGGCGAGCGTGTTCAGCCCGCCCAGGCTGGAGCGGTGGCGGAAGACCATCAGCATGCCGACGCCGGCGAGCAGGTTGCCCACCAGGGTCGCGTACACCGGGTTCAGCGGCGCCTGCGGGAGCATCAGCGGGTGCAGGTAGGCGAAGGCCGAGACCAGGGCGATGGAGAGCAGCGTCCGCAGCGTGAAGTTCCAGCCCTTCGCCCGCACGGCCAGGGCGAGGAACGGGAGGTTCGACAGGAAGTACACGACCCCGAACGACCAGCCGGTGGCATAGCTGAGCAGCAGCGACAGGCCGGCCGTGCCGCCGGTGACGGCCTGGGCGGACTTCAGCAGGAAGATCCCCAGCGAGGCCACGAAGGTGCCGCTGAGCAGGCCGAAGACGTCCTCGACAACGCTGTGCCGCAGGGCGGGGGGCGCCTCGACCTCGACCGGCGTCACGGCCGGCCCCGCTCGAAGGCGGCCAGGACGGCGAGGACGCGGTCGTTGCTGTCCCGGTCGGCCAGCGTCACCCGGACGCCGTCCCCGGCGTAGCCCCGCACCATGATCCCCGCGGCGTCGAACGCTGCGACCAGCCGGACGCGCTCGTCGTCGTCGGTGCGCAGCCACACGAAGTTCGCGGCGCCGGCCGGCACGTCCCAGCCCAGGGCCCGGGCGGCGGCCTCCACACGCGGGCGCTCCGCGGTGACGGACGCCACGCGCTCGGCCACCTCGGACTCCGCGTCGAGGGCAGCGATCGCGGCGGCCTCCGCCACGCCGCTCACCGAGAACGGCACCTGGGTGCGCCGCAGCCCCTCGGCGATCTCCGGCCGCGCGATCGCGTACCCGACCCGCAGCCCGGCAAGCCCGTAGGCCTTCGAGAAGGTGCGCAGCAGGCACAGGTTCGGGTACTCGCGGAAGAGGGCGACCGTGTCGAGGTCGGCGTCCATGAACTCGCGGTAGGCCTCGTCCAGCACCACCAGCACGCTCGGCGGGACGACTTCGAGGAACGCCGCGAGCTCCTCCAGCGAGATCGCGGTGCCGGTGGGATTGTTGGGGGAGCACAGCAGCACCGCCCGGGTGCGGACGGTGATCGCGGCCGCCATGGCCGGCAGGTCGTGGCGCTCGTCCGTGGTGAGGGGGACGCGCACCGCGCCGGCCCCGGCGATCTGGCACAGGATCGGGTAGGCCTCGAAGGACCGCCACGCGAAGACGACGTCGTCACCGGCATCGCACACCGCGGCGACCAGCTGGGCGAGCACGCCGACGCTGCCCGGGCCGACGGCGATCTCGTCGACCCCGACGCCGTTGGCCTCGGCGAGCCGCTCGCGCAGGGCGAGAGAAGCCATGTCGGGGTAGCGGTTGACCCGTCCGGCCGCGGCGGCGATCGCCGCCAGGACCGACGGCAGCGGCGGGTAGTGGCTCTCGTTGGACGCCAGCGCAGCGACGTGGTCGCCGGTGGCCTTCCGTCCGGCGACGTAGGCGGGCAGCGCGGAGACCGCAGCGCGGAGGCGGGGGAGGGAGTCAGGGAGCACGATGGGCCTTTCGGTGTCAGCGCCATGGTGGCCGGGACGGCCGTGCTGCGCAACCGGCCGCTCAGCGACTGGGCAGTCTGCTTCCCAGGAGACGATCGAGGCAGCATGATGCTCAACATGAGCCTCATCGACCCGCTGGATGCCCGCATCCTCCTCGTGCTCGACGACGACCCGGACGCCACCATCCTCGGCATCGCGCGCACGCTCGGCGTCGCGCGCAACACCGTCCAGGCACGGCTGCGCCGGCTCTCCCGCGCCGGCGCGCTGCGCGACTTCGGGCAGCGGGTCGACCCGGCAGCACTGGGCTATCCGCTGGTGGCCTTCGTCTCCCTCGAGATCAGCCAGTCCAGCGGGGACGAGGCCGCGGCCGGCCTGGTGGCCCTGCCCGAGGTGATCGAGATCCATTCGACCACCGGGGACGCGGACATGCTGGTCAAGGTCGTCGCCCGCGACACCGCCCACCTCTACCGCGTGACCAACGCCATGCTCACCATCCCGGGCGTGAAGCGCAGCAGCACCGCGATCTCGCTCGCGGAGCTGCTGCCGACCCGTCTCCGCTCGCTGCTCCAGGCCGTCGCGGAGAAGGACCACTGAATGGCCTCCCTGTCGGCACGCTTCGCCGCCTTCTCCCGCACGACGCGGCGTCGGGCGCCGCTGTACTCGCGGCTGAGCGACGGCATCGCGACCTCCGCGCTGCTGCCGGAGCTCTACGCGGATGCGCCCCGCCCCGCGCGGGTCCCGGTGACCCTCTTCGCCGCCGTCCACTACCTTCTGCTCGGCGAGCCGGGAACCGAGCTGGCGCGCCACTACCCGAACCTCACGCCGCCCGGGGAGCGGGCCGGCGGTGACCCGGTGCCGGTGTTCCTCGACTTCTGCGCCCGGCACGTCACGCGGATCCGTGAGCTCGTCGCCACCCGGCTGCCGCAGACGAACGAGATCGGCCGGTCGGCGCTGCTGGTGGCCGGGCTCGGGCAGCTCGGAGGCGGCCCGTGGGCGCAGCTGGACGTGGGCGCGAGCGCGGGGCTGAACCTGATGCTCGACCGGCTCGCCTACGACGACGGCCATGGCGTCCTCGGTGGGGGGGAGCTGGTGGTCGAGTGCTCGGTGCGCCCCGACGGCCGCCGGCTCGCCCCGGCCGTGCCGGAGATCAGCTCCCGGCTGGGCCTGGACACCTCACCGGTCGACCTGGCCGACCCGGACGCGGCGCGGTGGCTGGAGGCGTGCGTGTGGCCCGACCAGGAGGACCGGTTCCGGCGGCTCGAACGGGCGGTCGCGCTGTTCCGTGCCGACCCGGTGCCTGTGCGCCGCGGGGACGCCGTCGCCGATCTCGCCGGCGCCCTGGGCGACCTCGGCCCCGGATCGCCGGTGGTGACGACCTCCTGGGCGCTGTGCTACCTCGACGCTGCGGCCCAGTCCGCCTGGGTGGACGAGCTGGACAGCCACGGGGAAGCCTCCGAGCTGTCGTGGGTGTGGGTGGAGTCTCCCCACCAGGTGCCCGTGCTGCCCGTGGAGGGCGACCTCGTCGGGTCCGACGCGACCGTCCTCGGCACGACCACCTGGCGGGACGGCGTCCGCACCGACCGGGCGCTGGCGCGCTGCCACCCCCACGGCTACTGGCTGTCGTGGTTCTGAGCGCGGGTTTGCCGTGGGTCGGCCGTGGGTATTGCCCTTCCGACAATCGAGACGAAGGAGATACACCCATGTCCACGACCACCGGATCCGGCATCGCCCTGCTGGTGATCGGCGCCATCCTCAGCTTCGCCGTGCGCGACATGGTGCCCGGCGTCGACCTCACGATGGTCGGCTACATCTGCCTGGGCGCGGGGGTGCTCGCCATCATCATCGGCCTGGTCACCAACGCGCAGGCCAGCCGGCGCACGAACGTGGTGGAGCACCGCTCCGACCAGGTCTGACCCGGACAGCACTCACGCCCGGCGCCCCGTGTGGGCGCCGGGCGTGAGTCGTGTCGGGACGCAGCCGGTGGGGCTCAGCCCTCGCCGCCGTTGCGACGCAGCACCTCGCTCAGCCGCTCGGCCGCGGCGATCACCGCGGGCGCGTGGAGGCGACCCGGCTGCCGCGAGAGCCGCTCGATCGGGCCGGAGACGCTGACCGCTGCGATCACCTTGCCGCTGGGGGAGCGCACCGGTGCGGACACCGAGGCGACGCCGGGCTCGCGCTCTGCGACCGACTGCGCCCAGCCGCGGCGGCGGACGGTGGCCAGCGCCACCGCGGAGAACGAGGAGTTCTGGAGGCCCCGCTGGATGCGCTCGGGATCCTCCCAGGCGAGCAGGACCTGCGCGGCCGAGCCGGCGCCCATGGTCAGCTGCGTGCCCACCGGTATGGTGTCGCGGAGTCCGGACGGGCGCTCGGCGGCGGCGGCGCACACGCGCATGTCGCCCTGGCGGCGGAACAGCTGCGCCGACTCCCCGGTGATGTCGCGCAGGCGGGCGAGAACCGGGCCGGCGGTCGCGAGCAGGCGGTCCTCACCGGCGGCGGAGGCGAGCTCGGTGAGTCGTGGGCCGAGGACGAACCGGCCCTGGAGGTCGCGCGAGACCAGCCGGTGGTGCTCGAGGGCGACCGCGAGCCGGTGCGCCGTCGGGCGGGCGAGGCCGGTGGCGGTGACGAGGCCGGCGAGGGTGGTCGGTCCCTGTTCCAGGGCGGTGAGCACGAGGGCCGCCTTGTCGAGGACGCCGACGCCGCTTGAGTTGTCCATAGGATAAGACTGCCGTCTCGCATCATGATATGCAAGCTGTTAGGCTGATCGGGCTACGAGCCCACAGCTGCACTGATGGAGGTCCGATGGGCAAGACCCTGAGTGACAAGGTATGGGAGAACCACGTCGTCCGCACCGCCGACGGTGAGCCCGACCTGCTGTACATCGACCTGCACCTGGTCCACGAGGTGACCAGCCCGCAGGCGTTCGACGGCCTCCGCCTCGCCGGACGCGCGGTGCGCCGCACCGACCTGACGATGGCCACGGAGGACCACAACACCCCGACGCTGAACATCCTGGCGCCGATCGCCGACCCGGTGTCGAAGCTCCAGGTGGACACCCTGCGGCACAACGCCGCCGAGTTCGGCGTGCGCATCCACAGCCTCGGCGACAAGGACCAGGGCGTGGTGCACATCATCGGCCCGCAGCTCGGCCTCACCCAGCCCGGCCTGACCGTGGTCTGCGGCGACTCCCACACCTCCACCCACGGCGCCTTCGGCGCGCTGGCGTTCGGCATCGGCACGTCCGAGGTGGAGCACGTGCTGGCCACCCAGACGTTGCCGCAGGCCCGGCCGAAGACCATGGCCGTCAACGTCAACGGCGCGCTGCCCGACGGCGTCACCGCCAAGGACATCGTGCTCACCCTGATCGCGAAGGTCGGCACCGGCGGCGGCCAGGGCTACGTCGTGGAGTACCGCGGCGACACCATCCGCAACCTCTCGATGGAGGGCCGGATGACCATCTGCAACATGAGCATCGAGTGGGGTGCGAAGGCCGGCATGATGGCGCCGGACGAGACCACCTTCGCCTACCTCCAGGGACGCCCGCACGCCCCGTCCGGAGAGGACTGGGACGCCGCCGTGGCGTACTGGAAGACCCTCTACACCGACGAGGACGCCGTCTTCGACCGCGAGGTCGACATCGACGCGACCCAGCTCACCCCGTTCGTCACCTGGGGCACCAACCCCGGCCAGGGCGTCCCGCTGGGCGGCCGGGTGCCGGCGCCGGAGGACTTCTCCGACCCGGTCGACAGGGCGGCCGCGGAGCGCGCGCTGGAATACATGGCGCTGGGGGCGGGCACGCCGATGCGCGACATCAGGGTGGACACCGTCTTCCTGGGCTCCTGCACCAACGGCCGGATCGAGGACCTCCGGCTGGCCGCGTCCGTGATCAAGGGACGCAGGATCGCCGACGGGCTGCGCATGCTGGTCGTGCCCGGCTCCGCCCGTGTCCGGCTCCAGGCGATGTCCGAGGGCCTCGACAAGGTCTTCACCGACGCCGGTGCCGAGTGGCGCGAGGCCGGCTGCTCGATGTGCCTGGGCATGAACCCCGACCAGCTCGCCCCGGGTGAGCGCTCTGCGTCCACCTCGAACCGGAACTTCGAGGGACGCCAGGGCAAGGGCGGTCGTACCCACCTCGTGTCGCCCGCCGTGGCTGCGGCCACTGCGATCCGCGGCACCCTGAGCTCGCCGGCCGACCTGTAAGGAGATCGAGGACATGGACAAGTTCAGCGCCCACACCGGCGTCGCCGTCCCGCTGCGTCGCAGCAACGTCGACACCGACCAGATCATCCCTGCGGTCTACCTGAAGCGGGTCACCCGGACCGGCTTCGAGGACGGCCTCTTCGCGGCCTGGCGCAACGACGAGGGCTTCGTGCTCAACCAGCCCGCGTACGCGCCGGGTTCGATCCTCGTCGCCGGCCCCGACTTCGGCACGGGTTCCTCGCGGGAGCATGCGGTCTGGGCCCTCCAGAACTACGGCTTCCGGGTGGTCATCGGCTCACGCTTCGGCGATATCTTCCGCAGCAACTCCGGCAAGGCCGGCCTGCTCATCGCCACGGTGCCGCAGGAAGTCGTGGAGAAGCTCTGGGAGATCGCGGAGAGCGAGCCGGGGATCACCTTCACCGTCGACCTGCGCCACCGCACCGTCGAGGCCGCGGACAACGTCTTCGAGTTCACCATCGACGACTACACCCGGCACCGCCTGCTGGAGGGCCTGGACGACATCGGCCTGACCCTCACGCACGAGGACCTGATCTCCGCCTTCGAGGCGAAGCGTCCGTCGTGGCTGCCCCGCACGCTGCCAGCGAGGACCGCCGGCTGAACGGTGTTCCATGGGATGATCCGGGCGTGACGCCTGAGCCCGCCCGGTCCCGCCTGCCGCTGCGGGTCGCCAACCCGACGCCCGTCCAGCCCACCTACCGGCGGCTGGCACGGTTCGCCGGCTGGCTGCTGAACCTGCTGGTGGACACCGACTGGGACGACGCAGAGCACCTGCCCCGCTCCGGCGGGGTGATCCTGGTCAGCAACCACATCTCCAACTTCGACCCGCCCGCGCTGGCCCACTACGTGGTCTGGCACGGGCGCTGGCCGCGCGCTCTGGGCAAGTCCGACCTGTGGAAGGTGCCCGTGATCGGCCCGCTCGCCCGGGCCACCGGCCAGATCCCGGTGGAACGCGGCACCGCGCGGGCCAAGGACGCGCTCGTCCACGCCCGGCAGGCGCTCGATGACGGGGAGCTGATCGTCATCTACCCCGAGGGCACGATCACCGCCGACCCCGACACCTGGCCGATGACAGCCCGCCCCGGGGCCGCGCGGCTGGCGCTCTCCAGCGGGTGCCCGGTGATCCCGGTCGGGCAGTGGGGGGCCAACTTCGTGATGCCGGGCAAGAAGCCGGTGTGGCCGAGGTTCCGTCCCCGGCGGACGATGGTGTTCCGCACGGGCGAGCCGGTGGACCTCTCCGACCTCCTCGGCCGCGAGGACGCAGAGGCCGCCGCCATGGCCGGCGTCCGGATCATGAACGCGGTGACCGGACTGGTAGCACAGATCCGCGGCGAGGAGCCGCCCACCGACGTCTACGACATCCGGGTGGGCCGGAGGGTCCCGCGGGGCGCAGCCCGCTAGGGTGACACGGTGACCAGACAGGCCAGAGTCCGGGTGGCACTGCTGTTCGGCGGCGTCAGCACCGAGCACGAGATCAGCTGCCTCACCGCCGGGGGCGTCGCCCGGGCGATCGACCCGGAGCGGTTCGAGGTCGTCGGCATCGGCATCACCGCGGACGGCGCCTGGGTGCGCATCCCGCACGCGGAACTGCTCTCCTACGAGGTCGTTGACGGGCGCCTGCCGCGCGTGCCGGCCGACCGGCCGGAGGCCGTCCTGCTGCGCGGCGAGGACGGACCCGAGGTGGCCACGCGGGACGGCGACCGCCTGGCCGACGTGGCCGGCGTCGACGTGGCGTTCGCCCTGCTGCACGGCCCGTGGGGCGAGGACGGCACCATTCAGGGCCTGTTCGAGATGCTGGGCATCCGCTACGTGGGTGCGGGGGTCGCGGCCAGCGCGATCGGCATGGACAAGGACCTGATGAAGCGGGCGATGGCTGCCGCCGGCCTGCCCGTCGGCCCGTGGGAGGCGATCACCCCGGCCCAGTGGCGCGACGACCGCGCGGCCAGCCTCGCCCGCGCCGGAGCGCTCTCGTTCCCGGTGTTCGTCAAGCCGGCCAGGGGCGGCTCCAGCATCGGCATCGGCAGGGTCGACGATCCCGCCCGTCTCGAGGCGGCGATCGTCGAGGCGCAGCGCTTCGACCCTAAGGTCGTGGTCGAGCAGGGCTTCGTCGGCGCCCGCGAGATCGAGCTGGGCGTGATCGAGGACCTCGACGGTCCGCCGCGGGTGTCGCTGCCCGGCGAGATCCGGATGCACACCGCCGACGCCTTCTACGACTTCGACGCCAAGTACCTGCCCGAGGACCAGGTGTCGCTCCAGGTGCCGGCGGATGTCGACCCCGTCCTGCTGGCCGACATCCAGGACCTCGCCGCCCGCACGTTCGCCGCGATGGCGGTGGAGGGCCTGGCCCGCGTCGACCTGTTCGTGGACGCCGACGGCGTCGCGTGGGTCAACGAGCTCAACACCATGCCCGGGTTCACCCGCACCTCGATGTTCCCGATGGTGTGGGCGGCCACGGGCCTGGACTACCCGTCGCTGATCGCCACCCTGGTCGACCTCGCGCTCGCCCGGCCCATGGGGCTGCGGTGACCGCTGCGGGTCCCGGCAGGGGCGACGCCGCGGGGGAGACGCTCGGCGACGTCGGTGAGTTCGCGCTGATCGGACGCATCACCGCAGGGCTGGGTGCCGGCGGCCCGGTGGTGCTGGGTGTCGGCGACGACTGTGCGGTGCTGCGCCTGGCCGGCGACCTGGCGGTGTCCACCGACACCATGGTCGAGAACGTGCACTTCCGGAGGGACTGGTCGAGCGCCGCCGACGTGGGGCGCAAGGCTGTGGCCGCCTGCGTGGCCGACGCCGAGGCGATGGGCGCCGTCCCTGTCGGCCTGGTGCTCAGCCTGGCCGCTCCCGCCTCCACCCCGGCGGCGTGGGTCGAGGAGTTCGCCGGCGGCGTCCGCGCCGAGTGCGAGCGGGCCGGCGTCCGGCTCGTCGGGGGAGACACGACGTCGGCCCCCCAGGTGGTGGTCACCGCGACCGTGCTGGCCGACCTCGGCGGCCTCCCGCCGCTGACCCGCGCCGGTGCCCGTCCGGGCCAGGTGCTCGCGATGGCCGGACGGCTGGGCTGGGCTGCGGCGGGCGTGGCCGTGCTCGCCCGTGGGTTCCGCTCGCCGCGGGCGGCCGTCGTCGCCCACCGCGTCCCCGAGGTGCCCTACGGCGAGGGACGGGTGGCCGCGGAGGCCGGCGCGAGCGCACTCATCGACATCTCCGACGGGCTCCTCGCCGACCTCGGCCACGTGGCCCGAGCCTCGGGCGTGACGCTCGACGTCGACACCTCCACCCTCGAGGTCGCCGAGCCCCAGCAGGCCGTCGCCGCCGCCATCGGGCGCGGCGACCCGCTGGTCTTCCAGCTCACCGGCGGCGACGACCACGCGCTGGTCGGCGCCTTCGACGCCGGGCGGGTGCCGTCGGGCTGGCGGGTCATCGGGCGGGTCGTGCCCGGCGAGCCCAGGGTGCTCGTGGACGGCAGCCCCTGGGAGGGGCCCGCGGCCGGCTGGCAGCACTTCTCCTGAGGAGGGCCTGCTCAGGAGCCCACGCGCGGCTTCCGGGGCCGACCGGCGTGGGGACGCGGCTTTGGCGGGCCGATCGCCTACCCTTCGACTCATGGCGACCCGCGCGTCTTCCCCTTCGCGGAGCCGCAGCAGCGCGTCCTCGCGCCCTAGCGCCTCCCGAAGCACCGGAAGCAAGAAGACACCGCCCCGCAGCACGGCCCGCAAGAAGCCGCAGCCCTCGGGGCTGAGCCGCGTGCTCGGCTCCATCGGCCGTGGCATCGCCGCGACCTGGCGCGGCCTGGCCACCCTGGTCGGCTCGTCGGCGCGCGCCGTCGCACCCGCCGTCCGTGACCTCGAACCCGAGCGCCGTCACGACGGCACCGGGCTGTTCCTGATCCTCGTGGGGCTCCTCGTCGCCGGAGAGTTCTGGGTGGGCATCCCGGGTTCTGCCGGCAACTGGGTGCAGCTCGCGGTGGCGACCCTCTTCGGGTCGTTCTCCTACGTCGTCCCCGTGCTGTGCTTCGGCATGGCGTGGCGGACGCTGCGCCACCCCGAGCGCCACGGCACTGCCGGGCGCCAGGCGGTGGGCTGGGCGTCCGCGCTGTTCGGGCTGCTCGGCCTGATCCAGATCGCGAAGGGGCTGCCCACCCGCGGCGCGCCGCCGGCGCTCGTGCGCGAGGCCGGCGGCTTCATCGGCTACATCTCCTCCTCGCTCACCGTCCAGCTGCTCACGGTCTGGCTGGCCGTTCCCGTCCTGGTGGTGCTGGCCGTGTTCGGCGTCCTGGTCATCGCAGGGATCCCGATGAGCGAGCTCGGCGCCCGGCTGCACGCCCTGCGGGAGCGCCTGCGGCGTCCGGAGAAGCCCGAGATCGAGTACGGGGCGCCCCACAAGGCCTACGACACCCCCCTGGTGGAGGACGAGCCGGAGCCCGATCCGGACGCGGAGCTCACCGTGGACCTCGCCCCGGCTCCGGCCGGGCCCGCCAAGGCATCCCAGCCCCCGCTGGAGGCGCCGGTGATGTCGGCCGGCCCGTTGCGGGCCGAACAGCCCCCGATCTCGGGCGACGTGGTCTACACGCTGCCCGATCCCGCCCTGCTCAAGCCGGGAACCGTCCCGCGGGCCCGCAGCCAGGCCAGCGACCAGGTGGTGCAGAGCCTCACCGAGGTGCTGCGGCAGTTCGAGATCGACGCCACCGTGACCGGCTACACCCGCGGCCCGACCGTCACCCGCTACGAGGTCGAGCTCGGCAACGCCGTGAAGGTCGAGAAGGTCACCGCGCTGGGGAAGAACATCGCCTACGCCGTCGCCTCCGCCGACGTGCGCATCCTCTCCCCGATCCCGGGCAAGTCCGCGATCGGCATCGAGATCCCCAACGCGGACAAGGAGATCGTCTCCCTCGGCGACGTCCTGCGCTCCCCGCGGGCCCGCAACGACCACCACCCGATGACGGTGGGGCTGGGCAAGGACGTCGAGGGCGGCTACGTCGTGGCCAACATGGCGAAGATGCCGCACCTGCTCGTCGCCGGCGCGACCGGCTCGGGCAAGTCGAGCTTCGTGAACTCGATGATCACCTCGATCCTGATGCGTGCCACCCCTGATGAGGTGCGCCTGCTGCTGGTCGACCCCAAGCGGGTGGAACTCACCCACTACGAGGGCATCCCGCACCTGGTGACGCCGATCATCACCAGCGCCAAGAAGGCCGCGGAGGCGCTGCAGTGGGTGGTCCGCGAGATGGACGCGCGCTACGACGACCTGGCCGCCTTCGGCTTCCGCCACGTGGACGACTTCAACAAGGCCGTCCGCGCGGACCAGGTGAAGCTGCCCCCGGGCTCGGAGCGCGTGCTCGCGCCCTACCCCTACCTGCTGGTGATCGTGGACGAGCTCGCCGACCTGATGATGGTGGCCCCGCGCGACGTCGAGGACTCGATCGTGCGCATCACGCAGCTCGCGCGCGCGGCAGGCATCCACCTGGTGCTCGCCACGCAGCGCCCGTCCACCGACGTGGTCACCGGCCTGATCAAGGCCAACGTGCCGTCCCGCCTCGCCTTCGCCACGAGCTCGATGACCGACTCCCGGGTGATCCTCGACACTCCCGGGGCGGAGAAGCTGGTCGGGCAGGGCGACGGGCTGTTCCTCCCGATGGGCCAGTCCAAGCCGCTGCGCGTGCAGGGCGCCTGGGTGACCGAGGCCGAGATCCGCTCGGTCGTCAAGCAGGTCTCCGCGCAACTCGGCCCGCAGTACCGCGACGACGTGGCCGCTGCCGCCGAGTCCGGACGGGCGGTCGCGGAGGACATCGGCGACGACCTCGAACTCGTGCTCGAGGCCGCCCAGCTGGTGGTGAACCTCCAGCTCGGCTCGACGTCGATGCTCCAGCGGAAGCTGCGCGTCGGCTTCGCCAAGGCCGGGCGCCTGATGGACATCCTCGAGACCAGGGGAGTGGTGGGCCCCTCGGAGGGTTCCAAGCCGCGCGAGGTGCTGGTGAAGCCCGACGACCTCGACGAGGTGCTGGAGGCGCTGCGCGCCGGGTAGCCCGTCCGTGCCGTCGCGACGGGGGGCTGCGGTGAGGGTCGGATCGGGTAGCGTGGCCGGGTGGATTCCACGCCGGTACACCTGATCAGCCTCGGTTGCGCGCGCAACGAGGTCGACTCCGAGGAGCTGGCCGGGCGGCTCGCCGCCGGGGGCTTCGCGCTCGTCGACGACCCGGACGAGGCCGCGGCGATCGTGGTCAACACCTGCGGGTTCATCGACGCGGCCAAGAAGGACTCCATCGACACGCTGCTGGCGGCCGGCGACCACAAGGCGAACGGCACCACCCGCGCGGTGGTCGCCGTCGGCTGCCTCGCCGAGCGGTACGGGCGCGAGCTGGCCGAGGCGCTGCCCGAGGCGGACGCCGTGCTGAGCTTCGACGACTACCCCCAGATCGCCCGGCGGCTGGAGTGGATCCTCGCCGGCGGCCACGTCGAGGCCCACGCCCCGCGTGATCGCCGCGCCCTGCTGCCGGTGACGCCGGTGGCCCGCCCCGCGAGGGCGGCAGAGGTGACCGTCCCCGGCCATGGCTGGATCCCGCGCCACCGGCTCACGGCCGGCGCGTCCGCCCCCCTGAAGATCGCCTCGGGCTGCGACCGCCGCTGCGCGTTCTGCGCGATCCCCGCGTTCCGGGGCTCCTACCTGTCGCGTCCGGCGGACGAGGTGGTCGCGGAGGCGCGCTGGCTCGTGGGGCAGGGCATCCGGGAGGTCGTGCTCGTGAGCGAGAACTCCAGCGCCTACGGCAAGGACCTCGGCACGAACCTGGAGCACCTGCTGCACGGGCTGGATGCGGTGGAGGGCCTCGACTGGATCCGCGTGTCCTACCTCCAGCCGGCGGAGGTCCGCCCGTCCCTTCTGGAGACGATGCTGGGCCTGGACCGGGTCGTGCCGTACTTCGACCTCCCGTTCCAGCACGCGTCCGCGCCGGTGCTGCGCCGGATGCGCCGGTTCGGCGACGCCGACTCCTTCCTCTCCCTCGTCGACCGCATCCGCGCCGTCCGCCCGGATGCGGGCATCCGCAGCAACGTGATCACGGGCTTCCCCGGAGAGACCGAGGCCGACGTCGAGGTGCTGGCGGCGTTCCTCGCCGACGCCCGTCTCGACGCGGTGGGTGTCTTCGGCTACTCCGACGAGGAGGGAACGGAAGGGGCGACGCTCGACGGCAAGGTGCGACCGGAGCAGATCGAGGAGCGGGTGGACCGGCTGTCGATGCTGGTCGACGAGGTCTCCGCACAGCGCGCGTCCGACCGGCTCGGGGAGCGCACGCAGGTGCTGGTGGAGTCGGTCGGCGGTGCAGCGGCCACGGGAAGGGCGGTCCACCAGGGTCCGGAGAGCGACGGCGGTACTACGCTCGAACCACCGGTCGGCGACCTCGCCGTGGGTGCCCTCGTCTGGGGTAGGGTCACCGCGACGGACGGGGTCGATCTCGTCGTGGAGGTGGAGGGGCGATGACGCAGGGTGTCGAGCGTGTCGGCGTCGGGATTCCCCCCTGGCTGCCCAACGCGCTGACGATCCTCCGCCTGGTGCTGGTTCCGGTCTTCCTCGTCCTGCTGTTCGCCCACCCGCTCGACTTCAGCTGGCGCCTTGCCGCCACGGTCGCCTTCGGGGTCGCGATCCTGACCGACCTCCTGGACGGCAAGCTCGCGCGGCGCTACAACCTCGTCAGCGACTTCGGCAAGATCTGGGACCCGATCGCCGACAAGGCGCTCACGGGAGCGGCGTTCATCTCGCTCAGCATCCTCGGCGAGCTGTGGTGGTGGGTGACCGTCCTGATCCTCGTCCGCGAGTGGGGCATCACCTGGATGCGCGTCGCCATGCTGAAGTACGGCGTGATGGCTGCGGCCGCGGGGGGCAAGCTGAAGACCCTGCTCCAGGCGATCGCCCTACTGATGTTCCTGCCCTACCCCATCCAGCTCACCGTGCAGGCAGCCCCCTTCTGGGGCTGGCTGGCGTGGCTGGTGATGGGGGCTGCGTTCGTGCTGACCGTGGTCACCGGCCTGATGTACGTGCGGGACGCGCTCCGCCTGCGTGCGGAGTCGCTGAGGACCGGGAGCGGTCCTGCCTGATCCGCTTGCCGCGCGCGTGGTCTCCGTCCTGGTGGGACGGGGGCAGAGCGTCGCGACGGCGGAGTCGCTCACCGGCGGCCTGATCGGCGCCGCGCTCACCTCCGTCCCCGGCTCGTCCGCCGCCTACCGCGGGGGCGTGGTCGCCTACGCCACCGACCTGAAGCACACCCTCGCCGGGGTCCCGTCCGGGGTGCTGGCCGCGTTCGGCCCGGTCTCGGAGCAGACGGCGGTCGCCCTCGCGACGGGCGTCCGTGACGCCGCCGGCGCGGACTGGGCGGTGTCGGCGACGGGCGTCGCCGGACCGGACCCCCAGGACGGCCACGAGCCCGGCGAGGTGTGGCTCGGGGTGGCCGGGCCCTCCGGCGGCCGGGCCCGCCGGTACCGGTTCGACGGCGGCCGGGACGAGGTGCGGGCCGCCGCGGTGGCCGCGGCGCTGTCGCTGCTGGCCGGGGCGCTGGACCTCGAGGCGGGGTCGAGGGAACAACCCTGACCAGCGTGGCGTTGAGTCACCGTCGATCAATCCCACGACAGGCAGGTAGAGTCGAGACATGATCCAGGACGTGCGCGAGCGCCCGCTGCTGATGCGGGAACTGCTCGGCGAGTCGCTGCGTGAGCTGCGCACCTCCTCGAACCTCACCCTGCGCGAGGTGTCGGGCAGGGCGCGGGTGAGCCTGGGCTACCTGTCCGAGATCGAGCGCGGGCAGAAGGAGGCCTCCTCCGAGCTGCTGAACGCGATCTGCGGCGCGCTCGACGTGCCGCTCTCGCGCGTGCTGCGGCAGGTCTCGGACAAGATCGACGTCCACTCCGGCGTCACCCAGCTGCCGGTCCGCAGCCAGCACGTCGCCGCAGCCTGACCGTCGTGCGTGAAGCGGACCTGCGCGCGCGGCTGGAGGCACACCTCGGCCCCGCCTACTCTCTGATGTGGTCCGACACCGTCGTGCTCGCCCCGCTGGGGCACCGGACGGTGACCCAGGCGCTCGCCGGCGGCGTCCCCTGCAAGGAGATCTGGAGGGCCGCGTGGGAGGCCCTCGAGCTGCCCCTGCGCGAACGCTGAGGCGGGCCGCGTGTCGCGGTGATTTCGAACACCTGTTCGGGTAACCTGTGGACAGTTGCCCGGCTGGGCGGACGCTGTCCACACCCTCGCCGAGTGCCTGACGTGATTGTCAGGGGCGGTGCCTAGGGTGATGGCGACGGAATGACCGAGGTCCAGGGAAAGGACACGACAGATGGCGGTAGCGGACCGGGAGAAGGCGCTCGCGGCGGCGCTGGCCCAGATCGAGAAGCAGCACGGCAAGGGGTCGGTGATGCGGCTGGGCGAGGAGACGAGGCAGCCCATCGAGGTGATCCCCACCGGGTCGATCGCCCTGGACGTCGCGCTCGGCATCGGCGGACTGCCCCGTGGCCGGGTCGTCGAGATCTACGGTCCCGAATCGAGCGGCAAGACCACCGTCGCGCTCCACGCGATCGCCAACGCACAGGCCGCAGGGGGGATCTGCGCGTTCATCGACGCTGAGCATGCCCTCGATCCCGACTACGCGGGCAAGCTGGGCGTCGACACCGACGCGCTGCTCGTGAGCCAGCCGGACAACGGCGAGCAGGCCCTGGAGATCGCCGACACCCTCGTGCGCTCCGGCGCCCTCGCGCTGATCGTGATCGACTCGGTCGCCGCGCTCACCCCGCGCGCGGAGATCGAGGGAGAGATGGGCGACAGCCACGTCGGACTGCAGGCCCGGCTGATGAGCCAGGCGCTGCGGAAGATGACCGGTGCACTGTCGGGGGCGAACACCACCGCGATCTTCATCAACCAGTTGCGCGAGAAGATCGGCGTGATGTTCGGCTCGCCCGAGACCACCACGGGCGGTCGCGCGCTGAAGTTCTACTCCTCGGTCCGACTGGACGTGCGTCGCATCGAGACCCTGAAGGACGGCCAGGAGATGGTCGGCAACCGCACCAGGGTGAAGGTGGTCAAGAACAAGGTGGCCCCGCCGTTCAAGCAGGCGGAGTTCGACATCCTCTACGGCCAGGGCATCAGCCGTGAGGGCAGCCTCATCGACCTGGGTGTCGACTGCGGCATCATCCGCAAGGCCGGCGCCTGGTTCACCTACGAGGCCGACCAGCTGGGCCAGGGCAAGGAGAACGCCCGCAACTTCCTCAAGGCGAACCCCGAGGTCGCCGCGGAGATCGAGCGGCGGATCCTCAGCCACCTCGGCGTGGGGGTGGGCTCGGACGTGCCGGAGGGCATCGACCCGGTGACCGGCGAGGTGGAGTTCTGAGCTGATGGGCCAGGAGCCGTTCGGGGACGTCGCCGGCTCGCCGGAGGACGTCCCCGACGCCGACCCGGCTTCGGTGGCCAGGGAGATCGCGCTGCGGCAGCTCACGGTGCGCGCCCGGAGCCGGGCCGAGCTGGAACGCGCGCTGGCGCGCAAACGCGTGCCGGCCGAGGTGACGAGCGCGGTGCTGGACCGGCTCGAGGAGGTCGGTCTGGTCGACGACGCGACCTTCGCCCGCGACTGGCTCGCTGCGGGTGACCGTCGGCAGAAGAGCCGGCGGGCCCTGCTGGCCGAGCTGGCCGAGAAGGGGGTCGACCGGGACGTGGTCGAGGAGGCGGTTGCGGAGCTCGACGGCGATCGCGACTACGTGGTGGCCCGGGGTTTCGCCGAGCGCAAGGCTCGTTCGCTGGCCGGGCTCGACCCGCAGGCGCAGTACCGCCGGCTGGCCGGGGCGCTGGCCCGACGCGGCTTCTCCGCCGGCGTGGTCGCGCAGGTCACCAGGGAGGTCCTGGCTGAGCTGCCGGAGCTTGCGGAATGACCCGGTCAGCCCTAGCCTGCCCATGGGTACGCACGCGAACCCATTCCTGAGCGACTGACTGACCACCACTGGGGACTGAACCCCGCGATACTCCGGTCCGGCCCTGCCGGGCCTGCCTTGCCGTCACCCCGGCCACACCGTGCTCGCACCAGGAGTGGACCCGTGGCGTCCCGCACATGCTCAAGGAGGACGCCATGGATACGACGCTCGTACTGGCCGTGCTGGTCGCAGTCCTGGTCCTGGTCCTCGCCGTCGTCGCCGTCCTGCTGGTGGTGTTCCTGCGCGGCGGCGTAGCGTCCCCGGGGGGCCGGCGTCGTCCCGGAACCCCGGCCCGCGCGGCCGGCCGCGACCAGCGGCGTCCCGTGCCGGCGGCCGCCCCGCCCACGGCCACGCCGGTCAGTGCGGCCCACGAGGAGGAGCTGCGCTCGCGCAGGCAGGCCGTCGACCGGCGCGAGGAGCTGCTCGCCGAGCGCGAGGACCGGCTCAACCGCTACCTCGAAGAGGTGCACAACCGCGAATCCCACCTCGACCAGATCGCTGCCGGACTGGACGAACGCGAGGCCCGGCTCGAGGAGGCGGAGGCCCGTCAGGCGGACGCCCTCGCCGCCGTCGCCGGGCTGTCTGTGGAAGCCGCCCGTGCCGAGCTGATGGCGCACGTGGAGAAGGACGCGCGCCTGCACGCCGCCCAGCTGATGCGGGAGATCGAGTCGGAGGCCCGGCGGACGGCGGACGCCACCGCGCGCCGGATCATCGTCACCAGCATGCAGCGGCTGGCCGCCGAGCAGACCACGGAGTCCGTCGTGGCCACCGTCCCGCTGCCGGGCGACGAGATGAAGGGGCGCATCATCGGGCGCGAGGGACGGAACATCCGCGCCTTCGAGCAGATCACCGGTGTCAACGTCCTCATCGACGACACCCCGGAGACGGTCCTGTTGTCGTGCTTCGACCCGGTCCGCCGCGAGACCGCCCGCCTCACCCTCACCGAGCTGGTGGCCGACGGCCGGATCCACCCCGCCCGGATCGAGGAGGTGCACGAGCGCAGCAAGCGTCGCGTCGACGAGCTGTGCATCCGGGCGGCGGAGGACGCCCTGATCGAGATGGGCATCACCGACCTGGCTCCGGGCCTGCTCCCCATCCTCGGCGCCCTGCAGTACCGCACGTCGTACGGCCAGAACGTGCTGCGGCACCTGATCGAGTGCGGCCACATCGCCGCGATGCTCGCGGCGGAGCTCGGCCTCGACGTGGAGACCTGCCGCCGTGCCGCGTTCCTTCACGACATCGGCAAGGCGCTCACCCACGAGGCGGAGGGCTCCCACGCGAAGGTCGGCGCCGACCTGGCGCGCCGGCACGGCGAGCACCCCGACATCGTCCACGCCATCGAGGCGCACCACAACGAGGTCGAGCCGCGCACCGTCGAGGCGGTGCTCACCCAGGCCGCCGACGCGATCAGCGGCAGCCGTCCGGGCGCGCGGCGCGAGAGCCTGGAGATGTATGTCAAGCGCCTCCAGCGGCTGGAGGACATCGCCAAGGAGCACGCCGGCGTCGACAAGGTGTTCGCCATGCAGGCGGGCCGCGAGATCCGGGTGATGGTGACCCCCGAACTCGTCAACGACGTGCAGTCGCAGGTGATCGCACGCGACATCGCCAAGCGGGTGGAGGAGGAGCTCACCTACCCGGGCAGCATCAAGGTGACCGTCGTGCGGGAGTCGCGGGCGGTCGCCCTGGCCAAGTGAGCGGCTCGCCGCCCCGCCGCCGGCAGGTAAAGTACGCCGTCATGCGCACCTTCGAGGTGGTCACGTACGGCTGCCAGATGAACGTCCACGACTCCGAGCGGATCGCCGGGGTGCTGCTGGAGGCCGGCTACGCCCAGGCCGAACCGGGCTCGCAGGCCGACGTCGTGGTGTTCAACACCTGCGCGGTCCGGGAGAACGCGGACAACCGCCTCTACGGCAACCTGGGCCACCTCGCCCCGGTGAAGCAGGCCCACCCGGGGCTGCAGATCGCGGTCGGCGGGTGCATGGCGCAGAAGGATCGCCAGGTCGTCGTCGACAAGGCGCCCTGGGTCGACGTGGTCTTCGGCACCAACAACCTCGGCTCGCTCCCCGTGCTGCTGGAGCGGGCCCGCGTGCAGCAGGAGGCGCAGGTCGAGATCCTGGAATCGCTCGAGCGGTTCCCGTCCACGCTGCCGACCCGCCGTGACTCGGCGTACGCCGCCTGGGTGTCGATCAGCGTCGGCTGCAACAACACCTGCACCTTCTGCATCGTCCCCGCGCTGCGGGGTAAGGAGACCGACCGGCGGCCCGGCGACGTCCTCGCCGAGATCCAGGCGCTGGTTGCCGAGGGCGTGCAGGAGGTGACGCTGCTCGGCCAGAACGTGAACACCTACGGGGTCGAGTTCGGCGACCGCGGCGCCTTCGCCAAGCTGCTGCGGGCCTGCGGCGGCATCGACGGGCTGGAGCGCGTCCGCTTCACCTCCCCGCACCCGGCGGCCTTCACCGACGACGTCATCGCGGCGATGGCGGAGACGCCCAACGTGATGCCCTCGCTGCACATGCCCCTGCAGTCCGGCTCGGACCGGGTGCTCAAGGCGATGCGGCGGTCCTACCGGAGCGAGAAGTTCCTGGGGATCCTCGACCGGGTCCGGGCGGCGATCCCGGACGCGGCCATCACCACCGACATCATCGTCGGCTTCCCCGGCGAGACGGAGGACGACTTCCAGGCGACGCTCGACGTCGTCCGCGCCTCCCGCTTCGCCGCGGCGTTCACGTTCCAGTACTCGATCCGTCCCGGCACCCCGGCGGCCACGATGCCCGACCAGGTGCCGCGCGAGGTCGTCCAGGAGCGCTACGAGCGCCTGGTCGAGGTGGTCGGCGAGAGCGCGTGGGCCGAGAACCTCCGCCTGGTGGGCGAGCGCGTCGAGGTGCTGTTCGCCGACGGCGAGGGACGCAAGGACGCCGCCACCCACCGGATGTCCGGCCGTGCCCGCGACAACCGGCTGGTGCACGTCCGCGTGCCCGACCAGCCCGACCTCCGGCCACGTCCCGGTGATCTCGCTGAGGTCCTGGTGAGCTACGCGGCGCCGCACCACCTCAACGCCGACGACGGCCTGCTCTCGCTGCGCCGCACCCGCGGCGGCGACGCCTGGGCAGCGCGGCAGGCGGCCGCGGCCCCGGCTGGAACCCTGCTCGGACTGCCCAGGCTCGCCCGGGCGTGAACAAGGGCCGAGGGGCCGGTCATCGCGGACCGACCCCTCGGGTTCGTCGTCTTGCGGGTTCTCCCGCGCCAGATCGGCGGGATCCGGATTACCGGGCAGTGCCCCCCAGCTGGTCCTTCAGGAACTCCTGGGCCTGATCCACCTGTGCCGCGTACTGGCCGCCGGTCTTCTCGTCGACGAAGTCACCCACCTGCTCGATGCCTTCCGCGATGTCAGCTTCGTGGCCGGCCACGGCACCCTTGATCTGTTCGACGATGTCCATCCGACCTCCTTTCTGCTCCCGGCGCCGAGACTCTCTGCGGCTGCGACCTCCATTGTGTGCTCCCCGACGGCCGGTGCCAAGCACCATTCCGGGGGACTTGAGACAATGGCCGGCGTGACCCTCCCGGTGGTGGCCCTCAACGGCCCGACGGCCAGCGGCAAGACCGCTGTGGCCGTCGAGCTCGCGCACCTGCTCGCGGCCTCCGGGATCGCTGCCGAGGTGGTCAACGCCGACTCCATGCTCGTCTACCGGGGGATGGACATCGGCACCGCCAAGCCGTCGGTCGCCGAACGGGGGGGCGTGCCGCACCACCTGATCGACATCATGGACGTGACGCGCTCGGCGAGCGTGGCCGACTTCCAGGCACTGGCCAGGGCGGCGATCGCCGACTGCCGGTCGCGAGGGGTGGTGCCGCTGCTGGCCGGCGGCTCCGCGCTCTACGTGCATGCGATCCTCGACGCGTTCGCCTTCCCCGGCACCGACCCGCAGGTGCGCGGGCGGTTGGAGGCGGAACTCGCCGACCTCGGCGCCGCCGAGCTGCACCGGCGGCTGGCCGCGGTCGCGCCGGGGACCGCCGCCGGCATCCTGCCGGGCAACGGGCGGCGGATCGTCCGGGCGCTCGAGGTGATCGAGCTCACCGGCAGCTTCACCTCCACGCTCCCTGGCTGGGAGTACGCCCTCGACGACGTCGTGCAGTTCGGACTCGAGGTCGCCCGTGACGTGCTGGACGCCCGGATCGAGCAGCGCGTCCATCGCATGTGGGCCGACGGCCTGGTCGAAGAGGTGACGGGGCTGGTCGGCGCGGGCCTGCGGGAGGGCCGGACGGCGTCCCGTGCGCTCGGCTACCGGCAGGTGCTCCAGTTCCTGGACGGGGAGCTCTCCGAGGAGCAGGCCCGTGAGGCCACGATCACCGGCACCCGCCGCTTCTCCCGCAAGCAGCTGTCGTGGTTCCGGCGCGACCCGCGGATCCACTGGCTCCCGGCCGGGCAGGGCAGCGCGGGGGAGATGGCGTCGGTGGTGCGGGGTAGGGTGCTCATCGGATAGGGAGGGCTGGATGCACATCGAATTCGCCAAGGGTCACGGCACCCGCAACGACTTCGTGCTGTTCGCCGACCCCGACAACCTCTACGACCTCACCGCCGACCAGGTGTCCCACCTGTGCGACCGTCGCGGGGGGATCGGTGCCGACGGCGTGCTGCGCGCCGTCCGCTGTGCCCTCGTGCCGGGCTGGGAGGCCGAGGGCGAGCGCTGGTTCATGGACTACCGCAACGCCGACGGCTCGATCGCCGAGATGTGCGGCAACGGGCTGCGGGTCTTCCTCCGTTACCTCGAGGAGGAGGGACTGGTCGTCGGCACGGAGGTGACCGTGGCGACCAGGGCGGGACTGCGGACGGGGCGCTTCCTGCCCGACGGACGCGTCGCGGTCACCATGGGGCGGGCGCGCATCGGCGCGCAGGTCCAGGTCCGCCTCGGCGCGGACACCTGGCCGGCCACGGCGGTCGACGTGGGCAACCCGCACGCGGTCTGCATCGTCGAGGCGGACCGGCTCGACGCGCTCGACCTCACCCACGACGCACCGTCCTGGGAGCCCGCCGGCGCCTTCCCGCACGGCGCCAACGTCGAGTTCGTCGTTCGCGAGGCGCCGGGGCGGTTGCGGCTGCGCGTCCACGAGCGCGGGGTGGGCGAGACCGAGTCCTGCGGCACCGGCGTCGTCGCCGCGGCCGCCGCCATGCGCGATGACGACACCTACACCGTGGGCGTGCCGGGCGGCACGCTCCAGGTGGACCTGGGCGGGGAGGAGGCCGTGCTGACCGGGCCGGCCGTCGTCGTCGCCCGTGGCCAGTGCACCCTTCCGGATTGAGAGCGATGACGTACGAACCCTGGGAAGCAGACCCGGAAGACCTCGACTACGACGGCGACCAGCAGGACCTGGCCGACCGGCTGTCGCTGCGGCGCGTGGCCGGCATGTCGACACAGCTCGCCGACATCACGGAGGTCGAGTACCGCGAACTGCAGCTCGAGCGCGTGGTGCTGGTCAGCGTGTGGACGACAGGGAGCGAGGTGGACGCCGACAACGCGATGGCCGAGCTGAAGCTCCTGGCGGAGACCGCGGGCTCCCAGGTGCTCGAGGGGCTCGTGCAGCGGCGCAGCTCGCCGGACCCGGCCACGTTCATCGGTCGTGGCAAGGTGGACGAGGTGCGCCAGGTGGTGATCGCCACCGGTGCCGACACCGTGATCTGCGACGGCGAACTGGAACCGGCGCAACTGCGCAACCTCGAGGACCGGGTCGGGGTGAAGGTGATCGACCGGACGGCCCTGATCCTCGACATCTTCGCCCAGCACGCCAAGAGCGCCGAGGGCAAGGCGCAGGTCGAGCTCGCCCAGCTCCAGTACCTGCGCCAGCGGCTCCGCGGCTGGGGCGGCAACCTGTCCCGGCAGGCGGGCGGACGGGCCGCGGCCGGCGCCGGCATCGGCGGCCGTGGCCCGGGCGAGACCAAGATCGAGACCGACCGGCGCCGCATCAAGACCCGGATCGCGATCCTGCGCCGGCGCCTGCGCGAGCTCGACGCGGTGCGGGACACCAAGCGCTCCCAGCGCACCCGCAACCAGGTGCCGAGCGTCGCCATCGTCGGCTACACCAACGCCGGCAAGAGCTCGCTGCTGAACCGGCTCACCGGTGCCGGCGTCCTGGTGGAGGACGCGCTGTTCGCGACGCTCGACCCCACGACGCGCCGCACCGAGACCGCCGACGGCCGCGTGTTCACCCTCACCGACACCGTCGGCTTCATCCGTCACCTGCCGCACGACCTCGTCGAGGCGTTCCGCTCCACGCTGGAGGAGTCGGTCGCTGCCGACCTGCTGGTGCACGTGGTGGACGGCTCCGACCCCGACCCGTTCGGCCAGATCGCCGCCGTCCGCACGGTGCTCGCCGACATCGGCGCCGCCGGTGTCGCCGAGCAGCTCGTGGTGAACAAGACCGACGCCGCGGATCCCGACGCGCTGCTGGCCCTGCGGGGGCGCTACCCCGACGCGGTGTTCGTCTCCGCCCGGATCGGCGCGGGCATGGACGAGCTCCGGGCCCGGGTCGAGCAGCGGCTACCGCGTCCGGAGGTGGAGGTGCGTGCCCTCGTGCCCTACGACCGCGGCGACCTGATCAACCGCATCCACCTCAGCGGGGAGTTCGTCAGCAGCGAGCACACCGAGCACGGCACGCTGGTGGTCGCCCGCGTGAACGCCGACCTCGCCGGCGAGCTCGCGCGCTACGCCAGCGATGCCTGAGCCGGCCGGCCTGGATGGCGAGAAGGCCGGCGGAGGCGGCCTGGCCGACCGCATCCTGGCGGCCGCCGTCGCCGGGATCGGCGGTCACCCCCGTCCGGGCCAGCAGCAGATGGCTGCCGCGGTCGGCCGGACGCTCGACAACGGTGAGCACCTGCTGGTGCAGGCCGGGACCGGGACCGGCAAGTCGCTGGGCTACCTGGCCCCCGCCCTCGCCAGCCTCGTCGAGGACCGGGCGTCGCGGGTGGTGATCGCGACCGCGACCCTCGCGCTGCAGGCCCAACTCGCCGGGAAGGACATCCCGGCCGCCGTCACGGCCTGCGAGCAGGTGTGCGGCCAGGGGGTCACCCACGCCGTCCTGAAGGGACGGAGCAACTACGCCTGCCTGCTGCGGGTGCGCGACGGCCAGGGCTCGGAGCAGGAGGCCCTGCTGCCCGAGCCCGGCGAGGCGACGGGGGTCGGCGCGGAGGTGGTCGCGCTGCGCCGCTGGGCGGAGGAGGAGGCCGGCTCCGGGCGGCTCGCTGACCGCGACGACGCTCCGGCGCACACCCCGGCCGCCTGGATGCAGGTGTCGGTCCCGGTCCGGGAGTGCCTGGGTGCGCAGCGGTGCCCCTACGGCGCCGAGTGCCTGGTGGAGAAGTCGCGCGAGCGGGCGCGGGCCAGCCAGCTGGTGGTGACCAACCACGCCCTGCTGGCGGTCGACGCGCTGCACGGGGGTACCGCGCTGCCCGAGTACGAGGGGCTGGTGATCGACGAGGCCCACGAGCTCGTCAGCCGCGTGACCGGTGCCGCGTCCGTCGAACTCGGCCCGTCGCAGGTGGAGCGGGTCGCGAAGCGGTGCCTCGCCTGGCTCACCGACGACGTCGGGCTGGCCTTCCTGGACGCAGCGGACGCCCTGCAGGGCGCGCTGGACGGGACCGATCCCGGCCGGGTCACCGAGCCGGAGGCCGAAGTGGTGGCGGCGCTGCGCAGCGTCCGCACGGCCGCCCGCGCGGCGATCACGGGGCTGGCCGGCGGCAAGGACGAGGAGACGGACCGCCGGCAGGCGCAGGCCGCAGCCCAGGAGGTCTTCGACGTCGCCGAGCGCATGGCGAAGCTCGACCCCTACGACGTGGTGTGGGTGTCGGAGTCCGAGCGGTTCGGCCGGCAGGCGAACTGCGCCCCGCTGTCGGTGGCCGGACTGCTGCGCAGCCGGGTGTTCGACAACCACCCGGTGGTGCTCACCTCGGCCACGCTGAAGATCGGGGGTGACTTCCGCGCGATCGCCGCGTCCCTGGGGCTGGCCGGGGAGGACGCGGCGGACTGGCGCGGGATCGACGTCGGCTCCCCGTTCGACTACCGCAGCCAGGGAATCCTCTACGTCGCGCGGCAGCTGCCCCCGCCGGGGCGGGACGGCATCGGGCCGGAGGCGCTCGCCGAGGTGGCCGAACTCCTGTGGGCCGCGGACGGCAGGACGCTCGGCCTGTTCGCGTCCCAGCGATCGGCGGAGGCCGCCGCGCGGTACTGCCGCGAGCACGTCCCCGAACGGCTGGTGCTCTGCCAGGGCGACGCGCACCTGCCCCGGCTGACCGCGGAGTTCGTGGAAGACCCGGAGGCCTCGCTCTTCGGCACGCTGTCGCTGTGGCAGGGCATCGACGTGCCGGGCGACACCTGCCGCCTGGTGATCATCGACAAGATCCCGTTCCCGCGACCGGACGACCCGCTGATGCAGGCCCGCCAACAGGCGGTCACCGAGGGCGGGGGGAACGGCTTCATGGCGGTGGCGGCCACGCACGCGGGGCTCCTGCTGGCCCAGGGGTCGGGACGCCTGATCCGCACCCTGACCGACCGCGGTGTCGTCGCCGTCCTGGACCCCCGGCTGGTCACCGCACGGTACGGCAGTTTCCTCACCGCGTCGATGCCCGACTTCTGGACGACCACCGATCGCGAGACGGCCATCGGGGCGCTGCGGAGGCTCGGCAGCGGAACGGACGCGGGCGCCCGCTGAGCCCGGCCCGGGTGGGCTTCGGCCACGCGGGCGTGGGCGCCAGCGCGGCGTGGCAACGGGTGCGACGAGAAGCCGAGGCTCCTCGTCGGAGCACCCGGCGAGGCGATCGGCTCGGTGGCCGGCGCTTCGGCGTCGTGCCGGGCCGGTCCCGATAGCGCACGAGACGTCCGCAGGACCCGGTCGAGCGGGGGAGGGCGGTCAGGAGCCGAGGAGCTCGGCGAGGCGCCCGGCGCGGTCGTCGGGCACCTCGACCAGCTTGGTCCTGCTCGTGGCGCCGCTGACGAGGGCCACGTCTCGGGCCGGGCATCCGAGGGCCTTCGCGAGCGCGGCGAGCGCCGCCTCCGTGGCCCGTCCGTCCACCGCTGGAGCCTGGACGGCCACCACCAGGGCGTCCTCGCCGTAGCGGCCGCCCACGCGGGTCCTCCCCGCCCCCGGCTTGACCCGGATCGGGATGCGGATGGCTACACCCTCCGCAGGACGGCGACCACCTTGCCGAGGATGGACGCGTTGTTGCCGTCGATCGGCTCGTAGGCGGGGTTGTGGGGCAGCAGCCACACCTGGCCCGGCGTGCGCTTGAAGGTCTTCACGGTGGCCTCGTCACCGATCAGGGCCGCCACGATGTCGCCGTTGACGGCGTCGGGCTGCTGCCGCACGACCACGTAGTCACCGTCGCAGATCGCGGCGTCGATCATCGAGTCGCCCCTGACCTCCAGCAGGAACAGCGTCCCCTCACCGACGAGCTGGCGGGGGAGCGCGAACACGTCCTCGACGGCCTGCTCGGCGAGGATCGGGCCACCGGCGGCGATGCGACCCAGCACCGGGACGGTCACCGACGGCGCGGTCGGGGCGGGGAGGTCCGGCTCGACGATGCGGGTCGCCACGGCGACCTCATCCCCAGCCGCCATCGAATCGGGCAGCCGCACCTCGAGTGCGCGTGGGCGGTGCGGGTCACGGAAGAGGAAGCCCTTGGCCTGGAGCACCTTGAGCTGGTGCGCGGCCGAGGACGAGGATGCCAGGCCCGCGCGGTCGGCGATCTCCCGGATGCTCGGCGGGTAGCCGCGGGCAAGCAGGTCGTCGCGGATCACCTCGAGGATCCGCCGCTGGCGCGCGGTGAGGCCCTCCGCGTCCGCCGGGCCGTCGGGCAGGTGGCTGACCTTCGTGCCGAGCTGGGCGGCGATGTCTTCCTTGCGCGGACGGCCCCGCTTGCGGGCCGGGGGTTCTGCCTTGCTAGCCATGGCAGCACGCTAACCCGGCGCCGCGACGGAATCAAACACATGTTCGAGCGTGTCGGGAATCGGACGTCACAGCACCTCGACGGTGCCGCGGCCGCCGTCCACGCGCACGAGGTCGCCGGTCGCGAGCCGCGCGGTGGCGTCACCGCAGCCGACCACGGCGGGGATGCCGAGCTCGCGGGCCACGATGGCGGCGTGGCTGAGCGGCGCGCCGAGGTCGGTGACGATCGCACCCGCCCGGGGGAAGACCGGGGTCCAGCCGATGTTGGTCAGGGGGGTGACCAGCACCTCGCCCGGCAGCAGCTGGTCGGCGTCCTCGATGCGGTCCAGCCGGCGCACCCGTCCCTGTGCGACCCCGACCGACCCGGCGGCCCCGGTCACGAGCCGCTCGTCGCCCTCCGGTGGTGGCGGCAGCGGACGGCCCGCGACGAAGGCGTCGCCGCGCCGGCCGGGATCGGCCGCCCACGCGTACGGGTCGAAGCGACCGACGATGAACAGCGGGAGCTGGGGGAGGTCCCGCTGCCGTTGCACCACGGCGCGGCGCGCGGCCACGTCCGGCGCCCGGCCGGTCCCGTCCAGGGCGTCCAGCAGTTCGGGGAGGGTGTGGAAGAACACGTCGTCGCCGATGCCGAGCAGGACGCCGGCACGGAGGGCGAACCCTCGCCCGACCCCGGTCCAGCGGACGGACTCCGAGCGGACGCGCTCCCGCAGTGCGGCCCGGCGCGCCCTGCGTCGCAGCCGGCGCTCGACGTCGCGCGCCTTTTCGGGATGGTCCGTCCTGAGGCGGTCCCTGGCCGCCTCGAAGGCCGCGGCGCGGCCGGCCCGGAGACGTCCCACGTCCGCGCCGGTCGCGGCGGAGGCGAGGGCGCGGTCGAGCCAGCCGGGGTTCTCCGCCGGACGCGGCCAGGCGAGCTCGACCTCGTTGTGGCCGCGATGCCCGAACGCCGCGAGGTAGTCGTCGCGGGAGAGGCGTCCGGCGAGCACCTCCTGGAGCCCGGCGGCGGGGCCGAGGCTCTCCAGGCCTCCGCAGAGCCCGGCGACGTTCGCCAGCAGCGCGGCGGAATCGTCGGCGCCGACGAGCCGGCGGAGTTCGTCCTCGAGCGGGTCGAGCCGGTCGTCGGTGGCGGCGATCACCGCCCAGAACGCGCGCAGGGAGGCGGGGAACACCGCGTCCCGCCACAGGGCCGCGAGCTCCGCGCCGGTGGACGCGGCCGCGACGCGGGCGGCGAGCCGCGCGCTCTCCTCCCGGCTGGTGGCGAGGAAGCGGGGGAGGCGCAGCCGGTGCCACTGCAGGCGGACCAGCGTGGCCAGCAACGGCAGCCCCTCGTCCTGCCAGTCGGCCTTCGTCAGGGGCAGCACGGGCAGCGGGACGTCGTCGGGCAGGTCGCCCCACAGCCCGGCGATCTGGCGGTAGGCCGCCCGCGGGTCCGCCGCTGCCTTCGGCCCGCGTGCGCTCACCTGCACGCTCAGGTTCGCGTAGGGCCGCCCGCCGACGTAGCCGGCCATCTCGCGACCCCTCACCTTCATCGACGGGCCGCCGTTGTCCTGCTGGTGGCGGACCACGGAGACGGTGAGCGGGGTCTGCGGCTCCGGGTTGGCCTCCGACAGGTTCGTCGCCGACCACAGGCAGGTGCCGGTGAGGGTGTCGTTGCGCTCCGCGGTGACCGGGTCCCAGCCGCGCATGCTGGTCACCGGCCGGGCCTGGAGGATCCAGACGCGGTCTGCGGCGACCGCCCACTCGATGTCCAGGGCGACTCCGCCGAAGCAGGCCTCGATGTCGTGCGCCGCGGCATGCAGCCGGGCGGCCACCGGCGCGAGGACGGCAGGGCCGGTGTACGCGCCGTCGGGGCGGTGGAAGCGGAACGGGGTCGCGTCGGCGGAGCCGGAGACCAGCGCCTCGCCCGGGCCCTCGACGACGTCGCCCACCATGGTGTCGAGGTCGCCGGTGAGCGGGTCTGCGGTGAACAGGACGCCCGCCCGCTGCGCTGCCACCATGCGCTGCACCACGACCGCGACCGGCTGGTGGGCCTCGACCCCCTGCGCCTCGGCGTAGGCCCGCACGCGGGGCGCGGCCCCGGAGCGGTGGACGCGGGACGCGGCGTCCACCACCGCGGTGGCGGGCACGTCGAGCTCGGTGGCGAACGCGCCGGCGAACGACGCGGACGCGGAGTCCTCCGCTCCGGCGGAGGATCGCACGGCGAAGGGGCCGCCGCCGAGGCGGCGCAGGGCGCGTGCCAGCTCGCGGGAGCCGGCGGGGGAGAGCCCGCCGTCGTCGAAGGCGCCCGGGAGCACGACGACCCCGGCCGGAACGCGGAAGCCAGCCTGCACCAGGCGCGCCAGCGCGGAGGCCTTGCCCCCCGCCCCTGGCGTGCCCGGGGCCAGTCGGGCGAGGTCGTGCACCAGCCGGCCCGGGGGCGCGGAGCGCACGCGCCGCACGAGGACGACGGCCCGGCCGGCGAGCCAGGTGCCCGCCAGGTAGCCGAGGGTTCCGGCCAGCGCGGCGAGCGGGACGCGGGCCAGGACGGGCACAGGGGCGAGGACGGCGACCGCCGAGCCCGCCGCCAGCGCGCAGAGGTTGGCACCGACGAGGCGTGCCCTCCGGGTGCGGGGGTCAGTCATCGCCGGCGTCTCCGGTGGCACCGCCGAGGATCCGGTCGAGGCCCGGGACGCGGGCGAGCACCTGGTCGGCCTTGCCGAACGCGAGGCCGAACCCGACGTCGCCGAACACCAGCAGCTTGTCGCCGACCTCGATCCCGAGGTCGCGGCGCGCTTCCGCCGGAATGACGATCTGGCCGCGGTCACTGACCGTCACGGTGCCGTAGAAGCGGCGGTCGGGATTGGTGGGGTGGGTGTGGGCCATCCGTGCTCCTCGCGTCTTGGATACAAGACATATCTTACGCGCTCGGGAGGCCTGGAGGAACTGTCAGTGGCGGGTGCGAGGCTGTTCCACGTCCGACACGCGGAGCGAACAATTGTTCGAATTGCTTGATCCGCGCGGCGGGCTGGGATAGAAAAGGTATCGAACACCTGTTCGAGCGAAGGAGATGCCATGAGCGCGCTGCTGATCGAGGACCTGTCCACGACCATCCCGGTGAGCCTGCCGGGCACCGGCGCCGAGCCGCGCCGCTGGCGCCATGTCGAGCGCGGCCCGCAGGCCCGCCCGCACCTGGTGTCGCTGCCGGGCGGCCGTCCGGGCGGTGTCGCCGCACCGGCCGCGCCACGGGTCCCGGCTCGCGTGGCCGCGTCCACCCCAGCCCGCACCTGGGAGCTCACCGATCGGGGGATCGCGGTCGTGGTGGTGTTCTTCCTCGCCGTGGTCGCGCTCGCGGCCGTGGTGCTCGTCAGCGGCTTCCTGGCCGTGAGCGACGCCCCGCTGCCCGTCGCGCCGCCGGTGGTGGCCGCTGCCGCGCAGGGGTGAAACCGGAGTCCTCTCCCGCCATCGACGACGCCGGACGGCCCCTGTGGCCGGCCGGCGTCCGCAATTGGGAGCATCTCCGCGCGACACGCCAGCGGGGCTGTCTTGCCAGTGGCACTCTGGAGACATAACCTCTACATCTAGTAGTTACACGGATGTGGTTAGTCCACAGATTGTGGTCGCCGCCCACAAGTTATCCACAGCGTGATCCCCCGACGCATCCCCAGGAAGGAGCCGGAGAAATGCACTGCCCGTTCTGCCGCCACACCGACACCCGGGTCCTCGACAGCCGTGTCGCCGAAGACGGCACGAGCATCCGGCGTCGCCGCCAGTGCCCGATGTGCGAGCGCCGGTTCACGACGCTCGAGCAGATGCAGCTGGTCGTCCTGAAGCGTTCCGGGGTCGTCGAGCCGTTCTCCCGCGAGAAGGTCGTCACCGGCGTCGCCAAGGCCTGCAAGGGCCGTCCGGTCTCCGAGGCCGACCTCGCCCGGCTGGGCCAGCGCGTGGAGGAGACCCTCCGGGCCAGCGGCCAGGCCGAGATCCCGGCCGACGAGGTCGGACTGGCCATCCTCGGGCCGCTCAGCGAGCTCGACCCCGTCGCGTACCTGCGGTTCGCGTCGGTCTACAAGCACTACGACTCGGTCGACGACTTCGAGGCCGAGATCGAGAACCTGCGCCGCGTGGCGCTCGTCACCAACTGACACACCCCCCTCCACCGATAGCGAAAGGCAGCCCGACCATGACCGAAACCGCCAAGGCGACCCCCAGGGGTGGCCGGAAGTCACAGGGCCTGAAGATCGACCGCGTGTTCACCACCGCGGGCGTCCACCCCTACGACGAGGTCACCTGGGAACTGCGCGACGTGGTGCAGACGAACTGGAAGACCGGCGAGCACGTCTTCGAGCAGCGGGGGGTGGAGTTCCCGACGTTCTGGAGCCTGAACGCCTCCACCATCGTCACCACCAAGTACTTCCGCGGGGCCCTGGGCACGCCGCAGCGGGAGGCCAGCCTCAAGACGCTGATCGACCGCGTCGTGCGCACCTACCGCGCGGCCGGCGAGCAGTACGGCTACTTCGCGACCGCCGACGACGCGGAGATCTTCGAGCACGAGATCACCTGGATGCTGCTCAACCAGTACTTCAGCTTCAACTCCCCGGTCTGGTTCAACGTCGGCACGCCCAGCCCGCAGCAGGTGAGCGCCTGCTTCATCCTGAGCGTTGACGACTCGATGGACTCGATCCTGAACTGGTACAAGGAGGAGGGCTTCATCTTCAAGGGCGGCTCCGGCGCCGGCCTGAACCTCTCCCGCATCCGCTCCAGCAAGGAGCTGCTGTCCTCCGGCGGCACCGCGTCCGGCCCGGTGTCGTTCATGCGTGGCGCGGACGCGTCCGCGGGCACCATCAAGTCCGGCGGAGCCACCCGGCGCGCGGCGAAGATGGTCGTGCTGGACGTCGACCACCCCGACATCTACGAGTTCGTCGAGACCAAGGCGCGCGAGGAGGACAAGATCCGCGCCCTGCGTGACGCGGGCTTCGACATGGACCTCGGCGGCAAGGACATCGTCAGCGTCCAGTACCAGAACGCGAACAACTCGGTGCGGGTCAGCGACGAGTTCATGCGGGCGGTCGAGGACGGCACCGAGTTCGGCCTGCGGGCACGCAAGACCGGCGAGGTGATCGAGACCGTCGACGCCCGCGACCTGTTCGGCAAGATCTCCGAGGCCGCGTGGGAGTGTGCCGACCCCGGCATCCAGTACGACGACACGATCAACGCCTGGCACACCAACCCGGAGTCCGGCCGGATCAACGCGTCCAACCCGTGCTCGGAGTACATGAGCCTCGACAACTCCTCGTGCAACTTGGCCAGCCTCAACCTGCTGAAGTTCCTCCGGGAGGACGACACCTTCGACACCGGGCTGTTCGTGAAGGCCGTCGAGCTGATCATCACGGCGATGGACATCTCGATCACCTTCGCCGACTTCCCGACCGAGGCGATCGGCGAGACCACCCGCAACTTCCGTCAGCTGGGCATCGGCTACGCCAACCTCGGCGCTCTGCTGATGGCCGTCGGCCGCGGCTACGACTCCGACGGCGGCCGTGCGCTGGCCGCGTCCATCACCTCGCTGATGACCGGCGCGTCCTACCGCCGCTCCGCGGAGCTCGCCGCGGTGGTCGGTCCCTACAACGGTTACGCGCGCAACGCCGACGCCCACCAGCGGGTGATGCGCAAGCACCAGGCGGCGAACGACGACGCGCGCACGTTCGACGGGCTCGACAAGCCGATCCACGCCGCAGCGGCCGCGGAGTGGGCACAGGTGGTCTCGCTCGGGGCGAAGAACGGGTTCCGCAACGCGCAGGCGTCCGTGCTCGCCCCCACCGGCACCATCGGCTTCATGATGGACTGCGACACGACCGGCATCGAGCCCGACTTCTCGCTGGTCAAGTTCAAGAAGCTCGTCGGCGGCGGCTCGATGCAGATCGTGAACCAGACGATCCCGCGGGCGCTGAAGCGGCTCGGCTACGCCGAGGAGACCGCAGAGGCGATCGTGGAGTACATCTCCACTCACGGCCACGTCGTGAACGCACCCGGGCTCAAGCCCGAGCACTACGAGGTGTTCGACACCGCGATGGGCCAGCGCTCGATCAAGCCGATGGGCCACGTACGGATGATGGCCGCGGTGCAGCCGTTCCTGTCCGGGGCGATCTCCAAGACCGTCAACCTGCCCGAGACCGCGACGGTCGAGGACATCGCCGACGTCTACCTCCAGGGCTGGAAGCTCGGGCTGAAGGCGCTGGCGGTGTACCGCGACAACTGCAAGGTCGGCCAGCCCCTGAGCGACGGCAAGAAGCCGGAGGAGTCGACCGAGGCCAAGGCCGAGCCCGAGGTGCGGATCGAGTACCGCGCACGCCGCAAGCGCCTGCCCAAGTCGCGCGTCAGCCGCACCACCTCCTTCTCGGTGGCCGGGGCGGAGGGCTACATGACCTCCGGGCAGTACGACGACGGCAACCTCGGCGAGGTGTTCCTCAAGCTCGGCAAGCAGGGCTCCACCCTGGCCGGCGTGATGGACGCGTTCTCGATCGCCGTCTCCATCGGCCTCCAGTACGGCGTGCCGCTGGAGCAGTTCGTGCAGAAGTTCACCAACCTGAAGTTCGAGCCGGCCGGCATGACCGACGACCCGGACGTCCGGATGGCGCAGTCGATCATGGACTACATCTTCCGCCGGCTGGCGCTGGACTACCTGTCCTTCGACGAGCGGGCCGAGCTCGGCATCCACACCGCCGCCGAGCGGGCGCGGTACGTCGAGACCGGCAAGTACCTGTCGGAGGAGGACGAGGCCGAGCTGATCGAGTCCGAGTCGCTGAAGAATGACGCCGCCGACGACGTCCGGGTGCACGAGGACGGGCCGAACCAGCCCGCCCTGGTGGAGATGGACGCCCACTCGACCGCCGAGGTGCTGGAGAAGCTGTCCGGGCTGAGCGTGGACGCTCCGCTCTGCCTCACCTGTGGCACCAAGATGCGGCGCTCGGGCTCCTGCTACATCTGCGAGGGCTGCGGCTCCACCAGCGGTTGCAGCTGATCGTTGCCACGCGGACGGCCGGTCGGACCTCGGTCCGGCCGGCCGTTCTCAGTTGTCGAGAGTCCGGAGGGTGACCGTGACGGTCTCCCCGTCCCCGAGGTCCTCCGCCCGCCGGACGGCCGCCTTCACCGGCAGCACGTAGGGGCCGCCGCCCGCGGACGGGAACACCGACGTGCGCCACGTCGTCGCACCGATCGTGACCTCGACGCGCACCGAGCCGAAGCCGCGCGGCGGCCCGGACTCGAAGCGGATGACCTCGGACATCTCCTCCGGCAGGGTGACGAAGCGCCACGTGCCGTCGGCGACGCACCACAACGGTGCGGAGAAGTGCTCCCGGCGTCCCATCGGGCCCCCGGGATCAGCCTTCCTGCTCGTCATCCCCGGTGGTTTCCGCATCGGCGGGAGCGGTGACGGTGAGCGAGAGCCAGGACGTGGTCACCACGGGTGCCGCGGCGTCGGGCGCGGCCGCGCGCGGCGCGGCACCGCGCCCCGGCTCGCTCGGACGGACGGGATCGCCCATGGCGGCCCTCAGGGCCTGCGCGATGGCGTTGCCGGCGGCGGGGTCGTACTTCCTGGTCTCGGCCATGGCCCGATGCTATGCGACCGGGCTGTCACCGGGCTGTGGGACGCGGTCCCGCTGCCCCTGGCGACGGACCTCCCACACGAGGTACCCGGCGATCGCGAGCGCCGCGACCACCACCGCGCCCACCGCCAGCACGGGGGACCGCTCGTAGAGCCGGCCGAGGATGTCGACACCCACGGTGCCGAGCGTCGCGTAGAGCAGCGCCCAGGCGACCGAGCCGATGGTCACCGCCGGCAGGTAGTGGCGAAGGCGCATGCCGGTGGCACCGGCGGCCAGGTTCGCCACGGTCTGGAAGCCGATGGTCAGGAACGAGACCGCCACCACCGGGGGGCCGAAGCGGTCGATGCGCTCGGTGGCCCGCAGGTAGCCGGGGGAGTCCATGAGCCGGGCGAGGCGGGTGCGCCGCGCTCCTGCCGAACCGAGCCGTCCCAGCCAGTAGGTGCCGTTCGCCCGGAACATCACGATGACGAACAGGGCCGCGACGATCGCCGGGAACGGGAGGTTCCAGCTGGTCGGATCCACGCGACCTCCAGATGTGTTGCGGAGAGGTCAGTGTACGTGGACGGTCAACGTCGTTGCCCTGCGGAGGGCGAGGACGCCGGCGGCGAACGCGAGGACGGCGAGGGCGCCGGGGAGGTCGCCGGGGTGGAGCACCGCCCCCAGCTGCCACACCGCCCACGTGCCGGCGGTGAACAGCGCGTAGCCGGCCTCGGCCCACCCCGGCCGGGGGGTGCCGGGACCGGGACGGGGGATCAGGAGAAACTCCGCGCGCGCGATCAGCGGCACCACCAGGACGACGACCGCCACGACCACGACGATGAGCAGGATGGGGTTCATCAGCACCGGGGCGACGGACGGCAGCAGCAGTGAGAGCCCGACGAGGGCGCCGGCGGAGACCACGATCGCGGGGATGTGCCACAGGTAGGTGGTGAGCAGCAGCGCGTTGGCCACCCGGATCACCCGGGCGGTGCGCTCGCCCACCCGCGCCGCCACGCCGGCCCGCTCGAGGAGCGCCAGCACGCTGGTCTGGGCGAGGCCGAGGGCGACGATGGCCAGCGTGGGCGGGAGCAGGTTCGCCACCAGCACGTCGGCCCACGCGACTGCTGCGGGCGGGTACCCGAAGGCCGTGACCAGCACGGCGATCACCGCGGCGCAGGCCGCGATGACACCGACGAGCCGCCCGGCCGGCCAGGTGCGGAACCAGCCGCGGTGGTAGGCGATGCCCCACTGGTGGGCCAGGGGCCAGGCGAAGGCGAGGTTCAGCCACTGGAGGTCGAGGTCGCCGGTCAGCCGGACGGCGACGTCGACCGCGACCACCCCGGCGAGCAGCGGCAGCATCACCCACCCGCCGAACCGGTCGTGCAGCCGGACCGCGAGCGGCGCCGCAGCCAGCAGGAGCTGGTAGACCACCGCGAACCACAGCAGCTGGGCGAACTGCCGGCTGAGCGCCGCGGCCTCGGGCAGCCAGCCGGCCCACGTCGCAGCCGTGCCGATGGCGGTGAACACGATGAGGAAGAACGACATGGGTCCGAGCAGCCGGCTGCCCCGCAGGGTCAGGAACGCTCCGTAGGGGGTGCCGGAGGCGCGCCAGGTGTCGACCACGACGGCGTTGGCGTAGCCCGCGGCGACGAAGAAGACGGGGATGATCGTGGCGACCCAGCTGATCGCCCACAGCACCGGTCCGGGCGCCCACGGCACCACCCGCACCTGCCCGTCGACGAGGAGAACCTGCCACAGCAGCGCGTGGAAGACCACGACGATCAGCATCGAGCCGATGCGTGCGAGGTCGATCAGGTGGTTGCGGCGGGGCACCGGCACATCGTAGGCACCCGCGGACCGGCTTCCGTCCCGCCCTGAGAACCCGGGACGGCGTCCCCGCCCGTGCGGGCCTACCCTGACGCCGTGCAGGCAGCCCTCAGCGGATACCTCACCATCTGGTCGGTGATCGGGGTCGGCTGGGTGGTCGCCCACCTCCGCGTCCTCACCGAGCAGCACCGCCGGATGCTGTCGCGGCTCGCCTTCACCGTCGCCTCCCCGGCGCTCCTTCTCGGCCTGGTCTCCCGGGCGGACCTCGGGCACCTCTTCAGCGGCACGCTGGTGGTCTCTGCGCTGGCGATCGTCCTCACCGCAGCCGTCTACCTCGTGGCCGCCCGGGTCCTGCTCGGCCGTGCCGGGCTGGCCGATCGCGTCGTCGGGACGTTGTGCTCGGTCTACACCAACGCCGGCAACCTCGGCCTGCCCGTCGCCGCGTACGTGCTCGGCGACATGACCTGGATGGCGCCGATCCTGCTGATCCAGGTCGGGCTGCTCCAGCCCGTCGGGCTGGCGCTGCTCGACCTCGCCGCCGCCCGCGCGGACGGACGCCGCCTGTCCTGGTCGAAGTACGTGACGCTGCCGGTGCGCAACCCGCTGACCGTCGCGACGCTGGCCGGCCTGCTGGTGAACGCCCTCCACGTCCCGGTGCCCGACCTGGTGTGGCGGCCGGTGGAGATGGTGGGCCAGCTGGCGGTCCCGGCGATGCTGATCGCCTTCGGCATCTCGCTGCGCCTCGACCCGGCTCCGGGACGCGGCCCGCACGCGGGCGAGCTCGCCCTGGTGGCACCGCTGAAGGTGCTCCTCCAGCCGGCGATCGCGCTGGCGCTCGGCGCGGGCGTGTTCCACCTCGGGGCGTCGGACCTGCTGGCGGTGACGGTGATCGCCGCCCTGCCGACCGCCCAGAACATCTACCTGATCGCGAGCAGGTACCACGTCCGCACGCTTCTGGCGCGTGACGCCATCTTCGTCTCGACGATCGCCTCGATCCCGGTGATCGTCGCGGCGTCCACGTGGCTGCGCTGAAGGGAGGCGAAGAAGTGCCTGCGTCTTCGGCGGTTCCCGCCTCGGGTGACCCCGCGACCGGCTAGCATGCGCGCGATGGACACCGGCCACTTCACCCGCTTGTCGGGGGACGAATGCCGACATCTGGTGCGTGGCCACAGCGTCGGCCGCGTCTGCTGGTTGTCGGCGGAGGGGCTGCAGGTCCTTCCGGTCACGTACGCCGTCTCCGGCGAACGCATCTACTTCCGGGTGAGCCCCGGCTCCGTGCTCGGCGAGCTCGCCGGGACGGTGCGCGTGGCGTTCGAGGTCGACGACATCGATGTCCCGACCGCGACCGGCTGGAGCGTCCTGGTCCGGGGTGACGCATCGGGCGCGGGTGCGGACGACGTCCGGCTCCCCGCGCCCTGGGCGCCCGGTCGCCGCGACCTGACCGTGGTCATCACCCCACTCTCCTATTCCGGCCGAGCCGTCTCGGCCGACCTCCCGAGGAGTTGAGCATGCTCGTTCCGTACCTGGGCCCGGCCCGGATCGTCGTCGGCTTCGACGGCTCGGACGACTCCTTCCGCGCGCTCGCCCACGGCGTGCGGGAGGCGCTGCTGCGTGAGGCAGAGCTCGTGCTCGTGCACGCGGTGGACGACACCGTCCTGAACAGCGCGTGGGGCGTGGTCTTCGACCCCGAACAGATCAAGGAGGGCGCGGCCGAGATGCTGGCGACCGGGGTGGCCGAGGCGGTCGCGTCCGGGCTCGCGCGCACCCGGGTGCGCACCGAGGTCGTCCTCGGGAACCCGGCGGCAGCCCTCACCCGGATGAGCAACGAGGCGTCCCTCGTGGTCGTCGGACGCACCTCCGGCGGCACGGGCGAGAAGGCCTTCATCGGGTCGACCGCTGTCGGCACCGTCGGCGCGGCGCACTGCCCGGTCGTGGTCGTCTCCGTCGACAACCTCCAGCGCGAGCAGCCCGCGGGCGTCATCGGCGTGGCCGTGGACACCTCCGCCCGCGGCGCGGTGGCGCTGGAGTGGGCGCTCGGCGAATGCCGGGCCCACGGCGGCCGGGTCGTGGTGATCAGCGTCTGCCGCGCTCCCCAGGGACGCTGGTTCAGCGCGGGGCACCCGACGGCCGAGCAGGAGGAGAAGGCGGTCGAGGTCACTCGGGCACGCATGGTCGACATGGTCTCGGAGATCACCGAGGACTACCCGGAGGTGGAGGTCGGGCTCGAGGTGTCCTACGGCAACCCGCTGGACGTGCTCACCGCCCGGGCCGAGGAGCTCGACGCGCTGGTGCTCGAGGTGCACGCGTCGTTCCCGACCTACTCCGTGGGCGGACTGATCCGGGGCCTGATGAGCCACGGGCGCTGCCCGATCGTGGTCATCAGGCCGAAGGACAGCCACGGGTCCTGACGCCCCCGTCGCGGCGGCCCCGTAGTATTGGCCGGCTATGAACTCCCCGGCCATCCGCTTCGACGAGGCGTTGCCGATCTCGGCCCACGTGGACGAGATCCGTGACGCCCTGCGCGCGCACCAGGTGCTGGTGGTGGCCGGCGAGACCGGGTCGGGCAAGACCACCCAGCTGCCGAAGATCTGCCTGCTCGCCGGGCGCACGAGCATCGGCCACACGCAGCCGCGGCGGATCGCGGCCCGCAGCGTCGCCGCCCGCATGGCCGAGGAGCTGGGGGAGGAGCTGGGCGCCACGGTGGGGTTCCAGGTGCGCTTCTCCAGCCAGCGCAGCCGCCAGACCCGCGTCAAGGTGATGACCGACGGCATCCTGCTGGCGGAGATCTCGCACGACCGGGACCTTCGCCGCTACGACACGATCATCATCGACGAGGCGCACGAACGCAGCCTCAACATCGACTTCCTGCTCGGCTACCTCAAGCAGCTGCTGCCGCGCCGCCCCGACCTGAAGGTCGTCATCACCTCGGCGACCATCGACACCGCCCGCTTCTCCGCCCACTTCGACGATGCCCCGGTGATCGAGGTGTCCGGGCGCACCTACCCCGTCGAGGTCCGCTACCGGCCGGTGGTGGGGACGGCGGAGGAACGCGACCGCGACCAGGTGGACGCCATCTGCGACGCCGTCAGCGAGCTGTCCACCTCGCTGGACGGCGACATCCTCGTCTTCCTCTCCGGCGAGCGCGAGATCCGGGACGCGGCGGAGGCGATCGCCGGCCTTCAGCTGCGCTTCACCGAGGTGGTGCCCCTGTACGCCCGGCTCTCGGCCGCGGAGCAGCACCGGGTCTTCGCGCCGCACACCGGGCGGCGCATCGTGCTGGCGACGAACGTGGCGGAGACGTCCCTCACCGTGCCCGGCATCCGGTACGTCGTCGACCCCGGGTTCGCCCGCATCTCCCGCTACTCCGCGCGCACCAAGGTGCAGCGGCTGCCGATCGAGCCGATCTCGCAGGCCTCGGCGAACCAGCGGGCCGGCCGCTGTGGCCGCCTGGGGCCGGGCGTGTGCATCCGGCTCTACGACGAGGACGACTTCGCCTCGCGACCGGAGTTCACCCAGCCCGAGATCCTGCGCACGAACCTGGCCTCGGTCATCCTCCAGATGGCGGACGCCGGCCTGGGCGACATCACCCGGTTCCCGTTCGTCGAACCCCCGGACGCCGGCCAGGTGCGGGACGGCCTCCGGCTGCTCACCGAGCTGGGCGCGATCGAACAGGGCAGGGGCAGGACGCCGCACGGCACGGTGCGGCTCACGAAGGTCGGACGCATGCTGGCCCGGCTGCCGGTCGACCCCCGCCTGGGCCGGATGCTGGTGGAGGCCGACCGTCAGGGCTGCCTGCGCGAGGTGCTGCCGATCGTGGCCGGCATCGCGATCCCGGACGTCCGCGAGCGGCCCGCCGACGACACGGCCGCGGCCGACGCCGCCCACCGCCGCTTCTGGGCCCCGCTGGTCGGCGCAGCGGAGGCGACCCCCGACGGCTCGGACATCGCCGCGCTGTGGCGGCTGTGGACGTACCTGCGGGAGCGTCGCAGGGAGCTCTCCGGCAACGCGTTCCGCCGGCTGTGCCGCACCGAGTACCTGAACTTCCTCCGCGTGCGCGAGTGGCAGGACCTGCACACGCAGCTGCGTGAGGCCTGCGGCGAGGTGGGGCTGCACCGCAACGACGCGCCGGCCGGCATGGACCGGGTGCACACCGCGGTGCTGGCCGGGCTGCTGTCCCACGTCGGCCTCCTCGACGAGGCCTCGATGGCCCGGCCGGCGCGCGGCAAGCGGCGGGGACCGGCGGAGTACCTGGGGGCCCGCGGCGCGCGGTTCGCGATCAACCCCGGGTCCAGCGCGGCCCGCACGAACCCGCCGCTGGTGATGGCCGTCGAACTCGTGGAGACCAGCCGGTTGTGGGCGCGCACGGTCGCCCCGGTCGAGGCCGAGTGGATCGAGGCGGTGGGCGGGCACCTGCTGAAGCACACCTACTCCGAGCCGCACTGGTCGGCGCGCGGCGGCCAGTGCGTGGCGTACGAGCGGGTCACCCTGCTCGGCGTCCCCGTCGTCGCCCAGAGGCTGGTGAGCTACGCACGGATCGACCCGGTGGTCGCGCGCGAGGTCTTCATCGCCTCGGCGCTGGTGGAGGGACAGTGGCGCACCCGCCACCATTTCTGGGCGCGCAACCAGGCTGTCCGGGCAGAGGCGGAGCAACTGGCGGACCGCAACCGGCGCCGCGACCTCCTGCTCGACGACGCGGCCATCGCGGCGTTCTACGACGCGCGGATCCCCGCCGACGTGGTCACGGTCGCGCACTTCGACCGCTGGTGGCGCGACGCGCGGCGCCGTGACGAGCACCTGCTCGACCTCACGATCGACGACCTGGTCGCCCCGGACGCCGACCTCGACACCGGGGCGTTCCCCGACGCCTGGACGGTCGGTGGGTCCGACCTGCCGGTGGACTACGCCTTCGACCCCGGCGCCGGCCACGACGGCGTGACGGTGACCGTCCCGCTGGCGCGTCTCACCAGCCTCGACCCTGCGGCCTTCACCTGGCAGGTGCCGGGGCTGCGGGCGGAGGTCGCCACGGAGCTCATCCGTGCCCTCCCCAAGGCGCTGCGGACCCGGCTGGTGCCCGCTCCGGACACCGCCCGCCGTGCCCTGGAGTGGCTCGCCGCGCACCCCGGCGCGTCCGACGAGCCGCTGTGGACCGCGCTCGGTCGCGCGGTACTGGCCCTCACCGGCGAGCAGGTGCCGGCGGACGCCTGGCGCCCGGAGGCGGTGCCCGACCACCTGCGGGTGCGCTTCCGGGTGGTGGCCGAGGGCAGCGACCCGGTCGTCGGCCGAGACCTCGCCGAGCTCTCCGCCACGCTCGCGCCCGCGGTCAGCAGCACGCTCAATGCCGCGGCCAGCCACCTGACCCATCCCGGCGCCACGACCTGGGAGTTCGGCACGCTGCCGGAGCGGATCAGCCGGCCGATGCCGGGCTTCCCCGCTCTCGTTGACCGTGCCGACCGGGTCGGCGTCCAGGTCTTCGCCGACGAGGACGCGGCCCGGCGCGCCCACCGCAACGGGCTGCGTCGCCTGATCGCCCTGACCACGGTCGACCCCACGCGGTGGGTGGTCTCCCGCATGGGCAACGCCACGAAGCTGGCCCTGGCCACCTCGCCGTACCCGGACGTCCCGGCGCTGCTCGCCGACGCCCGGCTGAAGGCGATCGGGGAGCTGGCCGACGAGGTCGGCGGGCTGACGTCGGTGCGGGACGCGGAGGCGTTCGCGCGCCTCGCCGACACCGTGCGTGCGGGCGCCGCGTCGGCGATGCAGCGGGCCGTCGAGCGGACGGGCGAGATCCTCCAGCTGGCGGGGGACGCGCGGCGCCGGCTCCCCGACACGCGCCCGGACACCCGCGACGACGTGCGTGAGCAGCTCGACGGGCTGGTGTACCGGGGCTTCGTCTCCGCCACGCCGGCGGACGCGTGGCTGCGGCTCCCGACCTACCTGAAGGCGATCCTGCGGCGGCTGGACGCCTCGGTGAGCAACCCGCGCCACGAGGCGGAGGGGCTGGCGGTCATCGCGGAGCTGGAGGACGACTACGCGCGGTTGTGCGCCCGCTTCCCGTCCGGGCCGCTGCCGGACGCCGTGGCGCGGATCGGGTGGTTGCTGGAGGAGCTGAGGGTCGGGCTGTTCGCCCAGGCGCTCGGGACGGCCGTCCCGGTGTCGGCCAAGCGGGTGCGGACGGCGATGGCCGCAGCGCTGGTGTGACGCAGAAGGGCCCCCGCGTCGAGCGCGGGGGCCCTTCTGGCGTCGGAGTGCCGACCGCGGGAGGGGTACCGGGTCGGAGCTCCTGGGGTGCCGGCGGGGTGACCGGTGTCCTCAGACGCCCACGGGGTGTGAGCGGAAGATGCCGGCGAGGGCGAATCGGGCGCGGGGGCGCTCGACGCTGTCCTTGGCGGCGGCAACGTGGCGGGTGGGGGTGAAGGCGCGAGCGGCGGCGAGCTCCTCGACGAGCCGCTCACGGTCGCGATCGATTGGGGTATAGCTCATCATGGGAAAATTGTCCCGCGATTGTTGATTCGGGACAAGCTGAGTATCCCGAACAATCATTCGTCGATGCCGTATGATGAGGTCATGCTCGACCTCAATCGCCTGCGCATCCTCCGGGCGGTGGTTTCCAGCGGTTCGGTCAACGACACGGCCCGCCGCCTGGGGCTGACCCCGTCCACCGTGAGCCAGCACGTGCACACGCTCGAGCGCGAGGTCGGATTCACCCTCGTCGAGCGCGTGGGCCGTGGCATCCGTCCCACCCCGGCGGCCATCGAGCTCGCCGCGGCGAGTGCCGACGCGCTCCAGGCGATGGCGATCCTCGAGGCCCAGGCCCGCGACCTGCGCGAGGGTGCCACCGACAAGCTCACCATGCGCACGTTCGCCTCGGCGGCGTACACCTGGATGCCGGCCGTGGCCAGGACCCTCCGGCAGGAGTTCCCCGGCCTGACCCTCGAGCTGTCGATCAACGAGAGCGACACCGCCGACACCGCCGGCCAGGCCGACATCGAGGTGCACACCGAGGTGCCGGGCGACCATCCCCGCGTGCCGCCCGCGTTCCAGCGCGTCGAGCTGGGCGGCGACGACTTCCTGGTCGCGCTCCCGCACGACCACCCGCTCGCCGAGGCCGGGACGATGGACCTCGCCGAGTTCAGCGAGGACGACTGGGTGCAGTACGACTTCCGCGACGAGATGGCGACCCGCCTGGCGACCGATGCCTGCGCAGCAGCCGGCTTCACGCCGCGCTTCGTGGCCCGCGCCCAGGACCACGTCACCGGCCTGGCGTTCGTGGCCGCCGGCGTCGGGATCGCGCTCGTCCCCGGGCTGGCGCTGGGGTGGTCGGGCTTCGAGGTGGCCTACGTCCGCCCGACGAACCCCACGCCGTTCCGCCGCATCGTCGCCCTCGTGCGCGAGAGCGTCCGCGCGAACCCGGCCGCCGCCCGCACCATCGAACTGCTCGGTGACCTCGGGGGGCGCCTCAACGAACTGACCCCGACCGAGCTCGCCCGCCGCGCGCACCGCTGACGGGCCGCGCCGTCAGCCCACAGCGCAATGCCGCGGTGGTGGCAGGGGGCCGGGGTACAGTGGCCGGGTGCTGGATCCGCGGTTGCTGTACACCCTCAACCCTGCGCTCATGGAGTCCGTCCGCGGGACGCGTCCCGCCCTCCTCCACCTCCTCGACGGCTACATCGACGCAGGGTCGGTGACGCACGCGGCGGGGCGCTACCTGCTGGAGGCCTGCGAGCACGAGGTGCTGGTGGAGTTCGACCACGACCAGCTGCACGACTACCGTTCGCGACGGCCGCAGATGGTGTTCGACACCAACCAGTGGGTGTCGATGACCGACTTCTCGCTGGTGATCCACCGGCTTCTGGACGCGGAGGGCACGCCGTTCCTGATGCTCACCGGTCCCGAGCCGGACACGCAGTGGAACCGGGCGACCGCCGCCGTGCTGGGCCTGGCGGAGCGGCTCGACGTGTCCCGCCTGATCACTGTCTCCGGGGTCCCGATGGCCGTCCCCCACACGCGGCCGACCCTGGTCACAGCCCACGCCACCGACCCGCACACCATCAGCGGCAATCCGATGTGGATCGACCGCGTGCAGCTGCCGGGCAGCTTCTCCCACGTCCTCGAGTTCCGCGCGGGCGAGGCCGGGATGCTCGCGCAGGGCTTCGTCGCCCACGTGCCGCACTACCTCGCGCAGACGACGTTCCCGCAGGCCGTCGAGGCCGTCCTGCGACGGGTGGCGGACGCCGCAGGGCTCGAGTTCCCGCTGGCCGAGCTGTCCGAGAGGGCGGCCGCCAACCTGGCCGGGATCGAGAGCGAGACCGCGGAGGACGCCGACTTCCCGGCCGTCGTGAAGGCGCTGGAGGAGCAGTACGACCGGCTGAGCAGCAGTGGTGCGGCGTCCGTGCCCAGCGCGGAGGAGATCGGCGCGGCGGTCGAGCAGTTCCTGGCCGAGCAGGACCCGCCCAACGACTTCCGGCGGTAGGCGTGCCGGAGTCCGTCGATGAGCTGATCGGGATCCTGGACCTCGAGCAGACCTCCGAGGTGACCTTCCTCGGCCAGGACGCGGGGTCGGCCCGCCAGCGCGTGTTCGGCGGCCAGGTGCTCGCCCAGGCCCTGACCGCGGGATACCGCACGGTGCCGCAGGGCCGGGTCGCCCACTCCCTTGGCGCCTACTTCCTCCGCGCCGGCGTGGCCGGCACGCCGATCAACTACACCGTCGAGAGCACCCGCGACGGCGGCAGCTTCTCCGCGCGCCGGATCGTCGCCGACCAGGGCGGACGGGTCATCTTCTCGATGGTGTGCTCGTTCCACGAGCTCGAGGCCGGTCTCGACCACGCCGACGCGACGCCACTGGGCGTGCCCGACCCCCAGGACTGCCCGCCGCTGTCGGAGGTGCTGGGGGCACGGTCGCGGCGGGCCGTCGAGGCCTGGCGCCAGGAATGGGGCGTGCTGGAGACCCGGTTCGCCTCGGACACCTCCACCCTCAGCGCCGCCGGGGCGCGGGACGCGGCGATGAAGGTCTGGGTGCGCTCCGAGAGCGCGCTGCCCGACGACCGTCAGCTGCACCAGGCGGTCCTGGCCTACCTCAGCGACCTGACCCTGCTCGCGGTGAGCACCGTCCCGCACCCGGTCGAGTTCGCCGGCCCGACCATGCAGGTGGCCTCGATCGACCACTCGATGTGGTTCCACCGTCCGGCGCGGGCGGACGAGTGGCTGCTCTACGACCAGGTGTCCCCGTCGGCCTCGGCCGGCCTGGGGTTCAGCTTCGGCCGGCTGTTCTCCGCCGGCCGTCTCGCCGCGTCGTGCGCCCAGGAGGGCCTGATCCGGCTCCTGAAGGACTGACCGCGTCGCCACCGCTCCGGTCGCGGACGAACGAAAGCCCCGGGGCGGCCGTGCTGGGGTCGGCCGTCCTGGGGCTTCCGTGTGATCCCGGAGTGTCCCGAGGCTCAGGCCGCCTCGGAGTCCTCCCGGAGCTTGGAAATCGCGTGCCGCTCGATCTGCCGAACCCGCTCCGCGGTGATGCCCCAGATCGCGGCGATGTCGGCGAGCTTGGCCTGGCGGCCGTCGAGCAGGCCGTACCGGCGGCGCACCACGTCGGCGGAGCGCTCGTCGAGACTGGACAGCATGGCGTCGAGCCGGGCGCGGTCCTCCGCGTCGAGCACGACCTCGTCGGGGCCGGGGGACATCTCGCGGGCCAGGAGGTCGCCGAGGGCGGTGTCGCCGTCCTCCTCGACCGGGGCGTCAAGGCTCACGTGGTCGCGCGAGAGACGAAGCAGGTCGATCACCTGCTCCTCGGGGACGCCGAGCTCGTCGGCGATCTCGAACAGCTCCGGCTCACGTCCGAAGCGGCGCTCGAGCGTCCGGCGGACCGCGGACACCTGGTTGACCTGCTCGGCGACGTGGACGGGGAGCCGGACGATGCGTCCCTGCTGGGCGATGCCGCGGGAGATGGACTGGCGCACCCACCAGGTGGCGTAGGTCGAGAACTTGAAGCCCTTGGTGTAGTCGAACTTCTCGACCGCGCGGATCAGGCCGGTGTTGCCCTCCTGCACCAGGTCGAGCAGCGGCATCTGCGCGCGGCCGTACTTGCGGGCGACGGAGACGACGAGGCGGAGGTTCGCGGTGATGAAGCGCTGCATGGCTGCCTCGCCCTCCGCGGCGATCGTGCGCAGCTCGTCCTCGGTGGCCCGCACGCGCCGGAGGCCGTCCTCGGTCTCCTCCAGGGTGCCGTCGAGGATCGCCTGGGCGTAGCGGCCGGCCTCGATGAGCTTGGCCAGCTGCACTTCCTCCTCGGCCGTCAGCAGCGGCGTCTTGGCGATGCCGTCCAGATAGAGGCCGACGGCATCCTTTCCATCGATGCCGTCCGTCGTGCGGACCCTGTGTGCGGTAGCAATCACGGAGACTCCCTTTCGCTCGTCATCAGTACAACGTGCGAGCAGGGCGGTTTTCTGCCCAGAACGCCCCTGAGCATCCCCGGAGAGCAGCCGTAGGGGCCAGATTCAGACCACGGTCGTACGTACCCCCATACCCAGGGCTGTGGCCGGACTCACCCGGCGGGATGAGGAGGGGTCGCAGAGACCATCCAGGCCAGCTCGAACGCCGCGTCCCGCCACGCCTGGTACCGGCCGGAATTGCCGCCGTGCCCGGCCGCCACCTCGGTGCGCAGCAGGACCCGGTCCGTCGCCCCGGTGACGTGCCGCAGTTGGGCCACCCACTTCGCCGGCTCGGTGACCTCGACCCGGGTGTCGTTCAGGCCGGCCGTCACCAGGATCGGCGGGTAGGGCAGCTCGCGGACGTTCTCGTAGGGGGAGTAGGCCCGCATCCTGGCGTACGCCTCCGGGTCGTGCAGCGGGTCGCCCCACTCCTCCCACTCGCTCACCGTGAGCGGGAGGTCGGGGTCGAGCGTCGTGGTCAGCGCGTCGACGAAGGGGACGGCGGCGTGCGCGGCGCCGAAAGCGTCCGGGGCGAGGTTGAGGGCCGCCCCGATCAGGAGCCCGCCGGCGCTGCCGCCCTCCGCGACCAGGCGGGACGTCGTCGTGTAGCCGGCGGCGACGAGATGGCGGGCACAGGCGACGAAGTCGGTGAACGTGTTCTGCTTGGCCGCGAGCTTGCCGGCGTCGTACCAGGCGCGGCCGAGCTCGCCCCCGCCCCGGACGTGGGCGATCGCGTACACGTAGCCGCGGTCGAGGAGGCTCAGCCGGGCGATCGAGAACGTCGGCGCGACGCTGATCTCGTACGCGCCGTAGCCGTAGAGGACGCACCCGGCGGAGCCGTCGAGCGGCGTGTCGGCCCGGTACACCAGCGACAGGGGGACGCGGGTGCCGTCCGGTGCGGTCGCCCACTCCCGGCGCTGCACGTAGTCGGTGGGCCGGTACGGTCCGTGCACGGGGTGGTCGAGCACCGGACGCTGCTTGAGCAGGCGCCGCGAGCCGTCGGAGAGGGAGTGCTCCAGGACCTGGTCGGGGGTGACCATCGACTGGTAGTGCAGCCGGATGCGGTCGGTGTCGGCCTCGTCACCGTCGTCGGCGTCCACCTGGTACAGCGGCTCGTCGAATGCGAGGGGGACCTCGGCGCCGAGGTCGCCGGAGGCGTCCCTGTGCCGCAGCGCGACGGTCTGGATGCCTTCGCGGCGAAGGCTCATCACGAGTACGCGGTCGTAGGCGGTGACGCCGAGCAGTCGCGTGCCCTCCTCGCCGGGGCGCAGCGTGCGCCACTGCTCGTGCGAGGTGGCCGCCAGCGGGGCCTCGGCGAGCGCGAAGTCGGGCGCGCCGTCGTTGTGGACGATGAACAGCCGGTCGCCGGCGATCTCGACGTCGTACTCCACGCCCTCCCGGCGGCCCGTCAGTGCGCGCAGCCCGGACGCCGGGTCCGTCGCGTCGAGCAGCCACACCTGGGTGGTGGTCTTGCTGGCGGCGGCCAGCTGCACCCAGCGGTTGTCGCGCGAGGCGTCCACTCCGAGCCAGAACCGCTCGTCGGGCTCGGTGTGCAACAGCTCGTCCGCACCCTGGTCGCCGAGCCGGTGCCACCACAGCCGGTCCGGACGCCAGGCGTCGTCGACCGTCAGGTAGCAGAAGGCGCCGTCGCCGGCCCAGCATCCGCCGGCGGCCACCTCCGCCACCTCGTCGGGCAGGTCCTCGCCGGTGGCGAGATCGCGGAACCGGAGGCGGTAGCGCTCGTCGCCCTCGGTGTCGACGGAGTAGGCCGCACGGCGTCCGTCGGGGGAGACCTCGAAGCACCCGAGCGCGAAGAAGTCCGACCCGGCGGCCAGCTCCTGCACGTCGAGGAGCAGGAGCTCGCCGTCGGGCGTCCCCGCGGACGGGTCGGGCAGGCTGTCGCGTCCCGCGGCCGGGCAACGGTGGATGCTGGGGTAGTCCAGGCCCTCCGTGGTGCGGGAGTAGTACCAGAACTCGCCCAGGCCCGGGTGGCGGGCGAACTCGGGCACGCTCAGGTCGGTCTGCCGGGTGCGGGCGGAGATGTCGGCGAACAGCTCCTCGCGAAGCCCGGCCAGCGGAGCCGTGACCGCCTCCGTCCACGCGTTCTCCGCCGCGAGGTAGGCGAGGAACTCCGGGTCGGACTTGTCCCGCATCCACGCGTAGGGGTCGACGAAGGTGTCGCCGTGGTGGACGCGGGGTTCCGGCCGGCGCGGTGCGACCGGCGGAAGGAGGGGTATTGCCATGGCCACAGCCTAAAGTGCTGCCCCGGCTTGGGGCTTTGCCGATCCCGTGGCACAATGGGGCAGGCGAAGTATTGACAACACCCGGTTGTTGTGCGCCCTTGAACGCCCTGCGAGAGGTTAGCCCCGTGACTCCACGCGCCCGTGCTGCTGCCGTTTCCACCCCCCAGGAAGGCGCCGCCGGCGCACCCCGTGGGCGGACGCGCAAAGCCACCGGCCCGGTGGTGAAGGCGGTGCCGACTCCCGACGTGGACGCCCTCGAGGCGACCGAAGAGGAGGTCGAGCCCACCGACATCGTCGAGGAGGAGCTCGAGGAGGCCCTGGTGGAGGAGCTCACCGTCGAGGATGTGCTGGAGCCCGCCGTCGAGAACGTGAAGTTCGAGCGCGAGGGCGACGACGTCGTCCTCACCGTCGGCGGCAAGAAGCGGACCCTCGACGAGGTGGACGAGTCCGACTTCGAGCCGGCCGAGGCCGCCAAGACCGAGCAGGAGATCACCGAGGACGAGGGCTTCAGCCTCTCCGACGCGGACGACGCGGACGAGCCGGAGCAGCAGGTGCTCGCGGCCGGCGCCACCGCCGACCCGGTGAAGGACTACCTCAAGCAGATCGGCAAGGTCGCGCTGCTGAACGCAGAGCAGGAGGTGCAGCTCGCCAAGCGCATCGAGGCCGGCCTGTTCGCGGAGGAGACCGTGAACGAGGGCCAGGCCGGTGCCGGCGACCGCGACGACCTGGAGTGGATCGCCGAGGACGGCCGTCGCGCCAAGAACCACCTCCTCGAGGCCAACCTGCGACTGGTGGTCTCGCTGGCCAAGCGCTACACCGGCCGCGGCATGCTCTTCCTCGACCTGATCCAGGAGGGCAACCTGGGCCTGATCCGTGCGGTCGAGAAGTTCGACTACACCAAGGGCTACAAGTTCTCCACCTACGCGACGTGGTGGATCAAGCAGGCGATCACCCGGGCCATGGCCGACCAGGCGCGGACGATCCGCATCCCGGTGCACATGGTCGAGGTCATCAACAAGCTGGCCCGCGTGCAGCGGCAGATGCTCCAGGACCTCGGGCGGGAGCCCACCCCGGAGGAACTGGCCAAGGAACTCGACATGACGCCCGAGAAGGTCGTCGAGGTGCAGAAGTACGGACGCGAGCCGATTTCGCTGCACACCCCGCTCGGCGAGGACGGCGACTCCGAGTTCGGCGACCTGATCGAGGACTCCGAGGCCGTGGTGCCGGCGGAAGCGGTGAACTTCACCCTGCTGCAGGAGCAGTTGCACGACGTCCTGGACACCCTCAGCGAGCGCGAGGCCGGCGTGGTGAGCATGCGGTTCGGGCTCACCGACGGCCAGCCCAAGACGCTGGACGAGATCGGCAAGGTCTACGGCGTGACCCGTGAGCGGATCCGTCAGATCGAGTCGAAGACGATGAGCAAACTGCGCCACCCGTCCCGCTCCCAGGTGTTGCGCGACTACCTCGACTGAGTTCACACCTGCCCCCGGGGGCGTAATTCTGAGGCCCGCACCGACCGTAGCCAAGTCCTGAGGACTCCGGTTACGTTCGGTGGATGGGAGCACCGGGAGGGCACGCGCCGGCGTCCGGCGGGCCGCCCGTCGTCGCCCTCTCCCGCGTGAACAAGCACTTCGGGACACTGCACGTCCTCAACGACATCACCCTGGACGTCGCCAGGGGCGAGGTGGTGGTGGTCCTCGGCCCGTCCGGCTCGGGCAAGTCGACGCTGTGCCGTGCGATCAACCGGCTGGAGACGATCGACTCCGGCTCGATCGCCATCGACGGGGTCCCGCTGCCGGAGGAGGGTGCCGCGCTCGCGGGCCTGCGTGCGGAGGTCGGCATGGTGTTCCAGGCGTTCAACCTCTTCGCCCACAAGACCGTCCTGCAGAACGTCACCCTCGGACCGGTCAAGGTGCGCGGGCTGACGCCGGCCGACGCGCAGGCGAGGGCCCTCGAGCTGCTCGAGCGGGTGGGGGTGGCCGACCAGGCCGCCAAGTTCCCCGCGCAGCTGTCCGGCGGGCAGCAGCAGCGCGTGGCGATCGCCCGCGCCCTCGCCATGGACCCGAAGCTGATCCTCTTCGACGAGCCCACGTCCGCCCTCGACCCGGAGATGGTCAACGAGGTGCTCGACGTGATGGTGACCCTCGCCGCGCAGGGCATGACGATGATCGTGGTGACCCACGAGATGGGCTTCGCCCGCAAGGCGGCCGATCGCGTGGTCTTCATGGCCGACGGGCAGGTCGTCGAGCAGAACACTCCCGAGGCGTTCTTCACCGCACCCCGGACCGACCGTGCCAAAGACTTCCTGAGCAAGATCCTCACCCACTGACATCCCCGACGAAGTCACCCCACGAAGGAGGAGAGATGATGACAGGTGGTACGCCCCGGTGGGCGATCGGCGGTGCGCTGGTCCTGGCCCTGGGACTGTCCGGCTGCGCGGGGGCCAGTCCCGCCGGCGGGGACCCGGGCAGCGGAGGCAAGGTGACCGTCGGGATCAAGTTCGACCAGCCCGGGCTGGGCCTGAAGAACGGCGACTCCTTCGAAGGATTCGACGTGGAGGTGGCCCGGTACGTCGCGAAGGAACTCGGCTACACCGACGTGGAGTTCCGGGAGACCCCGTCCGCGCAGCGCGAGACCATGCTCCAGTCCGACCAGGTGAAGATGATCTTCGCCACCTACTCGATCACCGACGATCGCAAGAAGAAGGTGTCCTTCGCCGGGCCGTACTTCATCGCCGGGCAGGACCTGCTGGTGAGCGCGAGCGCGTCCGGCATCACGGGCCCCGAGAGCCTGAACGGCAAGAAGCTGTGCTCGGTGGTGGGCTCGACCTCGGCCAAGAAGATCAAGGACACCATCGCCAACGAGGTGCAGCTCCAGGAGTACGACACCTACTCCAAGTGCGTCGAGGCCCTCGCCTCGGGCAGCATCGACGCCGTCACGACCGACAACGTCATCCTCGCCGGCTTCGCCGCCCAGCCGCAGTACGCCGGGAAGCTGAAAGTGGTCGGCAAGACGTTCAGCACCGAGCGCTACGGCGTGGGGATCAAGCAGGGCGACACCAAGCTCTGCACGGCGATCAACGACGCGCTCGCCAAGATGGTTTCCGACGGGTCCTGGCAGAAGGCCCTCGACGACACCGTCGGCACGTCCGGGTTCACCCCCGACGCCGCGACCAACCCGCCCAAGGCCGACGCCTGCGCCTAGCGCGGGCCCGCCGCCGGAGGAGTCCGCGGACGGCCGGCGGCCCGATGACGGGAGGATGAGCGGTTGGACGGCCTGGCCACGCTGCTGCGGGAGTACGACGTGCTCGCCGCCTTCTGGATGACCGTCCAGCTGACCGTCTGGGGTGCCGTCGGTGCGCTCGTCGTCGGGACGGTGGTGGCCGTCGCCCGGGTGTCCCCGGTCGGGGTCCTCCAGCGCTTCGGGGCATGGTTCGTGACCCTCGTCCGCAACACCCCGCTCACGCTCATCGTCGCGCTGTGCTCGCTCGGCATCGCGAACACCCTCAAGGTGCAGCTGGCCCCGGCGGACTCGCCGACCTTCATCGTCGACAACGGCTTCCGGTGGGGCGTGGTCGCCCTCGCCGTGTACCACGCCGCCTTCGTGGCCGAGGCGATCCGCAGCGGCATCAACACGGTGCCAGCGGGACAGGCGGAGGCCGCACGCTCGATCGGCCTCGGGTTCGCCGCGACGCTGCGGCACGTCGTGCTGCCCCAGGCGTTCCGCGGCGCGATCGCGCCGCTGGGCAACACGCTGATCGCGCTCACCAAGAACACGACCGTCGTCGCGACGGTCGGGGTGGCCGAGGCCGCCTACCTGATGCGCAACATGATCGAGTTCAACCCGTCGCTGCTGTACGCGATCTTCGCGCTCCTCGCCACCGGGTTCGTGGTGCTCACCCTGCCCATGGGCCTGCTGTTCACCTGGCTGTCCAACCGGCTCGGAGTGCACCGGTGAGCGCCGCATCGGTGCTGTTCGACGCGCCGGGTCCGCGGGCGAGAGCCCGTCACCGCGTGATCGCCGCCGCGGGTGTGCTCGCGCTTCTCGGACTGCTGGCCTTCGTCGTTGTGCGCCTCGCCGACCCGGCCAACAACCAGCTCACCGCGGAGAAGTGGCTGCCGTTCCTCACCCCCACCGCCTGGACGGCCTATCTCCTGCCGGGCCTGGGCGGCACGCTGCTGGCGGCCGCGCTGTCGGTGCTGCTGTCGATCGTGTTCGGTCTGCTGCTCGGAGTGGGACGGCTGGCGCCGCAGCGCTGGCTACGCTGGGCCTGCGGCGCGTTCGTCGAGTTCTTCCGTTCCGTTCCGGTGCTGATGATGATGCTCTTCGCGTACTACGCGGGCCTGTTCGCCCTGCGCATCTCGGGCCCGCTGCTGCCGCTGTTCGGGGTGGTCGTCGGCCTGACGGTCTACAACTCGTGCGTGCTCGCCGAGCTCGTCCGCTCGGGGGTGAACGGCCTGCCCGCGGGGCAGCGGGAGTCGGGCCTGGCGATCGGGCTGACGCCGTTCCAGACGCTCACCGAGATCCTCCTGCCGCAGGCGATCACGGCGATGCTCCCGTCCATGCTGAGCCAGCTCGTGGTGATCCTGAAGGATTCGGCCCTCGGGTCGATGATCGCCTACCTGGAGCTGCTGCGCTCGGGCACCAACCTCGCGGTGGCCTTCGCGAACCTCATTCCCACCCTGATCGTCCTCGCCATGATCTACATCGTGCTGAACTCGCTGCTGACCCGCCTCGCCGCGGCCGTCGAACAACGCCTGCGTCGCGGCCCGCGTGCGATCGTCACCCAGTCGGTGACGGCCGGCTTCGTGCCCGGCCCGGCGGCCGAACCCGATGTCCCGGAGACGATCATGCCCCGCCCGGACGACCGTCCGGGCCGGCGGCGGGAGCCGCGGCGCCCACGGGGGTGAACCCGTGGACGCGACCGAGGAACGCGAGCACCTCCTCGGCGACCGCCGTGATCGTTGACGCCTGCCGGAACCCGTGGCCCTCGCCCTCGAAGACCCTCAGGCGGACGGGCAGTCCCTTGGCGCGGACGGCGTCGGCCATGGCGTGGGCCTGCGCAGGCGGCACCACGGTGTCGTCCGCCCCCTGGAGGATCAGCATCGGGCAGGCGAGCCGGTCCAAGTGGTGGATCGGCGATCGCTCGATCCAGGTGTCGCGGCCTTCCGGGTACGGCGCCACCAGCCGGTCGAGGTAGCGGGACTCGAACTTGTGGGTGTCGGTGGCGAGCGACTCAAGGTCGCCGATGCCGTAGAGGCTGACGCCCGCGGAGAAGACGTCGGTCGTGGTGAGCGCGGCCAGCGTCGTGAAGCCGCCGGCGGACCCGCCGCGGATGCTCAGCCGGCGGGGGTCGGCAAGGCCCTCCGCGACGAGCGCGCGGGCGGCGTCCACGCAGTCGCGCACGTCGCTGACGCCCCAGGCGCCGTCGAGCCGCTCCCGGTAGGCGCGCCCGTAGCCGGAGGAGCCGGAGTAGTTCACGTCGAGGATGCCGATGCCGCGCGAGGTCCAGAACTGGGTGGCGAGCCGGAAGTCGGGGGAGGAGAAGGCGGTCGGGCCGCCGTGGCTCCACACCTGCACCGGGGGCAGCTCGCCCTCCGGGGCGGACACGCCGGGATGGGTGGGCGGGTAGTACCAGGCGTGGACCGGGCCGTCGGGGGAGTCCCAGGTGATCGCGCGGGCGACCGACACCGCCTCCGGCGGCAGGGACACCTCCTCCGCCCGCGCGAGGAGCACGTCGGAGCCGTCGGACAGGTCGAGCAGGCGGAGCTCCCTGGGCCGGTCGGCGAAGCCGAGAAGGGCGACGACCCGGGCGCCCGGCCCGGTCAGCTCGCAGCTGACCGCACCGGTCGACACCTCCTCGAGGTACCCGGTCGCCGGGTCGAGGGTGCCGGCCCGGCCGATGCCGTCCACCAGACGCACGCAGGCGATGCGCCCGTCGGGCAGCAGGCTGTAGGGCGCCGGCCCCGGGTTCCACATCGGGCCGCAGAAGTCGTGCGGGTCGCTGTGCAGCGACACGGACGAGACGCCGTCCCAGCGGTGGAAGTTCCAGTGACCGGAGGCGTCGCTGAGGTGGACCAGCCCGCCGGTGGTGTCCCAGGCGGGGTGGAGTGCGCTGACGCCCGGTCCGCCCGCGACACGGACGGGCAGTCCCGGGTCGTCGAGTGGCGCGACGCAGAGCTCCGTGGCGTCCCACGGCATGTCCGGGAGCCGCCACTGCACCCATGCCAGCAGGCCGTCGGCGCGGAGCGCCGGCGAGGCGTAGAAGTCCGCGCCGGCGACCAGGGTGCGTCCGCCGCCGGCGTTGTCGCCGTCCAGGTCGAGCGCGACGATGCGCTGCACGCAGGGTCCCTCGGACGCGTGGTCCTCCCGCACGGCGAGGACGAGACGACGGCCCGGGTCGATGCTGAGGGCGCCGTACCGGTGGACGCCGCCCGGAGCCAGCAGGCGCCGCCTGCCCCCCTCGTGCGCCCACAGCTCCCCCGAGGGGTCGGCGGAGTACACGACCACCCCGCCGGAGACCGCCCACGCGCCTCCGCCGTACTCGTTGATCCGGTTGCGGACGCTGTGGTCGGGCGCGAGCTCCTCCCGTGAGCCGTCCGGGCCCATCGTCCACAGCGAGACCCGTCCGCGCTGCTCGGGATGGGCCTGCGTCCAGTACACCCGGTCGCCGTCGACGAGCCCGCGGTCCAGGCCGAGGGACGCGCGCGCCAGGTCCCCGGGGCTGATCGGCGACGGCCAGGAGCCGTACGGCACGACGATCATGCGCGGGTCGCCAGTTCGTCGGCGAAGGCGGCGAGCAGCCGCTCGCTGAACAGCACGAAGCGCACCCGTTCGATGCCGGCGCGCGGGTGCGCGGCGACCGCGCCCACCGCCACGCGCGCGGCGGTCGCCGCGTCCCAGCCGTAGATGCCGGCCCCGATCGCCGGGAAGGCGACGGTGCGCGCACCGAGGTCCTGTGCGACGTCCAGCGAGCGGGTGTAGCAGGACGCCAGGAGCCGCTCGTCGGCCTGGCCGGCGTTCCGGTTCGGCCCGACCGTGTGGATCACCCAGCGCGCGGGAAGCAGCCCGGCAGCGGTGGCGACGGCCTCGCCGACCGGGAGGCCGTCCGGCCACCGGGTGGCGCGCACCTCGCGGCACGCGGCCAGCAGCGCCGGCCCGGCCGCAGCGTGCAGCGCCCCGTCCACGCCACCCCCGCCGTACAGCGAGGAGTTGGCGGCGTTCACCAGGGCGTCCGCCCGCTCTGTCGTCAGGTCACCCCGAACCGCGTCGATGCTCATGGGCCGAGTATCGCAAACGGTCCGGACAGGCGAAGGGCCCCGGGGAGACCCCGGGGCCCTTCGACCACACCGTCAGCTGAGCTTGTCGGTCTCGTCGTGGATCTTCAGGGCCACCTGCTGGAGCTTGTCCGAGTGGGCCTTGCCGTGGTGTCCGCAGAAGAGGAGCTGGCCGCCGGAGGTGAGGGTGACCCGCAGGTAGGCCTGAGCTCCGCACCGGTCGCAACGATCGGCTGCGGTCAGGGGTTCGGTAATGGTTGCGCTCATCAGGTCTTCCTCACTCTCTCACCACGCGAAGTACCACTGTCCTCGCACCGGTTCCAACGAGGGCGGAGCACTCTTTGTTCCCGGTGAGGTGTTCAGTGTAGGCGGCCCTGCGGACAGAACCCGCGACCGCCCGACACCGTCACGCGATTGCAAAGAACTGTTACCCGTCCGAGATAGTCTCAGCCGGTGACGACGACGAAGGCCGCAGAGGGCAGGGACTACGAGGCCCGGCACCTCCTGGTGCTCGAGGGACTGGAGGCCGTCCGCAAGCGCCCGGCGATGTACATCGGGTCCACCGACACCCGGGGGCTGATGCACTGCCTGTGGGAGATCATCGACAACGCGGTGGACGAGGCGCTGGCCGGGTTCGGCGAGCGCATCGAGGTGACCTTGGGCGCGGACGGCAGCGTGCTGGTCGTCGACCGGGCGCGGGGCATCCCGGTCGACATCGAGCCGCGCACCGGCCTCACCGGCGTCGAGGTGGTCTTCACCAAGCTGCACGCCGGCGGCAAGTTCGGTGCCGGCAGCTACAACGCCACCGGTGGCCTGCACGGCGTGGGTGCGTCCGTGGTGAACGCGCTCAGCGCCCGCCTGGACGTGGAGGTCGACCGCAACGGGGCGACCCACAAGATGAGCTTCCGCCGCGGCGTCGTCGGCACCTTCGACGGCGACGGCCCGGACGCGACCTTCACCCCCGGCGGCACGCTGCGCAAGGAGGGGCGGGTGGCGAAGGGCGTCACCGGGACCCGCGTGCGGTACTGGCCCGACCGCCAGATCTTCCTCAAGGACGCCCAGCTCGCGCTGCCGCAGCTGCTCGGCCGTGCCCGCCAGACCAGCTTCCTCGTGCCCGGCCTCGAGCTCGTGGTCACCGACGCGCGGGGCCAGGAACCGGTCACCGAGGTCTTCAGGCACGACGGGGGCATCTCCGAGTTCTGCGAGTACCTCGCGTCCGATCCCGCGGTGACCGAGGTGCTGCGGCTGCGGGGCACCGACAGCTTCACCGAGACCGTGCCGATGCTGGACGACCGCGGCGCGATGACGCCGACCGACGTCGAGCGCACCCTCGACGTCGACATCGCCCTGCGCTGGGGGACCGGGTACGACACCCAGGTGCAGTCGTTCGTCAACATCATCTCCACGCCCAAGGGCGGTACGCACGTCGCCGGTTTCGAGCGCGGGCTCACCCGAGCCTTCCTCCGGGGGCTGGACGGGACCCGCCTGCTCAAGGCCGGCGAGGAGATCACCAAGGACGACGCACTCGAGGGGCTGACCGCCGTGGTCACGGTCCGCCTTGCCGAGCCGCAGTTCGAGGGGCAGACCAAGGAGGTGCTCGGCACGCCGCCGGTCACCCGGCTCGTGACCCGCATCGTCGAGGCGGAACTCGGTGACTTCCTCACCTCCAGCCGTGCGGCCCTGCGCACGCAGGCGAGGGCGGTCATGGAGAAGGTCGTGTCCGCGTCCCGCACCCGTGTCCAGGCGCGCGCGCACAAGGAGGCGCAGCGGCGCAAGAACGCGCTGGAGTCGTCCACCCTGCCGGCGAAGCTCGCCGACTGCCGCAGCACCGACCTCGACCGGACCGAGCTGTTCATCGTCGAGGGCGACTCCGCGCTCGGCACGGCCAAGCTGGCGCGCGACTCCGAGTACCAGGCGCTGCTGCCGATCCGGGGCAAGATCCTGAACGTCCAGAAGGCGTCGGTCGGCGACATGCTCAAGAACGTGGAGTGCGCCTCGATCATCCAGGTCGTGGGCGCCGGCTCGGGGCGCACCTTCGACCTCGACGCCGCGCGCTACTCCAAGGTGATCTTCATGGCGGACGCGGACTCCGACGGTGCCCACATCAGGACGCTGCTCGCGACCCTGTTCTTCAAGTACATGCGCCCGCTGGTCGAGGCGGGACGCGTCTACACCGCCGTCCCGCCGCTGCACCGGTTCGAGCTCACGAACCCGCGCAAGGGCCAGGAGAAGTACATCTACACCTACAACGAGGCCGAGTACCGCCGGAAGCTGGCCGAGCTGACGAAGAAGGGCCAGTCGTTCAAGGAGCCGCAGCGCTACAAGGGCCTCGGCGAGATGGACGCCCACGAGCTGTCGGAGACCACCATGAACCCGCGGCACCGTACGCTGCGGCGGATCACCGTCGACGACGCGGCGGCTGCGGAGTCGACGTTCGAGAAGCTGATGGGCAACGACGTGGCCCCGCGCAAGGAGTTCATCATCGAGGGCGCCTACGCCCTGGACGCCGAGCGCATCGACGCCTGAACCGGCATCGCCGCGTTCGCGCTCAGCAGACGCGCTCGAGCAGGCCGGTGTCCACGTCATATTGGAAGCCGCCGACGCGTGCCCGTCCGGCGATCAGGGGGTGCTCCGCGAGCGTCCTGACGTCTTCCCGGAGGCGTCCCGCCTGGTCGGGGTCGGCGCCGAAGTGGCAGGCGCCGGCGTCCAGGCCACTGGCCTCGAGGATGCGCCGGCGTAGTTCATCGTCCGACCCGGAGGCCATCGCGCAGCGACTGTGGCTGATCACGAGGATGCGGTCGACCTGCAGCAGGTGGACGCCGAGGACACAGCCGTTGACGACGTCCTCGGTGACGTGCCCGCCCGGGGTGCGGAGGATCTTGGCCTCGCCGAGGAAGAGGCCCACCATCTCCAGCGGCTGGAGGCGGGAGTCCATGCAGGTGACGACGGCGATGCCGGCGTGGGCGTAGCCGTCGAAGTTGCGCGGGGCCGACGTGGCGTAGCGCTGGTTGGACGCGAGCAGGTCGTCGAAGTCGTGATCCACGGAGGCCACCCTAACCAGTCGGCGAAGGTGCCCGGCAGGGGTCGTCCGCCGGCGCCGGCATGCGGAGCATTGCCCGTTGTGGGGAGGCTCTGTGGCGGAAACGATGGTCGGAACGGCCCGTCGATGGGAGGCCCATGACACCCGGCCAGGAGGACCTGTCCCTCGCGATGCCGGCCATGCCGCCCCGGGGGCTGGAGGCCTGGGCTGATGGCGCGGACGCCCGGCATGCCCCGAACCGCGCCGCCCAGCTGGGCCTGCTCGCGCTGCTGGCGGTCGGGTCGCAGGACCAGCGCGAGGCCCACCGGCAGGACGCCGCAGACCTCGGCGTCCCCCGGCTCGGGGACGAGGGGTCCCTGCAGGGGCTGCCGGAGCCCGTCGTCTCGACCATCGCGCTCGACCTGGCCTCCGACCATGTGGCGGGCCACGACTGGGTGCCGGGCGAGCGCCCGATGGACCCGGACGCCACGGCCGGCCTGCGCGCCGCACTGGACGCGGCGCCGACGACCGCAGCGGTCTGCGCGTACGCCTACGTGAACCTCGACAACCCCCACGACGTGGAGCGGGCGATGGCGGGCGCGGCGGTGGCGGCGATCGTCGTCCCGCCGGCGTTCCGCACGTTCGTGCCGCTCGAGTCGGCCGCACCCCGGGCATTCTCGGCGCTGGCCGGCTGCCTGGACTCCCCGGACCCGCTGGCAGCCGAGATCGCGGCCACCGCCCTCGGCGGAGCAGAGGCGCCCGGGCTCCGGGCGGCGCCGGCCGGCGTGGTCGGGTCACCGATCAGCATCGCCGTGCACGGCACCTGGTCGAGGCTGGTGAAGGACCGCTGGTACGCCCCGGAGTCGGGCCTGCACCGGCTCATCCGCACCGAGTCGTCGGTCGCTGAGCTCTACACCGGCGAGGACTACTTCCGGTGGTCGGGGGCCTACCGGGAGGACGACCGGGAGCGTGCGGCGGCCGAACTCCTGGAGTGGCAGCGGGCGCGCGGGAGGGTCCGCGTGGCCTTCAGCCACAGCCACGGCGGCAACGTCGTCCTCGGGGCGATCGACCGCGGGCTCGAGGTGTCGCTGCTGGTGCTGATGCACACGCCCGTCCTGCCGCGGAGGCCGGAGTCGTGGCAGCGCGTCCGCGAGCGGGTGGGTCGCACGCTGGTGATGCGGTCGCGGGGAGACCCGGTCGTCATCGCCGACGGCCTGCGGACGGGCAGCACCCCGCGCCCGGACGCGTCCGTCCTGCCCCATCGCGAGCTCGTCGCCCACTGGGCCGACGTCGCCGCGTGGTTCGACCACGGGCTCTTCGTGCGCGAGCAGACCTGGCGCGACTACCGGGTGGCACGCGAGGTCGACTACGAGCTCGGCGGGCTCCCGGTACCACACTCCTGAGCGCGGCTGCGAGACTTCCGGGGTGAGAGCAGCTGAGCCGTGGCCGCGGGACCCCCGCCTCGACCCCTTCCGCGACGCCGTGTGGGAGTTGTCGCGGGGCGGCCGGGTGGCCGGCTACCTCACCTGCCGGGTGGTGCCCAGCCGCGCCCTGCCGCTGTTCTGGGAGAGGGCCGAGTCGGTCTGGTACCGCGTGGCCTGGCCGGACGGGCGGCGGGAACGTCCTCGCGAGGACCACGGCCCGCACTGGCCGGTGGTCGGCGACCTCGAGCGCGGTCGCTTCGCGCTGGAGGACATCGCAGGGACCGTGTTCGACGCGCGACCGGTGACCGGGGCCGTCCGCGACGCGCTGTGGCACAAGTACGGACGTCCGGCCTGACGCGGGCGAACCTACGCTGCCCACAGGGGCCGGTCGCTGCACGGCCCGGGTCGGTGTCGGAGGGACGGGGGTGCCTCATGAGCGACGGCGCAGGACGAACGGCCGCGTTCCGGCGGCTGCACGAGTCGGGGTGCTTCGTCATGCCGAACCCGTGGGACGCGGGGAGCGCACGGGCGCTGGCGTCCCTGGGATTCCCCGCGCTGGCGACGACGAGCGCGGGGTTCGCGTGGTCGACGGGGCGCCCTGACAACAGCGTCGGGCTGGACGAGACGCTCGTCCACCTGCGCCTGATCGTCGATGCGGTGGACCTTCCGGTGAACGCGGACTTCCAGGACGGTTATGCCCTCGAGCCGGAGGCGGTCGCGACCAACGTGGGGCTGGCGGTGGGGACCGGCGTGGCCGGGCTGTCCATCGAGGACTTCTCCGGCGATCCCGCACACCCCCTGATCGACCCCGTGCTGGCCGTCGAGCGGATCGCGGCGGCGAGGGCTGCGATCGACGCGACCGGCACCGGCGTCGTCCTGACCGCGCGCTCGGAGGGGTTCGTCTGGGGGCGCCCGGACCTCGCCGGGACCATCCGTCGGCTGACGGCCTACGCCGAGGCCGGGGCCGACTGCGTCTATGCGCCGTGGCTCACCTCGGTCGACCAGGTGTCGGCGATCGTCTCCGCGGTGTCGCCGACACCGGTGAACCTGCTGGTCAACACCCCGTTCACCACGCTGGCCGAAGTGGCGTCGCTCGGCGTGCGCCGGATCAGCGTGGGCGGCATGCTCGCGAAGACGGCGTGGCGCGGGTTCCTTCAGGCCGCCCGCGAGATCAGGGACGAGGGGACCTTCACCGGGTTCGCGGACCTGCCGGACCTCAACGCCCTGCTCCAGCCCTTCGTCGGAGGCGGCGGCTCCCAGGAGAACTGATCGGGAAAGGAGCGGACGCCTACGGCGCCGACACGACCTCCACCGGCCAGCCGTCGGCGGCCAGGGGCGCCTCCAGCGCGGCCGCGTCGCCGACAACGACGAGAGTCAGCCGGTCGGGGGGCAGCAGTTCGAGGATCGACTGCGTCGCCGACTCCGGCGTCACCAGCGTGAGGGCCTGGAAGTTGGCGTTCACGAACTCGACGTTCACCCCGTCCCGGACGAGGGCGGAGATGCGGTCGGTGATGCCCTGGGCCGTCGAGTAGCGCAGGGGCGCGACCCCGTTGGTGTAGCTGACCGCGGCCGCCACCTCCTGCCCGGTGATCGGACGGCTGCTCAGGTCGAGCAGCCCTCGGGCGAGGCTCACCGCCTCGGGCACGACCTCGGTGCGGAAGGATCCCTGCACCGCGATCAGCCCACCGTCCCGCATGGGCGAGTTCACCAGGTGAGCGCCGTAGGTGAACCCCTTCTCCTCGCGCAGCACCTTGTTCAGGCGGCTCAGGAACGCCCCTCCGAGGGCGTGGGTGGCCACCTGGAGGTCGGCCCACCGCGGGTCACCACGGTCGATGCCGAAGGACCCCAGCCGCACGTCCGCCTGGACGGCGCCCGGCCGGTCGATGAGCAGGCACCGCGGGGCGACGCCCTGGGGGACCTCGTGGGAGAAGTAGCCCTCCGCGGGGTTCGCCCAGTCGCCGAACGCCGTGGCCGCCTGGCCGAACTCCTGCCCGGTGAGGTCGCCGGAGATGATCAGCGTCGCCGCGTCGGGACGGTAGTGCCTGCCGTGGAAGGCGACCACGTCCTCTGTGGTGACAGCGGCCACCGTCCGCGCCTCGCCGCCCGGCATCCGGGACGCGCGGTAGCGCCCGCCGATCACCGCGGACCGGAACCCGATCGCCGCCCGGTGCGCGGAGTTCGCCATCGCCTGCTCGATCTCGGCCAGGCGCAGCGTGCGGTGCCGCGCCACGTCGTCGGCGGCCAGTTCGGGCTCGCGGACGGCCTCGGCGAGCAGCGCGAGCGACTCGCCGAGCCGGTCCGCCGGCACCTCGAGGCTCAGTTCACTGCCGGCGTAGCCGGCCGACCCGCCGAGCACGGCGCCGATGTCCTCCAGCCTCTCGGCGAAGGCCGTGCCGGGATGCGTCCGCGTGCCCTCGTCGAGGCAGCGCTGGGTGATCGTGGCCACCCCCTCGATGTCGACGCCCTCGACGTTCAGGGGCACGTCGAACACCAGGGAGACGGCGGCCACGTGCTGGCCCTCGCGGTGGCAGGCCATCAGTTCCATGCCGTTGTCGAGCCAGAGCCGGGCCGGGTCGGGGAAGCGCCAGCGCGGCGGCGCCTTCACCTCGGGACGCTGGTCAGAGCGCCGCATCGTCGGCCTCCTGCTGGTAGTCGAGTTGTGCCCGCTGGTCGGGACGCAGGAACGCGCTCGCGGCCTCGGCGACGCGATCGGTGGTGAGGCTCATCACCTCGTCCAGCTTCCGGTTCACGCGCTCGGGGTCGTCGTGCAGCGTGGCGTAGGTGCTGATCAGGTCCGCGCGCGAGTCGAACCGGGCGAGCTCGGCGAGCCACTCGCGGGCGTGCTGGGCCTTCGCCCGGGCGACCTCCGCGTCGGTGGGCCCGTCTGTGGCGAGGCGGTCGATCTCCGCCAGCGCCGCCTCTGTCGCCTCTGCGGCGTCCTGGCCGGGCAGTGCGCGCACCTGCGCGATGCCGAAGGACGTCCCTCCGACGAGCGGGACGGCCGACGCGCCGGCGGCCGTGGCGATCTGCTGGTTGCGCACGAGCTCCCGGTAGAGACGGGAGGTCTGGCCGCCGCCCAGGACGGACAGCGCCAGGTCGCAGGCGTCGAAACCCCACGTGTCGCGCACCGGGAGGCGCCAGCCGAAGTAGGTGGCCGCCACCGGCACCCGTCCGGCCACCTGGCGGGCGACCACGGTGTCGAGCGGGGGCAGGGGTGACACCGGCGGGCGCGTCTTCGGGTTCCAGGACGGCAGGTGCCCGAACGCCTTCTCCGCGCGCCGGAAGCCGTCCTTGGGGGTGATGTCGCCGACCAGGGTGAGCACCGCGTTGTCGGGACGGTAGTGGTTGCGGAAGAAGACCGCGGCGCGCTCGGCGGTGGCGGCGTCGAGGTCGGCCATGGAACCGATGGTGGTGTGCCCGTAGGGGTGGGACGGGCCGACGAGCATCTCGGCGAGGTGGGTCATCGCATCGCCGTACGGCACGTTGTCGTACCGCTGCCGCTTCTCCTCCTTGACCACCTCGCGCTGGGTGTCGACGCTGGCCTCGTCCAGATGGTCGGGGAGCGTGGCCAGCCGGTCGGCCTCCATCCACAGCGCCAGGTCGAGCGCGCCCACCGGGAGGGTCTCGAAGTAGTTCGTCCGGTCGAACCAGGTGGTGGCGTTGACCGAGCCGCCGAGAGCCTGGAGCGTGTTGAGGTGCTCGCCGCTGGCGACGTGTGCCGACCCCGAGAACATCAGGTGCTCGAACAGGTGCGCCCACCCGTACTCGCCGGGGCGTTCGTCGCGCGAGCCCACGTCGTACCAGAGGTTCACCGCAGCCAGCGGGACGCTGTGGTCGGGGCTCACCACGACCCTCAGGCCGTTGCCCAGGGTGCGCTGGTGGATGGGATAGCTCAGTCGGTCCGGCACAGCCACGCGCACCATCTCACCACATCAGGGGCGCCGCGGCCGATTCGGGGTGGCAGCCCGGTGAGAGGTCGCCGCACCTCCCACCGGGCTGGCTCCTGGGCGGGCCCGCGTGCCCGGCGCTGGGCCGCGGGCCACGCCCTGCTCGGGATGCCGGCCCTGTGGTCTGACGACGCGCTGCGACGCGTCGTCAGTGCCGCCAGCCCTTCGCAGTGTCGATCCGCACGATGGACGGCGGCCCGGCCAGGCCGGTGCCGGCGTAGAGGCTGCCACCCGGACCGGCCTCGATCGACACGGCCCCAGGGAGGTCGAGGAACTCGCCGACCTTGCCGTTGCGGATCACCGAGACCCGCCCGGCGAAGAACTCGGTCACGTAGATCCGTCCGCGGGAGAGCGCCAGGTTCGTGGCGCCCAGCAGCCCGGTGGCGACCAGCTTCGTGCGGCCGCTGCGCGGATCCACACGGTAGACCGACCCGCGCGCGCCGAGCGAGGCGTCCTCCGGCCCGCCGGGCAGCGTGGTCACGTAGAGCTGGCCGTCCGGGCCGACCTCGACGTCCGTCGGGACGGACTCGAAGGCGTAGGTCACGCCGACCACGCAGTCGGGCAGCCCGAACGCCGCCGCGGCCTGCGCGGTGATGGTCGCCGGCTGGGCCGGCAGCACGGCCACCGTGGAGATCCGGCCGGACCTGCTCACGCGGAGCAGGGCGTTGGCCCCGGCGTCGGCGACGATCCAGTCGTGGCCGTAGGCGGCAACGGAGTAGGCGTGCGAGTCGATGGCGCCGGTGTAGTCGACCGGGAGGCCGATGCCCTCGAAGGCGTCGCGGACGCACGCGCTCGGGTTGGTGACGCCGTAGTGGACGCCGGCATCGGGGTTCTTCGCGGTCTCGTACGCGAGCGTGTCCGCGCTGGTCCTCCGACCGCCGTGACCGACGATCGTCAGGCCGCTGGCGGTGATGGGTCCGGTGGGCGGCCCGCCCACCGTGGTGGTGTACGCGATCCTGCCGTGGGCGGCCGCGACGCCGGACGTCCCGGGCGCGCTGGCCACGACGGGGGACAGGGTCCCGTCGGGCTTCACGCTGCCGACGATGTTCAGGCCGCCGTCGGCGACCAGGACCCGTCGGCCGCTGACCTCGAGGTTGAAGGGAGCCGCGACGGCGGTGCTGAGGACCTCCGGCGACGGTGCCGGGCGAGGCTCGGGCGCGTGGGCCTGTGCTGGCGCTGCGGTGAGGATGAGACTGGTCGCCGTGCCGACCGCGGCAACAGCGATGAGAAGGCGGGTGACCCGCATGGTGCCTCCGGTTGGTGACGTGGGCAGACCAGGGGCGGCGATCCCTGCGCTGCCATCGTGGAACACGCCGGGAACCGGCGGTATGGGCAAGACTGCGGCCGGTCGTGGGCCCTGTGGACGCGCGGATCCGGTCGCCGGGTCTAGTCTCCGGGCATGCCCGATGACGAACCCCTCGACTGGCGCGCCGCGCTGGCCCTGCTCGCCAACGCCGACACCCGCGCCGTGTTCGCGCAGGTGGCCGCGGCACCGGTGGCGCCCGGGGCGGCCAGGGACCGGGCACTGAAGCGGCTGCTGGCGGCGGGCCTGCTGGAGGCGGGGGCCGACGGCCCGGTGGTCGCCGAGGGACGCCTGCGCGCGACGCTCGGCCGCGCCGCGGCCCCGCCGGCCTCTGGCCCCGAGCGGTTCCTCTCCAGGGACGGGCGGATCCAGGACTACCCGTCGCGCGCGACGGATCGCCGGGCACTGCTGGAGTACCTCGTCGCGCGTGCCCTCGAGCCGGAGGAGGAGCTGTCAGAGCCGGAGCTGGGCGAGCGGCTGGGACCGCGGACCGACGACGTGGCGACGCTGCGCCGCTACCTCGTGGACGCGGGCCTGCTGGAGCGTTCGCCGGACGGGCGGCGTTACCGCCGGGTGCCCGGCGTCCCGCCCCTCCCGGGTCAGGAGCCGGCGGGCAGCGGCGGCAACGCCCCGGAGGCCTCGTAGGCCGCGAGCATGCCGATCCGGCGGCGGTGGCGTTCCCCTCCGCTGAACGGGGTGCCGAGGAAGACCTCGACGAAGCGCGCGGCGTCCGCCACGCTGTGCTGCCTGGCGCCGATGGCCACCACGTTGGCGTCGTTGTGCTCCCGGGCCAGGCGGGCCGTCTCCTCCGACCAGGCGAGCGCGGAGCGGATGCCGCGCACCTTGTTGGCTGCGATCTGCTCGCCGTTGCCGGAACCGCCGATCACCACGCCGAGAGCGGCCAGGCCTCCGGCCTGGTCCGCCGCGACCGCCTCGGCCGCGCGCAGGCAGTACACCGGGTAGTCGTCGTCGGCGACGTAGGTGGGCGCGCCGTGGTCGACCACCTCGTGGCCGGCGGCCGCGAGCAGGGTGGCGAGATGGTCCTTGAGGTCGAGGCCGGCATGGTCTGAGCCGAGGTGAACCCGCATGCCGCCAGTGTGCTCCGCCGGCCAACGGGCCGGAAGTGCCCGCGCGTGACCCGATGCGCGGGGCGGGCGGATTGGCTAGCGTCGTTCCGGGACAACGAGGAGAGGACGGACCGGGATGAGCGAGTTGAGCGAGCAGTTGTCGCGGGAGGACGCGGAACTCCGGTTCGCCGACTTCACCGTGGACGACGCCTGGCTGCTGGGCAGCCGGATGCGGGCCGCAGCGGTCGAGCAGGGCCTGCCCGTCGTGATCGGCATCGTGCTCGGGCAGCAGCGCGTCTTCCACTCGGCACTGGCCGGGGCGAGCGCAGACAACGACGAGTGGCTGGCCCGCAAGACCCGGGTGGCGCTGCGGTACGGGCAGGCGTCCCTCGCCGTCGGGGAGAGTTTCCGTGACCGCGGACGGGACTTCGACACCGACGCCCGGCTCGACCCGCGGGAGTTCGCCGCCCACGGCGGGGTGGTGCCGATCCGCCTGCGCGGGGGCGCGGTGGTCGGGGCGGTCGGGGTCTCGGGGCTGCCGCAGCGCGACGACCACGACTTCGTCGTGGCGCAGCTGCGCGCGTTCCTCGCCTCCTGATCGTGGGCGGGGGCTACTTCGGCGGCAGCGAGGCCACGTAGACGAGGCCGCGCCGCAGCCAGGTCTCCAGGGACGCGGTGTCGGCGACGGCGTCGGGCGCCAGGTGCAGCCAGCCGTCCAGGTCGCGGCCGTTCATCCGGAAGGGACGCACGCCGCTCCCGTCGCACAGGCCGGGCCCCTCGGCGGGGTCGACGCGCAGCATGAGGCCGCCGCTGCTGCTCGCCGCGGCCACCATGTGGCCGTGCACCATGAAGCCGTGGCCGCCGAACATGCGCCTCTCGCTCACCCCGTCGGTGAACGACAGGGCCGCGCGGAGGCGTCCGGCGAGTTCCTCGTCGTAAGCCATGCCTGCCAGTATCGGACGCCCCGGTGACACCGGGCCAGGGCCGCGGTCTAGAACGTGCCGGTCGACCACACCGTTCCGGCCGGCCCGACCAGTTCGACGGAGGCGGGTGGGTCGCCGGGGAGCGGCACGACCCACGAGCCCGAGGCGACACCGGTGCCGTACTCGTCGCTCAACGACCAGGAACCGCCGCTGCTGCGGGAGCCGTCGCGCGCCACGAGCACGCACTCGTAGGTCGCGCCCGGCCGGCCGGTGGTGACGTTGAGCACCAGATAGGGCCGCCCGTCGAGGGTTGCCAGGCCGGCGGAGCCCACGGCCTCTCCGCGTGCCGTGAGCAACGGGGCGGCGACCGGGGCGTGGCGCGGGGTCGCCGGCGGCCCGCCGAACAGCGACGACGCGGCCAGCGTGCCGCCGATCCCGGCGAGGAGTCCGACCAGGACGGCCGCGGCGAGCAGCAGCACCGGGCGTCGCGTGCGCCGGGGGAGAGGAGGGGTCGCGGGCTGCGTCGCACCCATGGCCGCCAGCACCCGCCCGGAGAAGCCCGCCGGGGGCGCAACCGACGGGGTGGACGCCAGCGCCTGGGCGAGCCCGTCGGAGAGGCCGGCGTATTCGTCGCGGCACTCGGGGCACGCAGCCAGGTGCGCCACGAGCCGCTCCTGGGTGCCGGCGTCGAGTTCGGCGAGGGCCAGCGCGACGAGCGCGTCGGTGCCGGGGTGGTCAGTCACGTTCCGCCTCCACTGCCAGCCGCATCCGGCGCAGCCCGGTGCGGATCCGCGTCTTCGCGGTGCCCAAGGGGATGCCCTCGTGCTCCGCGACCTCCACCATGGTGAGGCCGGCGACCACCGACAGCACCACGGCACGGGCCTGTTCGGGTGGAAGCCGCGCCAGGCGTTCGGCCGCGGCGAGCGTCTCCAGCCGCCCACCCGTCCCCTCGGGCGTCCTCGAGCCCAGGGTGGCGTTCAGCAGCACCTCCAGTTCTCCGGCCTCCACGGGGGAGGACCGTCGTGCCCGGATGGCGTCGATCGCCAGGTTCCTGGTGATCGTCAGCAGCCAGGTGAGGACCGACCCCCGCCGCGGGTCGTAGCTGCCCGCCGCGCGCCAGGCACGCAGGAAGGCCTCCTGGGCGATGTCCTCGGCCAGCGCACGGTCGCGGGTCATCGCGACCGCCAGCCCGAAGACCGGGCCCTGGAACCGGCGGACGAAGGCGACCGCTGCGGCGTCGTCGTTGAGCGCCAGCGCGCTCACCAGCGCTGCGTCCGATGCGCGATCGGCCAGCGAGAACAGGGTCACACCATCGGATACGGGCGAAGGGGCCGGACGGATTGCGCGGGCGCCCCTCGGACGCCGACGCAATCCGAAACCCGAGCCCGGACGTATCACCGTGCAGGACCACCCACCCGATCGAGGAGGAACCATGTTCGCACGATCCCGGCTCGCCATGGCCGTCGCGCCCGCGCTCTGCGTCGTCCTGCTGGGCGCCTGCACGGCGACCCCGGCCACACCTGCCGGCGCGCCGGCCCAGACCACCGCCGCCACGGCCCCCCCGACCCCGGTGACCAGCCCGGCAACGGCGGACGCGGCGACCCTCGCCCTCGCGATGGCCGACACCAGCCTCGGCCAGGTCCTCGTGGACGGCAAGGGCATGACCCTCTACCTGTTCACCAAGGACAGCGCGAACACCAGCGCCTGCACCGGCGCCTGCCTGGTCGCCTGGCCACCGCTGATCGGTGCGCCCACTGCCGGCGCGGGCGTGGACGGCAGCCTGCTCGGCTCGTTCACCCGCCAGGACGGCCGGGTCCAGGCCACCTACAACGGCTGGCCGCTGTACTACTGGAAGGACGACCGCGCGCCCGGCGACGTGCTCGGCCAGAACGTCAACGGCGTGTGGTTCGTGCTGGACCGCAACGGCGACGCGGTGAAGAAGTAGCCGATGTCGGTCTTCGGGCTTCCGCTGCACCCCCTGGTGGTGCACGCCGCCGTGGTGCTCGTGCCCCTGGCGGCCCTCGGCGGGCTCGCCGTGGTCGCGTCCGGCCGGGCCCGTGAGCGGTACGGCTGGCTCGCGGTGGCGTTCGCCGTCGCTGCGGCGGGGTCGGCCATCGTGGCGAAGCTGTCCGGCGAGGCCCTCGCCGCGACGCTCGTCGCCCCGTCGCTGGTCGACGTCCACCGCACGTGGGGCGAGGTCGTGCCCTACCCGGCTGTCGCGCTGGCGGTCGCGCTCCCCGCGGCGCTGGTGCTGCGGGCCCGGTGGCGTCCGGGATGGTGGGCGGCCGCGGTCGTGGTGGTTCTCTCCGCGGTCGCCGCGCTGGTGCTGGTGGTGCTCACCGGCCACAGCGGGGCGGTCGCGGTGTGGGGCGGGTGAGGCGTCAGCCCAGGAACGCGCGCAGGCCGGCGAGCGCCCGGTCGACGTCGTCGTCGGTGCTGTACGGGGCCAGGCCGAGGCGCAGCCCGTGGGTGTCGGCGACACCGAGGCGCTGGAACGGTTCCCAGGCGTAGAACGACCCGGCGGGCGCGAGGACGCCGCGCGTGGCGAGGAAGGCGTAGGCGTCCGCGGTGCGGCGTCCGGGAAGCGTGAGCAGGAGCGTCGGTGTCCGGTCGGCCGCGCGGGAGTGCAGCACCACGGCGTCGCCGAGCTCGGCCAGGCCGTCCTCCAGCCGGCGCCGGAGCCGCAGCTCGTGCGCGTCCACGGCCTCCATCGACGCTCGCAGGCGTGCGCGGCGATTGCCGCCGGTGCCCGGGACGATGCCGGCGAGGAAGTCCACCGCAGCGGTGGCCCCGGCCATCACCTCGTAGGGCAGGGTGCCGAGCTCGAAGCGCTCGGGCACCACGTCGGTGGAGGGCAGCAGCTTGTCGGGGTGGAGCGTCTCGAGCAGGGCCGGGGACGCGGCCAGCACCGCGCAGTGCGGCCCGAGGAACTTGTAGGGCGAGCACACGTAGACGTCGGCCCCGAGCGCGGCGACGTCGACGAACGAGTGCGCGGCGTGGTGGACGCCGTCGACCCACACCAGGGCGCCCACCGCGTGGGCGGCGGCGGCGATCTCCGCGACCGGCGGACGGGTGCCGATGAGGTTGGAGGCGCCGGTCACGGCCACGAGCCGCGTCCGTGGGGTGATCGCCTGCGCGACGCTGTCGGGGTCGACCTCCCCGGTCGCCGGGTCGAAGTCGATCCAGCGGACGGTCACGCCCGTGGCGGCGGCGGCCTGAACCCACGGACGCACGTTCGCGTCGTGGTCGAGGCGGCTGACCACCACCTCGTCCCCGGGTGCCCACGTGCGGGCAAGGGGACGGGACAGGTCGTAGGTCAGCTGGGTGGCGCTGCGTCCGTACACGATGCCGGCCGGGTCGGCGCCGAGGAGGTCGGCGTAGGCGCGACGGAAGGCGAGCACAGCGGCGTCCGCGTTCCGCTCCGACGGGCCCACCGTCCCGCGGTTCGACAGGGGGGCGGTCAGGGTCGCGGCGATCGCGTCGGCCACCTCGCGGGGGGCCTGGGTCCCGCCGGGGCCGTCGAAGTGGGCCAGCCCCGAGCGCAGGGACGGGAAGTGGCTGCGCAGTTCGTCGATGTCATAGGTCATGGGTGCTCCGGTCTCGCGGTTCGGCGCTGGGAGTCTACGAGGCTGCGGGGCGTCGGGGCGCCGCGGCTGAAATCTGCTCCCTTCCAGGTCCATGATGGGGGGATGAGCGGGGTGGCCGAACGGGCGTTCGCAGCGCTGGTCGAGGCCGGCGCCCGCCTGGAACCGGGCCTGACCGAGGCCGAGCGTGTCGACGTCGAGGCGCGCTGGGGATTCCGCTTCTGCGACGACCACGCCGCGCTGCTGGCCCTCGGCGTCCCGGTGGGCGACGGCTGGCTGGACTGGCGCGACGACCCCGAGATCATCGTGCGTGCCCGTCTCGACCTCCCGGTCGACGGGTTGCTGTTCGACGTCGGGCACAACGGCTTCTGGCCGGCCTCCTGGGGGGAGCGCCCCGCGGCGGCCGCTGTGGCGGAGGCCACCGCCCGCGAGCAGCTCGCCCGCTGGCCCCGGCTCGTCCCGCTCTACGGCCACCGCTACGTCCCGGCCGGGCCGTGCCCCGCGCCTGCGCCGGTGCTGTCGGTGGTGCAGAGCGACGTGATCTTCTACGGCCTCGACCTGCACGACTGGGTGCGCCGGGAGTTCTTCGGTGTGCCGCTGCCCCCGGCGTCCAGCCGCCCGGAGGTGGGGGAGTGGTCCCGCCTCGCCGGCGGCTGTGAGGACTGCGACCTGTAGGGCGCGGCGTGGGCCGGGGGTGGCGGTCAGGCGTGCGAGCCCCCCGGCGCCGGGCTGTCCGGGTCGCCCAGCCACCCGCGGCGCACCATCCACTTCACCAGCTCCAGCACCGGCACGAGGGACGCGGACAGCCCGACCACCACGAGCCAGTCCGTCACCGACAACCCGAACGTGCCGAACGGGCCCTGGAGGACGGGAAGGTAGATGATCGCGCAGAGGAGGGCGGCCTCCCACAGGAGCGCCAGGTTCAGCCAGCGGTTCGCGAACGGCCGGTCGAACACCGAATGCCGGTCGGAGCGGAAGTTGTAGGCCTTGAGGAACTCGATGAGCACCAGGGACACGAACACCATGCCCATCGCCTCGCGCAGCCCGCGTCCGGTGGAGAGGACCCAGGCGAACAGGCCGAGGTTCACCGCCGTCGACCACGCGCCTCCGGCGGCCATCAGGGTGATCACGGGTCGGGTGAAGATGCCGGTGCGCGGGTGGCGCGGGTGTCGCGCCATGAGGTCGCCCTCGGGCGGGTCGACGGCGAGCGCGAGGGCGGGGAGGCCGTCGGTGGCGAGGTTCACGTAGAGGATCTGGACGGCCGAGAGCGGCAGCGGCAGGCCGGCGAGCACCGCGCCGACCATCAGCCCGACCTCGCCGATGTTCGCCGACAGCAGGTACATCAGGTACTTCTTGATGTTGTCGTAGACCCCGCGACCCTCCTCGACCGCCGCGACGATCGAGGCGAAGTTGTCGTCGGTGAGGGTCATGTCGGCGGCCTCCTTGGTGACGTCGGTGCCGGTCTGGCCCATGGCGACGCCGATGTCCGCCTTCTTCAGGGCCGGGGCGTCGTTCACGCCGTCCCCGGTCATGGCCACGATGTGCTCGCGCGCCTGCAGCGCGCTCACCACCCGCAGCTTGTGCGCGGGCGAGACCCGCGCGTACACGTCGATGGACGGCACCTCCTCGATCAGCCGGGCGTCGTCCATGGCGTCGAGTTCCGCGCCGACCACGACCCGTCCGTGGCGCAGCAGGCCGAGCTCCCGCGCCACCGCGGCCGCGGTGACGGGGTGGTCGCCGGTGATCATCACCGGCCGGATGCCGGCGCGCTCGCACACCTCGATCGCCGCCCGGGCCTCCGGCCGGGGCGGGTCGATCATCCCGGCCAGGCCCAGGAGGGTCATCCCGTGGCGCGCGGTGGCGAGCGCGGCGTCGGGCCGCTCGGCGACGGCGAGCACGCGTAGGGCGTCGGCGGCGAAGGCCCTCGCCACCTCGGCGACCCGTTCCCGGGTGGCCTCGTCGAGGGGGACGACGCCCTCGCCCGTTCGCAGGCCCGTGCAGTCGCCGAGGACGGCCTCCGGCGCCCCCTTGGTGAGGGCCGTCGTACGTCCCTGTGCGACGTGGAGCGTGGTCATGCGCTTGGTCTCGGAGGTGAACGGGATCTCCTGCGTGCGGGGCGCGGACGCCTCCAGCGACTCCCGGTCCAGGCCGGCCTTGGCCGCGGCCACCACCAGCGCGCCCTCGGTGGGGTCGCCGGTGATCCGCCAGCCGTCCGGGGACTGCTGGAGCCGGGCGTCGCTGGCCAGGACGGCGGCAGCGAGAAGGGCGGTGAGCTCGGGGCTGGGGGCGGCGGCGGCACCGTCGACGGAGTAGTCGCCGGCCGGTTCATAGCCGGAGCCGCCGACCTCCCACGTCCGGCCGGCCGCCCACACCCTGCGGACGGTCATCTCGTTGCGGGTGAGCGTGCCGGTCTTGTCCGAGCAGATCACCGACGTGCTGCCCAGGGTCTCCACGGCCGGGAGCCGACGGATCAGGGCGTGCCGGCGGGCCATCCGCTGGACGCCGATGGCGAGCGAGATCGTGACCACCGCGGGCAGTGCCTCGGGCACGACGGCGACCGCCAGCGCGATGCCGAACAGGAGCATCTCCAGCCAGGGCTGTCCCCGCAGGAGGCCGAGGACCACGATCACCAGCACGATCGCCAGCGCGGCCCGGGCGAGGACGGCCCCGACCCGGTCGAGGTTCTTCTGGAGCGGCGTGCGGCCCGCCTCGACGCCCTCGAGCAGCTGGGCGATCCGTCCGAACTCGGTGCGCATGCCCGTGGTGACCACGACCGCCCGTCCGCGCCCGTGGGTCACCGCGGTGCCGGCGTGCACGATGTTGGTGCGGTCGGCGACGGCGAGGTCGGCGTCCGCGAGCGGCTCGGCGTGCTTGGCCACCGGCAGCGACTCCCCGGTCAGCGGGGCCTCGTCGACCATCAGGTTGGCCGACTCGACCATGCGGGCGTCGGCCGGGACGCGGTCGCCGGGGTGCAGGAGCACGACGTCGCCGGGGACGAGGTCGCGGGTGGGCACGGGGCCCTCCCGGCCGTCCCGCACGACGGTGGCGACGGGGGCGGCGAGCTCGCGGAGGGCCTCGATGGCCCGCTCGGCGCGGAACTCCTGGACGAAGCCGAGGGCGACGGCGAACAGGACGATGACGGCGATCACGACCGACTCCGTGGAGTGCCCGAGGAAGAACGACAGCCCGGTCGCCGCGAGCAGGATCACGATCAGCACGTTCTGGAACTGGGCGGCGAGGATCCGCCAGCCGGAGACCCGACGCGTCGCGCGGATCTCGTTGGGCCCGTAGCTCTCGAGCCGGGCCCGGGCCTCGCGGCTGCTGAGCCCGTCCTCGCCGCTGCCGAGCGCGTCGAAGGCCGCGTCCACGCCGGCGGTGTGCCAGCGGGAGCCGTCCGGGGTCTGCGCCTCGCCCGAGGGCCCAGCCATCTCTCGACGGTAGCCGAGAGCGGCGGGCGGCGTGCCGGAACCGCGTCGAATGGTGCCGCGTCGCTCCTGCCGAGGGAACTCCCTCCGGCTCGGCATACTGGGTGACCGTGCCCGACCAGACCCCACCAACGCCGCACGGCGCCCGGGACCGGATCCCCGGCGAGGTGTGGGTGCTCGTCGCCGCAGCGTTCGTCATCGCCATCGGTTTCGGGCTGATCACGCCCGTGCTGCCGTCGTTCGCCCAGGGCTTCGGCGTCGGCGCCCTCGCCTCCAGCGTGGTGGTGAGCGCGTTCGCGTTCTTCCGGCTCGTGTTCGCCCCGGCGGGCGGGCGGCTCATCGCCCGGCTCGGCGAGCGGCCCGTCTACCTGGCGGGGCTGGTCATCGTCGCGGTGTCCACCGGCGCCACGGCGTTCGCCCAGGACTACTGGCAGTTGCTGGTGTTCCGGGGGCTCGGCGGGATCGGCTCGACGATGTTCACGGTCTCGGCCGTGGCACTGCTGGTGCGGCTGGCCCCCCCCGGCATCCGCGCCCGGGTGTCGTCGGCGTACGCGACGGCCTTCCTCCTCGGTGGTGTCGGCGGGCCGGTGGTCGGCGGACTGCTCGGCGGGCTGGGGCTGCGGGTGCCGTTCCTGGTGTACGCCGTCGCGCTGCTGCTGGCGGCCGGGATCGTGGCCGTCTTCCTGCGGCGTGCGTCCCTGCGTCCGGCGCCGGGCAGCCCGACCCTGCCGGCGCTGACGGTCCGCGAGGCATGGACGGACAGCGCCTACCGGGCGGCGTTCGGGTCGGGCTTCGCGAACGGCTGGGCCAACTTCGGCGTGCGGAACGCGATCCTGCCGCTGTTCGCCACCGCGGTCGTCGGCCGGGAACCGTGGGTGGCCGGGATGGCGCTCGCGGTGTTCGCCGCGGGGAACGCCGCAGGGCTCGTCCTCGCCGGACGCCAGTCCGACCGGGTGGGACGCCGTCCGTTCATCATCGCGGGGCTGGTGGTCTCGGGAATCGCCACCGCGGTGACCGGATTCGCGCACGACCTCCCGGTGCTCGTCGTCGTGTCGGTGGTCGCCGGGATCGGCGCGGGGGCGCTGAACCCGGCCCAGCAGGCGTCCCTGGCCGACGTGGTGGGTCGCGAGCGCAACGGCGGCCCCGCTCTGGCCGCCTTTCAGATGTCGTCGGACCTCGGCTCGATCATCGGGCCGATCGTCGCCGGGCTTCTGGTCGATCGCGGCAGCTACGCGCTGGCGTTCGGCGTCACCGGCGCGATCACGCTGCTGGCGGCCGTCCCGTGGCTGCGAGCGCGGGAGACCCACGTCGTGCCACGAGCCGTCCGCGGGGTCCGGGGTCGCTGAGCGTCGACGAGCGCCCGATCATGCCGACGGTGCGCGCGGGTCCTGCGGGTCGGCCAGCCGTGGGGGCTCACGCTGCCGGCGGGGCGAGCTTGGCGGCAGCCACGTCCCAGGCGTCTGACGACCCGGCGTCGTAGGTGCTTCGCTGTGCCGCCCAGCCCACGATCACGCCGCCGCCTTCGACGACGGCAGGCTGGTCCCGGACCTCGGCGCCCGTGCCGGTGCGCACGATGCCGGACTGTGCTCCGGTGCCGAGGGTCTCTGAGGTGCAGCCGGCGGCGCTGGCCAGCGGTACGGGCGCGAGTCCAGGCCCGAGGATGGCTCCGTATCCGGTGTTGCAGCGCGTGATCAAGACCTCCTGCGGTGCGCCCGTCGGACCGGACGCTGCGGCGAGGGGGGCGTCAGCTCTGGAGATCAGCCTGCCGGGATGGAGCCTCAGTCCGTGACCGGTCCGTTCGACGCGGACCGGCTGGAGCGCCCCCCGGAGGTTCGTCCCCCGGACACGCTCCTCCGGAACGGCGATCGCGACCCAGTCGTCCAGGACCGACACCGCGAGCCCGAAGTTGTCGTCGGTCTCCGTTCGTCCCGGCACCCCGGGGGTGTCCTGGGTGACGCGGATGGCCCAGTAGGTCAGCCCGCCGGCCATCTGGAGGATCCAGACCGCTCCGCCGTAGAGCTTCGGACCGGCCTCGTTCGCGCCGAGAACCAGAAGGTCGTTCGAGGCGGCCAAGGTCCGTCCGAGTGCCGGACCCCCGCTCGCCGATCCGACGATGCCGGGCGACCCGATCGTGACGTAGCGCTGGGCTCCGAGCCGGCCACCGGGAGTCACCTGGCACAGCAACACCCCGCCGGGCCGGCCGTCCGTCGCCTCCGTCCCGACGGCCAGGACCGGGTCGGGCACCGGCACGAAGGCCAAGGCCGCGCCCACGGGACGCCCGCGGGAGCCCTCCAGCAGTATCTGCACGCCTCGTGCCGAGACTCCCCGAGCGGATCCCCAGACCACCCACACCACGCCCTTGTAGTCGTTGGCACTGGAATCCGACACCACGATGTCGGCGTACCCGTCGCGGTTCAGGTCTCCCACGACGAGCCCTGCACCGAACCGGGAGTCCTCGACAGGAAGGTCATGGAACTGGTGTCGGCTGATGGTCTGCACCGCCCCGTCGCCGAACAGGATCCGAATGCCGCCGACCCGGCGCTGCTCGCTGTCGTCCGTGGTGGAGAAGTCGCCGGTTCCCGGGTCGAGCAGCACGAGGTCGACCTTCCGGTCGCCGTCGATGTCGTTGATCCGCGTCGCCCGTGCAGACGTCCCCGGCGAAGGCCGCGGCGCGGCCGCCGCTGGCAGCGGGAACATCAGCACCGCTGCCAACACGACAGTCAGTGCAGACCACTTCGGCGGCACGGCCGTGAACCTTCCTCTGGACCCTTCGCCGAGCCTAGACACTCGGCCGAGGGGTACACCGGAGCGTCGGGACCGAATCCGTACGAACCGCCGCTCCGTCGCCCGTGCTCCTGCACCTGTCAGGCCAGTTCCCAGTAGAGGCGCTTGTTGTCGCGACCCTTGTTGTCGTATCGGATGATCCGGCTGGTGCCGATCTCGCCGGTGCTGTGGACGTGGGTGCCGCCACAGGCCTGCGCATCGAATCCGACGATCTCGACGACCCGGACTCTCCCGGCCGCCACGGGTGGCTCGACGTTGAGGGTTCGGACGAGCTCGGGACGGGAGCGATACTCGGCTTCGGGGATGACGTGGGCGCGGATCGGCAGATCCCGCGCGAGGACGGCGTTCACCGCGCCCTCGAACTCCGGCAGCCGGTCCCGGTCGAACCCGGACAGGCGAAGATCGATACGGGAGCGGTCGACGCCGAGCTGGACGCCGGTGATCGCGCCGCGGAAACGGGCACGCGCAACGCTGTTCACGACGTGCATCAGCCCGTGCGCCCGCATCACGGTGTGCCTGCGGGGCCAGTCGATCCTGCCTTCCACCGCTGAACCGACGCCGAGGTCGGCGTGGACGTGGTGCCAGACGCGGCCGTCCTGATCCTCCTTCGCCTCGGTCACGCCGACGTCGCTCCCGTCGACGGCAAGGGATCCCTGGTCGGGGGGCTGCCCGCCGCCACCGGGGTAGAACGCCGTCCGGTCGAGGGCCACCCACCCGTCGTGGGCGGCGGTGACGACGGCACCGAACGACGACAGGTACGCGTCGTCGAGATACAGGCGAGCGGTCACGGCGGCATCGTAGGGGCGTCGAGGGGCCGGGACGAGATCCCGGACGGCGTGACTACCATCGGGCCCAAGACGGACTGACGTCCGGGCGCACATCCCCGTTGTCCGACCCTGGGAGGCACTGTGAGACTCCTGCTCACCTCCGGCGGCGTCACGAACGCCAGCATCGAGTCGGCGCTCGTGCAGCTCCTCGGGAAGCCGATCGCCGACAGCCACGCCCTGTGCGTGCCGACGGCGCAGTGGGGACACCCGCTGTGCGGTCCGGCCTCGGTGCGGGGGCTGATCGCTGCCGATCCCCGGTTCCGCCACCTGACCGGCCTCGGCTGGGCCTCGCTCGGGGTCCTCGAGCTGACCGCACTGCCCACCGTGGGCGCCGACCGTTGGGTGCCGTGGGTGCGGGAGGCGGACGCCCTGCTGGTCGACGGCGGCGACGCGACGTACCTGTGCCACTGGATGCGGGAGTCGGGCCTCGCCGCGCTGTTGCCTTCGCTCTCCGACACGGTGTGGGTGGGAGTGAGCGCCGGGAGCATGGTGATGGCGCCGCGGATCGGGGAGTGCTTCGTCGAGTGGCCCTCGGCGCCCGACGACTCGGGGCTGGGTGTGGTCGACTTCTCGATCTTCCCGCACCTGGGCGCGTTCCCGCAGAACAGCCCGGCCGACGCCGAGCGGTGGGCCGCCGGCATCGGCGGACCGGCGTACGCGATCGACGAGCAGACGGCCATCACGGTCGTCGACGGCAGGGCCGAGGTGGTTTCAGAGGGCGACTGGACGAGGTTCGGCTGACCCTTGCCGGCGACCTGTTCAGCGCCCGGGGAGCCGATCCGCCCGGCGCAAGTCTCCCGTCACCGGTTCCGGACCGCGTAGCGCACAAAGACCACGCCGTTGTCGAACCGTCGGTGGTCGATCAGCTCAAGGTCGAGCGGGACCCCGCGGGGCAGCGCAGGCTTGCCGCCGCCCACCGTGACCGGGCACAGCAGCAGGACGCACTCGTCGACCAGTCCGTGCCGGAAGGCCTCGGCGGCGATCGTCGCGCCACCGATGCTGAGGTCGGCGCGGGAGGCTTCCTTGAGCCGACGCACCGCCTCAGGGTCGAATTGGCGCTCGATCCTGGTGCGGGCGGTCGACACCTCCCCGAGCGAGGAGGAGTACACGACTTTGTCGGTGTCACGCCAGATCCCGGCGTACTCACGGACGACCGCGGGCTCGTCAGCCAGCCAGTCATCCAGCTCCCAGACCCGCATGGTCTCGTACATCCGCCGCCCGTACAGCGACGTGCCGATCCCGCGCTCGTGCTCGTTCCAGAAGGCGTGCACCTCCTCGTCGGGCACCGACCAGTCCAGCGAACCGGCCGCGTCCTCCAGGAAACCGTCGAGCGAGATGTTGGCCGCGTAGATCAGCCTGCCCATGGAACCTCCCCAGGTCGAGGGTCCAGCCTGCATCGTCCCGCCGACAGGAGCAATACCGCGAGGGTGACGCCGAAGCCGCCGCCGTCACCTCCCGCACCTCTTGACAAGAAATGTTGTCAGGGGCAGGGTGGGGCCATGCAGGACGTCGAAGTCATCGAGAGCCCGGAGGCGGCCGCCGCGGCGCTGGACCCCGTCCGGGCGAGGCTGCTGAACGAACTGGTCGTGCCTGCCTCCGCCGCCGGTCTGGCCGCCCGCGTCGGGATCGCACGCCAGAAGGTCAACTACCACCTCAAGGCGCTCGAGGCGCACGGACTGGTGGAGCTGTCCGAGGAGCGCCGGCACGGGGGCATCACCGAGCGGGTGCTCCAGGCGTCCGCGGCGTCCTACGTCGTGTCGCCGGCGGCGGTGAGCGCGTCGGCGGCCGACCCGGACGCCACCACCGACCACTTCTCGGCCGCGTACCTGGTCGCCCTGGCCGGCCGGCTGGTCCGGGAGGTCGGTGCCCTGGCGCGCCGCGCCCGCGTCACCGGCACGCGGTTGCCCACCCTGGCGATCGACACCGAGATCGGCTTCCGATCGGCCGCCGACCGGGCGGCCTTCGCCGACGACCTGACCGCGGCGGTGCTCGACCTGGCCGCCCGCTACCACCACGACGACGGACGCCCGCACCGGCTCGTCGTCGCCGTCCACCCGCGTCCGAAGGAGAAGCCATGACCGCGACCGTCCCGTACCGTCTGCAGTTCAGCGTCGAGGTGCCCGGCACCGCCGAGCAGGTCTGGCAGGCGGTCGCCACCGCCAGGGGCATGAGCGCCTGGTTCCTGCCGACCGAGCTCGAGGAGCGCGAAGGCGGTTCCCTGCACTTCTCGATGGGCCCCGACATGGGCTCGGACGGTCACGTGACCGCCTGGGAGCCGCCACGGCGCCTCGTCTACGAGGAGGACTGGGCCGCCCTGATGGGCCTCGACCCCGACGCCCTGAGCCCGTTGACGTCGGAGTTCCTCGTCGAGGCTCAGTCCGGCGGCACCTGCGTGGTGCGGGTCACGAGTAGTGGCTTCGGTACGGGCGCGGACTGGGAGGCGGAGTTCTGGGAGGACATGGGGACGAGCTGGAAGCCGTTCTTCGACAACCTGCGCCTCTACCTGGCGCACTTCGCCGGCCAGGAGGCGACGCCGCTCGAGGCCTCCGCGTCCCACCCGGGCGATGCCGGGACGGTCTGGGCGGCGCTGCGCGAGGAGCTGGGCCTGGGCGGGGAGGGCACGACTCTCGAGCTGCGCGACACCACCGGCAGGGTCGAGCGCGTCGGCGAGCGGCAAGCCCTCGTCCGACTCACGGCGCCGGTGCCCGGGATGCTGACCGTCTTCGTGCACGGGGCGGGGGAGGGCGAGTCGTCGGCGGGCGTGCGCGCCTACCTGTTCTCCCCGGACGCGGCCGAGTACGTGCGGCGTGAGGAGCCGGCCTGGGAGGCGTGGCTGCAGCAGCTGTCCGTCCCTGCCGAGTGACCGGATGCGGGCCCGCCCGTCCGGCGTCACCGCGCACGGGGCGGGCCGGCACCGACTACACGTTCGCGGAGGCGGAGGTGTCCCTGGCCATGCCGTGGCGGACCGCCGCCAGCAGGACGTCGACGTCGATGTCGGCAAGGCGGGCGAACCTGATGCAGTAGCCGGTCACGGTGGCCCGGCCGATCGAGGCGGCGTAGGTGCGGGAGAGGAAGGTCTTGTCGTCGAGCCCCAACACGTAGACCGAGATGCCCCTGGTGGTGGCGCTCAGGCCGATGAGGTAGAACTCGCGCGAGGATCCGTCGGCGTAGGTCAGCGCGTGGGTGCCGTAGCCGATGCTCGGGTTGGCCACGACCTTGCCGGTTTCGTCCGTGCCGTCGAGGAACCACAGCCGGGACCGCGGGAACTCCGCCAGGATCCGGGCGTGCAGGTGCCGGAGGTCGGCCTGCTTTGGCCCGGGTTGGGTGGCGAGGTACTCCTCGACCTGCTCGGCGGTTCCGGACGGCATCTGGACGCGCCGCCCGGGCCTACAGCGCGCCCCCGGCCGCGGCCGGGGCGGACGTGTCGTGCCCACCGTCGCCGATGCTCTCCCTGGCGACGTAGTTCTCCAGGTCGAACCAGTTGTCGCCCGCGCGCTGCGCGACGTTGAGGAGGGTGGCCATCGAGGCGACCTCCTCCACCTGTTCCTTGAGGAACCACAGCATGAACTGCTCGCCGAGCGGGTCGCCCCCGTTGCGGGCGGCGGCGAAGAGGGCCTCGATGTCGGCGGTCACCTGCTTCTCCTGGGCGAGCGCCAGCGCGATCGGCTCGGACGGGGTGGCGAAGTCGTTGCGCACCGGATCGATCCCGGGGATCGTCACCGCCAGGTTCCGGTCGAGCATGTACTGGACCATCATCATCGCGTGGTTGCGCTCCTCCAGCGACTGGCGGTAGAAGTAGCGGGCGAGCTGCGGAAGGTCCTGCGAGTCGAACCACACCGCTACCGCCGCGTACTGCTGGGACGCCGCGAACTCATTCCTGACCTGCGCTCCGAGGAGCTCTGTGAAGCTGCCCATGCCCTCAGGCTAGGGGCGCACGCGCGGAACCGGCCATCTGCAGAATCACCACCGGCTCCCCTGCGGGATGCGTTCAGCCGCGGGCCTGCTCCACCCCCAGGTTGGCCAGCTGGTCCGCCCGTTCGTTGCCGGGATCGCCCGCGTGGCCCTTCACCCACTCCCAGCGGACGGTGTGTCGTGCGATCTGGGCCTCCAGCTCCTGCCACAGCTCCGCGTTCTTAACCGGCTTCTTGTCCGCGGTGCGCCAGCCGTTGCGCTTCCAGCCGTGGATCCACTTGGTCATGCCGTTCATCACGTACGCGGAATCGACGTGCAGGTGCACCTCGCTGGGACGGGTCAGCGCCTCCAGGCCGCGGATCACCGCCAGCAGCTCCATCCGGTTGTTGGTGGTGAGCGCCTCGCCGCCGAACAGTTCCCGGGAGTGCGGGCCGTAGGTCATCAGCACGCCCCAGCCGCCCGGACCCGGATTGCCCTTGCAGGCGCCGTCGGTCCACATGTGCAGGGTGGTCTGGTCGGTCATCGGGTTCCTTGCTGTTCGGCTCCAAGGAGGCTGGCAGGCACGAGCCGGTGCGCGCAAGCCGGACGCTCGGGGGACACGACTCGACTCGGCCAAGACGAGCCGGCCCACAGCAGGAAGGGCCGCGACGATCTCGGCGATAGCCGTCGCCGGAGCATCACCTGGACGAGTGGTAGCTCCTGAGTCGCGCGCTCATGCCGAATACAGCGTGTGCGGCAAGGCGGCATTCCCCCGCCCCTCGGGCAGGACTGACAGGGCTCCTGTTGTTGACGCGACGGAGCGGTGGTCAGCCAGCGACGATTCCGGGGAGGACGAGTTCGAGCCAGCGCCCGATCTGTTGGGGCTGGTCTGTGGGGGCGGTGGCGACGAGGAGGTAGATGTCGTCGACGGTGATGTTCGGACGGACGTCGCCGTCTCGCTGGGCGGCTTGGAGGAGCTCTGCCACGGCGACGCCGGCACGGGTCTCGTCGGTCTGCTCCCCATGACCCTGAACGCCGAGGCCGGCGGCGGCGGCTTTGACGGCGTGGCTCTTTGCGGTGGCCTCGGCGACGCGCTGGAGGAAGCCGACCACCTCGTCGACCGCGCGAGCGCCGGCACGGACGCGGGCGAGGGAGGCTTCGGCGTCATCGGCGATCGCGGAGACGTCCTCGGCGATCACCGCGGCAAGGAGGTCGGTCTTGGTCGGGAAGTGCCGGTAGAGGGTGCCGACGGCGACACCGGCGGCCTGGGCGATGTCGTCCATGCCGACCTCGGGGCCGGCGGTGGTGATCTGCGCGGCGGCGGCGTCCAGGATCCGGCGTCGGTTGCGGATCGCGTCGGCGCGTTGGGGCCGTTCGGCAGCCATCTGACTCCTCCATGAAACGAGAGAGGATCTCTCACTTGCATTAACGTGAATGATGGTTCATGATGTACGTGAACCGAGATTCACTTTACAGCAGGAGAGAGACCATGACCAACACCGTTGCCCTCGTCACCGGAGCGTCCTCCGGGATCGGCGAGGCCACCGCCCGCAAGCTCCAGTCGCTGGGCTACACCGTCTACGGAGCAGCCCGCCGAACCGAACGACTCAAGAAGCTGTCCGCCGAAGGCATCCGGGCCGTCGCGATGGACGTCACCGACGAAGCGTCGATGACCGCCGGCATCGCGAAGATCATCGCTGAGGCCGGCCGGATCGACGTCCTGGTCAATAACGCCGGTTACGGCTCCTACGGCGCGCTGGAGGACGTCGACATCGACGAAGGCCGTCGCCAGTTCGAGGTCAACGTGTTCGGCGCGATGCGGCTGACCCAGCTCGTGCTGCCGCACATGCGTGCCCAGCGGTCGGGCACCATCGTGAACATCACCTCGATGGGCGGCAAGCTGCACACCCCGCTGGGCGGCTGGTACCACGGCACCAAGTTCGCCCTCGAGGCGCTCAGCGACTGCTTGCGCATGGAAGTCGCCCCCTTCGGGATCGACGTGGTGGTCATCGAGCCCGGCGGCATCGCCACTGAATGGGGCGCAATCGCCGCCGATCACGTCGAGGCGACTTCCGGGACCGGCCCGTACGCCGCCCAGGCCAAGGCCGTGGCCAGCTCGCTGCGGTCGGAGGCCAACGCCAACCGCAACTCCCCGCCCTCGGTGATCGCCGACGCCATCGCCAAGGCCGTGACCGCCCGGCGACCCCGCACCCGCTACGCGGTCGGATTCGGCGCCAAGCCGCTGATCGCGGCCCGCGGCATCCTCTCCGACCGCCAGTACGACGCCCTCATCGCCCGCGCCACGGGACTCCCCCGCAACTGACGGGCCGAGCGGTGTGGCTCCCGGCGCCCTTGGCTGGCAGCCGCCGGCACCTCAGGAACCGTCGCTCGCAGTCTCGCCATCGCGGGACATCCCCTGAAAGGACACCACCATGACCGCTACAGCCACCACCGATCTGGTCACCCACTACATCAACGGCACCTGGACCACCGACTGGGCCGGACTAACCAACGAGCTGCGCAACCCCGCCACCGGCCAGGTGACCGGCCGGGTCGCCCTGGCAGGCCTCGACGAGGTCGACCGGGCTGTCGCGGCCGCCCGGGCGGCGTTCGAGACCTACTCCCACACCACGATCGCGGATCGGGTGGCTATGTTCAGCCGGATCGCCGCCGAGTTCACCCGTCGCGCCGAGGACATGGCGATCGCCGTCACCACCGACATGGGAATCCCGATCGCCGGCAGCCGGATCGCCGTGGGAGCGGCGATCCTGCAGTTCACGTCCATGATCGACACCCTGCCCGGCTACCCGTTCCACGACGTCGCCGGCGACCACATCATCGACAAGGATCCAGTCGGCGTCGCCGCCCTGATCCCGCCGTGGAACTACCCCTCGCTGCAAATGGCCGAGAAGGTCGCCCCCGCCCTTGCCGCAGGCTGCACCGTCATCCTCAAGCCCGCCGAGATCGTCTCCCACGCCGGCGAGGTGTTCGCCCAAATCATGGACGCTGCCGGGGTCCCGGCAGGGGTGTTCAACCTGCTCGTCGGCAAGGGCTCGACGGTAGGCACCGCGCTCAGCAAGCACCCCGGCGTCGACATGGTCGCATTCACCGGCTCCACCGACGTCGGCATCCAGGTGCAGAAGGACGCCGCCGACACCGTGAAACGGGTCAGCCAGGAACTCGGTGGCAAGTCCGCCCACATCGTCCTGCCCGACGCCGACCTCGACCTCGCCGTCACCACCGCCGTCAACGGCGTCATGAGCAACTCCGGCCAGACCTGCGCCGCGCCCACCCGCACACTCGTCCCTGCGCCACTCCTCGACGACTTTCTCCGACGAGTCAAGAGCGCGGTCGACGGGCTCACCGTCGGCGACCCGATGAAGGAGGTCGACCTCGGGCCTGTTGCGAACCAGACCCAGTGGCACACCGTCCAGGACTACATCCAGATCGGACTCGACGAAGGCGCCACCCTCATCACCGGGGGCCCGGGCAAACCCGACCCCACCGCAAGCGGCTGGTACGTCCGCCCCACCGTCTTCGCCGACGTCACCAACAACATGCGCATCGCCCGAGAGGAGATCTTCGGCCCCGTCATGTCCGTCATCACCTACACCGGCATCGACGACGCGATCCGCATCGCGAACGACAGCGAGTACGGCCTCGCCGGCTACGTCACCGGGGAAGACACCGACCAAGCCAAACGGGTCGCAGCCAGGATTCGCGCCGGACAAGTCGTCGTCAACGCCGTCACCCCGAACCTGTTCGCCCCCTTCGGTGGCTACAAACACTCCGGCAACGGCCGCATCTGGGGCACCGCAGGACTCGAGGAATACCTCGAAACCAAAGCCATCGTCGGACAGATCTGAACCGCAAGCCCCGCCGATCTCGACCATCCGTGAGCGCCCCTCAGGACCCCTGGATGGCTGGGTGGGGATTCACGCTCATGCCGCGCCGCGGACGGTAGCCTTCGGCTGCCCGGCCGCGACCTCATCTGCCGCGATCAGGCGGTCGTCAACACAAACGCCGCGACCCAGGCGGCGATGGACACCCAAAGAGCCCCGAAGGCAAGGCGACGTCCCTTCGACCCCTTGGCCCGCCAGACTCGTCCTGGGTGAAAGCCGCTGAGCGTGGTCCAGGCGAGCCCGAACGTGCCAGCTGCGAGAGGCGATGGGTCCACCCCGGTTGCATGTGCGCCGAGCGTCATCGCCACGGCGGCCGGAATCAGCATCAGCGCGATGCGTGGCCCGCTCGCAGGGACGGTCTCCGTCTCGCGGGCCACGGCAATCAGCAGAAGCGCCATCGCAATCACGCAATAGACCCAGCTCGCCACGAGCACGATGCTCTCACGGCCTGGCTGCCCCCTCGAGATTCATCCGGACTTGCCGCGCTCCGCGGAGCTAAAGCGGCAGTTCCGAGGGCAGCGGGTGGCGAACTCTGAAGCGGAAGCTCGGGTGGGACGATCCTGTAGCTGCGTAGCTTTCCTTCGCGAAGGCCAGTGAGTATCCGTTGGCCCCGAACTCGAAGGCGGAGTCCTGCTGCTGGTCAGGGTCGTCCTCCCAGAAGCAGACCGGGCACAACTCGTAATCGCCCGGCTCTTGGATGGTGAGGTACCCGCAGCATGCGCAGGGGAAGTGAGCGCCGCCCAGGCTGGGCTCGCTGGCGTGAGTCTGGAGCGGAGTTGCTGCACAAGACGGCCTAGTCCCACAACACGCACTCTAGAACGGAGTGGAATCATCCGGTCATGCCGCGCCGCGGACGGTAGCCTCACGGCTGCCCGGCCGCGACCTCATCTGGCTCCCCTCTGTGATGGTCCTGTGGAGCGTCAACCCTCGCGTCGGAGCGGCGAGGGTTGCGTGGTAGGTCTGGCGGGCGACGCAGCGCTTCAGGCAGCGGATCGCTTCTCGTCTCGACAGCCGATCAGGCTGCGTGACTAACCACTGTCACCTGATCGTGCAGCAGACCCGCTCCGTGGGTTCGCCGGTGGGCTAGGGCTAGCCTTTCGGCTGTGAGTGGGATCACCAGGGGTCCGCGACCGCGCCAGAGCAACTGGGGCGGGTTCTGGCTGGCAAACGGGGCGGAAGTCTCGGTGTGGGGCTGGTCTGCCCAATGGCTGTCACTCGCCTCGCTCGGTGGGCTGGCCCTGGAGACCGCGTTGATTGAATGGGGCACGGGAACGTGGCCGGTCTCGGATATCCCCTGGATCTCATTGGTTCTGCTCTTTGTCGCGCTCGCAGTGATGCTCGTGGACGTCATCGCGGTCGGGCTTCTCAACTGGCTTGCCCGCCGGTCGCTGCCCCGTCTCGACGCCGCGGGGTTGGCCGCTCTAGTCCCTGAATACCTCGCGCTGAGACCCGACATTGGATGGCGTGTGTCCGACGTTGCGGACGGCTACTTCGAGGTTCAGCTTTGGCCTGCGGCGGATCCGAGCCGGACGGCGGCACTCCAAGTCGCAGGCGATCTCCTGACCGCGTTTCGATCGAGCTTCGGGGGACACGAGTCGACCGCCCGCGGGTTCGAGCGGGGCGAAAGCGCAGAAGTGCTCTTTCAGCAGCTCGGCGCTCTGATCAGCGGTGTACGGGGTCCCAGCGCAGTGCTGATCGATTCGATCGACGACCGCATAGTCAGGACCGAGCTTGTGTTTCGCGCTCCCGAGGTAACCGATGTGGCCCCTCGGCGAACACCGCGGGCGGCTTGGGTCCGAGTCCGCGGCCGTTCGCTTCGGCGGGAGATCCGGTGGTATCCACCACTCGCAGCCACCGCTACGCCCGGCAACCCAGCGGGCCAGAATGTCGGCTGAGAGAACGCTTCCGCCGGGCGAAACCATCCTGCTGCATAGTCGGGCAGCGGCCTGAAGAACGGCGGCAGTTCAAGGCTGACAAACAGCAGGCCGACAGCCGCGAGGGCCCACCGCCAGGGATTCCCCCCGACCAGGACCCGTCGCTGCACGCACGAAGCTACAGCCGGGGTCGCACAACCACCGTGTGATCGATGTTGTGAGTCAAGGAACGCTCGCGGGGACTGTCAGCAAGCCGCCCATGCCGCTATCCACCCGGGCGGTCTTGCCGATGAGCTTGTTAGGAGCTAGCGGTGCGGGCCACTGGCACTGCCGACGGCAGTCTTCGGTCTTGGTGCTGCCGGTGGCGTCTCCTCACATCTGCGATGTCAATGTCGATCGCGCGCAGCTGAAGCACAGGCGGGTTCTTCATGCGGAGTTCGATTTCGGCTTCCGACGCACCTCGCCCCAACTAGGCTCGGGCCCGACCCAGCGACCAACGAACGGCCACATGAAGCCCGCTCTCAGTGCATTAGCAGCCACCATCGCCCTCGCGCTGGGCGGGTGCGGCCTGGAAGCCGCAAGACCCACCATCTTGGTCCAGAACAACTCCGACCAAGTCATCGTTCTGCAGGCGAAAGTAGATGGACGCGTCGTGCCGAAGGCGACAGCTATGCCGCACACGAAGGAGCGAATCATGAACTCTCCGCTCGAGGGTCGCTGTGTGAACAACTGGGAAATCGTCGACGAGAATGGCAGGCTCCTGAAGAAGGTCGACCAGTTGTGTGCCTACGACACCGTCGTCTACCCCTAAGCAAGCCGGGTCAAGCCGCGAATAGGTCAACCTGCGGGCATCGCTTGTGCCGCTGCGCGCGTGCACGCGTAGACCGAGCGATCGCGGGCCAACGTCCATGCGGTGCGAGATGATTCCAACGTGACCGATCGTGCGCCCGACCGCGCAACCCGGGCGACCGCTATTGCTGCTCTTTGCTCCTGCCTGCTGCCTCCAATCGGGGCAGCGGCAGCGCTCATCTTCAGTGCGGCTAGCTGGACCAACGCCGATGACAGAGCCCTCGCCGACCCAAGCGGTCTCTGGGCGATCGTTGCAGGGCTATTCGTCGCGTTGGGTGTAGGTCTGTCGGCCATGGCTGATGGTGTTCGGGAAGTGCCGCGGCGGCAGTGGCAGCGAGTACCAGGGCTTGACCGCGGCTTCATCGAGCACTTCTCGAGGCTGGCAGGCACCAAGACCGCCGGCTGGATCCTCGCCGGAAAGGCAGTGTGGGGCCTCTCGGGCATCGCAATCGCGACCTTCGTCATAGGTAGCGCGGCCGGCTCCTGGTGATGCGGAGCATCCGACTTCACCGCGCCCGGTGTGCCTACGCCGTGGCTGCTAGACCTCTGCTGGCGCGTTCTTGAACCAGCGAGGTTGGAAGGCGCCCAGGTAGTGGTCGACTCCCCACCGAGTCCATCCGCCTGCTTCTGCGACGTAGATCCAGGCGTCAGTGCGTCCACGTGAGTATGTCAACTCGACTTGGCCCCACCAGGACGGCTTGAGTTGGCCCCACCTGCTCGGGTGTGGGCGAGGCGGTAGCTGGTCGTGCCGGTTTCGATGATGGTGGCGTCGTAGGTCAGGCGGTCGACGATCGCGGCGCACAGGCGGGGGTCGGTGAAGGTCTTGGTCCAGCCGCTGAAGGGCTCGTTGGACGCGATCGCGATCGCGGTCTTCTCCTCGCGCTCGGTCAGGACCTGGAATAGGAGT